>CAZQBU010000005.1:0-85255 GCA_964592175.1 uncultured Lentimicrobiaceae bacterium
TCTATTAAAATACAAGATAAAAATAATAAGAAAATATTTGAATAGCTCTTAATATGTTGTTATATATTGATAATCAATATACTATATATTGTTTAGAATTATTATAAATTATGATTTCACATTTAATTTTGCTGTTTTTAATAACTTTAATAGCTTATGAACTGTATTCTTTATAGTACAAATCAATATCTATCATTGACTTAACCTGCATAATTCACCAATTCATAAGCTTGTCAAGCTAATTTAATCGTAATAAGCTCCAGATCATTGCTTTAGGAGATTTTACTAGTTATTTTATTAAGTGTTTATTCATAAAATGAATTTTGATTTAATTTTGGCAATTTTTACGTTATGAGCTGTTCGCAGTAGTTTACTACAGCTTCACAGCTCACGCCTGAAAATTCCTCAAAATTAAATTCATGAATTAAGCAGGTTAAGCAAAGCTTTCAACTAACTATTACATCTGATTCTTTATGTTTGCAAAAAAATAGTTTAAATGGAGTTTCTGCAGGATATCAGTTTAATGGAATGGATTGGCTATTTGGCATCCTTAATTATTGCTATTTCAATGGCATTCAGCTCCATCCTAAAATTTAGGGTGACAAACCTTGTTGGTGCTGCCATATTTTCAGTCTATGGCTTCATTATCGGGGCATTACCGGTGGGGATAATGAATGGCTTTATCGTATTAGTCGATTTGTATTATCTCATCCAATTTTATTGGAAAAAAGATCGCTACGAATTACTTGTAATAAAAGCCGATAACCCGTACGTAAAACGATTTGTTGACTTTCATAAAAAAGATATAACGCATTTTTTTCCAAATTTCGATTTCAATTTACGACAAGATGGTTTCCATTTTCTCGTTTTGCGAAATGTGGAAATAGCAGGGATTTTTAGCGGCATCATACAAGACAATCATTTCGATATTGTATTTGATTATGTAACACCTCAATACAGGGATTTTAAAAACGGAAAATTTGTAATTAAAGCATTATACGGCTTCTTTAAAGCAAATAATATCAATGCATTACGAACAGAAACCAATTCTAGAAATCATGCGGCATACTTACGTAAAATCGGCTTCGTGGAAATAAAACCAAATCTTTACGAAAAACAGTTAGAGATTAAATAAATCGCAATTTATGGATGTGCTATCTTTCATTCCGCTTTTATACCGCACTTGCATTGAAGCAGGAAATGCAATTTTAAACGTTTATTCCACCAATTTTGAAATTGAAACAAAGTCGGATAAAAGCCCGGTAACACAAGCGGATATGTTGGCAAATAAGATCATTATAGATGCGTTGAAAACCACCGGACTGCCCATTATCAGCGAAGAAAGCCCAAAAACGGCTTATCACGAGCGTAAGCAATGGGAATATTTTTGGCTTGTAGACCCTTTGGACGGAACCAGAGAATTTGTAAAACGCAATGACGAATTTACCGTGAATATTGCACTAATTCGCCAAGGAGTCCCGCTTATCGGATTTATTTATGCACCCGTTTTGAATATTTTATATTTTAATGATACAAGCACTGCATTCAAAGTAAAAAATGCAGCCGATTTACTTGATAAACATATTGATATTGAATCAATCCTTAGCAATGCCACTCCACTCCCACTTAGCAGAAATGATACGGACATCATTGTAACAATCAGCCGCTCCTATTTGGATGCAATCACTGCAAATTATATTGAAACACTTCAGAAAAAACTGCCTCAAGTGCAAAAACTCGAAAAAGGGAGTTCATTAAAGCTTTGTATGATTGCGGAAGGAACAGCCGATTTATATCCTCGTTTTAGTCCGATTAATGAATGGGATATTGCTGCAGGGCATGCAATCGTTCAAGCATCGGGTGGTCGTTTGCTACAAATCGAAAATCAAAAGCATGATGTGGTTTATAACCAAGCAAATTTGCGAACACCTGCATTCTTAGCCGTTACAGCGCGACTAACAGCTGAAAACTATATCTCAAAACTGCTTTACTAAGTGATTTTTGCGCATTAATCCCTTAATTTTCGCTTATTTTGCATAGAATTAGAAGAATTATTCGAAACAAATGCAGAAGCTTACATTAAACAATCTTCGCGAACTTGAAGCAGAAGCCATCCACATTATCCGTGAAGTTGCAGCTTCATTTGAAAAACCGGTAATGCTTTATTCCATTGGCAAAGACTCATCCGTCATGGTACGTCTTGCCGAAAAAGCATTTTATCCGGGCAAAGTACCTTTTCCCTTAATGCATATTGACAGCAAATGGAAGTTTCGTGAAATGGTGGAGTTTCGCGATCATTATGCGGTGCAAAACAATTGGGATTTAATTGTGGAATACAATCGTGAAGGTCACGAATCGGGTGTGGGTCCATTCAGCCACGGAAGCAAAGTACATACAGACATCATGAAAACACAAGCTTTATTGCAAGCCTTGGATAAACATCGTTTTGATGCTGCTTTTGGAGGCGCTCGACGCGATGAAGAAAAAAGCCGTGCAAAAGAACGTATTTTCAGCTTTAGAGATCGCTTTCATCAGTGGGACCCGAAAAATCAACGACCCGAATTATGGGATATTTACAACACAAAGGTTCATAAAGGCGAATCAATCCGTGTTTTTCCGCTAAGTAACTGGACTGAATTGGATATTTGGCAATATATACGGCTGGAAAAAATTCCAATTGTACCACTTTATTATGCAAAAGAAAGACCGGTAGTGGATATGGATGGCAATCTTATCCTTGTTGATGACGAACGAATGCCCGCCGAATTGGCTCAAAAAGCTGAAATGCGTATGGTTAGATTCCGTACACTTGGATGCTATCCGCTTACGGGAGCCATTGAATCAGAAGCAGATACCATCGAAAAAATCGTTGAAGAAATGATGACCGTAACCAAAAGTGAACGAACTACGCGCGTTATCGACTTCGATCAGGTAGGCAGTATGGAACAGAAAAAAAGAGAAGGGTATTTTTGATAATTAATGACTATGAGTTCTCCCCTAGATATTCAACAGTTTCTTGATCAGGATCAACAGAAAGACCTGTTGCGCTTTTTAACCGCAGGCTCTGTAGATGACGGCAAAAGTACCTTAATCGGCAAACTGCTCTTCGATTCAAAAAAGATTTATGAAGACCAGCTTTCAGCCCTTGAAAGCGACAGCAAGCGCATCGGACATGCCGGCTCCGAAACAGATTATGCCCTGCTGTTAGACGGGCTGCAAGCCGAACGCGAACAAGGTATTACCATCGATGTGGCATACCGCTACTTCTCTACAAGCAAACGAAAATTTATTATTGCCGATACGCCCGGACACGAGCAGTATACCCGAAATATGGTTACAGGAGCAAGTACGGCAAACCTGGCAATCATCCTTATCGATGCACGTAAAGGCGTGATAAAACAAACCAAACGCCACACTTTTTTGGTGTCCTTGCTGGGCATAAAACATGTGGTCTTAGCAGTAAATAAAATGGACTTGGTAGATTATAACGAAGAAGTTTTTAATACCATATGTGCCAATTATAAACAGTTTGTAACCCGCCTCAACATACCGGATATTTATTTTATCCCGCTTTCTGCCCTTAAAGGCGATAATGTAGTTGAAAACTCCGCCAATATGGGCTGGTACAAAGGCAAAAGCCTGTTAAATTTCTTGGAATCGGTACATATCAGCTCAGATAGAAATTTTGAAGACTTTCGCTTCCCTGTTCAGCATGTATTAAGACCCGATATACATTTTAGAGGCTTTTCCGGTAAAATAAGTTCCGGAATAGTAAAAAAAGGTGAAGAAATCATGGTTTTGCCATCACGCAAAACAACTAAGATAACACGTATCATCGGCTCAGAAGGCGATACAGATTATGCTTTCCCCCCACAGTCAGTAACTATTACATTAGCTGATGAAATAGATATTTCTCGTGGCGACCTGATTGTGCATCCGCATAATATTCCACGTGTAGAACGACAATTTGAGGCTATGTTGGTATGGATGGACGAAAATCCCATGGATCCCTATGCGCAATTTTATATCAAACACAGCACCAATTCAACCAGGGCACGTTTGGATGAAATTCGCTATCGCGTAGATGTGAATACCTTGGAGCAAAGTAAATGTGATACGCTATCACTCAATGAGATAGCACGTGTGGTGTTTACTACCAATAAAGCGCTCTTTTTCGATCCCTACCATCGAAACCGAAATACCGGATCTTTTATTTTAATCGACCCGATCACACATAATACTTGTGCAGTTGGAATGATTATCGACAAGCTAAATACCGACGACCTGCATTCGCGTATCATTGATCCGGAACAAATGGCAATGATAAAACATGGTAAAAGTTTAATCAAATCTGAAGCCATTAAAGCACGATATAACCAAAAAGGTACCACCATTTGGATTACCGGACTACATGGAAGCGGAAAAAATGTATTGGCATACACCCTCGAAAAAGCACTGTTTGACCGAGGCGCAACAGTCGTTATGCTTGATGGAAGTACCATACGCTCCGGCCTTTCAAAAGAACTTGACTTTACACCGGCAGGAAGAGCCGAACAAGTACGCCGAGTAGCACATGTGTGCCGCATCCTTAATGATCAAGGATTGATCGCAATCTGTTCATTTATTACTGAAAAAGAACATATACGCCAACAAATCAGCCAGTTAATTGGTCCAGACCGATTCCACCTGGTATATATGAATGCCGATTTGGCGTATTGCCGAAATAATAAACCCGATTTATACGAGCGAGCCGAAAATGGTGAATTGAAGTTTTTACCCGGCATCGATATCGTGTATGAAATACCGCAAAAACCGGATTTAGCGCTTCATCCTGAAGATTCTTCAAAAAATATTGAAACAATATTACACTATTTGCAGCTTAATAAAATATTTCCGTTAGAATAATATTATTAATGTATTTTATTGAAATTCATCGTTATAAATAATTTTAAATTATAGCATTATGAACAAAAGAGGACCCGTTTCACAATTTATTGAACATCATTACCGTCATTTTAATGCTGCCAGCCTTATGGATGCTGCGAAAGCCTATGAAGCACATATGAATGAAGGCGGTAAAATGATGATTACCCTTGCCGGAGCAATGAGTACGGCTGAGTTGGGTATTTCACTTGCCGAAATGATACGGCAGGATAAAGTACAGATTATTTCTTGTACTGGTGCCAATCTGGAAGAAGACTTGATGAATCTTGTTGCTCATACGCATTACAAACGTATACCAAACTACCGTGATTTAAGCCCACAGGATGAATGGGAACTTCTTGAAAATCATTATAATAGAGTAACCGATACATGTATACCCGAAGAGGAAGCGTTTCGAAAATTGCAAAAACATATTCACGAAATTTGGAAAGATGCCGAAGCAAAAGGCGAACGTTATTTCCCTCATGAGTATATGTACAAAATGCTGCTTTCGGGAGTATTGGAACAATATTATGAAATTGATCCGAAAAATTCATGGATGCTGGCTGCAGCACAAAAGAATATTCCAATTGTAGTGCCCGGCTGGGAAGATTCCACCATGGGAAACATCTTTACTTCATATTGCATCAAAGGTGAATTAAAACCATCTACCGTTAAAAGTGGAATTGAATATATGATGTTTTTAACCGATTGGTACCGAAATAATTCCGGAGGAAAAGGGGTAGGATTCTTCCAAATTGGTGGTGGTATTTCGGGTGACTTCCCAATTTGCGTTGTCCCCATGATGTACCAAGATTTGGAATGGACCGATGTACCATTTTGGTCATATTTTTGTCAGATTTCAGATTCTACCACAAGCTATGGCTCCTATTCAGGTGCCGTACCCAATGAAAAAATCACTTGGGGAAAATTAGATATTAATACACCAAAATTCATCGTGGAATCGGATGCTACTATTGTTGCACCACTAATTTTCGCCTGGATATTGGGTTGGTAACAATTTCATCAATTTGTATCCCATTTTACAAGGGCACAAAGATGTGAAGAAACAGAAATAAGACATCATTCTGTTCTATTTTCTATCTTTGTGCCTTACTTTATTAATTAATATATGAATAAAAATATTCGCGTTCGTTTTGCTCCCAGTCCTACCGGTGCCTTGCATATAGGTGGGGTACGTACAGCTTTGTATAATTATCTTTTTGCTCGCAAACATGGCGGTACTATGATTTTGCGTATTGAAGATACCGACCAAACACGTTTTGTGGAAGGAGCTGAAAAATATATTACCGATTCTTTTGAATGGTGTGGCATCCAATTTGACGAAAGCCCTAAAAAAGGAGGTCCTTATGCCCCTTATCGTCAAAGCGAAAGAAAAGCACTTTATAAACAATATAGCGACAAGCTGATTGAATCCGGACATGCCTATTACGCCTTTGACAGCCCTGAGGAGCTCGATCAGCTGCGTAAAGAAGGGGAATCACGGAAAACACCATTTATTTACAATTCACAAACACGAAAGCAGCTTCGCAACAGCCTTAATTTATCGGCTGAAGAAACCCAAAAGCTGATAGAAGACGGAGAACCTTATGTGGTTCGTTTTCTGATTCCCGAAGATACTACCATCGTCATGGAAGACCTCATCCGTGGTAGTGTACAAGTGAAAAGTGAAACCCTTGATGATAAAGTTCTCTTTAAATCAGACGGAATGCCCACTTACCATTTGGCGAATATTGTAGATGACCATCTGATGGAAATAACCCATGTCATTCGGGGTGAAGAATGGCTGCCTTCCTTACCATTGCATGTGCTTCTTTATCAGGCTTTTGAATGGGAACAACCACAGTTCGCCCACCTGCCTTTATTGCTAAAGCCCGATGGCAATGGCAAGCTGAGTAAAAGAGATGGTGACCGACTCGGATTTCCGGTATTTCCACTCCAGTGGATTGATCCTGTTTCAGGAGAAAAATCTTCGGGTTATAAAGAATCAGGCTATTTTCCGGAAGCTTTTATCAATATGTTAGCTCTTTTGGGCTGGAATCCGGGTACCGAACAAGAACTGTTTAGCATGGATGAATTAATTAACGCATTTACACTCGAAAGAGTAGGTAAATCAGGTTCAAAATTCGATCCCGAAAAAACAAAATGGTTCAATCATAAATACCTTATTCAAAAATCGGATGAAGAAGTTGCCGATGATTTTGCAATCCTTTTAAAAGAAAAAAATATTACTGCCGAATCGGATTATATCATAAAAGTAGTCGGGCTGTTAAAGGAACGTGTGCAGTTTGTAGCCCAATTATGGGATGAAGCCTTCTTTTTCTTTAATGCACCCGAAGAGTATGACGAACAAGTCATAAAAAAACGCTGGAAAGCAAATACGGCAGAACAAATGCTGAATCTCGCACAACAAATTGAATCAATCGATCTGTTTGAAACAGAACAAATTGATGCCACCATTAAATCTTGGATTGAAAGCAATCAATACGGCATGGGTGCCATTATGAATGCACTACGCCTGCTTTTAGTTGGCACTTCTAAGGGACCGCATTTGGGAGATATCATGGCGTTGATAGGGAAAGAAAATACCCTTGAAAGAATACGAAAAGGAACAGAAATAATTCAAAAACAAATCTAAGTTTAGCCTTATGTCAGTAATTTCTATCGAAGGAATGGAGTTTTTTGCTTATCACGGTTGTTTTGTTGAAGAACAGCTTATAGGCACTTGGTTTGTCGTGGATTTATTTTTAGATGTAGATACACAAAATGCCGAGCAAAGTGACAATTTAGAAGATACGGTAAACTATCTGGCTGTTTATCAATGCGTAAAAGCTGAAATGGAAATAGCTTCCAAGCTGTTGGAACATGTGGGAAGACGTATATTAAATGCGGTACATCATCAATTTTCCAGCGTACAACATGCACGGGTGAAAATTCGTAAAATGAATCCACCGCTTGGCGGGAAAATGGATTTTGTAAGCTTGACACTCGAAAGTTAATGCCACAAAAGAAAGACGATACACAAAACTCAAAATGCCCACAATGCGGCAGCTTGTTTCATTGCAGTAATTCTGAATCATGCTGGTGCAATACAGTAAAAATTCCAAAAGAAGTTTTAAATAAGCCGGAATTTGATTCAAAACATTGTCTTTGCCCCGATTGTTTGCAAAAATTAATAGAAAAAAGCAATTTGTTGTATTAACGAAAACATCTTATCTTTGCCGTCCCAAAAGACCATTTTAATTGGTCTCGTGGCCGAGTGGCTAGGCAGCGGTCTGCAAAACCGTGTACAGCGGTTCGAATCCGCTCGAGACCTCACAAAAAATCCGGAGATATAATGTCGCTGGATTTTTTTGTTTTTGGGCAAGCGCAGTCCCCCTTCCGATCAAATATTGGAACCCTCGAAAGCTTTCGAGGCGGTGCTATTTTGAAGTGTTTTTAGTTTGCCTAAGCTTAATTAACTAAGCATCAGGTACAAACGCTGTACCGTAGGGACAAAATGTTTGTAAAAACTGTTGCTCTAGATCTATAACTTGTCCCGTAGGGACAAAACAACCTCCCTACGACAATTTCACGCGCAAAACAAACGTCTCTTTCGTCCTTTTTCTTGATAAAAAGGACGGAAAAATCAAGCATGAATGAATGGAGGCTCCGCACAATCAAAAAAAATGCATAAATCTTAGCAAGGTTGCGTCGCTTATTAAGAGATTTATTCTGCCAATTAATAAAATTAAGCGGGATGAATTTGCTTTAAAGAACATTTTTCCTACTCCTAACAAGCTCAAACAGACCGCCTTTACAGGCGGCCTGCCTTGCAAGATTTACATGCACTTTTGTGTTTTCAGGCTGGCGCTGCTCCTTCCGATCACCATCGGAACATGCCTCCTACCCGCCCAGCCCGGATATGAGGGAAAGTATTTCATGATTTTATTTATGCCGGAAAACGATTATTTATTGCGGTATGTTTGTAATGGAATGAATGTCAGTCGCCAATACAAAATATATAATCCTTGCTTTAGTTGTTAATTGGCGTAGGAGCTTATTCCAGCGACAGCTTTGGGCAATGCGGAATTGCGTTTTTATGGAGCGAAGCGGAATAAAAAAAGAGCATGAAGCACTAAGCCCATAAGCGGTGCGTAGCAGGAGCCTTATAAGCTCCAACATTCTTTTTTTGCTTCCTTTTTTTGCAATGTGGCAAAAAAATGAAGTGGGTCGCAGGGCAAAGCCCCGACAGAGACTTTCTATTCTGAAAAGATGTGGGTTAATGCAAATTATATCATTTACACGAACAAAACATACATCTTGCATCCTTTGAAAAAATGATTTATAACTAAAATAGTTACAAATTATATCAGGCGTTAAAAAATTTAAAGCGTATAACTTATTTTTGTCATATAGTTAAAATTAATGTATATATTTGCATGATAAATCATTCATTAAGTCAATAAAACAGATATTATGACTGATAAATCATTTAAAAAATTTGCTTCCATGAGCGATAAAGCAATCGCTGAATACATTGGTGCTTTTGTTAGACATCAGCGTATGGAGCTAAATAAAACGCAGGATGAATTGGCTACATCTGCCGGTATCAGTCGCTCCACCTTAAGCTTGCTGGAAAGAGGCGGAACAGTGACGGTTGCCACACTCATTCAAGTATTGCGCGTACTGGATCAATTACAAGTACTTAGAACATTCGAACTGCAGGACACATTTAGCCCCTTAGCATTAGCTAAATTACAAAAAGAAAAACGCCAACGTGCAAGTGGTATATCCAAAAAAAGTGATGAACACAAGAAAATAGATTGGTAAATCATGGAAGTAGCAGAAGTAAAAATATGGGGTAAGTTAGTAGGTGCCGTAGCTTGGAATAATGCGACAGGGGTGGCAAGCTTTGAATATAATCCAAGGTTCAAGCAGTTAAACCTGGATTTAGCCCCACTAAAAATGCCGGTTTCAGACAATCGGAATTTATTTTCTTTTCCCGAACTAAAAAAAGACCGCTATTCATCATACGATACCTTTAAAGGTTTACCCGGCTTATTAGCAGATTCATTGCCCGACAGATATGGAAATCAGTTAATTAATATGTGGCTGGCACAGCAAGGACGCCCACAAGACAGCATGAATCCGATTGAAATGCTTTGTTTTATAGGAACACGCGGTATGGGAGCACTTGAATTTGAGCCCGCCATTTTCAAAGAGAACAAGAAAATATTCTCAATAGAAATTGATAGCCTTATTGAAACAGCACAAAAAATGCTGAATCAACGTAAAGCATTCACTACAAACCTAAATAAATACGAAGAACAAGCAGTTTTGGAGATTTTAAAAATTGGTACATCAGCCGGTGGTGCTCGTCCCAAAGCTGTGATTGCTTGGAATGAAAAGAGCGGTGAAGTTAAATCCGGGCAAACCAATGCACCCAAAGGCTTTGAACATTGGCTTATCAAGCTTGATGGAGTGAGTGATATACAGCTTGGCAGCAGCCATGGCTATGGCAGAGTAGAAATGGCGTACTATAATATGGCAAAAGCTTGTGGAATTGAAATAATGACATCACGCTTGCTGGAAGAAAACGGTAGAGCACATTTTATGACCAAGCGCTTTGATCGTGAAGCCGATGGACAAAAGCATCATATTCAAACCTTCTGTGCGCTGAAACACTTTGATTACAATCTTGTAAACAGCTTCAGTTATGAACAGCTTTTTCAATGCATGAGAGAACTGAAATTAACCTATGCCGATGCGGAACAAATGTTCAGAAGAATGGTTTTTAATGTCATTGCACGCAATTGTGATGACCATACAAAAAACTTTTCCTTTTTATTGAAACAAGGTGGCAATTGGGAATTAGCTCCTGCATATGACTTATGCCACGCGTACCGCCCGGGCAGTGAATGGGTTAGTCAGCATGCACTAAGTATCAATGGTAAAAGAAAAAATATTACAAAAGCTGATTTATTGGTTATTGGAGAATCCATACGCTGCAAAAAGGCCGCTGCTATTATTGACGAGATTAATGATACTATAAATCAATGGGAAACATTTGCTGACAATGTGGAGGTAAGGTCGGATTTACGAGATGAGATAGCCAAAACCCTTTTAAACCTGAAATAATGAAATATAAAGGCAAAGCATGTGAAATAATAGGTGAAAAGGAAGTGTTTGGACAGCGCATTGCTCTCTTCGACAAACTAACGTGTCATTCCCTGATATAGGTTGCCGTTTTACAATCAAATTAGATTGACAAGCTTATGAATTCTGAATTATGCAGGCTACATATTTCTTCTGTATTGACCTCCAACCTCAAACAAAGTTTGTGTAATTTGACCTAATGAAGCATATTTTGTTGCTTCCATCAGGCTATCAAATACATTTTCATTATTTAAAGCACGTTGGCGTAAAGTCTCCAAAGCAAGTTTGCTTTCTTTTTCCCAGCTTTTGTGCAGTCGTTCGAGCATGGTAATCTGATATTCTTTTTCTTCTTGCGTAGCACGAATTATTTCGCCCGGAATAATCGTGGGCGAGCCGGCACTTGACAAAAAGGTATTTACTCCCATAATTGGAAGTTTTCCACTGTGTTTCAACGACTCGTAATACAATGATTCTTCTTGAATTTTACTACGCTGATACATGGTCTCCATGGCACCCAAAACCCCTCCCCTTTCCGTAATACGATCAAACTCGGCCATGACCGCTTCTTCTACCAATTGGGTTAATTCTTCAATGATAAACGATCCTTGTAATGGATTTTGATTTTTAGCCAGCCCCAACTCATGGTTAATAATCATTTGAATAGCCATTGCACGTCGTACGCTCTCTTCGGTAGGAGTGGTAATAGCCTCGTCATATGCATTGGTATGCAATGAGTTACAATTATCATAAATCGCATACAAAGCTTGTAAAGTAGTGCGTATATCGTTAAAATCAATTTCTTGGGCATGCAATGAACGTCCCGAAGTTTGAATATGATATTTCAGCTTTTGACTGCGTTCATTGGCTCCGTAACTATACTTCATGGCTTTTGCCCAAATAAGACGTGCCACCCTTCCAATTACGGAAAACTCGGGATCAATGCCGTTGGAAAAGAAAAATGAAAGATTTGGTGCAAAATCATCGATTTTCATACCACGTGATAAATAATATTCCACGTAAGTGAAGCCGTTTGCCAAGGTAAATGCCAGCTGACTAATGGGATTTGCACCTGCCTCGGCAATATGATAGCCCGAAATTGAGACGGAATAAAAGTTTTGAATATTATTTTCAATGAAATATTCTTGAACATCACCCATTAATTTGAGTGAAAAATCGGTTGAAAAAATACAAGTGTTTTGGGCTTGATCTTCTTTTAAAATATCGGCTTGTACTGTGCCCCTCACTTTACTTAGTGTGTCGGCTTTTATACGTTCATACACTTCTTTGGGTAATACCATATCCCCTGTAACACCAAGCAACAAAAGCCCCAAGCCGTCATTTCCTTCGGGTAATTTTCCTTGATACACAGGACGTGGCAATCCTTTTAAACGATATAATTCATCGATTAAGGCATTTGTTTCGTTTACCAAATTATTTTCTTTGATAAATATCTCGCATTGCTGATCGATGGCGGTATTCATAAAATATCCCACCATTGCGGGAGCAGGTCCGTTAATCGTCATGCTCACACTTGTTTTTGGATTTGCAAGATTAAATCCCGAATACAATTTTTTCGCATCATCCAAGCAAGCAATGGAAACCCCTGCATTCCCAATTTTACCGTATATATCCGGACGTCGATCCGGGTCTTCGCCATAAAGACTCACCGAATCAAATGCAGTAGATAAACGTTTTGCAGGTAGTCCCAAGGATACATAATGGAATCTCCGATTGGTTCGTTCGGGTCCGCCCTCACCGGCAAACATACGTGTGGGGTCTTCTTGTTCGCGCTTGAAAGGAAAAACACCGGCAGCAAAAGGAAATTCGCCCGGCACATTTTCCAATAAGGACCAACGTACTATCTCACCCCAAGATCTGAAAGCCGGTAAAGATACTTTTGGAATTTGAAGACGAGATAAAGATTCTGTATGTGTTTCAATTTGAATGAGTTTATCCCGAACCTTGAATTCATAAACAGCATCGGTATAACGTTTCTTTTTTGTTTCCCAGTTTTCAATTATATCCAAACTGCCTACATCCAGTTTTTGACGCTCATGGACAATTAATTCCTTTAGCTTGTTTGAACTGCTGTCCACTTCATCCAGCTTTGAGGATGTTTCTACAAAAGCTTGTAAGTTATGTGCTATTTCAGCTTGTTCATACGCTTTTTTATTGTAATCGCGTACCGTATCAGCTATTTCACTTAAATATCGAACCCGTTTTGGAGGGATGATAAATATCTTTTCCGACATGGTTTCGGGCTTGGTAATGGAGGTGACAAAATTCGCTCCCGTTGCTTTGTTTACCGCATCCAACAAGCTGATATATAGTGCATTAACGCCCGGATCATTAAATTGAGAAGCAATCGTACCAAAAACCGGCATTTCTTCTACAGGATGATCAAATAATTTGTGATTTCGTTGGAATTGCTTTTTCACATCACGTAAGGCATCTGCCGCCCCGCGCTTATCAAACTTATTAAGGGCTATTACATTGGCAAAATCCAGCATATCAATCTTTTCAAGCTGTGTTGCCGCACCATATTCGGGTGTCATTACATATAAGGACACATCGCTATGGTCTACAATTTCGGTATCGCTTTGTCCAATTCCCGAAGTTTCAAGTATAATCAAATCAAAACCGGCGACTTGCAAAATGGTTTCGGCATCTTTTACATATTTCGACATTGCCAAATTCGACTGTCGCGTGGCTAACGAACGCATATATACATTCGGATGGTCCACCGAATTCATGCGTATTCTGTCACCAAGTAAAGCACCTCCAGTTTTGCGCTTGGAAGGGTCTACCGAAATAATACCAATGGTTTTATCGTTTTGATCTTGCAGATAACGTCGAACAATTTCATCCACAAGGCTTGATTTCCCTGCTCCGCCCGTTCCAGTAATACCTAAAACCGGTGATTTTTTGCTAAGCTGAGCAGCCAAATCATCGATAAGACTGCTTACTTCATCGGGATAATTCTCCGCAGCAGAAATAAAACGGGCTATTTCTTTATGATTTTTCTTTTTAATTTCTTCAAGCTGAGGAATAAAGTCTTTTCCTGTAGGAAAATCACAAATTTCCAACAACTCATTTATCATTCCCTGCAAACCCATCGAACGCCCGTCATCCGGACTGTAAATTCGGGAAATACCATATGCTTGCAACTCTTCAATTTCGTCAGGAAGAATGACTCCTCCCCCACCGCCGAATAATTTTATGTGCTCTGCTCCATATTCTTGAAGCAAATCGTACATATATTTAAAAAACTCGATATGTCCGCCTTGATACGAAGTAATCGCTATAGCTTGCACATCTTCTTGTATGGCAGTACGTACAATTTCTTGAACCGAACGATTATGCCCCAAATGAATTACTTCAGCTCCACTTGCTTGGATAATTCGCCGCATGATATTAATAGACACATCATGTCCATCAAACAAAGATGCAGCTGTAACAATTCGAATTTTATTTACCGGCTGATAAACCGGAACCTGAACAGATTTCATTAGCCTAAGGTATGATTAATACTACAAATATAGATGTTTATATGTATTATAAAAGAAAATCAAAATTTCGATAATAAGCCCAAAGACATTTTATAAGGCTTGTTTTTTAGATTAAATTGCTGTAAAAGAATAAGTTATCAACTTTTATTTTGACTTTCCTTCCAAAGTGGGCTAAACGATTTTTTAGCCGGCTGTGGCATTTCACGACGATTCCCCCATTGCTTCGAAATAAAATATTTCAATACTTTGGTTTTTGTTTTTCCACTCGCCATATCCAGCAGGCTCCGTTTCTTTAACACTCTGGTAGAATATTTGATAATGGAGCGTTCTTTTTTCGGAATCAAATGCTTATTTACAGCTTCATTTCTATTTAGTAAGAGCATTTCGTGAATTGGAATATGAACCGGACAAACTTCGGTACAGGCACCACACAAAGTAGATGCAAAACTCAGATGTTGATATTCCTTTAATCCTTTTAAGTGAGGAGTGATAACTGCTCCAATCGGACCTGAATAAGTTGTATCGTACGCATGTCCACCAATGGTTTTATAAACCGGACACACATTGGAGCACGCACCACAACCAATACAAGCCAACGACATACGTTGACGAGATTTAGCTAGTAAATTGGTTCTGCCGTTATCCAACAAAATCACAACCATTTGTGTTGGTCCGCTACCATTGGCCACCGGTCCCGAGATAAGTGAATTATATGCCGTAAGCGTTTGACCTGTCCCGAAAGTAGCCAATAAGGGCCAAAATAAATCCAGGTCTTCAGTGGAAGGAAGTATTTTTTCAATACCTGCCACCACAATATGAAGTTTTGGCTTTGCCATGCTTAAAATGGCGTTTCCTTCATTTTCTGTAATTGCAACTGAACCGGTATCGGAGATCAAGAAATTTGCCCCGGTAATAGCTGCTCCGGCAGTTAAAAACGCATCACGAAGATATTTACGAGCAAATTCCGTCAGTTCTTGTGGGCTTGCATCCGGATAAAAATCAAATTTCTCAGCAAATAATGCAGCAATATCTTCTTTTGATTTATGGATGGCAGGCGTGACAATATGATACGGCTTTTCGTTTGCTGTTTGCACAATGAATTCACCCAAATCGGTTTCAAAAACCTGTATATTCTTCTTTTCTAAATGCGTATTCAGTTGAATTTCTTCCGTTGTCATCGACTTTGATTTGACAACCTTCTCAACTTGTTCTTTTTCTAATAATTGAAGTATTTCTTTAATGGCATCATCCGCACTTTTTGCCCAAATTACTTTACCGCCGTTATTTTGGAAATTTGTTTCAAACTCAATTAAATACTTATCTAATTGCCTTAAAACATGATATTTAGTGTTATAAGCAATTTGTCTGAGTTGTTCCAAATTGTTTAAACGCTCTTTGCCTATTGCCAGAGCTTCATCATATTTTTTAAGATTGTGCGCAAGCCTGTGACGATGCTCTTTATTAAAAGCAAATTCCTCACTCAGCTTTAAAAATCGTGATTTTTTGTCAGACATTTTACTCATTGTTTAAAATTTCTGATATTTTTTCAACCCTCTTTTGATGCCTCCCACCTTCAAATTCTGTTGTCAGAAACACCTCAACCATTTGAAATGCTTCCTCAAAATCAACAAATCTTCCGGGTAAAGAAATAATATTGGCATTGTTGTGCTGACGGCTCAATTTGGCTTGCTCCACACTCCAACAAAGTGCTGCACGCACATTTGGGTATTTGTTTGCTGTCATTTGAGCTCCATTTCCACTTCCGCACAAAATAATCCCAAAAGGAAATTTCCCATTGTTAATATCGGCTGCGAGCGGATGAATAATATCAGGATAATCCACACTTTCTTCACTAAATGTTCCATAATCCAGTATTTTACGACCGGAAGCTTGTAATTTTTCAATTAAAAATTCCTTCATGGCAAAGCCGCCATGATCACTGCCTATCGGGATATATTCAGTTGAAATGGGCATGTTGATATATTTTTACACAAAAATATGTTTTTTTAATGCCAACAGCTACAAATCAAAGGCTTATAATTAACGATTGTTTTAAACATACAAATCATTTTAGGTTTAATTAATTGAATAACAACTGTTTAAAAAGTTATTCACAAACGAAAAAATATTTTGTTAATGATTTGTTACTATTTTTTAGTAAGTCAGACTTTATTAACAATTTTGGTTGAATCACTTTTTTACTACGAACAAGCTTGTTGAAAACAATGCGATTTATCAACAAATCATCAGCAGGATTTCCGCACAATTCCAAAAATTTTTATAAACAATTTAATGTTGACATAACATATCACAAAATATATATTTAACATATAATCAAGGGTTTAAAAAATTCTTCTTGTTTATAAACTGTTTACAAAAACTGATAAGTCAAAAATCAAAATTGTTGCATAAAAACTTATGCCAACTCTTAACAGACTATATAAATAAAATAATATTTCTTTTAAAATAATATAATGGTATAGTCATTGATAGTAAAAGATTGAAAATTAATTCCTGCAATTGTTTAATTTTGTTCGGATTTAAAATTTTTCACTTTTATTCTTGTGGTATTTATTTTTAAAGCTTTGAAACCATGGATCTTATAAAAGAAATTAATGATTTAAAGAAACAAAAAAATGCAATTATACTTGCTCATTATTATCAAGTGCCTGAAATTCAGGACATTGCAGATTATGTTGGAGACAGCCTGGGTTTAGCTCAAAAGGCTGCCACAACAGATGCTGACATGATAGTTTTTGCCGGTGTGCATTTTATGGCAGAAACGGCTAAGATACTTAATCCTGACAAAGTTGTTGTGATTCCGGATATGGATGCCGGTTGTTCACTTGCTGACAGCTGTCCACCGGATCAATTTAGCGAATTTAAGAAACAACATCCCGATCATATTGTTATTTCCTACATCAATTGTACTGCAGATATAAAAACCATGTCGGACCTTATTTGTACTTCCGGAAATGCTGTGCAATTGGTTGAATCATTTCCAAAAGATCAAAAAATAATCTTTGCACCCGATAAAAATTTGGGCGGATATATTAATTCTATCAGCGGCCGCGAAATGGTGTTGTGGGACGGCACATGTGAAGTGCATGATATTTTAACTGCTGAAGCTGTTATCAAGCTGAAAGAAGAAAATATGGATGCCAAAGTAATTGCACATCCCGAATGTACAGCCGCAGTTTTAGAACTTGCAGATTTTGTGGGTTCCACTTCTTCTTTGTTGAATTACACCGAAAATAGTGATGCAAAGCGATTTATTGTGGCTACCGAAACCGGTATTTTACATCAAATGCAAAAACGTTCGCCGGATAAAGAATTCTTAATTGTGGCAACGGATGAAACATGTAATTGCAACGATTGCCCATATATGAAGCTCAACACTTTGGAAAAACTTTATCTTGCATTAAAAAATGAAAGCCTGGCAATTGAAATCCCTGAAAATGTGATGGATGAAGCGCGCAAACCAATTGAAAAAATGTTGGAACTTTCAGCTGAACTGGGATTAATTAAATAATTTTTGTGTTGAAACGACTTGTATATATTTTCATTTTTCTGTTTCCGATTATGCAATCTCTTGCCCAAGAGCAGCAGTCGGAATACAAAACATTCTATTATCCGAATGGAAATATATCAAGTGAAGGTTTATTGGTAAATAACAAACCGGATGCATACTGGAAAACCTATTACGAAAATGGAAATTTAAAATCTGAAGGAAATCGATTGAATTTTGAGCTTGATTCACTTTGGAAATTTTATGATGAAGAAGGAAATATTCAGCTCGAAATAAATTATCAAAATGGACGAAAACAAGGCACACGAATTAGTTATTTACCCGAAGAAATTGTTCACGATAATTTTGCAGCCGATATTAAGCATGGGTTTTCATTTGTTTATTCTTTGAATGGAAATTTAACACGTAAAACCCCGTTTGTGAATGGTTTAGAAGATGGAATGGCTTTTTCATATGATAGTTTGGGAACCATTATCGAGCTGGCAACCTATAAAAAAGGATATATAATCGGCAGAGAACGAATCAATCGTTATGATACCGAATTGCGAGAACACGGACCTTGGAAATGGTTTTATGAAGATGGAAAAATTAAAGCTGACGGACATTTTAAACACGGATTACGAAACGGTATTTTCAGAAGCTATTCCGTGGAAGGTGAATTGCTGAAAATTGAAAAATACATTGACGGAATTCGCCAAGATGATGCCGAAGAACTTGCTAGGTTAGAAATTCAACGTGATTATTATCCTGACGGGAAAGTAAAAGTAGAAGCAACCTACAGAAAAGGTGTTGCAGAAGGTATCCGAAGAGAATTTGATGAAGAAGGAAATGTTGTAAAAGCCTATATTTTTAAAGATGGAAAAATATTGGCGGAAGGAATTATTACCACTGACGGTTTACGTCAAGGATTTTGGGAAGAACGTTATCCCAATGGCAATTTAAAAGCTTCCGGAAATTATGTGGACGGATTACGAAACGGCAAATGGGAATTCTTTTATCCGGATGGAAAAATTGAACAAAGCGGAAATTATAACGAAAAAGGAGAAGCCGAAAACAAATGGGTTTGGTATTATAATTCCGGTGAATTAATGCGTGAAGAAACCTATCGGAAAGGAGTGCGAGACGGCTTGTTGACCGAATTTGATCAAAACGAAAAAGTAATTGCACAAGGTGATTTTATTGATGGAAAAGAAGAAGGTTTTTGGCGCTTTATTACAAATGATTTTGTAGAAGAGGGTGATTTCGTAGAAGGAATGCGGCAAGGAAAATGGAAACATTTTTATGCAGATGGCAGCCTAGCATTTGAAGGACAATTTATTGAAAATCAACCTAATGGAAAACATGTTTTCTATCATCCCAATGGAAAAAAATCGGAAGAAGGAAACTATTTGATGGGAAGGAAAAATGGAGAATGGAAAAAATGGGATGAAGATGGTTCCTTATTTTTGGTGGTACTTTATGTGAATGGAATCGAGCAAAGCTATGACGGCATCCCCATTCCGGATGAAGAAATAATTTTTGATATAGAATAATTTTTATGGCAAATTAATTGAAAAAGTTAATTTTGTATCGAAATTATAAACTTAACCACTTGTAAATTATGAAAAAACTCATTGCGTTATTTTTGATGACTGCATTTTTCGTTTCATGCAGTAATCAGCAACAAAAACAAACGAATCAAGAAAATGCGGCTGTAGAAATTACTGTTGAACATTTTAAAGACAAAGCCCCTGAATTAGTTGGAAAACTTGTGAGCATTCAAGGAACTGCCGATCATATTTGTTCGCATGACGGAAAAAAGCTGTTTTTAATTGACATTGATAAACCCGGAAGAGTAAAAGTCGTTACTGCCGAAGAACTACCTGCTTTTAACAATGAATTGGAAGGCCATGATTTTCTGATAGAAGGACTAATTGCCGAAACAATCGTTGATGAAGCCTATCTGTTAAACTGGGAAGAACAATTGCGTATTGAAGGTGAAAGCCAAAGCAAACATTTGGACGGTGAGCAAGGTCATGACCATGGAGAAGGAGAAGACCATCACAGTGCCGATGAAGATTATGCCCAAATTGCAAAATATCGTGAATTGATGGAAGAACAAGGAACCGACAAATTGTCTTTCTATCATATAACTGCAGTTTCATACAAAGTACTTGATTAATATTCAGTACATTACAGTTTAATTACCAATTTAGTAAACCAAACTTGGTTTACTGAAAATTTTAATTCTATGGCATTTAAATGGCGAAAATGGAATCGCGCAATCCATCGTGATTTTGGTTATTTATTTTTTGGACTTACCTTAATTTATGCCTTGTCCGGTATAGCACTCAATCACCGAAATCAATGGAATCCAAATTATATTGTAATAGAAAAGCTAATTTCTGAAAGCCCGTTTAGCGAAAAGCCAGATAAAACCGAAGTGAAGCAACTCATGGAAAAATATGGTATTGCCTCTTCCTATCGCAAGCATTATTTTCCAAATGAAACGCAATTAAAAGTGTTTTTGACAGGCGGTATGGCAATCATAAATTTGGAAAGTGGAAAAGGCTATATCGAACTTATCAAAAGAAGACCTATTTTTCGGGAAATCAACTATTTACACTATAACCCCTCCCCTGCTTGGACCATCATTGCAGATATTTTTTCTGTCGCATTAATCTTGCTTGCACTCACAGGAATACTGATAGCTCGTGGCAGTGACGGTATCACAAAACGTGGCGCCTGGCTTGCCCTTTTTGGTATTCTAATTCCGGTATTATTTGTTATTTATTATTTGTATTAGCCATGAAGATATTTTGGATAATTGTCTTATTTTTTTCTTGGTATTTGTTGGCATTAATCTTGTCCGAAAAATATCATAACCAATGCAAGATTGGACGACAATGGCTGTTTTTTACAGGAATTATAGCAAGTCCGCTTGTGGCTTTCGCACTGATAAAATTATTCCCAAAAAATAAAATCTAAGCGCCTATCACTGCTTTATTAATTTCTTGTTTCGGGATTGATTATCAACTGTTAGCCGTATAATATAATTGCCTGCCACCAGCGATGATATATCTATTTCTTGGCCTGATGCATATATTTGCTGACTTAAAATAAGCCTTCCGCTCAAATCGTGTATGCCGCAGTGAATTTCCTTAGCTTCTGCTTTTGTAAATACTTTAATTTTATTTTCAGATGGATTGGGACCAAAAGTGAAAAATGCAGGATTATCTAAATCTGTTAATGAGTTGATAATATTTATCACTTTTTCAAAGGTCCAATTTTCCGGATCTACTTCTATGGAAATTACTTTTTTAGATAAAGGCACTTCAAAGTGTTTTAAGTTTTCATCTTGAAATAATCGAATGATTTCTGAGCTTCCGTCTTCATAATTTAGTTTATATGACATGCTCATCTCAAACAAGGTTGTTGTGGAAGATGTTGTTTGTGTAACGTTCATTTTCAAGATATTATCCTTCATATTCCATTCAATTTCATATAAAGGATAGCCTTCACCATAATACCATTGGTCAAAAAATTGCGTAAGCTCCATCCCACTAACTTCTTCGGCTAGCTCTTTAAAATCTTCTGCAGTAGCCGTGCTGTCCGAAAACTTAGTTTGAAAGCTTTTTAATATGTCAAAAAACACTTCATCATCATTTATTTCGTGACGCAGCACATGAATGATGGAAGCTCCTTTATCGTAGCTGAGTCTGCCGTTAAATATTCTTCCGATATTATCGGGATGTACTTCTGAAGGTGGAATATATATACTACCTCCACTTTGTGACATTGCATTATTTTGGGTACGTACAATAAAGTTTTTTCCGGCTGTATTCCCATAAATCATGGCTTGTGCCAAATAATTGCCGTAGGTTGCAAAGCCTTCATTAATCCATACGTCGCTCCAGCTTGCGCAAGTTACATTATCGCCAAACCACATATGTGCCAATTCGTGCGCAATCAAATCGAAATCGAAGCTACCGATTGTAGTAATTGTTTGATGCTCCATCCCGCCGCCCAATTGACAAATGGCGTGCCCGTATTTCTCATTTGCAAATGGATAAAGATTGAATAAATCGCTGAAAAGCTCCAACATAGGCACGGTTTTATCAATTTTACTCTTGTTTTGAGTTAAATAATCCGGATGATTGTACACAAAGTTTTGAATTAAAATAGAATCTCCTTCCATTTGATTGGGATGGGCATAAATGCTGTAATCTTGATAATCGGATACCGCAAACGAAATCAGATAATACGCTATCGGATAATTCGATTTCCATTCGTAACGTATTCTGTTATCGGGCAGATTCACTGTATTTTCCAAAAGCCCTTGTGATACGGCTATGGTATTTTTTGCCGTACTTAAATGTACGCGTACCGAATCCGCCTTATCTGTTAATACTTGCTTGCAAGGAAACCATTCTTTGGCACCAAAAGGCTCCGAAAGCGTCCATGTAACCGATTTTTGCCAAGTGGATGAAGTGGCATTTGAAATACCTGAAAAGAAACCTCCGCTTGGCGGCGTACCCTCATAGCTGATTTGAGCTATAATTTGTTCTCCTTGCGGAACTGCTTCTATAGGTACCAGTACATTATCCCCATCACGGCTGTATGAAGTATATTCCGTAGCATTTATTCGTATGGAATGAATTGTATGAGCTGTAATCAATTCAAATGCAAAAGTATCCAAAACCGGAGCTGTTACCTTTGCATGTATTTCTACCGTACCTCCCACATGCACACTCGTATGGTCCACATCCAAATCCAAAAAATAATAGCTGATATCATAATTATGAAGGAACGGACTTTGCCAATCGTTGCGATACGCAAATGACTCAAAAGGCAAGTCTTTCGGATAATGTTTGCAGTAATGATCGAAGTTTTGTTCAGTATTTAATTGCTGAGCAAATATGTTGAAAGTTGTTAAAATTCCTGTTAGTAATAAGATTCTTCTCATCTTTGTCTGATTTTAAGGTGAATTGTGAGCATTTGTAAAGCTAAGATAGTAATACCTTTCAAAGTGTTGAGTGTTTAGTTAGAGATGAAAGATGCGTAATACTAGTAATATTTTAATCCAACATATAGAAGAATTTGTTCGTAAATACTTTAAAAACAGACTGTTCAAAGGTGTAATCCTTTTTACATTATTGATAAGCGCTGTTTTTTTAGCATTGATTTTTGTCGAATATTTTTCATATTTGCCCGGTTTTTTGCGAGCATTCTTGTTTTATGGATATTTGGCATTGTTTGCGGTTGTTTTAATCCGTTATGTACTTATACCGGTTTATAAGCTGATAAATTTCCGTAAGTCAATGAGTCATAAAGAAGCTGCGATGATTTTAGGCACTCATTTCCCTGATGTGTCTGATAAACTATTGAATACCTTGCAATTAAATGAACAGTTACTGCATCATCCAAATGAGGAATTGCTGGTAGCCACCATTCGTCAACGGACCGATAATTTATCCACTGTGCAATTTCTAGATGCCGTGAATTTGCGTGAGAATCTCAAGTATCTGAAATGGATGTTGATTCCGCTTTTGATTTTGATGGTTGTTTGGATTGCGTATCCTGCTTTTGTGAAAAAGCCTGCTTCCCGTATTATCGATTATAATACTCACTATGTGAAGCCCTTACCTTTCTCGGTAAGTTTTCAAAGCCCCTTATATGTTACGCAAAATGAAAATTATGAGCTGCTTATAGAATTGGACGGAAACGAATTTCCTGATCAGTTCTATGTAGAAACAAACGGCATGAAAATGCCAATGACGCGTTTACAAGCTGATATGTTTTCGCTTCAGCTTAAGAAAGTGAGTCAGGATATGCGATTTAAAGTAATTGGAGGGGGCTACAATAGCGGAATGTTGTTGTTGGAGGTATATCCTAAAGCTATGATGATGAGTTTTGAGGCGAAGCTCGATTTCCCCGAATATATTCGTCGCCCCGAAGAATTGATTCGTGACCAAAATTGGATTGCCGTCCCCGAAGGAACAGAAATTCACTGGGAATTTTATACCCGCGCCACTGAAATGCTAGAGATAAACTCGGATTCAATCCGGTTTGAGGCAAGCCAAAAGGGCGATAAATGGACGGTGAAAACCCTCGCCATGGAAACTTTTGGCTTGGAGGTTATTGCAGCTAACAGCAAAAGCGGGAAAGCCGAACCCATGCAATTACATATCGAAGTAATAAAAGATGAATGGCCCAGTATTCACGTTCAAGCAATTGATGATGAGCTTTTGAATACGAATAAATATTTTACTGGAATTATTGGCGATGATTATGGCTTCAGCCGCCTTGAATTTCGTTATAAAGTATTGAATCATAACGAAGATGTCATTCATGAATCGGTAAAACAGTTGGCTGTTGACCCGAATCTGGTACGCCAGCAATTTTATCATTTTATCAATATGGATTCCTTGCGTGTCCCTGCCGGACAGTCTGTAGATTTGCAATTTGCCGTATATGATAATGATCGCGTGAAAGGTCCAAAAATGCGTTTGTCTGCCCCATTCAGTTTTGCATTTATTGATAAATCTACCTTGGATTCTGTATCGAAATCACAAGAAGAAAACATCAATAAACAACTTGAAAATGCACTTTCGGAAGCTGCCGATATGAAGAAAGAGCTTAGTGATTTTAATAAGAACTTATTACAGAAAAAAGAGCTGGATTGGAATGACAAACAACAAATCAAAGATTTTTTGGAACGTCAACAAAGCTTGGAAGACTTATTAAATCAATTAAAAGATAATCAACACCGTTTGGATCAGTTCAATAAGGAAAATGAATTGGTGAACGAACGTTTACTCGAAAAGCAAGAAGAGATTAACAAGCTTATTGATGAGGTTATTCCCGATGATATACGTGCAATGATGGAGGAGCTTCAACAACTCTTGGAAGAAATGAATAAAGACCAAGTAGCGGAAATGTTGAAAAACCTGGAGATGAATGCCGAAAAAATGGAGGCGATGTTGGATCGAAATCTTGCGCTTTTACAACAGCTGAAAGTCGAAAAATCCATGAACGAATTCATGGAACGACTGGAAGAGCTTGCCAAAAAGCTAGAAGAAAATGCAGATGCCACCCTCGAAAAAAGCTTGGATAGGGAGACTTTATCGGATAATCTGCAGGAAATACAAGATGCTTTTGAAGATGAAATGAAAAACTTGGAGCAAATCAAAGAAGAAAACGATAAATTGGATCATCCTTTCCAATTGGACAGCACCAAGGAAGATGAACAGCAAATAAGGCAGGAAATGGAATCGGGGCAGCAACAGCTGCAGAAAAAGAAAAATAAAGAATCTTCTTCAGATCAACAGTCTGCTGCCGGCAAAATGCAGCAAATGCGCGATAAACTGCAAAAAATGATGGAGATGAGCATGCAACAACAATTGGCTGAAGATGCCAATGCATTGCGCTTTTTATTGGAGAATATTTTACGTTTATCCATACGTCAAGAAGATGCCATGCTCGAACTACATCAATTGAAACGTGATGACCCTGCTTATCTGGATATTATACGCGATCAAAGCATTATTGCCGAAACTTTTCGCACTGTTGAAGACTCTTTAATTGCGTTGAGTAAGCGTCAGCAAGCCATTCAAAACTTTATTTTTAATGAGGTTGAGGCTGTGAATATGCGTGTTGCCGAAGCTCAGGATTTTATGAAAGATCGTAAAACTGCCAATGCAGCCGGCTCGCAGCAGTTTGCCATGATGGCACTCAATAATTTAGCTTTGATGCTCGCCGAATCTTTGAAGAATATGCAAGACAGCATGGGGATGCCGAGCCCGATGGAAGGTGACGGACAATGCGATGACGGACAAAGCCCGGGCGATGGCATGCAAAATCTACGTCAAATGCAGGAATCTTTGGGTAATGCTTTAAAGAACGCCATGGAAGGGCAATCCGGAGAAAGCATGGGTATGATGAGTGAAGATATTGCCCGTATGGCTGCACAACAAGAAGCTATACGCAATCAGTTGAAGCAACTGATGGATGAGCTTAAAGCCGATGGAGATGGAGCAGGAGACGGGCTAAAAGAGATGCTGGAAGATATGGAGCAAATGGAAGAAAGATTGGTCAACAAACAATTGAATCAAGAATTGCTCGATATGCATAATGATATAATTGTGCGCATGTTAGAATCTGAAAAAGCCCAAAAGGAACGCGAACTTGAAGAAAAACGAGAAGCGACCGAATTTAAAGGTGAAAATTTTGGAAACCTTATTGATGAATTGGAGTATAAAAGTAAAGTGGAAATGCGTCAGGATTTACTCCGCACCATGCCCATTGATCTTCAACCCTATTATAAACGGAAGTTGAACGAATATTACGTGCGTTTTAACACTCAAAGTAGTTATGAAAAAGATCGTTTTAAATAATAAGATATCTGCCATACATCAATTAGAAAATTTTCTGGAAGAGCTTGAAAATGAAAATATTATATCAAAAGCCAATACGGCTGCAGTACGTTTGGTTACCACTAAAATATTTCAAGTTTTAAAAGAAATGGAGGTGGATACCGAATATGTATATCAATTTAACCCTAGCGAAGAAGGACTGAAACTACTTACTTCTATTTATACAGATCAAGGCTCCGAAGAAAGCTTAAGCACTGAAATGGAATCCCTGGTAAAGGAAATGAGCGAATCCGGCTTTTTCAATGAGTTTACAGTAAAGCCCGATGAATTGGATTTTTGCTTTTTATTTAATGAATACGGTATGCCATCGCGTTTGGTAAAAGATCGATTAAATGTATTAAAAAACTATTTTCAGCCTGCAATCAAAGTACAAAACGACAGTAAAATATGATTGATTTTATTCCGATAGATGTTGAGCTTCCGGGATATTTAAACGATACAATAAAAGCTTGGATTGATGAAATAATTAGATTTCACGGAAAAAAGACCGGTGAGGTCTTTTTTTTATTTTGTTCGGATGATTACTTGTATAAATTGAACAAGCAATTTTTACAGCATGATGAATTGACAGATATTATTACTTTTGATAATTCTGTTTCGGACGAAATAATCAATACCGAAATATATATTAGTGTTGATAGAGTAGGGGAGAACGCTCTGAAACTAGCTCAAAGTATAGAGAATGAACTATTTAGAGTAATGATTCATGGAATTTTGCATTTAATTGGTTATGGCGACACTAGCAAAACAGAACAAATTGAAATGCGAAAACAAGAAGATATCGCACTGAAAAAATTGTTAAACAATTAAAAATCAAAAGGTTATAAAATTGTTTCACGTGAAACAATAGGAAAAAGACAGCATGTTATTTGATGAATACGATATTATAGTAGTAGGTGCCGGTCATGCAGGAGCCGAGGCTGCAGCAGCCGCTGCAAATATGGGTAGTAAGGTGTTATTGGTGACCATGAACCTTCAAACGATTGCGCAGATGTCATGTAATCCGGCTATGGGAGGGATCGCAAAAGGACAAATAATTCGAGAAATTGATGCCTTGGGTGGATATGCGGGAATTATTACCGACAGGACGATGATACAATTCAGAATGTTGAATAAATCAAAAGGACCTGCTATGTGGAGCCCGAGGGCTCAAAGCGACCGAATGTTGTTTTCCATGGAATGGAGAAATATTTTGGAATCAATTCCAAATCTTGACTTTTGGCAAGATACAGTAAAAGGCATTATTGTAGAAGACAAGAAAGTAAAGGGAGTATATACGGCAATGGGAATGGAAATTCGAAGTAAAGCTGTTATATTAACCAATGGAACTTTCTTAAATGGCATTATTTATATTGGCGAAAAATCCTTTGGTGGTGGGCGCATGGGTGACCCCTCAAGTTTTGGAATTACAGAACAATTAGTAGAGCTTGGATTTTTGTCAGAAAGAATGAAAACCGGAACACCGGTTCGTGTCGATGGGAGAACAATCGATTTTAGTAAATTATCCGAACAAAAAGGGGATGAAGAAATCGGTCGATTTTCATTTATGGAACCCATACATCTGAAACAACAAAGAAGCTGTTGGATTGGATATACCTCAAAAAAAGTACATAATACCCTTCGGACAGGCTTCCACCTCAGTCCCATGTTTACCGGACGTATTGAAGGTATAGGACCACGCTACTGCCCGAGCATCGAAGATAAAATAGATCGATTTGCAGGGAAGGATTCGCATCAATTATTTATCGAACCGGAAGGATGGAATACCATCGAATATTATGTAAATGGATTCAGCTCCTCATTGCCCGATTATATTCAGTTGAAAGCCTTGCGACAAATTGAAGGCTTTGAAAATGCAAAAATATTCAGGCCCGGATATGCAATAGAATATGACTATTTTCCACCCGAACAGCTGCATCATACATTGGAAACAAAATTGATTTCCAATTTGTATTTTGCCGGTCAAATTAACGGTACAACCGGATACGAAGAAGCAGGTGCACAAGGTATCATCGCCGGTATGAATGCCCATCTGAAAATTAATGAAAAAGATCCATTTACATTAAGTCGCTCCGAAGCGTATATAGGAGTTCTTATTGATGATTTGATTACAAAAGGGGTGGATGAGCCGTATCGTATGTTTACCAGCCGTGCCGAATATCGTATCTTATTGCGTCAAGATAATGCCGATGCACGACTTACGGAAAAGTCCTATAAATTAGGCTTGGCTACAGAAGAACGTATGCAGGCTTATATGGAGAAAAAGCAAAAAATGGATAAGCTGATTGAGTTTCTGCGAACAACAAATGTGAAGCCTGATCAGATAAATCCCGTGCTCGAACAAGCAGGAACAACTGCTGTAAATAATCGACAAAAACTATCAAATTTGCTTTTACGACCACAAATTAAATTGAATGATTTGTTGGGTTTACCGCCTGCACAAGCATTAGATCAAGCTGTTTTAAATGATAAAGAAGTGCTCGAAGCAGTGGAAATACTGCTCAAATATGAGAATTATATCACCAAAGAAAAAGAATTGGCTGATAAATTAGCCAGGCTTGAAGATGTATTTTTAAAACCTGATTTGGATTATATGTCGTTCCAGTTTTTATCCTACGAAGCAAGAGAAAAGCTGAATAAAATCAAACCCAAAACACTAGGACAAGCTAGTAGAATTAGTGGTATTACACCTTCCGATATTTCTGTATTAGCCATATACTTAGGACGTTAAAAAATAGTTTCACGTGGAACATAATCAAATGCACAATCGAAAAACCTGCCCGATATGCGAAGGAAGTAATCTAAAACCAATGATTGAATTGGAAGATTATTTTTTGACAAAACAGGATTTCCATTTACTTCAATGCCACGATTGTAATTTGATACTAACAAATCCATATCCGGATGAATCAATAGCCGGGACTTATTACGAAAGCGACAAATATTTTAGCCATAGTGAAAAAGCCCAAAGCCTTACCGGCTTAGTCTATGCTATTGTGAAAAGCTTGAATATTAAATCGAAATATCGTTTGCTAAGCAAGAAGCACAAGAAAGCTAAAATCTTGGATATTGGTTGTGGAATTGGCGATTTTTTATTGCATTGCAAAAATAATGGCTGGGAAACTTTTGGAATTGAAAGTGGGGTAGAAGCTCGAAAAATCGCTGAACAAAAACTGAAACAACGAATTTTTGAACCGAATCAAATAACGGACTTAGAAACTAATTCCTTCCAAATTGTAAGTATGTGGCACGTCTTGGAGCATATTTATGATATAAACTTACAAATAGATCAAATAAAACAGCTTTTAGATGATGATGGACAACTCATCATCGCACTCCCAAATCCCATTTCGTATGATGCAAGCTATTATAAGGAATATTGGGCTGCCTGGGATGTGCCCCGTCATTTGTTTCACTTTAAACCCTATGTAATAGAACGATTTTTGAAGCAAAAAGGCTTTAAATTAGATAAAATTAAACCTATGTACTGGGATGCTTTTTATGTATCAATTTTAAGTGAAAAATATAAAGGTAAAAGCAGTATAACAGCTTATGTAAGAGGTGTTTATAGAGGGTTACGATCTAATTTGAGAGCGATTAAAACAAACGAATATTCAAGTCTTATTTATATTTTTAGCCTAAACGAAACCAATCGTAAAGCGAAATAGCTTAATTTTGAAGGATAACTAATGTTTATTCTGTTTTTGGCAAAGCTGAATCAATGAAAAAAAGTGCTTTTTGGTTTTTGGCCTGTATACTCCTCTATGCGTTTCTTTATGCGTTTTTAGCTAAGGAAGACAATACGGCTGAAATAAGTCAAAAAATTCAAACTGTTTGTCGTATACAATCTGCTGCTTTGCAACAAGAAACAAAGCAGTTGCTCGATTTATATCAAAAACAACAATTCGATGCAGCGGATTTGAATCCCTTTGAAGTCTTTTCACACGAATTACAGTCCGCCAATAGATTGAGCTTTATTTTTACCGAAGACAGTCTGATATTTTGGAATAACAATCGAATAAATCCACAAAAAGTGCTTGATACTCAAGCAGATACAAATACCATACTGCTTAAAATAGACCAAAGCTGGTATTTATATAGTCAAGCAAGCGTTAAAAGCTCGAAAATCATTGTATTAGAGCCTGTATATCTCGAATATCCTATTCAAAATGATTATTTGTATTCCGGCTTTAATGCGGAACTGTTTCCATTTGCCAAATACTACAAAATCAAAGAGCAAGATACAGATGCTCAGCTACTAAAGCACCGAAATGATCCTGCATATTTTACTATTGAACGAACAAAAGCCGATGAAAATGGCAAAGATTCTTTAAGAGATTTAATGCTGTTTCTGCTTTTCCTCATTTGCCTTTCACTCTTATATGATTTGTTATTAAAAGCATATAAGCACTTAATCCATTCGGCTTCTTTTTCGCCCAAACTCTTGCATTTACACATTCTTGATGTACTAATCATTCAATTGCTTATTCGTTGGCTGGGACATTTGTGGTTGCCATTGGATTCCACGCTTTTTTCTCCGGGTTTGTTCAGCAGCAGCTATATTTTCCCATCCTTGGGTTATCTGATTATTCATTTGCATGCATTCCTGTATATCGCTTTGTATTTTGTGCGTGTAAAAGCTGTTTTTAAGCAAAGAAATTCGGTTTTATCGACTTATGTATTCTTGTTTTCTTCCGTCCTGTTAACGCTTTTGAGTATTGCTTTTTCTGTAATCAGCGTGGAACATTTATTGACTAATTCAAATGTATCCACTTCATTTAGTGAGTTTTATACTCAAAATATTTGGAGTGTGATACTATTCATAACGGCAGTTTTATTGCATGCTTCATTCTTGATTTTTGCTTTTGGATTTTATCAATATACAAATGCGCTGAAACGTCCATTATGGGAAGTGATTCTTGCCTTTTTAGTATCTTTATTCTTCGTACTGCTCGGAATTAGTCAATTTTCTAGCCTGATTTTTGGGCATAGCTTATTTCTTATCCTTTATTTCGGCTTGTTTACCGCCTATATGCGCTTTGCTGAAAATTCCGGGGAATTTCGTTCCTACTTACTTTATGCATTATTATTTTCGTCCATCATGCTTACCTTTGTTTTGTACGGAATAAATGAATCAAAAAGTGAACAAGAATTGCAGTTGACTGCGCATAAACTTAGCCAAGAATCCGACCCACTTTTTGAATATTTATTTAAGGATGCATTGGATAAGATGCAAGAAGACAATGATTTACATCTAGTTGTTAAAGAATTAACAATACAGGAAGAAGACCAATCAGTAGAAATTTATTCATATATAAACGCAAATTACTTTACAGATTATTTTGCCAATTATACCATTGAGCAAACACTTTGTTTCGAAGGGCAAACCCTTAATATTCAACCGGATGATTATACCATTTCCTGCAATCTTTTCTTTAACAATATGATTGCAGAAAGCGGGAAAGAAATTCTTCCTGAACGCCTATATCTGCTTGAAGATAATATTGCCGGCTTTTATTATTTGGCAACCATTCCATTATCGCTGTTTGGCAGTTCAGATTCAATTTCAAGTCTTTATATTGAGTTTTATTTCAAATATATACCCGAAGGCTTGGGCTATCCCGATTTGCTTGTAGACAAATCAAAGGTTTTCACCAGAGATTTTGCAAACTACTCATTTGCCGATTACCACAAAGGAATTTTGGTGTATAAATTCGGCTCATTTTTGTATCCAAATTCAATGGAACAAATTGAATGTGAGTTGAATACTGTTTCCCGTCAAGACGGATACAAGCATTTGCTTTATAAAGTCAATGCGCAAAAAAGCATTATCGTAAGCAAAAAATCAAAAGGCTTATTCAATATCATCGCACCTTTTTCGTATTTCTTTATACTGCTTGCGCTGATAACTTTATGTATCATATTGATATACAACAAGAAAAGAATTAATATAAGCTTACGTAATTTTAGTTTTCGCTTGAAATTGCAGATGATACTCATTCTATCCCTCTTCTTTTCTTTTGGGATAATCGGTTTTAGCTCAACTTATTTCATTGCAAATATTTATAAATCCAAAAACAAAGACTTTTTGGTTGAAAAAACCCAATCTGTATTGATAGAAATGGAGCAACAGCTTCGCTATGAGGATATTAGTGACGGGGATATGCAAGAATATTTGGATAGATTGTTATTGAAATATTCGTATGTGTTTTTCTCGGACATTAATTTATTTGATTTGAATGCACACTTGTTAGCTAGTTCAAGGCCTGAAATATTTGAATTCAAACTGCTTTCTACCCAAATGAATCCGGTCGCATTCAACGAAATGCATCATAAAGGCAAACTCATGTTTTTACAGGAAGAATCCATTGGGAAAAGCAATTTTATGTCGGCTTATATCCCCTTGAAAGACGCTTCAGCTGAAACCATTGCGTATATAAATCTTCCGTTTTTTGCACGTGAAGCCGAGGTGCGCTCCGAAATCACTTCTTTATTGCTCACTTATACCAATATCTTTCTGTTATTGGCTGCCATGGCAATTGCCTTAGCTTTGTTTTTCTCACGCCGGCTGACCCAACCTTTGCAGATGATTCAAGAAAAAATGCAAATGGTCCGTATTGACCAGCTGAATGAAAAAATTCGTTGGAACAGCCGCGATGAGTTAGGGCAATTGGTCGATCAGTATAATAACTTATTAGATCAACTGCAGGAAAGTGCGGAGCTGCTTGCAAAATCGGAGCGCGAATCAGCATGGCGAGAAATGGCAAAACAGGTAGCTCATGAAATCAAAAATCCATTGACACCCATGCGTTTAAGTATTCAATACCTGGAACGAGCATGGAATGAAAACGATCCTGATATTGATACTAAAATACGAAGCACCACTCAAACGGTTATTAATCAGATTGATTCACTTTCTGCCATTGCAACTGCTTTTTCGGATTTTGCAAAAATGCCGATAAGTAAACCAAAGCCATATCAGATTAAGGATTTGATTAATGAAGCCATTTCCCTATTTGATAATCAGGAAAATATCAGATTTGTGATGCAAGATCTTAGTACAAAACCTGCTTGGGTTCGTATCGACAAAGATAATTTTAACCGCGCATTGACAAATTTGATTAAAAATAGTGTGCAGGCAATAGGACAAAAACTGGACGGTTTAATTGAGATTCTGCTTGAAGAAGAAAATAATTACTGCATTATTTCAGTTAAAGATAATGGTAAAGGAATGACAGCGGAAGAAGCTGCAAAGGTTTTCACACCCAATTTCACAACCAAATCAAGTGGAATGGGATTGGGTTTAAGCATGGTGAAAAACATTATCGATTCGGCAGACGGCAGCATCAGTTTTTCCTCTGAAGAAGGAAAAGGCACTATTTTTGTCATTTCATTGCCACTGATAAACGAATAATTCAATCGGGAAGAGGCGGAAAATAAAATCGAATTGATGAAAAAAACGAATCCGATAGCCAGCTTGGCGGGACAAACCCTTGTGTACGGAATGGGAACCATTGTTCCGCGCATATTGAATTATTTTTTGGTCCCATTTTATACCCGTATCTTCAGTCAGGCCTTGTATGGGCAAATCACCGAGCTGTATGCTTATCTGGCGTTTTTATTGGTACTGCTTACCTATGGAATGGAAACCGCATTTTTCCGTTTTGCTCAAAAGCAGGATACAAAAAAGGTCTTCAACAGTATTTTTTCATCCATTTTGTTTACGGGAATCAGCTTCCTTGTCCTAATCCTCGTACTTTATCGTTTTTTCGCTGATTTAATGCATTATTCGGGCAATCCCGAGTATATATTGCTTATTGCGGGCATAGTGTTTTTTGACGCGCTTACGGCCATTCCTTTTGCCTTGTTGCGAAAACAAAACAAAGCACGAACTTTTGCGCTTATCAAGCTGGCAAATGTGTTTTTAAACATCGGATTAAACTTCCTTTTCATTTTAGCCATACCCGACTGGGCATTATCTGCGGCACAATCAATTTTTGGTCCTTCGGCAAGCCTTGTGGTATGGGTGTTTATTTCAAATCTGCTTGCCAGCCTGCTGAGCATGCTCATGCTGCTTCCTCATATTCGCAGCTTCCGATGGAATTTGTCTTTTCAGTATTTGAAGCCCATGTTGAAATATGCCTTGCCCATACTGGTAGTGGGTTTAGCCGGTATGGTGAATGAGATGATTGACAAGATATTACTGAAATATTTGGTGACCGGGACTGATAATCCATTGGCTCAGCTGGGGATTTATAGCGCAAACTACAAATTGGGTGTATTGATGACGCTATTTATTCAAATGTTTCGCTATGCCGCAGAACCTTTTTTCTTTGCCGAAGCAGATAAAAAAGACTCTAAGGAATTGTTTGCCGTGGTGATGAATTATTTCGTCATTGCTGGCTTGGTTATCTTTTTGGGAGTTTCATTATTGATAGATGTGTTTCAGTATTTCATAGGACCAACATTTCGCGAAGGATTGTTTATTGTACCTATCATACTGATGGCGAATCTGTTTTACGGCATATATTATAATCTCGCGGTATGGTATAAGCTTAGTGACCGCACGGGTGACGGTGCAAAAATTGCTGTGGGAGGAGCAGTGGTTACCATTATTTTGAATATCGCACTCGTACCGCTATTTGGATATGCCGGAGCTGCTTGGGCACATTTTATATGTTATTTTTTGATGATGGCAGTTTCTTTTTTCTGGGGTCAAAAAGTATATCCAATCCCATATCAGCTGAAAAACATTGCAAAATATGTGCTTTTGGCACTTGCTATTTATTATTTGGCAAATACCTTACAAATCGGGCATATCGTATTTCGAGTTGTGGCTAATACAGCATGGATACTTCTTTTTATGGTGCTTGCCATGTTCTCCGAATACAAAAACAGCCGTCATTTATTGAAGGAACACTAAGTGGTTTTATTCTTTTGATGGTTGAGCGATTCGACGCGGCGAACGAAACCACCAAAGAAATACCACCAAAACACACCGTCCCGTAGGAACGAAACCCGACACATCTTTGGTTTTTACAAATATTGAATTTCTAAGAGGATTTTAACACTCAAACCTTCAAATTCTCAAAGAATAAGGATAAATATGTAGTTTTGCGAAAATTTATAAGATTCATGCGAGTTAAAATTGTCAATACCTCTTCCAACCCTTTGCCGTCTTATGAGACGCAACAATCTGCTGGCATGGATTTACGTGCCGATCTACAACAATCCGTTCTGTTGAAGCCACTTCAACGTGCTTTGGTGCCCACGGGATTATATATTGAATTGCCCGTAGGTTTTGAAGCACAGGTGCGTCCGCGTAGTGGCTTGGCAAACAAATTCGGTATTACAGTGTTAAACTCTCCGGGCACTATTGATGCCGACTATAGGGGCGAGATAAAAGTCATTTTGGTGAATTTATCGGAAGAAGAATTTGAAATAAAGCATGGAGACCGTATCGCACAAATGATTATTAGCCGCCATGAAAAAGCCGAATGGCTTCAAGTTGAAAGCTTGTCCGATACCGAAAGAGGAAGCGGCGGCTTCGGGCACACAGGTTATTAAACTTATATATGCTAAACTGCTAAAATTTACGTTTACATCTTAAATTTATACGATTGAAGACAAAATATAACGCATTCATAATTACAAAGGCAGTAGTGGTTTTACTGCTAATCGCAGGATTTTTTTCTTGCGGCACACCTAAAAGCAATGTGGCAAACAAAAAGCTGTCAAAGCAACAAAGCGACAGCCTTAAACTGATGACAAGCCGTAAAGCTGCTGCATTGTTTTCTGACGGGCTTGCACAGCGGCTTGCCGGCAACGATCAAAAAGCCATTGAAAACTTTCAAATGGTACTGGAAATAGATCCAAACGACCATGCAGCCATGTATGAGTTGAGTGAACTTTATGTTCGAAAAATGATGATTGAAGAAGCCGTGGGTTTGATGGAAAAAGCGGTGCAGCTCGATTCTAAAAATGAATGGTACTTCGTGCGTTTGGCACAATTATATGAGTTTACCGGAAATAATCAAGGATATGCCGATATTTATAAAAAGCTGCTTGAAATGCAGCCCGACAGATTAGAATATTACAGCGAGCTGTCCAATGCATTGGTTATTTTGGGACAATATAAGGAAGCATTGGAGATATTTGATAAAATTGAACAGCAGATTGGTAGTAATGAGATGCTTACAATGCAGAAATACAGTATTCATATCAAGCAAAACAACTATAAAGCTGCTTTAACGGAACTGGAAAAGCTATCGCATGTATTACCCGGTGAAACGAAATACCATGCCATGTTGGCTGAGATGTATATGCAACACGGACCCAAAGAAAAAGCATTGGAACACTACAATAAAATACTCGAAGCTGATCCTTCCGACCCATATATTTATATTTCTTTGGCTGAATATTATCGCGAAGTAGGCCAAGAAGAGGAAGCATTTAACTCCTTGTTGAAAGCTTTTGAAAATCCTAAATTGGATGTGGAAACCAAAGTGCAGGTCATGGTGTTGTGGTTTGATAAAAAGCTGTTTAGCGAAGAATTAAATCAACAAGCGGAGCAGATAGGAAATATGTTTGCCAAGATACATCCTGACAGCCCTCGCGGCTATCAGCTGCTGGCGGATGTGCATATGCGCAGGGATGAGTTCGAAAAGGCACGCGATAACTTTTTGAAAGCCTTGGAACTAGATGCCAATAACTATTTGGTATGGGAAAGCTTACTTTTTACCGATATTCAGCTGTTGGATTTTGATGCCTTGGCAACGCATGCCCAAGAAACCATTTTATTGTTTCCCGAGCAGCCTTTGGCTTATTATTTTCGTGGCATAGCGCTTGCTCGAAAAAACGAAGCTGCCGAAGCATTGACTGTATTGGAAAGAGGTCGAAAATTTGTGGTGGGAAATGATAAGCTGTTGGGCGAGTTTTTCAGCACCATCGGCGAGGTGCAGCATCAGCTTGGAAACCATGCCGCTTCCGATGATGCATATAATAAAGCATTAATAATCAATCCGGCAAACAGTATCGTATTGAATAATTATGCATATTATCTTTCCTTGCGCTCCGAAAATCTGGAAAAAGCCTTGGAAATGTCAGCCCAATCCATTGAATTTGATCCGGGCAATGCTTCTAACTTAGATACTTATGCCTGGGTTTTATACAAGATGAACGATTTTGAGAATGCCTTGGAATGGATTCAAAAAGCGGTGGAGGCATCCGAAACGGTTAGCGGTACCTTATGGGAACATTATGGCGATATACTGTTTAAATTAGGCAATAAAACCAAAGCTGTTGAAAAGTGGAAACAAGCACGTGATGCCGGAGACACTTCTGAGTTTATTGATGCAAAAATAAAAGACGGTAAATTATATGAATAAACGATTTGCCGTTTTGGCAATTGCAGCTGTTGTATCAGCTTTATTTTTAGGGTCTTGCCGTTCAAAAAGAGCTATTATTCGGGCTCCTTTGAAAGAAATGGGAGAGCAGTATTTGCTTGAACAAATGGAAAAAGCTGAAACTAAATTCGAATATTTCAATGCGCGCTGTGCTATTTCGGTTGTTGGCGATAAAAAAAATAAAATTGACCTTAAAGGACAAATTCGCATTAAAAAAGACAGTATTATTTGGATGTCACTTTCTCCCGCTTTCGGAATAGAAGTGGCTCGCTTGGTTGTGACCGAAGATTCGGTGCGTTTCATCAACCGATTGGACAAAACTTATTTTGATGATGATTTCAGCTTCATTCAGCAAATGTTTTCATCTACCATAGATTTTGATTTATTTCAGGCACTGCTGACCGGTAATGATTTGTCTTGGTACGATGATGAGAATTTTAAAGCTTCGGTAGAAGCAATGGAATACCGTCTTACGGCGGCTCAACGAGTCAGGCGTAAACGCTATTTAAAACAACAAGATACAGCTAAGTTTTTGGTACAAAGTATCTGGCTTAATCCCGATAACTTTAAAATTAACAGACTGAATATTAAAGAGTTTGGTGATGAAACCAAGCGTATGCAAGCCTGTTATGATGCGTTTGAGCCCATAAACGGACAGCTTTTCCCTTCATCTATTCGATTCGATATTTCGGGTGCTGCAAAAGCCGGTCTACGGCTAGAGTGCAATAAAATGGAAATCGATCAGCCATTGGAATTTCCATTCCGAATACCTGAAAACTATCAGAAAATGAAGTAATTTTGGCAGCAATGCAAAGCTTGCGAAATAATATAACCTATTTACTTTTTACGCTGTTTCTTATCATCGGCGGCAAAAGCCATGCCCAAGATAAAAAGCAGGTTTTGGAAGATTCCAAGAAAAAAATTGAAGATGAAATTGCGTATACCAATAAATTATTGCTTGAAACAAAAAAGACCAAACAGTTGAACGTGAACGAGCTATCCTTGTTGCAAACTAAAATACGCAAACGTGAAAATCTTGTTAACACTATGCAGCAACAACTGATGCAGCTGGACGCTCAAATTAAACATACTACTGCTGAGGTACGCAAATTGGAAGCTGAACTGTCGCGCCTACGAAAAGAATATGCCAATATGATCAGTTTTGCTTATAAAAACCGTTCGGGCTTGAATAAACTCATGTTTTTATTTGCCGCAGACGATTTTAATCAGGCATATAGACGATTAAAGTATTTGCAACAATATTCTTTATTGCGGCAAGAACAAATTACCAAAATTGATTCCACCCAGCAGCAGATGGAAGTCAAGCGTGAGCTATTGGAAAGTGAGCGACAAGAAAAGCAAGTTCTTTTTGAAGCTGAAAAGCAACAGCGTGATATGCTTTCGAACGAAAAAAAGGGGGTGGATCAAGAGCTGAAAAAGATTGGACAGCAAGAGCGTAAACTGCAGCAAACTCTTCGTCGGCAGGAGCAGGAAGCGCGCAAGCTGCAACAAGAGATAGAAGCAATTATTGCAGAAGAAATCCGGCGTGCGCGCAAGCAAGAAGGAGCGGAAGCTTCTCCCGACCGTCTAATGAATCTTACTCCGGAAGAAAAGCAGTTGTCGGATAACTTCAATCAAAATAAAGGGAAATTACCTTGGCCCGTAGAGCGAGGAGTTATTTCCGGAAGATTCGGCATGCAGCCGCATCCCGTATTGAAAAAAGTTACCATCAATAACAGGGGAATAGATATTTCAACCAGCAAAGGCAGTGATGCCAGAGCGGTATTTGACGGTATTGTGGTGAGTACCAACCGCATCACCGCCACAAACAATGCTGTTATCTTGCGTCATGGCGATTATTTCACTGTATATTCAAATCTGGAAAAGATTTATGTCAAACGAGGTGATAATATAAGCACCAAGCAAGCATTAGGATTGATTCATACCGAAAATACCGAAGGTAAAACCCTGCTTCACTTTGAGTTGTGGAAAGACCGCACACTTGTTGACCCGGCACTATGGCTGGCGAAATAAGATTCAAGTAGCTTTTGAGAACTCCTACTTTTTCCGTTGCCTTTCCGGGTTTTGAGCCAAAAAAGCTTTCCATCCGCTATAATTGGTGGTGGAAGTAGGGGTATTGCCTTGTAAAAAATGACATACGGCGGCTGCTAAGCCGTCGGTGGCATCCAAATATTCGGGTGCGGATTCTATTTTGAGTAAGGTTTGTAACATGGCAGCCACTTGTTCTTTGGACGCACTCCCATTGCCTGTGACAGCCTGTTTTATTTTTTTGGGGGAATATTCAAAAATGGGCACATCGCAATTTAGGGCAGCCGCAATAGCCACTCCTTGGGCACGTCCCAATTTAAGCATGGATTGTACGTTTTTGCCAAAGAAAGGCGCTTCAATAGCAAGCTCATCCGGGTGGTATTCGCGAATCAGCTCAGTAGTACGCTCAAATATTTTACGCAATTTTAAAGCATGGTTTGGATATTTTCCAAGCTTTAAAACACCCATTACAATCAATTTCATCTGCTGCCCCTGCTGCAGAATAAGACCGTAACCCATGATATTTGTTCCGGGGTCAATTCCTAAAATAATGCGTTCCTTCTTCAAAAATTTGCCGTTTTAGCTATATAAAAGCAAAAGTAAACAAAACAACGGACACGGCTTCCAATCAAGCTTGTATGTTTTTTGGGGTTTATGTTGTTTTTATAGTAAGGGTGTTGTGTGGGATTACGAGGTTTTTCTTGTTAGCTTATTCCAGGTTTTTATGATGTTTCACAAAACTTCAAAAACTTCCAAAGCCTGCATGCACTTTTACTTAAGTTACAGGGCATTAATTCTTATAAGCTCGTCTTCAATATTTATAGTACGGGGTGAAGGAGCATTTTTGTTGATTATTTTACCATCTTTAATGATCATGTAGGTCGGATACCCGGGAAAATTTAATTTCGATCTAAATAAATTTGTTTGTTCCTCATCTAAATAATAGTGTTGTCCAGGAATATTGTTTTCATTAATTAATAGACGCCACGCATTCTTATCTGCACCATTGCAAATCGAGATTAGTTCTATGTTATTTTTCTTAAATTTATGCTGTAATTCAAGCAAATAGGGTAATGCTGTACGACAAGGACCACACCATGTTGCCCAAATATTTATATAACAGACCTTTTCTTTAGATTGCTCTAGTAAATGGTTAAAAACATCTCCTATAAATTGGTTATATTCCTCTGAAACATTTTTTAAATACGTAATCCCATAATCTCGTTCACTTAAAATTTGGATTAATTGTTCATTAAGTTTTGAAATTAATAATTGATTATGAATGTATTTATTGCCTTCTTCCCACAATAACGCAAAATCATTAAATGAGTGGTCATATAAAGAGGTTAACACCATATAAATCATCAAATCCCTGGTTAAGCCTTCTGGCTCACTTTTAATGATATTCTCGATACTTTCCCTATATGCTTCTAAATATTTCTTGTTTTTAATATACTCAGTTATGAAATGATCGTTTACCAAATAGATGTTTTGGACATAATGCATTAAATGTAGTCCAAACATTGAAGAAATCAAGCCTTCCTGATCATTTACAGGAAATAAATCAGTCTGAAATAAACTATCAGTCTGAGGAAGATTATTTGTTTCAAGATATATTTTGTAATCAATCAAATAATTAGCATTATGATAAATAATATTTTTTCTTGCCCATTGAATAAACTTTGATGATGGTTTTTTTCTCAATTACAAAGAGTTCCAATTCATTAAATTCTTTTATGATTTGTTGTTCTAGTTCAGTCAAGTATAGTTCGACACTTTTATTCTTACAAAATGGATTAAAATCAGGAACTGTTGAGAACAAATTGAACTCTGCTATTTCTTGGTTAATTCTTTGGTTATTTCCGGAAAAATCGACATTTTCTATCATAAAATTATCGATATTAAAATCGTTCTTATTAAAAGTTAAGAATAAACTATCATAAGGTTCTACAAAAAGTTGCAAGAACTTATTTTGATATGAAAATCTAATATCCTGTGGATGAAACACATCAATCACAAATTGAAAGCTTCCGTCTATAGAATCAATTATCTGAGAATAATGCGCTTGACCTTGAATTATATCTTCAAATGCTATAGTAACCACTTTTGAGTCTGCATTATCTATTTTTCCTGAGATGATGACAATTCCATTTTGTAGATTATAAGTAGTCTTATATGATTTACACCCACATAAGCCTAGAAGTAATCCAATGATAATAATAATAGATTTGTTCATGGTTTTTTAAATTAATCACTTTTTTAAATTACAACTAAAGTCTACTAACGCACAGATCATAAGCTTATTACGATAAATTTAGATTGACAAGCTTATGAATTGGTGAATTATGCAGGTTAAAATCTTTTTTCTGAATTTTATTTGTATATGTTATCTTTTTAAGGCATTTTTCAAATTCTGATATTACCCAGCCTTGTTTCATATCAACTCTTTTATTTTGTCTACAATCCCTTCAACTGATTTGGCTTCCATTTTTGAAAAAGCAAACCATTTTCTACCCAAGTCTTTTAAAGAAGCTCCTAAATGATACACTTCTTTGCCATCAATGATTATAAAGCGGTCGTGGCTTTTGTGAAAAGTTTTTAATTCAAAATTTCCGTATTGTTCATTGGCTCTGCTTATATCTAAATTGAGTTGTCGGCTGCTACTTTTAGTCAGCAGGTAAACCTTCACTGTTGTTCCCTTTTTGCTTAAATGAGTTAAGGTATTTTCATCAATGTAATTATCTATCAACACAATACTTTCCTTTGCAGAACGTATGATTTTAGAAGCAAATTCATACGCATCAAATATTTGTCCGTCAAAAAACACGCCTTGGGTAGGCAATTCAGTAGTTTTAATTTGAAAGTCAATCTGATTTACTTTCACTGCCAGATTTTCCACTGTATTTTCTATTCGATTCATTCGCTGATTTAGCGCGTAACCTTTCATTAGGTAATCTTTTAAAATTTGATTAGCCCAAATCCTGAATTGAGTGCCTCTTTTAGAGTTTACTCTATAGCCTACTGAAAGTATGGCGTCAAGATTATAAAACTTCACATTTCGTTCTTGTGTTTTCCCTTTAATAGCACCGTGTTGCGTGGTGTGTGCAAAAAATGCACATACCACTTTTTCGTCTAATTCCCCTTCTTTGAAAATATTTTTTAAATGTCTGTTTATTACGGTTCTGTCTCATTCAAATAGTTGGGCAATTTGTTCTTGTGTCAACCAAAAGGTTTCATTTTCTTCGTCCATTCTCACCTCAATCCGTTCGGCAAGTTCATCAGAATGATATAGTACTATTTCGTTTTTCATTTAATCTGCTTAATTTATGAATTTAATTTTGAGAAATTTTCACACAAAGGTGTGAAGCTGTTGCAAACCACCAATAAAATCTCATAACGCACTGAACATAAGCTTATTACGATAATTTTAGATTGACAAGCTTATGAACTGGCGAATTATGCTGCTTATATAGATTCAGGCAAGGCGTACACATAATCTAAATGATTGGAGCACTCATGCATATGTTCTAAATATTCGTTAATCTTTGGAATATATTGAATATGATAATCTTCATGTAATTTTTTGGATAAAGTCATTGCTTTTTTCAATAACAGATACACCTGATAATTGAACTTTGTAAAGCAAGTTGCGAAACTAGGGGCATGCTGCGAAAATGGCTCTTCCAAAACCATCATGATTAAGTCCATTTCGAGGCTTTTGTCTTTGGCTACTTTAGAAAATTCGATGATTCGTTTGTTGCAGGCAGCAAGCATATTTGCCCACCTCAGCTCGTTGGAAAAACCCTTATAGTTTTTCATGTACAAAGCTTTTATGTCATTTTGTGCTTGAAGAAATAACTCCTTTTCAGCATTTTCTTTGTCTAAGTAATTAATAAGTAAGAAATCATAAAACTCCTTGCTTTTTGAGGCGGCTCGAACTACTAATTTTGCTAAATCTTCCCGTGAAAGCTTCGCGATTTCCTGTTGGGTTTCTTTATCAATTTTTGGCATTTTACGTATATTATTTAGTTGTTACAGTGCAGTCTTTAGCAAATTTAATTATTCAACAGTTTCGTTAAATTGTCTTGCAGTCATTACCGGGATTTTAGAGTTTTTAAAATCCTTAAGATTTCTAGTGATAATTATATCAATTTTGTTTTCTAATGCAGAATAATATTGAAGTCCATCCTCAAAATCGATAAAACTATCGTCATTAAGTGCCAAGCTAATTGCTTTTTCATCAAGACTTACTACTCCAACCAATAATTTTAGTTTTCTTAAAATCTGTTTGGCTTCCTCAGGTTTTTTTTCTCTTAGAAGTACGTAATTAATATTCGCAATTGAAAGGGCAGAAACAAAAAGATTGACTTTTTCAGTGTCTGCAAAAGAAAACAACTGTCGAGCATCTTGGTCAAATGGCTCTCTTTTAGCCAAAAGGTCAATGATTATATTTGTATCCAGTAAAACTCGTTTCATTTGTACTTTTCAGTCAGATAGTTAGTATAATCTTTCTTGTAATCAAAACCAGCATCAAGTTCAATGACACCACTTAAGCTTTCAACTAAAGGTGTTGTTCCAGTTTCTTTATTCCGAGAAGCTGTTATTGACTCAAGATATGTCTCAACTAGTTTTGAAAGGCTAATGTTCTGATTATATGCATGTATTTTAGCCCTCTCAATAACACTTTTTTTAAGTCTTAAAGTTAATTTAGTTTCCATTTCCATTTTATTTTGTACGTACAAAAGTAATCAATTACTACGTCAAAATCAACTAATTTATTTAAAACCCATCAATTTATTTCCATTTAATTCGCTATTGCCCTGATATACTGTGATTTATATTTTTTAATATGGCTCTAATTTCTGTTGATCTGATTTTATTTGTAACAGATAGTAATAAAAACAATTCCTAAAACTATCCACAATTGATAACTTTTAGGAATCTTGGCTGTGGTAGGTTCTATTGTTTATTTACATGAAATTTGTCTTCTTGTGTCAATCCATACTATTTTAAAGCAGCATTATTGGCGGTTTTGTCAAACTCTTGTTTCAAATGATAAGTTGATAGTAAAATAATTACAATAGAGTCGATTATAATAAGAATTGTATTTAGAATTTCACAAAATTTTACTGATGCGTGAATTATAATTGCTAAACTCAAACTTCTGGTTTTATGGTAAATCCAGCCAATAAATATTCCAAAAAAAAGACCGATAACAAATTGCCAAGGATTAAAATGTACTAATCCAAAAACAATACCGGCTTCTGAAGATTATTTTACAATGCTTCCATTTTCGTAGGCTGCATCTACTGTAATAAATCCAAACTTGCCATTTGCATCTTCTGCCATTAGTATCATGCCTTTCGATTCCACGCCGCGCAGATTTCTTGGGCTAAGATTTGCTAATATGATGACTTTTTGTCCAATAATTTTCTCCGGATCGTATTGTTCGGCTATTCCACTTACCACGGTTCGCTTGTCAATGCCGGTATCGAGTGTCAGTTTCAACAGCTTTTGGGCTTTGGCTATCTTTTCGGCTGCAATAATTGTTGCTACACGGAAGTCGAGCTTCGTGAAATCATCATAGCTGATAAGTTCCTTTTGAGCTGGCAGCTGCGGCTTGTTCAGCTCTTCGTTTGCTTTACGTGTCTCATGCAGTTTATTCAATTGTGCTTCGATAACGGCATCCTCAACTTTTTCGAAAAGATAGCCGGGCTTACCCAATTGATGACCTGCTGATAACAGCTGTTGATTTTTGGCATCATGCCAGTTTAAGCCTTGCAGCTGTATCATTTCAGATAAGCGCACTGCCGTAAAAGGTAAAAATGGTTCACTTAAAATCGAAAGTTTGGCTACAATTTGCAGAGAGACTGCCAAAATTGTCTTTACGCGTTCCGGGTTTTCTTTAAACAGCTTCCAGGGCTCGTTTTCAGTCAAGTATTTATTACCTAATCGTGCCAGATTCATGAGCTCACCAAGTGCTTCGCGGAACAAGTATTTTTCTAATGCGTGCCCGATTTTATCGGGGAACAAATCAATTTGTTTAAGCACTTCGATATCCTTTTCATTCAAATTTTCCAGCGGAGGTACGATGCTGTCAAAATATTTTTGAGTAAGCACCAATGCACGATTTACAAAGTTTCCAAAGATTGCAAGCAGTTCGTTATTGTTACGCGCTTGAAAATCCTTCCAAGTGAAATCGCTGTCTTTCGTTTCGGGTGTATTTGCTGCTAATACATAACGTAACACATCTTGTTTACCCGGAAATTCTTCAAGGTATTCATGCAGCCATACAGCCCAGTTACGTGAGGTGGAAATCTTATCGTTTTCAAGGTTTAAAAACTCATTTGCCGGCACATTATCGGGTAAAATAAAGCTTCCTTCGTGGCGCAGCATGGTGGGGAAAATGATACAATGAAACACGATATTATCTTTTCCGATGAAGTGTAGCAGCTTGCTGTCTTTACTTTTCCAATACGGCTCCCAGTCTTTTCCGGTCTTTTCTGCCCATTCGCGTGCTGCGGAGATATAACCGATAGGCGCATCAAACCATACATAAAGCACCTTTCCGTCTGTTCCTTCGAGCGGCACTTTTACGCCCCAATCCAAGTCGCGTGTCACGGCGCGAGGCTGCAGCCCTTGGTCAATCCATGATTTGCATTGACCGTATACATTTGTTTTCCAATCGTGTTTATGACCCTTTATAATCCATTCTGTCAGCCATTCTTCGTCCTGATTAAGAGGTAGATACCAATGTTTGGTTTCTTTCAGTACGGGCGCATGTCCACTGAGTGTGGAGCGTGGATTTTTCAATTCGAGCGGGCTGAGTGAGCTGCCGCAATTTTCGCATTGGTCGCCATATGCCTTTTCATTTCCGCAATGCGGACAGCTTCCGACGATATAACGGTCGGCAAGAAATTGATGGGCTTCTTCATCATAATATTGCTTGGAGGTTTTTTCTTCAAAAACACCTTTTTCATACAGCGTTTTAAAAAACTCCGATGCTGTTTCGTGATGTATTTGTGCGGAGGTTCGTGAATAAACATCAAACGAAATACCGAATTTTTCAAATGAATCTCGAATCAGTACATGATATTTATCCACCACTTCTTGCGGGCTAATTCCTTGTTGGCGTGCTTTGATGGTAATTGGCACCCCATGTTCGTCGGAACCGCCTATAAACAATACATCGGTACCTTTAAGGCGAAGATAGCGCACAAAGATGTCGGCAGGTACATATACGCCGGCAAGATGACCGATATGAACAGGACCATTTGCATAAGGAAGAGCAGAAGTGACGGTATAACGTTTGAAATGATTATTTTTGGTTTCCATTTAAATTACGATTTGGGTCAAAAAAATTTCGACAAAGTTAACCAAACCTTTTTTATGATAACTCCAAAAAAACTGCAAATTGGTGGACTGGTAGCATTTGCATCACCGGCGAAAAGTATTGGACGCGAAAGCGTAGTAGAAGCTGTACGCTTGTTGCAAGAGTTTGGCTTTCGGTATCAGCTCGATAATGAAGTATTTGCCACATACCATCAGTTTGCCGGCGATACGGCATTACGTACTAAGCATTTTCAACAACTTCTTGATGATCCTGAAGTAGATGCAATAATTTGCATGAGAGGAGGCTATGGTAGTCTTCAAATCGTTGATGCACTTGATTTTACAAAATTTCGCGAACATCCAAAATGGATAGTGGGATACAGTGATATCACGGTATTGCATGCACGGCTTCAGCGCGAAGGCTTTGAAAGTTTGCATGCGACTATGCCGATAAACTTTGCTGCCAACAGCCTTGAAAGTCTTCAAAGCCTTTTTGCGCATCTTCAAGGAAATCGCTTAAATTATACCGTTCCCACACACGAGCTGAATCGCTTTGGCATAGCAAAAGGGCAATTGGTGGGTGGAAATCTTTCAATATTATACAGCCTTCAAGGCTCGAATTTATTTCCTGACTGCCGCAATAAAATCCTTTTTATTGAAGATCTAGATGAATATTTGTATCATATCGACCGAATGATACTCAGCTTAAAGCGTGCCGGCTGCTTCAATCAGCTTGCAGGCATAATTGTAGGTGGCATGACCGATATGAAAGACAATGATATTCCTTTTGGCATGCAGGTCGAAGAAATTATTGCTTCACAGCTTGCTGATTTTGACTTTCCCATTGCTTTTGGATTTCCTGCCGGACATATTCCCGACAATCGTTCCCTTATTTTGGGTCGTCAGCTTGAATTACACGTGAATGCGGAAAACACTACACTGGTTTTTGATGAAAAACACTAAACCTGCATAATTTACCAATTCATAAGCTTTTCAATCTAAATTTTTGCCAAGCCGATACTGCTCAAGTTTGTGAATTGCTTAATTCCTTATATTTGCTTCTTGCAACTGTGCTTGCATCATTAAAAAAACAAAAATGGCAGATCATAATGAACTGGGTAAAGCCGGTGAAGAAATGGCGTTACGCCATATACGCTCTATGGGCTATTCCGTGCTTGAAACCAATTGGCGCTTCGGAAGAGAGGAAATCGATATCATTGCAAAAGACGGCGATATGCTGGTAATTATCGAGGTAAAAACGCGTGCTACCGACTGGTTTGGTGAACCGGAATTTTTTGTTTCAAAGTCAAAACAACGCACTTTGATACGGGCTGCCGAGGCTTATATCATAAAAAAAGACTTGGATGTAGAAACCCGCTTCGATATTATTTCCGTTATAATTACTGCAGCTAAAAAGACTGTAAATCATATAGAAGACGCTTTTTATCCTACCCTATGAGTCAGAAAATTAATTTTTGGCAGCAAATTTGTAATTGAAATCAACAACTCGGATATAATAATTTAATCTGAATCAGTTGAATGCATGCTGTTTCGTTGCTTTTCCGTATTTTCGCGCTTTAAAAATCTATGAAACAGCTTTGGAGTTTGGTGGTTTTTGAATTGAAGCTGCCTCATTCTCCAACATGCAGTTAAATAGTTAATTATCAGATTTAAATTTACATCAGTAAGGAATTTATAATGGAATACCGGTTTACAGAAGTTGAAAAAAAATGGCAGAAATACTGGCAAGATCACAAAGTTTATAAAGTGAATGTTGACCACAGTCGTCCAAAATTTTATGTGCTTGATATGTTTCCCTATCCTTCGGGTGCGGGCTTGCATGTGGGCCATCCGCTAGGTTATATAGCTTCAGATATTTATTCGCGCTACAAAAGGCTCAAAGGCTTTAATGTGCTACACCCGATGGGTTATGATGCCTACGGACTTCCGGCGGAACAATATGCCATTCAAACAGGTACGCATCCGGTAATAACCACCAATAAAAACATTGCGCGCTATCGCGAGCAGCTCGATAAAATTGGATTTTCATACGATTGGGACCGTGAAGTACAAACTTGTGACCCGGACTATTACAAATGGACCCAGTGGACATTTATTCGCTTGTTTCACTCTTGGTATGACCAAAAAACTCAAAAAGCACAGCCCATCGAAGCGCTGATTGAAATTTTTGAGCGAGAAGGCAATTCAAAAGTGGAGGCAGCCGGTGGTGATAGCATGCTTTTTTCGGCAGAGCAATGGAAAAGCATGTCAGAAAAAGAACAGCAGGAGCAGCTGATGCATTATCGATTGGCATACTTGGATGACACCCTTGTGAACTGGTGTCCTGCTTTGGGAACAGTACTTGCCAATGATGAAGTCAGCGAAGGTCTTTCAATCAGGGGAGGACATCCTGTTGAGCGTAAATCAATGAAACAGTGGCTATTACGTATAACTGCTTATGCCGATCGCTTACTTGAAGGTTTAGATACAATCGATTGGAGTGATTCATTAAAAGATATTCAACGCAATTGGATTGGAAAATCAACCGGAGGATCTATTTCATTCCCTATTCAGGATTTTGATGAGCAAATTGAGGTATTTACCACTCGACCGGATACGATTTTCGGTGCCACATTTATGGTGCTTGCTCCCGAGCACGAGCTTGTAGAGAAAATTAGCTCGGAAGCTCAAGCCGAAGAGGTGGCAGCTTATGTTCAACGTACAAAAAACCGTTCGGAACGGGAACGTATGATGGAAGTCAAAAAGGTAAGCGGCTGTTTTACGGGCGCTTATGCCATAAATCCCTTTACCGAAAAGCCAATTCCAATCTGGATAGCCGATTATGTATTAATGGGTTATGGAACGGGAGCAATCATGGCTGTTCCTGCACATGATAGCCGCGACTTTGCCTTTGCACGTCATTTTGAACTACCTATTATTCAGGTTATTGCGGAAAAAGGCGAAGAGCCTGTAGAAACAGCAGAATGGGAGAACTCCTATGATGCCAAAGACGGAGTTGCAATAAATTCAGGCTTCATAAATGGCTTGGAAGTAGCCGATGCAATTGATGCGGTAGTTAAAGAAGCCGAAAAGCGTGCTATCGGAACGGCTAAAATCAATTATCGCCTGCGGGATGCCATCTTTAGCCGCCAACGTTATTGGGGTGAGCCTTTTCCTGTTTATTACAAAGACGGCATGCCGTATACCTTAAAAGAGGAAGAGCTGCCGCTTGAGCTTCCCTTGGTGGATGCGTTTTTACCTACCGAAACGGGTGAGCCGCCGCTTGCACGAGCCGAAAACTGGAATTCAGTAGAAGGTTATCCTCTGGAAACCAATACCATGCCCGGATTTGCCGGGTCGAGTGGTTACTATCTGCGCTATATGGATCCACGAAATAATGAACGTTACTTTTCAGAAGAAGCAGTAGATTATTGGGAAAATGTAGACCTTTATATCGGTGGTGCCGAACATGCTACCGGACACCTTATTTACTCCCGCTTTTGGAATATGTTCCTTTATGATATCGGCTTGGCAAAGAAAGAAGAACCATTTAAAAAGCTGATAAACCAAGGAATGATACAAGGACGCTCCAGCCTTGTATACCGCATCAATCCTGAAAAAATGGCTGAATATGTGCTTTGGGAGGTATTGAAAGACGGTAAGCTGGGCGCAAAATTTGAAAAAGGCTTTAAATCCGGGACAAGGCGTTTTGACTTTCATGCACCTGAGCATCGCCTAATTATCGAGATTAAACGCCAAGAGTCATTAGAAAAAGTTGCTTTTGCTTATGAAAAATGGGCTGAGGAAAACAATTATCGCTTGCTCTTAATTCCAATACGTGACTTTGTCGATCAGCGTGAAAACATTATTGAACGAATTAAAGATACCATTGCCGGTAAGGAGGTAGCTGCTTTTGTTGAAAAAGAAGGCATGGAGCTGATTCCTGCTTTTGTTTCAAAAAACATTCCCGGCAGAGAAGAATATTCAACACCCATTCATGTGGATATAAGCTTGGTAACTAATGATATATTAGATATTGAAGCTTTTAAACAATGGCAGCCTCATCTGAAAAACGCCAAATTTGTGCTGGAGGATGACAAATATGTATGTGGTTTTGAGGTTGAAAAAATGTCAAAATCCAAATTTAATGTGCAAAATCCGGATGAGCTGATTGATAAATATGGTGCCGACACCTTGCGTATTTATGAAATGTTTTTGGGACCTATTGAACAGTCTAAACCTTGGGACACACAAGGTATAGAAGGAGTATTTCGCTTTATTCGTAAGCTTTGGCGCTTGTTCCATAATGAAAAGAATGAGTTTTTCTTGTCTTCGGATGCGCCTACCGATGCCGAGTTGCGCGTATTGCATAAAACAATACGTAAAGTAGAAGATGATATCGAACGTTTTTCATTTAATACAGCTGTTTCGGCATTTATGATTTGTATTAATGAACTCACCGATTTAAAATGTAATAAACGAGACATATTGTTGCCATTAACGATTCTTGTCTCTCCCTATGCCCCTCATATTGCCGAAGAGTTATGGCATTTGGCCGGAAATGAGGATTCTGTTGTAAATCAACAGTTTCCAATAAGCGAAGAACGCTATCTAGTGGAAGATTCTGTTTCTTATCCTGTTTCATTCAATGGTAAAACACGATTTAAAATCGAGCTTGCTGCCGATATGAGTACCAAGGAAATTGAAGAAGCTGTTTTAGCTGCCGAAGAAACAAAAAGGTGGACGGAAGGAAAACAAGTACGTAAAATTATCGTTGTACCTCAACGTATTATTAATATAGTGCTGGCTTGATTTTGAGAAATCCGATGACATCATTGAAAAGACTTGTTTTATTGCTTGCTAGTTGCTTGCTGGTTACGCTTGTAGCCAATGCACAAAGCTATCGTCAGCATCCCAATGAAGCATTTGCCGAGAACGAATTTTTGCGATATAGAGTGTATTACAGCTCCTTGTTAACCGGCAATGTCACTGCTGGTGAAGCTACTATTTCGGTAAATGCAAGCAAAAAAGAGTTTTTTGGTCGTCCGGTAATGCAGGTGGTAGGCGAAGGAAGAAGCAAAGGAGCTTTTAATTGGTTTTTTAAAGTGAGGGACCGCTTTGAATCCTATATCGACAAAGAAGCGATGATACCTTTTTTGTTTGTACGCCGTACGCGCGAAGGAGGCTATAAAAAGGATGACGAAGTATATTTTTATCCCGAACAAAAACTTGCCATAAGCCGCACCGCACGCAAATCCATACCCGAAAATACCCATGATTTTGTGTCGGCTTTGTTTTTTATGCGTACGCTTAACCTGAGCGACTTTGATGCAGATAGTAGTTATTATGTGGATTTTTTCTTGGACGACTCAGTTTATGTGAGCAAGATAAAATACATGGGCACTGAAAACATACGTACGGAATTAGGTGCGTTTCGCTGCCTGAAGTTTGCACCAATGATGGCAACGGGTAATGTGTTTGCGGATGCTTATCCAATGTATGTGTGGGTTACGGACGATAAAAATCACTTACCCATCTTGGCAGAAACAAAAGTGATTGTCGGAAGCGTAAAGATGGAAATGCTCGAATATAAAAACCTGAAAAACCCACCTTGGGCACGACTGCGAGACTGATTTTAATTTTTTGGCCTGAATTTTGTCGTAAACACTAAAGGAAGCACTGCTTTCCCTATCGTTATATTTTTAAGTGAATAAATATGAAGAATATCCCTTCTATTGTAAAAACCGGATTTTTAGTTGCTATAATTATGATGCTGACACCTGCTTTTGATAGTCCAGATAACTCCAAAAACTATGAAAGTTTGTGGAAAGAGGTTGAATCTATGAACCAAAAAGGATTACCAAAATCGGCTTTGGAAAAGTTAGAAGCCATTCAGCAGCTTGCCACAGCAGAAAAGAATTATCCGCAACTTATAAAAGCAAATATTTATCAATATGGATTATTTCAAAGCTTTGAAGAAGACCATTTGATAAAAGCTATTGAAAGTGCGCAAGCCCTTCTTCCAATTTTGGAAAGCCCCGCAAAAGAGCTGATGCATTCGATTACTGCTGAGCTATATTGGTTTTACTATCAGCAAAACAGATATAAACTACTTGAAAGAAGCGCGGTTGCAATGGGGGATATGCCCGATATTCGAGAGTGGGATATTACTCGTCTGCGCGATACAATTGAATTGCACTATGCCCTCAGCCTAGGTTCACAAGCCATATTAGATACCGTTCCATTGAAACAATACCGCCCTATTTTACACAAGGCTGAAGAGGAAGCATGGGAGATTCAACCCGGTTTGTTTGGCTTCGTTGCTTCAAGGGCTTTAAACTATTATATGACAAAAGATGCAGCCCTTCAAGATGCCATAGCCGACAAAGCCTTGGAAGATGAAAGCCTTTGGCAATCGGCAGCATTTTTTGCCGCCATGAAGCTTCCAAAAATGGAATCGGCTCACCAACACATAATGAGTATTTTTCAACAAATATTAGCTTCCAATCTGCGTCAACAGCAAAATGAAGCACTGATTTATAATGAAATACAGCGTTTTAAGTATTTGAAAAACCATTTTCATGACAATAAAACCGCTGATTCGCTTTATTTACACGGTTTGGAACAATTGCAATTACGAAATGCAGGAATTGCGGCTTCTACCATGGTAGCAGCAGAACGGGCTTCCTATCTTTTACAAAAAACTTCTACTCTTGTTCCGGATAGCCTTGCTGCAGCCAAAGCATTGGAAATATGTGATCAAGCCATGATTGCATTCCCTGAGAGCAGGGGGGCAAAACGCTGTAGAGTTTATAAAGATCAAATTTTGGAAAAAAGCTTGTATCTAAGTATGCAGCGCGTGGAGCTGCCCGAGCAAGCCATTGCCGCACGCCTTGAATACCGTAATATTACAAAGCCCGGATTTCGGATTATTAAGATAGAAAGTGAAGCTTTAGAAGCTATAATGGCTGAGCCGGATGAAAAGATTCGCATGTCTAAAATGCTTGCTTTGACTCCTTTACATGAATGGGCTGTAGAGCTTGACTTTGAAGCAGATTATGCCACACATTCTACAATTATTGAACTTCCTGCATTACAAAATGGACTTTATTTATTGCTTACTGCCGAAGAATCTAAGTTTGTGTTAGGAAATGCAGTCGGATTTAGTAGTTTTCAAGTAAGCCGACTGAGTTTTGTACAAAATAAACGCAGCAACGGAAATCTGTTTTACGTATTGGATAGAGAAAGCGGAAAAGCCCTTGCCAATGTTGACGTACATATTATCACGCGTGATTATGATTATGCGAAACGGAAGCATATCGCGGTAAAGCGTATGCAGCTGAAAACCGAAAAAGATGGAAGTTTTGAAGTAAATTCCGGAACTCATCTTCCTGCGAATCAGGCATTTTATGTAGATTTATTAACTAAAAACGACACACTCTACAGCGATAACTACTTTGATTTGTATGTCCGTAAACCCAACACACGCACACAAACCAAGTCGTGGTTTTTTACCGATCGTGCCATTTATCGCCCCGGACAAACCGTATATTTCAAAGGCATCCTCCTTGAAAAAGAAGGAAGTGAAGCCGAATGGGAATTGAAAAAATCGGAAAATACAAAAGTTCGCTTTTTAGATGTCAATCATAAAGAAATCAGCACTCAAAATCTTCGGACAAATGAATTTGGCTCGTTTGAAGGAATGTTTACAATCCCCCAAAACTTGCTTAGTGGACAAATGCAGCTTCGAAACGAATATGGTTCGGTATATATCAGGGTCGAAAACTATAAACGTCCTTCTTTTGAAACTATTTTAGATAAAGCGGAAGAGCAATACAGTTTAAACGATCAAATCACCTTATATGGTCAAGCAAGAGCTTTTGCAGGCTATGGTTTGGATAATGCAGAAGTGCGTTATCGCGTGGAGCGTAGGCAAAACTTCCCATATTGGCCCTGGTGGAGGGGCTTTCCGCCTATTTATCAAAGCAGTAAACAAATAGCGGAAGGTAAGACGCATACAGCTCAGGATGGTAGTTTTTCAATCAGTTTTGTTGCCGCACCGGATGCCGAAGCATCAAAAAATGAACATATTACCTATACATACACAGTCACTGTCGATGTAATTGACCGGAATGGGGAAACACGTAGCAGCCAAACGTATATACGGGTTGGAAACGTATCGCTGCTCATGAAAACCAACTTGAAAGAGGTTGTTCCGAAAGATCGGATTAGTGAAGCGACTCTTTCATTGACAAATTTACAGGATAAGCCGGTAAATGCCATGGTTTCAATGCGCTTTTATTTGGTTAAACCATCAAAACGACTACTGCGCCCTGCACTTTTGGATGAAACGGATAGAGAATATATAAGTAAAGATGAGATGGAAAAGCTCTTTCCGCTCGATCATTTTGTGTTAAAAGGTGAAAATCTAGAAGAGCAAAAAGAACTTGTTCACGAAAGCAAGCAGTTTGTAAATGGTAGTGCAATGGTTTTCCCGGAAGATATATCTTCATGGCCCGAAGGAAATTATATTGTGGAATTTGTTGCTGATGATGACAAAGGCAGGGAAGTGAAGCTGGAGCAGAACTTTTTATTGTTCGATACAAAATCTAAGAATGTAGCCGGCAATGAAACTGCTTGGTTTTATTTGGACAAAGCTACCGCTGAACCTGGAGACACCATTACTTTGTATATTGCCTCAGCAGCATCTGATAATCGTGTTTTAGTTGAAATTACTGCTGCAGATGAGATTCGCTACAGCGAGTGGCATCGCGTAAACAAGCGAAAAATTGTAATACCCTATATTGTAAAAGAAGAAGACAGGGGACAGCTTCAGTTTCAAAGCTTAATGGTACGTCATAACAGGCAACATCAGTTTGTTTCAATGGTTGATGTGCCTCATAGCAATAAAAACTTGGATATCACTCTTGAAACAGTGCGTGAAAAGCTCATGCCGGGTGCAGAAGAGAAATGGATACTTCATATCCGAGGAAATGATAAAGAAAAAGTAGCTGCTGAGCTGCTTGCGTCTATGTATGATGCCTCTTTGGATCAATTTATACCCCATCAATGGCAGTTTTCCACGGTAAATCATAAAGCAGCAGCTTACCGATGGATGTATGACAATGGTTTTTTACTGCATGCAAGTCGTCCCTTATACAGCAGCATTGCACGTGATTATTATATTGATCACTTGGATGAAATTCGTTTGAATTGGTTTGGGTTAGACAGCTATAATATGTATTTGTGGGGTAATGGTCGCATTGCTCCAATGATGGCGCGCAAGGAGATGAGCGTGCAAGCAGCTGATGGACTACGATCATCAACAAGTGGAATGCAGGAAATATTGGATGATTCAGCCGAATTTGAAGAAGAAAGCCAAGCCATTGAAGAGCTGGAAGAGGCGCAGTCGCATATGTTACGTTCCGATTTTAGGGAAACAGCTTTCTTTTATCCACAACTGCGCACGGATGCCAATGGCAATATTCGTATTGAATTTAAGCTGCCTGATGCACTTACAAAGTGGAAGTTGATGTTACTTGCACATACACAAGACTTAAAATCAGGGCTTAACACCTATACATTTGAAGCATCCAAAGACTTGATGATAGTGCCTAATCATGCCCGCTTTTATCGCGAAGGCGATACTGCTTGGTTTGCTGCCAAAGTGGTAAATATGGGTGATAAAAACCTGAATGGCATTGCAAGTATTGAGCTGAGAGATGCTGTTACCAATGAGTTATTGCCCCTTGTTCAAACCCAACAACAATTAGCGGTTGCCAATCTACAAGCGGGCCAAAGCAAAGAAATCAAATGGAAGGCGGTAATAAGTGCATCTTCGCGTTTACTTGCCGTGAAATATAGTGTTTCGGCAGGGACATATGCCGATAGCGAAGAACAATGGATTCCTTTGCTTCCTTCGGGAATTATTGCAAGAGAAAGCTTGCCGATGGCAGTACCCGCAAACAGCAGCCGCAGCTTCGACTTTAAGTCCATCACAAAGCCTGTTGATGGAGAAAATAATTTACGCCTTGTGCTGCAATATACCAATCATCCGGTATGGTATGCCATACAGGCATTGCCTTATCTGCAGCAGCAAGAAAATGCTTCCATTGACCAAGTGTTTAACCGCTTTTATGCCAATAGCCTTTCATCCTATGTTGCCGCATCAATTCCAAATTTGATGCAGCTGATAAAAAGCTGGGAAACAGAGGGTTCTGATGCATTATTATCCAATTTGGAGAAAAACCCGGACTTAAAAGCCATTGTGTTGGAAGAAACGCCTTGGGTAATTGCTGCAGCGGATGAATCCGAGCAAAAGCGTGCTTTAAAGGTATTGTTCGACATCAATCGCATGCAGTATGAGCGTCAAAATACATTGCAAAAGCTTGCTGACGCACAGCTGCCGGATGGTTCGTGGCCTTGGTTCCCGGGCATGCGGGGCAATAGTTATACCACACGAAATATTGTTTTGGGTTTGGGGCGCTTGATGGACCTGATGCCGGATTTGGCTAAAGACCCGGTCTTGCAGAATGTCATCAATAAGGCATTGCAATACCTTACAGACGAAATGCTGAAATCATATAAGAAGCTGGAAAAGGAACAGCAGTTAAAATCGTATCAGATTAGCTCATATATGGTGGATCAGTTAATGATTTACAGCTATTTCCCGAACTATAAGATGGATAAATCGAGCGAACAAGCAGCTGTTTTCTTCATGGATAAGCTTTCTGCCGGATGGCTGAAACTGAGCTTGGACAATCAGGCTAAAGCGGCATTGGTGTTATTTAGGGATGCTAAAAAAGAACAAGCCGAAGCAGTGCTTCGATCATTAAAAGAGAAGTCGCTTTCGAATGAAGCTTTGGGTGTGTACTGGAAACATCAAAAGTTTGGCACTGCATCTGCAATTGAAAGCCAAGCGATAATGATAGCAGCCTTTAGTGAAATAACTCAAGATATCCCTTTGATTGATGGTATACGCCAATGGTTGTTGGTAAATAAGCAAACAAATCGTTGGCCTAGTGCGCGCGCTACCTCCGAAGCGGTTTTTGCTTTGCTTCAGAATGGCACTCAATGGGTTGACGGTCAGAAGCCGGCTCAAATTAGTTTGGGTGGGCATGCCTTGAGCTTTGAAAATGCCGAAGCAGGATCCGGTTTTGTGGAAAAGCAATGGTCGGATATCAAAGCTGAATTAGGTAAAGTAGAAATTGTGAATCCGAATCCGGTAATGGGCTGGGGTGGTTTATTCAGGGAATATAGTGTATCCTTGGATAATGTAAGGGAGTCGCAAACAAATCTTCAAATAAAGCGCGAATTGCTTATCAATAAGGGAAATGCAACTGCTCCTGTTTGGCAAGTAATAAACTCCCACAAGTTGTATGCAGGCGATCGAATAAAAGTACGCTTGGTAATAGAAACAGATCGTGATATGGAATTTGTGCATCTGCGTGATATGCGTGCTGCGGCATTTGAGCCGGAAACAAACTTATCCGGATATAAATGGAATGCTGAATTATCTTATTATGAGGCGATTGGAGATTTATATACCGACTTCTTTTTTGATTATTTGCCAAAAGGGAAATATGTATTGGAATATCATCTTATTGCAATGCAACAAGGGGATTTTGCCCATGGATATGCAAACCTGCAAAGCTATTATGCGCCGGAAATGTCTGCCAACAGCAAAGCTTTACGTGTAAAAATTCACACAAAAGACTAAGCCGTGAAATAGCCTGCTTAATTCATGAATTATGCAAGATAGATGAATTCGGCAGTGTGGTTTATTATTGTTCGTCGAGCAGCATTAAGATATGTGCTGCCGACCAACTAAAATTAGATGCATTGAGCCCATTCCCGTTCAGCGGATGATAATTTTCGTAAATCGGTCCGTTGGCGGTTAATCCGTTTGCATTTTTAAGGAGTTTGTGAAAGAGCGAAGCTGCTGCATCCTCAAATCCATAGTTTTGTAATCCTTTGATGCCGAAATAAAACTGATCGAGCCAGACAGGCCCCCTCCAATAGCCTCGCAAAGGATTAAAATCCGGATGATCTGCAGTAAAGGTAGGCAGAGGCACCAAGGTATTGAATTTGTTCGGGTTTAGCATCGTATGCATAACTGCTTCAGCTTGTTTTTTTGTTGCGACTTCAGCCCAAAGGGGTATCCAGCCTTCGGGTCCTTCCGCTACAACTAACTCGCTTGTCCCCAGCTTTTTATCATAAAAGTAATTATGCTTTTCATGATAAAAACTGCGGATAATGCTTCTTTTCAAATGCTTTGCTTCCTTTTCCCATGCTTTTGCTTCTTTTTTGTTTCCTAAAACTTCTGCAAGCTTTGTGAGATAATTTTTTTCGGCAAAAAGATAGGCATTCAAGTCAACGCTTTCTTGATTGAACGACCATGCGTTTGATGCATTTTGTACTAATTCCGCATTATCGAATCGGACGGCATTGTCCATTCCGCTTTCCCAAGCGGCGGCGATATGGCTACCGTCTGTGGAGCCATATTCACATAATGCATTTCCGTCATGATCGCGTTGCGCATACCACCAATGGTGATAGCGGACAAGTTTTGGATACATTTCTTCCACAAACTGCAAGTCTTCCTGCCTTTGGTACAATTCAAAAACTGCCCATGCTGCCAAAGGCGGTTTGGTATCGCGCCAATTATTTTCGGCTTTATCCGTATAAATGCAATCGGCTATCATACCATATTCATCCATATAGTCAAACATGCTTAATATAGTGTTTTTGGCTAATTCGGGATGAAAATAACTTAATCCGACTGCTTGTTTCCATGAATCCCAACTCCAAAAGCCATAAAATCCTTGATAAGAGGAAGATGGGAAGATGCCATCGTGTAATAAATCTTTTGCAGCCGAGCGCCAGTTTGTAATCAAGGTGATGATGGCTTTGACAGCCAATGGCTTAAGTGTATCATTCAGATTCGGAACATGCTTAAAGTAAGATGATAAATAGCCGTTCCAGCGAATTTCATTGGCAATAAGTTGAGTTTCGAAACTTGAAATATTAACCGGTAATTTTGTTATTTGCTTATCGGTTCCGTGTTGAAACAGTTGTGAAAGCACAAAAGATAGTGTTTGTTCCGGCTTTAAACTATAAGTCCCGAATGAAGCATGATATGAAAGTGAATCCTGCTGAAGTGAAACTCCCCTATCAAAATCCAAACTAAAATAATTGTCTGAATCATGCATTTGGAATACCAATCCGGAAGCGGAAGATTTTAAATGCCCCAAGTCAAAAAATTCGGCAGTAAATCCAATTTCAATTTCACGCTTTTGTGCCGAACGATTTATTAATTCGGTTTTTTGCATTGCCTGCCGATTGCTTGTAAAAATAAGTTGTTGTTTTATCAGTAACTCATCAATCTCGAGCTCTTGTACAAGCATGCCCGGAAAATACTGTTGCGAAATGATTGCTTTTGATAAATCAATGGGTTTTCCATTTTCTGAAAGCGATAAAAGAGCAGCCGAATTTGAAATCCATCTTCCGTTTAAATCCATTACCAAAGGACCGCTGAAGCCGCCATAAAATTTTTCGGATTTTGGGAGGGAATATGCATGCCAAGCTCCCAAATCACTGAACATATTAACCCGAATATAGTTTGGCTGGATACTGTCAATGCGCAAATCAAGTAGATTATTAAACTGTTCTCGTTCAAGGGACTGACCAGTTACTGCAATGCCCAAAAACAAGAATAAAGGAATAAATACTCGCTTAATTTTTATATGGTTCATCATGAAAAACAATTTGTAATAACCGCTAAGGGGATGTCAAAAAGAACAAATATGCATATTATTTTTTGACCTGACAGACTTCATTCAACCAATTATTTTGGATTTAATGTGTAATGCGAATGATTCTATCAAACAAAGGCTTCATTATGTTTCCTTTGGCAGGCAATCCAGCTTGAATAATCAAGCAATATTTCGTAATTTTGCACAAAATTCTGTAGGCATGAATTTTTTGTTAAAGCCTGATAATTAATGTTCTAATAATATATTTAAAATGAAGATGAAACAATTTTCACAAACAATTTTTATGGTGGAGCCGATTGATTTTCGATTTAATGCGGAAACGGCTGTAAACAATTATTTTCAGATTCAAACCGATGAGGCACACGACAGTATTCAGCAAAAAGCGCTTCGTGAATTCAACGATATGGTTGCCAAGCTTCGTGAGAAGGGTGTGAATGTGATTGTATTACAAGACACACCAAACCCACACACTCCTGATTCAATTTTCCCAAATAACTGGATTACTTTCCACGAAGACAACAGAGTGGCTTTATATCCCATGTTTGCTCAAAATCGTCGTGTAGAGCGTCGCACCGATGAGGTATTACAACTTCTTGGCAAGCACGGATTTAGCACGGATAAGCTTGTGGATTATACTGCTTCGGAAGAAAATAATATTTTCCTTGAAGGAACGGGTAGCATTATTTTGGACAGAGTAAATAAAATTGCTTATGCGGCACTTTCTCCTCGTACGGATAAAGCGCTTTTTGAAAAGTTTTGTGATGATTTTCAATATAAAGCCGTTGCATTCGAGTCAAATCAAACAGTAAACGGTGAGCGCATGCAGATTTATCATACCAATGTGGTCATGTGTGTAGCTGATGAATATGCCGTGATTTGTTTGAGCACAATTGATAATGCCGATGAGCATAAAATGGTAGTGGATGTATTGGAAGGCTCAGGAAAAGAAATTATTGATATCACGGAGGAGCAAATGCATAAATTTGCTGGAAACATGCTTCAAGTGGGCGGTGCCAACGATTCAAAATATCTTGTAATGTCGCAAACTGCCTTAGAATCTTTGACCAAGGAACAAATTGATACCATAGAAAAATACAATCCCATTATTGCTGTAGATATTGACACCATTGAAACCCAAGGTGGAGGTAGTGCACGCTGTATGATGGCTGAAGTATTTTTACCGAAACAAGCTTAAAAACAGCTAATTGACATAGCTGTCACACAAATAATTCAAAGGGGGTGCAACACATTATTGTACTCCCTTTTTTGTTTTATTAGACAAGATTAAATCCGATAGGCATAAAAAAAGCTGCCCAACTAGGCAGCTTTTTGAAATATATTATTTCACTTAGATTAAAATCCCAGCTTTTTCAAAATATGTTTTGGAACAGCTTCTTTATTTACAGCAATATTCATGGTTTTATATTCCATAAATGGAACTGATGAGTAGAGATATCCTTCGTATTTATGGTCATCTACTCCCCATGAGTTTTTCACTTTATAATATTTATTTCCTTTTTGGTCTTTTGCAACTCCCACAATCAGCATTCCGTGGTCATCAGTTGTTTCATAATTATCGTATGCTTTTTGGCGCATTTCGATTGTAATTTTCTTTTCCGGAACAATTTCATCGAAGCTAAACATTGCTTTATTGCGCTCGGCCGGTGTTAGTGCTTCCCAGCGTTCTTTTTCTGTTCCGCTCAGGTCGTTTAAGCTTTCTTCCGGAACGATTGCCAGACCGTTTTTCCATGAGAAACCTCTTTCGCTCACATCGGCTGCCCAGTCCACGGCATAGCCTTTATCGAGGGCATAATCCAATGTTTCCATTAGTTCTTCCAGGCTTACATTATAGGTTTCTTCCCATAGCCAGTTATCCGGAATTTCTTGGATATATGGTTTATAAAGGGGCACATGGCTGTATGCTGTAAGCTGAATAAAATCACTGCCTTTTAAGCCCAGTTCTTTACTGAAGCTTTCGGGGGTGTATTTTTTACCTTCGTATTCAAATTCACTTGGATATTCACCTAAATAAGCATCCAGAATTGCATCAAAGCCTTGTTTCCATACGGGTGTAAGCTTTCTATTGGGGTTTTTGATGATTGCATCCACATATGCTTTTAATACGGCATCCATTTCGCCGTGTGTATGCTTTTCTTCTCCAATCACCAAGCCGGTATAGGCTCCTTCGGGGACGAGACCGTATTTATCCATTACATAAGTCACATCGCAAAATCCGCCTCCGGCTGAGAAATTGATATGCCCATGCAGGCGTACATATTTATCTGCTTTCTCAACATAAGCCTGGCGCACAATAAACATCTCGGATAAGTCAAGCGTGCGACCTGTTTTGCGTAAAATTTCTGCTTCAAGCAATCCAAGAGCGGAAAAACTCCAGCAAGTACCTGAACGGTATTGGTTGGGTACCGGTGTATGAGGAACCTCTTTAACCATTGTAAACTCATAGCCTTCTTTCTTTTCTTTTACTGCTTCTTCTTGAGCCGTAAGCAAAAATGGAAGGAATGATAAGCTCAGCACTAAGGAAAGTACATAATAAAATCGTTTCATAAGAATAGTGGTTTAAAATATTACTTGACAAATATAAAATCAAACAAGCAAAAAGCCAAACATGACAAGTAAAAGGATGAAAATAACAAGCAACTGGAGGCAATTAAGTCCAAAACATATATTTTAACAAAAAACTAAGCATTAAGCTGTTTTCGTTTGAAATTTTTAAGACTCGCGCTGCTAAAGGGATGCATAAGTTTTATACCTTTGTGAAAAATTTAGCAATAGAACTATTAATAACTTAACTATATGAATATCAACGAGAAATTTGATTTAATCAGTAACATTGAATTGTTTAGAGGATTAAGTGCTGATGAGATTAAACAAGTTAGCAAGGTAGCAGAATTTACTGTTTTTGAAGAGGGCGAGCTATTATTTAGCGAAAACGCTCCCCGCCAAGACATTTTCTTGGTTGCCGAAGGTAAAATAGAGCTGTTTAAAACCTCTCCATTTGGTGAGGAGCAACGCATCACGCTCTTTGGTAAGCATGACTTTTTAGGTGAAGGTTCATTGATGGATGACTCACCGCACTCCACTTCGGCCAGAGCATTGGAAACCAGTAAAGTTTTAACTTTAAGTAAGGAACTTTGGCGTTCATCGGGTCCCATTGCTTTAGTGGTATTATCAAATATTACCAAAGTGGTTTCACGCCGTATGCGTTATGCCAATGCGCGAATGCTGGGATCAACAACCCAATACGAATCCGGAAAAACACGTCGCGAACATGACTTATTGGGTGAGCGAGATGTTCCGGCTGAGTTTTACTATGGCATTCAAACCTTGCGCGCCATGGAAAACTTTAATATCAGCGGTATTACCCTTAACTTTTACCCTGATTTTATACATGCCTTGGCTATTGTAAAAATGGCGGCAGCAAGGGCTAACCATGAACTGGGACTGCTTACTACTGAAGTGGCAAATGCCATTATCCGTGCATGCCAAGAAATTTTAGATAATAAGTTTCACTCACATTTTGTAGTGGATATGATACAAGGTGGTGCCGGTACATCTACCAATATGAATGCCAATGAGGTAATTGCAAACCGTGCATTAGAGCTGATGGGCAAAGAAAAGGGACAATATGAATTTTGTCATCCCAACAATCACGTAAACTTATCACAAAGTACCAATGATGCATATCCTACTGCCATTAAAATTGCATTAATAAAGGCAAATGAAAAGCTGGTACTTGTTTTACAAGACCTTATCAAAGCCATGCACGACAAAGCAGATGAGTTTAAGTCGGTGCTAAAAATGGGACGTACGCAATTACAAGATGCAGTACCCATGACTTTGGGTCAAACTTTCCGTGCTTTTGCCGTAACACTTGAGGAAGAAGTGCAGCAGCTGAATAAAATGGCTTCGTTGTTCCTTGAAGTAAATATGGGTGGAACAGCAATTGGAACCGGAATTAATGCCGATCCAAAATATAGCGACAAGGTAATTCCGTATCTGCGAATCATCACCGGTATGGATATCAAACTGGCTCGCAACTTGGTTGAAGCCACTCAAGATACAAGTGATTTGGTAAGTTATTCAAGCAGCTTGAAACGTCTCTCGGTGAAGCTGTCGAAATTGTCAAACGACTTACGCTTGATGTCATCAGGTCCACGTGCCGGATTAAATGAGATAAACCTACCACCTATGCAGCCAGGCAGTACGATTATGCCGGGTAAAGTAAATCCGGTAATTCCGGAAGTGGTAAATCAAATTGCATTTAAAGTGATTGGAAATGACTTATCTATTTCGATGGCTGCCGAAGCCGGACAACTGGAGTTAAACGTGATGGAGCCCGTGATGGTACAAAGCTTATTCCAATCAATCGAAATGCTGAAAAATGGAATGAAGGTATTAACTGCACGTTGTATTGTTGGAATTACCGCTAACGAAGAACATTGCTTGGCAATGGTACAAAATTCCATTGGCTTGGTAACCGCCTTGAATCCATATATCGGTTATGATGCTTCGAACCTAATTGCCAAAAAAGCTCAGGAAACCGGTAGAAGCGTGTATGATTTGGTACTCGAACAAAAATTATTATCAAAAGAAGAACTGGATAAAATCTTAGCTCCTGAAAATATGGTGCGTTAAGAACCCTCTTTTTTTGATTTGTGTAATACAATCGGATACAATTGCATATTTTTGCGCTGCAATTGTATCCGATTTTTTTGTTATATCGGTTCCAATGCCAATAAAATGTATTTTGAAATCAAGCTGATATGAAAACAGTAATAAGCAAAGCTTTTGTAATTTTAATGATGGTCTCGGTCTTAGTTGTTTCCTGCAATAAAAAACCGGTTAATAAAATGATTGGAATTTGGGAAGTAGAGCATGTAGATGCCAATTTTGATGAATCGAAGATAAATCCCGCTGCACTTGAGCAGGTGATTGCTACCGAGAAACAAACCAAATTGAATTTTTCGGATGATAGTACCCTTTTCCTGACAATAGGAGAAACCAATCAAAAAGCTTTTTGGAATCAACAAGATAACAGTATCTTTTTCTTTTTTGATGGTGACCCGCTGAATGTGTATGAATTAGGAAATCTGGTAAACGATAAGATAGAATCCGAATCGGAAACCCCTATAGGTACCATAAAAGTTATTTATTCCAAAAAAGCAGAATAAATTTCAAGCTTTTTGGATTATGGTTTTTAGTCAATAAATTCCATACTATATAATATTGCCTCCAGCTGTCGCAGATAATCTCGCTTGGGCTTATTTGGCGCATATACATAGCCTTCTAGGGTGATAAGATGACCGTTTTTGGGATGTATTACGGTATAGGACAAAAATGGACCGGCCATATAATCGCCCACCACATTCCAAACGCCTCTGCTTTCTACTGCGAAATCAGTCACATAATTGGCGGTATTTGTAATAAGTGGCAGTATAAATTCCTTATCAGTTGACATAAATGAGCCGTCTACCGGACCGGGTATATGTTTTTGAACCATTCTGTCACGTCGAGAAATAACACTCTGTGGACTTAAGTCGGCAGTATCTTTATAAGGTGATGTGTAAATGATAAATGCCTGACTAAAGTCGTTGGTTTCTTTACGTATCCACATAAAATCTTCTTCACTCTTGGCAATGAAATATCCTTCGGGGATAAGCATTTTAATTGAAAAACTTGCTGCAAGAGCCTCCATTATTTTTGGATTCGCCGTAGGGCGGAATATTGTAAGCAGACGGTCTCTTTCCGATTGATCGTACAGTAGCCGCAGTCCATCTTTATGCGCATTAAAAGCTTCAACCCAGGTGTTGGCGTCGGGAGCCGTAATTTTTATCACTCGCTGAGGCTTTGCCCATAAGTCAGAACGGGTTTCTACTTCTGCTTCTTCCATGCGAGGATCGTTTTCGATAATGAGAAGATTGCGGTGTTTCTTGAACATATCCGACAAATTCTCAATTTCAATTTGAGATAATTTGTACAAGACCTCACTTTGAGTTAATCCGTATTGGTCTTGACCGAAAAATGCACGTATGGCATCTCCCTGCAGCCCATCCCACTGACTTTTATTTTGTGTGACAACCAAAATTTCAGAAGTAGCACCTACTGAGCGGGCAACACGATGCTCCGGCTCATTACAAGCTACAAGTATGAAAGCAAGGAGAAAAAAAATGGCAAAAGTGAAACGAATCGAACGCATGGCTATACAGTTTTTATTCACAAATATACTTCAATATTTGCTTGAAATTATCGAAAATACACTGTTGCCTTTACAATAACAACAAGCAATTTAATATTCCAACGTCTTGATAATTATTTTTATTGCCGTTGCTACTCCTAAATGTCCGATATATTAACCTACTGTGGCAATCTTTAGCTTTTGTCCGGGAGTGATTTTTGATTTATTGCCTAAATTATTCAGTCGTTTAATTTGGTCTACTGTCACACCGTCGTATTTTCTGGCTATATCCCATAAGGTATCACCACGTTTTACAGTATATGTGATATGTTTTCCATTGGTTTGTTCGGTAGATTTTGCCAGCTGCTCGGGTGGATACACGCGTAGCTTTTGCCCTATATGAATTGTATTGCTTCTAAGGTTATTCCATTCTTTTAAATCGGTGATACTGCATTTATAGCGGTTTGCCAGCCCACCTAATGTTTCACCTTTCTTCACCACATGCGTAGAGGATTGGGTTGACCTTGCCACAGGGGCTGAACCACTTTCTTGAACTACTGCTCCTCCCGCGCTATATACAACAAGGCGTTGCCCGATGCGTAAATTGGTTGTACGCAGATTATTCCAAGTTTGTAACTGTTTGACTGTAACGCGGTAACGCTTTGCAATCAGACTAAGATTTTCACCCTTTTTTACAATATGTGTGCTTTGATCGCTGATTTTTTTAACTTCTTCGATTAAAGTTTCTTGCTCAACACCTTTTTTAGTTTTGAAGGCATAAAGAGCTGTTTCGTTATTTAAATACGGTCCAACAAATTCTGAAGGAATCCGGATTATATATGGGTTTTCGCTTGTGGCAGGTATAATTCCTTTTTTAAACTGCGGATTAAAAAACTTGAGATCTTCCAATGGAATTTCAAGCATTTCGTTAAGCTGTTCGAATGACAGCAATTCTTTTACTGAAACCGTATCAGTGCCATGCATCATAATGCCGGGGTCTACGGGGTATAAATTATGATGTGAAGCATAATTCATAACATAATTAACGGCAATAAATGCAGGTACATAACCTCGTGTTTCTCGAGGTAAAAAGGGCCAAATACCCCAGTAATTTTTAACGCCGCCGGCACGTCGTATGGCACGATTTACATTTCCTGCTCCGGAGTTGTATGCAGCCAACACAAGTAGCCAATCGTCGTAAATATTATAAAGGTCCAACAAATGTTGGCAAGCTGCTTCGGTTGATTTATAGGGGTCGAAACGGTCATCTACCAAGGAGGTGACTTTTAGGTCATATACTTTTCCGGTACCATACATAAATTGCCATAAACCTTTGGCTCCCATATGTGATCCTGCAGTAGGATTCAGCGCTGATTCTATCACAGCAAGGTACTTAAGCTCCAGCGGGATGTTGTAGCGGTCGAGAAGTTCCTCGAACATAGGGAAATATACGTGCGAAAGCCCCAGCATACGGCTTGTTAAACCGCGTTTTTTAATAGCATATAATTCGATGAAGGTTTTTACATGTTTGTTAAACGTAAGCTCCATCGGTGTTTCGCGGTTAAGATTTGCAATATGTGCCTGATATACACTATCCGAAAAAATCGGCACCTCATTTCGTTGATAACCAAAGATATTTAAGGTAGAAGTGTCGACAATAAGGTTGTTATCACTAAAATATCGAATTTTGTACAAACTGTCCAGCATGCGAACTATCGGGCTGTCATCGGCAAGAAAATCCTCGACTTGTTCTTCAAGAAATTCAATTGAAATCTGTTGGCTGGTATCGGCAACTTGAAAGTGGAGGGTGTCATCCAACATTTCATCTTTTTCGGATTGTGCATGTAGTAAAACAGGGAATGCAAGTAATATCAGAACAAGGACTTTAAATTTATTCATAATAAAATAAATGTTGTTTATTGAACAGCATTAGCAGCCGGGTCAATTTTTTATAAAAAGCTGCCGGAATTTATAAATATTTTTAAATGATACGGTAATAAATGAAAGAATTTAGGATTTCTTATTTTGATTCTCATTTTTATCCTGATCATCTTTTCCTTCAATCCCGTCTTTAAACTCCCGAACACCGCGTCCAAGGCCTCGCATGAGTTCCGGTATTTTTTTTCCTCCGAAAAGTAAAAGGACTACCAACACGATAATAATAATCTCTGTTGGGCCAAGCATGCCTAAAAGTATTGTACTTAACATGATGAAATGTTTTTAATTGCTTGCAAATATACAATAAAAATTAGCCGTTGGTCTGTCAGGCTTTATTATCTTTGACGACTATATTTTAAATTAGGAAGGAATACGATGTATTTAAGGAAATTTTTTTTGAAACTCAGTGTTTTTGCAGTTGTTTTAGTTTTAGCTACACCAATTTATTCTCAATGGCATCCGGATTCAGTGCCGGAATACTTTAAAAAGAGGTATTTATCTGAAGAAGAGATGAATACCCCATTAAGGGATATTAATTTCACCGAAACACCACCGCCACCCGGTATTGCACGTATGGTAGGAGAATATGAGCCTATGCAGGCAGTGTTAATTCGCTATCCTTTGGGTATCCCGTACAGCCTTATTCGCGAAATGGCAAAAGATATTGAAGTAATTACGCTGGTATCAAGTAACAGTCAAGCAAATACAGTATTAAACTTGTATACCAATAACAATATCAATACGGAAAACTGTTCTTTTTTGGTTGCGCCGACTGATTCATATTGGACAAGAGATTATGGTCCATGGTTTATTTTCGATGGAAATGATGAGCCCGGTATTGTGGATTTCCCATATAATCGCCCTCGTCCAAATGATAATAACGTGATTCCCGTGATAGCTAATCAAATGGGTGTTAACTTATTCGGTATGAATGTGATGCACACCGGGGGAAATATGATGGCTGACGGCTATACTTATGGTGCTTCCACTGATTTGGTATATGATGAAAACAATCTTACACCTCAGCAGCTTGCTGAAAAATTTGAAGACTATTTGGGTATTACCCGCTATGATGTAACGATTGACCCTCAGGGTGAATACATAAAGCATATTGACTGTTGGGGAAAATATCTTGCCCCCGATAAAATCCTCATTGGTGAAGTTCCTCCATCAAATCCACAGTATAATGATTATGAATCTGTGGCCGAATATTTTGCAAATACTCCCTCTGCATACGGTTATCCGTATAAAGTATATCGTGTATTTATGCCAGGTACATATCCTCCAACACCTTATTCTAATTCATTGATATTGAATGATAAAGTGTTTGTTCCCATCAGTGGCAGTCAGCATGATAATGCTGCATTGGAGGTTTACCAAGAAGCCATGCCGGGTTATGAAATTGTAGGAATTCACTTTAATGATTGGTTGAATACAGATGCATTACACTGCCGCACACATGAAATTGCCGATATCGGTATGTTGTATGTGAATCATATGCCTACATATGGTACACAGGCGTGGTCGGATTCACTTTCCATAGAAACAGGTATTAAAGCCTATTCCGGAGCCTCCTTGATTGCCGACAGTCTCAACTTGTTTTATAGCATCAATGGAGGTCCTTATTTGTCGAAGCCTTTAATTGTTAACGAAACAAATAATTGGCAGGCTTGGATTGGTGGTTATGACAGTTTTGATACCGTCCGATATTATCTGGCTGCCGCCGATGAATCGGGAAGAAGCATTAAACATCCGTTTATGGGCGCACACGACCCACATATGTTTGTCATGGAAGAAAAGATTGTAAATGAATTGACAATTCATCCTGACACATTGGTTTTTATGGAGTTGGTTGAGGCTTCTTTTTATATTAGCAATCACAGCAGTGTAGAGGCTCAAATCAATCAAATTGAAAGTTCAAATCCTGAGCTGGTTCAAATGAATAGCTTAGCTGAATTTCCATATACACTGGCTGTTGGTGATTCTTTGGAAGTGCTTGTTGAAGTTATCGAACCCGATTATTCCCTTTTCAATGAAGGTTTTGTGGAAGAAGAGATCACCATAAACTCTTCTTTTGGCAGTTATTCGGTACATATTGAAATATTGGATGATTTAATAAACTTCGCTTCAGAGGTAGTAGAAAAATCAGATGTGAAGCTTATTCCGAATCCGTTTACCGAGGAGCTTGTTGTTGCTATCCCTGCAGCTTATGGTACGGCTTCGATACGTATTGTCGATATGAGTGGCAATACTGTGTATTCATTTGTGAGTTTGCATCAAGATGGGATGCCCTTACAATTTGAATGGAAAGCTGTCCGTAATGATGGGAGCGCATTGCCAAAGGGCATGTATGTGCTGCATTATCGAGATGATAGGCAGACAATATCCAAAAAATTGATACGAAACTAACAACTTGAAAGCAAAAAGCCGGGTAAAATAATTATCCGGCTTTTTGCTGTTTATGTGTTTTTAAGCGGATTAAAGTTTACTCAGCCATTGTTCAATTTCTTCCAGCTGCAAAGCAGGAAGCTCAAGTTTGTTCTTTTTTCGGTATCCGTTCATCTTCTGTTGAATCACGGATGCTTTTTCTTCTTTCATTGCTTCCACGCTCGTGAAGCCTGCTTGGAAAATATGTGTTGCCCAAGCTTCGGGAATTCCGGCTTCAATAAGGGGCTGTGGATTTGCAGCTTTACGTAATTTTTCGGGTCGCATCTGTGGGAAAAACAACACTTCTTGAATGGATGTTTGTCCGGTAAACAGCATTACAAGGCGGTCAATTCCAATACCTAATCCTGCAGTGGGCGGCATGCCAAATTCAAGTGCTCGAATAAAATCTTGATCGATGAACATGGCTTCATCATCACCGCGCTCTGACAGCTTTATTTGTTCTTCAAAGCGGGCACGCTGATCGATGGGATCATTCAGCTCGGTATAAGAGTTGGCAATTTCTTTGCCGTTTATCATTAACTCAAAACGCTCGGTAAGGGCAGGGTTGTCGCGATGCCGCTTACAAAGAGGTGACATTTCTACGGGATAATCGATAATAAAAGTGGGCTGTATGTAATGATGCTCACATTTTTCTCCGAATATGGTATCAATAAGTTTGCCACGTCCCATAGAATCATCTGTTTCAAGGCCTAATTTACGACAGGTATCTCGCAATTCGGCTTCATTCATTTCGGAAACATCAAAGCCGGTATGTTCTTTAATTGAATCTAATATTTTTACCCGCGGATAAGGTGTTTTGAAGTCAATTTCGGTTTCATTTACCAATGTTTTTGTACTTCCATTTACATCAAGGGCTACCTTTTCCAGCATGGTTTCGGTAAACTCCATCATCCATAAGTAATCCTTGTAAGCCACGTAAATTTCCATTACCGTAAACTCCGGATTGTGGGTGCGGTCCATACCTTCATTCCGAAAATCTTTGGCAAACTCATATACTCCGTCAAAACCACCAACTATTAAGCGCTTTAGATACAGCTCATTGGCAATTCGCAGATAAAGCGGTATGTCCAAAGCATTATGATGTGTGATGAAGGGGCGAGCGGCAGCACCTCCCGGAATAGGTTGTAAAATAGGGGTTTCAACTTCAAGGTATCCGAATGCATTGAAATAGTTGCGCATGCTGTTGATGACACCCGTGCGTTTAATAAAGGTTTCCTTCACGCCATCGTTCACGATGAGGTCCACATAGCGCATGCGGTAACGCTGTTCGGCATCTGTGAATGCGTCATAAATCTGCCCGTCCTTTTCCTTTACAATTGGTAAGGGGCGAATGGATTTACTAAGGATTTTTAGCGATTGTACGTGCAAGGTAATTTCACCCATCTTAGTTTTGAAGATGAATCCCGTAACACCAATGATATCACCTATGTCCAACAGATGCTTAAACACATGATTATAAAAGCTTTTATCTTCATCCGGACAAATGTCATCACGTTTCACATACAGTTGTATTCGACCCTCGGCATCTTGAAGTTCGACAAAAGACGCAGCACCCATGATGCGGCGACTCATAATACGTCCGGCAATACTTATGTTTGTAAAAGCTTCCGGATTGGCTTCAAAGCCTTCAAGGATTTTACGGCTATTGGAATTTACTTCATAACCTTCTTGAGGATATGGGTTGATTCCCAGCTGATAAAGTTCAGTCAGCGCATTACGCCGTACTATTTCCTGTTCACTTAAATGCAAACTCATAGTTCATTAAAATTTTGACAAAGATACTGAATACGTGGAAAATAAAATTGCTAAGTTTAAACTTATGATACTTTTGCGGTTTTATGCAAAAAATGAGGCTGCCGACCAAGTGCGACAGCCTCTAATGAATATTTCTTTTCTTTCTTGGATTAGGAGTATACTTTAGGTACTGTTTCTTCGGTTATAACACGTAAACCGTTCATGGCTAATGCCTTAAGCTCATCTTCTCCCGGGTATACATGTACAGGAGCAATTCTATGAACGCGTTCAATTACCTGATTGACAAAATATTTATCGTAGGCAATACCTCCTGTAATTAATATGGCATCAACTTGAAAGTGAAGCACGGTAGCCATTGATCCAATTTCTTTTGCCACCTGATACGCCATGGCGTTATATACCAATGCTGCTTCTTCGTCGCCTGCTGCCACGCGTTGCTCAACCTCGTACGCACTGTTTGTTCCAAGGTAAGCCACCAAACCTCCTTCACCTTTAATCATTCGTAATATTTGCCTTTCGCTATATTTTCCGCTGAAGCAAAGTTTAACAAGTAAGCTTACCGGCAGTGTTCCGGTGCGTTCGGGTGAAAATGGTCCGTCTCCATCCAATCCTTGATTTACATCTATCACCCTGCCTTGTTTGTGTGCCCCCACGGTAATACCGCCTCCCAAATGCGCTACGATAAGATTCATTTCTTCGTATTTACGCATAATAGACTTGGCATGCTGACGGGCTACAGCCTTTTGATTCAAAGCATGGAAAATTGAAATACGTGGAAGTAACGGATGACCTGATAAACGTGCGATTGGCTCCAACTCATCAACTACAACGGGATTTGCAATAAATGCACGTGCGTTGGGCAAGGAATCGGCTATGTCTTTTGCAATTAAACCGCCCAAATTACTCGCATGTTCGCCGAGTGGGCTGTTGCGTAAATCGCGTACCATGGCATCATTTACCTCATAAACACCGGATTCGATAGGCTTGAGCAGACCGCCCCGTCCAACTACAGCACGTATTTGATGCATATCGACATCCGTTTCTGCAATTTGCTCAAGAATCAGTTCTTTTCTAAAGTTAAACTGATCTGTTATCTTGTCAAATTTGTCAAGCTCCTCATTAGAGTGACGAATTGTTTTGATAAAAACGGGGTCGTTGCCAACAAAAATTCCAAATTTAGTGGAGGTAGAACCCGGGTTAATTGTTAAAGTGAAAATTTGTTCAGTTGCAGCCATATAAGTATAAGCCTTGCTTGATTTAGAAATTTTATGCTGTTAATGCAGCAAGTGCAATAGAGTATAATTTAGTTTTTGTGCTGTCGCCCCTTGAGGATAATACTGCAGGCACTCTTGCTCCTACCACAATCGCACCTTGCTCTCCTCCGGCAAGCTTGGTATTGGCTTTATAAAACACATTACCGGATTCGATATTGGGAAATACCAAGCAGTCGGCATCACCTGCCACATGACCACCAAGCTTTTTAATGCTAGCACTTTCTTTATCAATTGCTACGTCAAGCGCTAAAGGACCATCCACGTATGCATCTTTTATTTGACCACGCTCAGCCATTTTTGAAATAATGGAAGCATCAACAGAAGCTTGTATTTTTGGCGAAACCTGCTCAGAAGCTGCAATAAGTGCAACTTTTGGCTTATCAATGCCTAATGCTTTTGCGGTATGAATAAGATAATTGGTAATAGCGACTTTTTCCGGTAGCTCGGGTGCCGGAAGGATTGCCACATCACCTACAATCATTAGTTTGTGGTAATTTGGGTTTTCCATCACGGTTACATGACTGAGAACAGCCCCTTTATTCATCAAACCTTTTTCTTTATCTAGGATGGCACGCATATATTTATCTGTGCTGACCAAGCCTTTCATTAAGAGATTGCCTTGGCCTGCATTAATCAATTCAACAGCTTTATAAGCAGCTTTCATCTCATCAAGTTCGTGAACGATTGTGAATTTTTTCGGGTCAATTCCTAATGCAGTGCATTGGGCTTTGATTTCATTTTCGTCTCCGACAAGTGTAGCTTCTATCAGCCCCATATCTATTGCCATATTTACGGCACTAATGCTGTGTTCATCATTGGCATAAGCTGCAACCAATCTTTTTTTAGTACTGGTTTTCAGCACATCGAACATTTGATCGAGTTTTCTGATTTCCATAAAATAGTATTTATAGTTATTTGTGTGAAAAAATTAACATTAATGCCGCAAAATTACATAAAACTGTATGATTAGCCAATAAAACTTGATAATAATGACTACAATTTACGGCCGGGAGCCCATGAAAAAACCATCAAAAGACTTGCGCATTAAAAATCAATCCGAATAAAATCGAATCATTCGCACAATCGCTTCGGTGCATGCGGCACAAAATTCTTGCTTTTTGAAGGTATGCATCAAACAATCTCGCGAAGGTCTGTATATTCCTTTTGCACTATATCCACCACCTTCAAACACTCCGGTTTTTCCTTCCCATTCTTGGGTGTCAGGCGTTGGTACGGGTGTGTCAGCATCTAGTAAATGAGCCCATTTATTGTCAAAATCCAATAAAGTGGTGATATTTGGCTCCCAAGGTTCAATTTCGAGATTGTAAAAGTCATTGTAGGATGTTGAACTGTCATAATATTCATCCGCCAAGCCGACAAAGCCGTGGCCGAATTCATGCACATAAATTGCTGCAGATTGCTGATTGCGAGCCGAACTTAAGCAGTAAAAGTTGAAAATACCTCCACCACCGTATTTTTCAGTATTTGCCAAGATATAAATTTGGTCGTAGGCAGTATGTGCGGCAAGGTCGCGTATGCGGTGATGCTGTTCACTCATGCAGTAACGTTCGCTATCGAATGTATAAAAATGTGACGAAAGCACCGTTTCGGGCCAAAAGCCTGTTGCAGGTATGGCTATCCCACTATCAGCCGAAGGCGCAAGCACCGCTTTAATATTGAATAAATCACGTAAACCGGCATAGGGCTCAAAAGAAAAAAGCCGTTCGGCAAATAATCTACAGTCTTCTTTAAATAACTCCATTTGATCTGCTGTATAGCCATCCGGTAAAAGCACTATATCTACCGCTTTGTCGGGAGTGCGATTGTACTGCACTTCAAACACTTCATATTTTGGGCGAACAGCAGGGCGTATAAAGTAATCGGCAGGGTCAATTTGAATTTGAAACTTGGGTACAAAATCACCTTCCCACTGACGAGAGGAGATGACGACCTTCACCTTGTTTTTAGGATATGGAATAATGACTGTTTCCTGAAAGCTTTTTGAACGCTCCCTGGCTTCTAAGGTGGTTTGCCATTCGTTGAAAAGTGAGCTGTATCCACGTGAATATATCAGTTGATCCTGAGAATCAAACACTTCCACATAATGATTTCCATAGTAAAATGTATCTATCAGCATGGTTTTTGAGCCACCCCAATAAGTTTCTTGGATAATTTTATCCAATGAAATATATTCATCTGTAGCTGTCCCGGAATGTGTATAATCAATACGTAAGCTGTAATTGTGAAAATGGGTATCGAAATCTGCAAATGAGCTGAACGACAAACCAAGCAAAAATGCAAGTAGAAAAAGCTTTATTCTCATAATATCAAACAAAATTAAAGCGTAAATTTACAGAAAATTGTAACCTGACCACATAAATTGCGTCAATTTATAAATGAAAACAGAAGATGATTTGCTTTGGATTCAACGTAGCCTAAAGGGGGATACAAATGCATTCGGATTTTTGGTTGACAAATACCAAGATGCTGTTTTCACGATTTTACGTCGAATTTTAAAGCGAGATGATGAAGCAGCCGATGCGGCACAAACTGTTTTTATTAAAGCCTATGAAGCGCTTCCGCGATTTAAAGGGGAAGCAGCTTTTGGAACTTGGATAAGTCGCATCGCCTATAATCATGCAATAAGTGAATACCGGAAAAAGAAAATAATTTATTACGAAATTTCCGAACAAAACATACTTGATTATGATATATGGGATGCTGAAAACGAAGAAAAACAGTTGAGCGAAAAAGAATATTTATTGCTGCAGCTTGAACAAGAAATAGCTAAACTATCAATCGAAGACAATTTGCTGATTAGCCTTTATTATGTGCAACGAAAAACATTATCTGAAATTAGTGAAATAAGTGGTTTGACAGTTTCAAACCTGAAAGTTAAACTATTTCGATTGCGACAAAAACTCAAAGACAAGCTCACAAAAAACAATACAGATTAAAAATGAACACTATGAATTCCGAAGAGCCACATATTATTGATGAACTTTTAAATGATTTAAAGAGCTATCAGGCGCCGGCAGATTTAAAACAACAAATCATCCGTCAACTAAAGCCTTATTCTGTTACTGTTTCGCATTCAACAGCGATAAATAGTTGGATGTTGATGTTTAGCTTGTTGGCAGTGTTTTCGGCAAGCTTGTTTGTAATTTATTATTACTTCAGCTTTGAAGCTGTTATCGGATTGTTTTATCGTATTCGACTTCATCAAATGATAAGCTATGTGCTGGATTTGCCACTTTTTGTTAAAGCAATGTTTCCGGCTGTTTTATTTCTTTTTCTTGCCGATCGCTTTTTTTTGTATCCGATATTTAAATCCTATCTTGCAGAAAAAACGGAAAACATATGATATCAATGGCTATCATTGGTCAGCTGGAGCAACAGCTTGAAAGTTATACCGGAATGGCTTCTCGTATTTCTTCAACCCAAGTTGTAGGCGGAGGCTCTATTAATCATGCAGTTAAGCTGGAATATGCAGAAACCTCATTCTTTTTGAAATGGAATTTGTCGAAACGTTACCCTGAAATGTTTTTAAAAGAAGCCCGTGCTTTGGAACTTTTACGTGCAGCTAACAGCATTTCAATTCCTCAAGTTATTGGCACAGGCGATGATGGCACGCATAGCTTTCTCTTACTTGAGTTTGTTGAAGAAGCCTATCCCGACAAAAAATTTTGGTTAGAATTTGGTCGACAATTGGCAGCACTTCATAAAAATACATCTGATTTTTATGGGCTGGACCATGATAATTTCATTGGTTCTCTGCCGCAAAATAACACACAAGAAAAGAGCTGGGAAGATTTTTTCGTTCAGCACCGACTGCAGCCTCAGTTTAAAATGGCTGTGGATGCTGCTCGCTTGTCAACAGCTGATATGAAGCTGTTTGATGCGTTTATTTCTCGTTTGTCTTACTTGTTGCCTCCTTCTGAGCCTGCTTTGCTGCACGGAGACTTATGGAGCGGCAACTTTATGTGCAATAGTAAGCGGGAAGCAGTTCTTATTGATCCGGCTGTTTATTATGGCTCACGCGAAATGGATATTGGAATGACAAAATTGTTTGGCGGTTTTCAAACTGATTTTTATCATGCGTATAATGAATGTTTTCCACTAGAGAAAGATTGGGAGTCGCGCATTGATTTAGTAAATTTATATCCTTTGCTTGTGCACGTAAATTTGTTTGGAGGCGGATATGCGCAACAAGTTAAACGTATTTTAAAGTATTATAGCCGCTGATTTAACCGATAAATTCAGTGGATTTTTGGAGATAGCTGATTTTGAATAAAATCTGCTTATTTTTGCAGACTAATTTAAGTATAGCTTTAATTTTTGATGTTATGTCACAAAAGACGGAATTACCGGCTGATAATGAACAGCGTTCACTGAATTTTATTGAGGCAATTATTGAAGAAGATAATAAATCGGGCAAGCATAACGGACGTGTACATACACGCTTCCCCCCCGAACCCAACGGATATTTACATATTGGTCATGCCAAATCAATCTGTTTGAACTTTGGTATAGCCGAAAAATATGGCGGAAAGTGTAATTTACGCTTTGACGATACCAATCCGGATAAGGAGGAGGTAGAATATGTGGATTCTATTATGGAAGATGTGCGTTGGCTTGGTTTTCAGTGGGATAACGAACCTTATTATGCATCGGATTATTTCGAGCAGCTTTATGATTGGGCTGTTTTGCTCATAAACAAAGGCTTGGCTTATGTAGACGATCAATCACAAGAAGAAATCTCGAATCAACGTGGTACACCTACGCGTCCGGGTACTGAAAGCCCCTTCCGAAATCGTACTGTTGAGGAAAACCTTGATTTATTCAATCGAATGAAAGAAGGGGAATTTCCTAACGGAAGCCGGGTATTGCGTGCAAAAGTGGATATGAGCTCACCGAATATGCATATGCGAGACCCTGTTTTATACCGTATTTTGCATTCTGAACACCATCGTACGGGCGATACATGGAAAATATATCCGATGTATGATTTTGCCCACGGGCAGAGCGATTATTTGGAAGGCATAACACATTCCCTTTGTACGCTCGAATTTGAGGTACACCGCCCGCTATATGATTGGTTGCTTGATCAACTCATTGATACAGAATATCGACCTCGTCAAATCGAATTTGCTCGCTTGAATTTGAGTTATACCGTGATGAGCAAGCGCGGTTTGCTTGAGCTTGTGCAAAAATCTGTGGTAAACGGATGGGACGACCCGCGTATGCCTACCATTGCCGGATTGCGTCGAAGAGGTTATCCTGCTTCTGCCATACGTAATTTTGCAGACCGTATCGGCGTGGCAAAAAGAGATAATGTAATTGATGTAGGCTTACTTGAGTTTTCGGTGCGTGAAGAATTAAATAAAACCACCAATCGTGTGATGGCAGTGCTTGACCCGATAAAAGTGGTTATCACGAATTATCCCGAAGGCAAAATAGAAATGGTGGAATTGGAAAACAATCCCGAAGATCCTGAAAGCGGCAATCGTATGGTGCCTTTTGGAAGGGAATTGTATATTGAACGAGATGATTTCATGGTAAATCCGCCCAAAAAGTATTTCCGACTAGCTCCCGGGCAACAAGTTCGACTTAAAGGAGCCTATGTGATCACTGCAGAAAGCTATGATACGGACAATGACGGAAATATCACTACGGTATATTGTACATATGATGCTGACACCAAGAGCGGCACGGGCATTAGTCAGCCAAGAGTTAAAGGCACCCTGCATTGGGTAGAAGCCGGCAATGCAATAAATGCCGAAGTGCGCTTATATGATAGGTTATTTCTTGATGAAGACCCGGCCGGACATAAAGAGCGCGATATGTTTGAGTTTCTTAATCCGGACTCTTTGAAAATCTTGAATAATTGTAAACTTGAGCCTTCTTTGGCAAATGTTGTAAATGAAGAAAAGTTTCAATTTCAACGCTTAGGCTATTTTTCAGTTGATAAAGATAGTAAAGCCGGTGCACTTGTATTTAATAGAACTGTTTCATTACGAGATAATTGGGCTCGAATAAATAAATAAAATCAAAATTCATTTTGTAATAAACAGGTTTTAAAATTACTGCTTGAATCTCCTAGCGCAATAATCATAAGCATATACGATAAGATTAGATTGACAAGCTTATGAATTGGTGAATTATACCGGAAAATAATTATAGCAATTTAATTAGTGATTTTGTAATTTTGCACATTCGTTCTGCCCGATGGTGTAATTGGCAACACGTCTGACTCTGGATCAGAAAAGTCCAGGTTCGAACCCTGGTCGGGCAACGTTGATAATCAGGCGCTTACAATAATGTAAGTGCTTTTTTAATTTTGAGCCCAGCCCAACTTCAGCTCGGAAATCTTTTATCCGACTTCTTCCCAAAAAATATTGCTACGCATAAGCTGCTTTATACATGATTTTCTCTAACTAAGGCAGATAACCAATTACAGAGGGAATACAAGCTATTGTGAAATAGTTAACAATTAATCCTGTTGTATTCTCAGCCTCAATTCGTTATAGTTTTTAGCTCCAATATTGACTGATTCGGTAATTTCGACTGTAATTTAGAATCATTATAAATAAGACAACATCAATCAATATGATCTAATCAATTGAAATTCAGAGAATAAACCTATATTTTGAGCTATAAACAACAAATTGAATTATTTCTTGGATTAGTCAAATTAAGTGTAATTTAGAGTATAGGGTTCTATGAAATCAAAACAATTGTTAACAAATTAACAGATAAAAAACTTATGCTTATGGAACAGATTATCATTAAAGAAATTATTGGCAAACATGGCCGTTCAAAAGACAATTTATTGCCGATACTTCAGGAGATTGTTCAGCAACAAAATTATTTAACTGAACAAGATATGATAAAGGTGGCGAATGAATTGGAGATTTCAGCTGCTGAAGTATACGGTACGGCAAGTTTTTACACTTTTTTGCCAACTCAAAAGCGGGGTCGTTACGTCATTAAATTATGTAAATCCATTATTGCCAAAATGAAGGGTTTCGACGAGGTCTTGGTAGCAATTACCGAACAATTGGGGATTCAAGCAGGTGAAACAACTTTTGATGGTCGTTTCAGTCTTGAGCTCGTGAATGATATCGGCTGGAGTGACCAAGAGCCTTCCATGTTGATTAATGACAAGGCGTATACCAATTTGACCCCCACCAAAGTAAGTGCCATTATCTCGGATTATCTCCGTGCTGAAGGCAATAAACCATTTGTTAAACCTTATTTAAATAATTGATATGGAAACACTGGCCAATACATCCACTGTACGTAAAACCGATTTAATATTCGGTCGTACACTTGATACTTTGACATTGCTTCGGAATGCGTTGGAGCGTGACAAAGACACGCTTATTTCTGAACTGATTGAATCCGGTTTGCGCGGAAGAGGCGGAGCCGGTTTTCCAACCGGATTGAAATGGAAATTTGCCAAAGCTTCACCCGGCACTGAAAAATATGTTATTTGTAATGCCGACGAAGGCGAACCGGGTACATTTAAAGACAGAGTGATTTTAGAAAAGGCAGCCGATAAAGTTTTTGCCGGCATGGCACTTTGCGGTCATCTGATTGGAGCTCGTCAGGGCTTTATTTATCTGCGCGATGAATACAGCTGGATGAAAAACCATCTGATGGCAGTTATTTTTGACATGAATGATGCTTTCCGCCAAATGAATCTTGATTTCACACTTGATTTGACAATGGGTAGCGGTGCATATGTATGTGGCGAAGAAACCGCACTGATTGAATCAATGGAAGGCAGGCGCGGTGAACCACGGAATAAGCCTCCTTTCCCGGTGGCAGTAGGCTATCGCAACAAACCTACAGTAATAAACAATGTGGAAACCTTGGTTTATTCGCTATTAATCAGTCATATTGGCGCAGATGCCTTTGCTTCTTATGGAACGGACCAATCCACCGGAACTAAGTTGTTCTCCGTATCGGGCGACACCCCCATCCCGGGTGTTTATGAGCTGGAGTTGGGAATGAAACTTTCTGATTTTGTAAAAGAATTTGGTGACGGAGATACGAAAGCAGTACAGGTTGGAGGAGCTTCGGGATTTTGTGTACCACGTCGCAAATTCGATAAGGTCATTATCGCTTTTGAAGGGATACCGACAGGAGGCTCGATGATGCTTTTCAACAGCCACCGATCGATGTATAATATCCTGCATAATTATCTGGAGTTTTTCCGAGAAGAATCATGCGGACAGTGTACGCCATGTCGCATAGGTTGTCAGCAGTTATTATTAGGGATAGAAGCTGTCAAATCCAAGCAAAAGCCGCTATCATATCTGAAAGAACTAATGGAAATTTCCGAAACCATGCGGATTGCTTCAAAATGCGGACTGGGGCAATCGGTTGGAAATGCATTCGATTCCATTGTAACTGAATTCCGCGAAGAAATAATTCACTAAAAACTTATACTATGAAAACAGTACGATTAACCATAGATCATCAAGTAGTTGAGATAGAAGCTGGAAAGACAATATTGGATGCAGCCCGTAAGATTGGAATTCAAATCCCGACACTATGTTATCATTCTGACTTATGTGTTGCGGGAAATTGTCGCGTATGCGTTGTCGAACAAGTTGGAACACGTGTTTTACAAGCTTCTTGTGCCGTGCCCGTTGTAGAGGGGATGGAGATTCTGACAAATAGTGCTAAAGTACAAAATGCACGGCGGAATATTTTGGAAATGTTGCTTTCCGAGCATCGTTCTGATTGTGTGAATTGCTATAAAAACAACAATTGTGAACTGCAAGACCTTGCCGCACGCTATATCTTTAGTCCGGCAAAGCTGATTCCACTGCCTGCCCTTCAACATTATAGTATTGATATGTCGTCACCGGCTATTATCAAAGACGATAGCAAATGCATTCGTTGCCAACGCTGTGTGCGCACCTGCAGTGAGTTGCAACGCATTTCGGCACTGGCAGTAGCCAATAAAGGATGTGAGCAAAAGATATCCACCTTCCTTGATAAACCATTTAATGAAGTGGTTTGCACAAATTGTGGACAATGTATCAATCGTTGTCCTACCGGCGCTTTGACGGAGCGTAATTATATCCAAGAAGTATTTGATGCACTCAACGACCCGGACACACATGTGGTGGTACAAACCGCACCTGCTGTACGCGTTGCATTGGGCGAAGAGCTCGGATTTGACCCCGGAATGCGCGTGACGGGTAAAATGGTGGCCGCATTGAAAGCCTTGGGCTTTGATTCAGTTTTAGATACCGATTTCACGGCCGACCTGACAATTATGGAAGAAGGCACCGAATTATTATTGCGCCTAAAAGCTGCATTAACAGGAAGCGGACACGATGCTGTATTGCCTATGACAACTTCCTGTTCGCCGGGCTGGATTAAATTCATTGAACATAAATTCCCCGAGTATTTGGCAAATGTGTCGAGTTGTAAGTCGCCTCAGCAAATGTTTGGTGCTTTGGCAAAAACATTTTATGCCCAAAAACGAAATCTTAATCCCGCCAAAATCGTTTCGGTTTCTTTAATGCCTTGTACAGCCAAGAAGTACGAAGCCGATCGTCCTGAAATGCGTTCAAGCGGATACAAAGACGTGGATTATGTACTAACCACCCGTGAGCTTGCCCGTATGATTAAAATGGCAGGAATTAATTTCCTTGCATTAGCGGATAAACAATTTGACAAACTGATGGGTGAAAGCTCCGGTGCAGCCGTAATATTCGGTGCTACGGGCGGTGTAATGGAAGCAGCATTGCGTACGGCTTATGAAATAGTTACCGGTAGAGAAGTGCCATTTAAAAACCTCGAGATTAAGCCGGTACGTGGTATGCAGGGAGTGCGCGAGGCAAGTGTGCTCATTGAAAACTGCTTGCCGGACTGGTCATTCCTTGAAGGGGTGGAACTTAAACTCGCTGTGGCTCATGGACTGCATAATGCTTGGGATGTGATGAAAGCCGTAAAAGAAGGAGAAGCCGATTATCACTTTATTGAAGTGATGGCATGTCCCGGAGGTTGTTTGGGAGGAGGCGGTCAGCCCATACCCACAAACTTGGAAATTCGCATGAAGCGTGCCCAAGCAATTTATGAAGAAGATGCGGGTATGCCAATTCGCAAATCGCATGATAATCCGGAAGTGCTTGCACTTTATGAAGAATATTTGGGAGAACCGATGGGAGAAATGTCGCATAAGTTGTTACATACACACTACTTCGCCCGTCAGTTGAACTAAAACAACTACAAGCCGATTGTTTCCAAAAGGGGCATTTATTTCAATTGCCCCTTTTGTGGATTTTATTAGATAATCAGTGCTTAAACGCAATACAGTTTACGAACTTGCATTAAATAGCCAAACATTCGTAAATGCAAATTAGTACTTTTTTCATTTTACAAGATATAGGATTGATTTTCTGTTTTTTACAAAGGATTTTCCTTGTTTTCATAAAATTGCTTTACGAATCTTATATGATTTGAATTTACCCTGTTTAATTCACAAACCTACAATTTTCTTTCCAATCCTCCCATTTTCCATTCC
>CAZQBU010000006.1:0-9406 GCA_964592175.1 uncultured Lentimicrobiaceae bacterium
GGTTGTCAAGATGATTTTTCTGGTTTGGTGTCGTCTTTTAAGCTGCCGCATAACGCCTTATTTACGACACAAATATAAACATTCGTTAATTCAAATCATATAACATTCGTAAAGCAATTTTAAGAAAATATAGAAAATCCTCTGTAAAAAACAGAAAATCTGTACTTTATCTCTTAAAATAAAAAATAAAATAAATTGCATTTACGAATGTTTTGTTATTTTCGTTGTTCCAATTAAATGTAAAGCAATGGATATTGACAGCCTGATTCAAGAATTTGAGAAAAAGTTGTTTTTGCAGCGATACAGTCCAAATTCGGTCTTAAACTATAAAAGTGTAGTGAAGAGTTTTCTGAAGCTTGCCGAAAAGAAGTTTTCGCATCCCAACGAGATGGACGAAGATGTTATTGAAAAGTATGTATACTGGAAGGTTAATAAACATAAAATTAGCAGTTCACATCAGCGTTTGATAGTTGCTTCACTTGAAAAATTCTACAAGTCACTATATGCTAGAGAGTTAGATATAAAACATTTATATCCCTCACGTAAGTCTTCGACCTTGCCTAATTATTTGACCATGGATGAAGTTAAAAAAATGATTGCCAGTACCCAAAACAGCAAGCATCGCTGCATCATAAAAATATTGTATGGCGGAGGATTGCGCTTAAGTGAACTTCTCAACCTAATGCTTGAGGATATCAATTCCGAAAATATGCTGATTCTGATTCGCAAAGCAAAGGGCAATAAAGATAGATTGGTGATGTTATCACAAAATCTGCTGGAAGATCTTCGAATATATTACAAGGAATATAAACCAAAAGTTTATCTTTTTGAAGGTCAGAAGAATGGTATGTACTCTGAAAAATCGGTACAAAATGTGGTTAAAGCTGCTGCACAACGTGCCGGAATATGTAAAAAAGTTACGCCACATACTTTACGCCACAGCTTTGCCACACACCTGCTGGAATCGGGCACGGACATCCGCTATATACAGCAGCTTTTGGGGCATAAATCCATTAAAACCACTGAAATATATACACATATCACCGATATTTCAAAATCGTCAATAAAAAGTCCCTTGGATAAATTATAATTTGTAGGTGGATATTAACCCTGTTTTTATGGGATCAACCTATTATTCCCGGCCTCCCACAAACAAAAAAGCCCTGCATTATTTTTGCAAGGCTTTGTTATTGAGGCTTTTATGCTTTCTGTTATAGTCTGAATCTGTCAATCAAATCAACCACGCGGTTTGAATAACCCCATTCGTTATCATACCAAGCCAGGATTTTAACGGTTTTGCCGTTTATCATGGTTGATTTTGCATCGAAGATGGATGAATGCGGGTTGTGAATAATGTCAACCGAAACAATTTCGTCTTCCGTATATTCCAAAACACCTTTCATGGGACCTTCGGCAGCTTCTTTGATGGCAGCATTAATTTCATTCTTCGTGGCTTCTGTTTTTAGGTTTACCACTAAGTCAACCAATGAGCCTGTGGGTGTGGGCACGCGTACTGCCATGCCGTCGAGCTTGCCTTCCAGCTCAGGAACAACAATGCCTATTGCTTTGGCTGCACCTGTGGAAGTAGGAATTTGCGAAACAGCAGCCGAGCGAGCTCTGCGCAGGTCGGAATGTGGTCCGTCTAAAATAACTTGGTCATTGGTATAGGCGTGTATGGTCGTCATCATACCGTTTTCAATGCCAAAGCGGTCATTCAGTACTTTGGCAACAGGAGCCAAGCAGTTGGTGGTACAGCTGGCATTTGATACGCACTGATGACTGTCTTTCAAATCATTGTCGTTCACGCCTAATACAATGGTGGCATCAATTTCATCTTTTGAAGGAACAGTAAGTATCACTTTTTTTGCTCCATTCTTTAAGTGATCGCCATATCCGCCTTTATTACTTTCTTTTGAGCGGAATATTCCGGTGGCTTCAATCACCACATCGGGAGTAACAGCCCATTTGATGTCTAAAGGACTGCGCTCTGCAGTAACCGGCACCGGACGGCCATTTACAATAATGGAAGTTTCGTCATATTCTACCGTACCATTGAACTTACCCTGTGTTGAATCATATTTAAGCAAATGAGCTAATACTTTGGTGCTGGTGAGATCGTTGATACCGATAACCTCCATATTGTTTCGTTCTTCGATAATTTTGAAAACATTTCTACCAATACGTCCAAAACCATTGATAGCAACTTTAATTTTCGTCATGTTTTTTCCTTTTTTTAAATGTTTAATAATTATTGAATCAATAAATTCTTATTTTGGTGCAAAATTACTATAATTTTACAGCCTGTAATAGATTAAGAAATCTTAACATGAATAAACCACTTATTTCGAAGGCTCTGGAGGCAAATTTGGCAGAAACAAGATATAAAGATATCTTTATACCTCAGGAACACCTTGATTTTATTAAGTTATCAGCAGATTATTTTGGAATTACCAAGCGTGCACACGATTGCATAACGGAATTTCATCACCCGCTTTCCAATAGAAAGTTCGTAATTGAAGAGCTTCGCGAGATTTTAATAACCGATTTTTGGTTTTATACAAAAGATAGCATCCCCCTTGACGCCTTGGAGATACCGGTTAGAATGATGCACAAAATGCTGTCAGAAGATATTTCTAAAGACTTGAAATCCACCATGGTGCAAACTTTGCTGGAGCTTATTTCTTTATTAATTAAAAATGAAGCTAAACAAAAGGCGGTGATTGACCTTTGTTTGGATGTGCTACAAAACAAGCTGAATGAGAATATCTTTCCGTACATCATCTCTTCACGTTATTTTGTACGCAATCTGAATGCTGCAGCCGCCAATCCGGAGTATGCCGAAAGGGTTATTTCACTTACAAAAAGTGTGCTGCACGAATGTTATAGCTATTGGCGTACCACCTCCCTGATTGAAGAATGGGTAAAAACCAAGCAGGAATCATTGGGCAAGGCATCTGCCATGCTCGAAGAGCATTTGGGCGCCACCTATTTTAACAGCCTGTTCGAAAAGCTGGAACAATTAGAAAGCTGGGATGACCTCATATCTTTTATGCCTTTATATGATGATATTGCCGATAGATTTGCAAATTCGGTGGAATTGCTGGATCAATTCATCATACGTTTTTATTTTACCTTTTATCTGCTTCATCTGCCGGGCATGCAAATTGTGAAAGAACGCCTGCTGTGGAGTTTGGATAAGATGATTCGTAAAGCAGTTGATGAGCTGAACGAAACCGAGCTTTTACATTTTGTTGACTTATTGTTTGACCTTGCGTCAGAGCTTAAAGAAGAACATACAAGTTCGGTGCTTGACTTTATTCAAACACTTGGTTTAAAGGTTATTGAGCTTGATACAACCGAGAGAAAAGAATATGTCAATTATTTTGAAAAGAAACTTATTGACTTCGGTTTTGTAAGTCCGGGAATGATTTTTGTGGATAATGATTGGCAGCTGAGTGTGAATACAAACCATATCAAAAATATCCGTGTGTGGTTACAGCTTATTGAAGACTCTCAGTCCGAGATGGAAAAGCTGCTTTCGGCGCTTATTGTAAATCTGCAGCTGGGCGGTATTTTCATTAGTGATACCGATTTGTTTCAACGTGAAATCACCAAAATCTTAAACTCCAATATTGCTCCTTACTACAAAAAGGTAAAGCAGCTTACGCGTATTTTCCCGGTTTTCTTCAATGAAATCGGTGCAGAAGGCGAGATTCGTAAGGTAACCACCACCATGGATGAAATTTCGGGACGCCAAGATAAACTGATTCATTTCCTGAGAAAGCAGGTGCATACCGAAAGCAATAATACACTTATTGATTTAACACTTCGCATTTTCCAGTTTTGGTTTGATGGAAATCTGGAAGCTTTACATGACTTTTTACCGCAGAATGTGTATTCCGAAATCGACAAAAGTAGTGAATGGTATGCACCGGTCCACGAAATGGTCAAGGAGCTTTGCCGGCTGAATGATTCCGACCCCGAAGGCTTGCTCATGCTGTCTGTCAAAGACTTTGACCGCCTATTGCAGAAGCTGTCAAAGTCGAATCAGCGCGATGTGGAGCGTTTGCGCGATATTCATAGCCTTTATGCATATCTACGCGAAAAATATTCTTTTGAATCGGTAAATATCGTTCAGCTTTTGCATAAACATCCGTTTATACCTGAAGAGGATATTGCCTTACTCGATAAAGCCTTGATAGCCAATGACTACAAGAAGTCGCTCAGCCTGATTTATTCATTCATGGAAAGGCTGAAAAGCATTATCTTCGATCCGGCAGAAAGTGAAGGCTGGGAAAATATTTACCACAAACGCCATATTGCCATCGGTATTCCGAGCATGTATGGCATGTATCGCGAAAATAAATTTGAAGCCCTGGGATTGACTTTCCGCTTGGAGCGTGTAGCAACCCGACTGATGGAAAAGGTGGTGGAAAATATCAATCTCGACTATATATCCGCCACCACCTTGGAAGAAATCAATATTATTTTGGAGTACTTCCGAGAAGGATTAGAGCTTGACGGCATTAGTAATCAGAGTTTTAACTCAAATCTGCAGATGCTTCGATACAGCCTTACCTCACGCAGCTTTTCGTTCGATCAGTATATTAATATCTTCCAGTTTTTGGCGCAAGATATACGACGTACCATCATCAAATACTTCTTGAAATCCTATGAGTATCCGCTAAAAGTGATTGTGCCACAGTTGTTTGATCCCGAAAACAAGCTTTCCGAGAAAGAGTTGTTGCAATTAATTAGCAAAAAGTCGGAAGAGTTTCACCGCGATGTGATTGCGGAAGCATTTTTGGTGCAGCCGTTGGATAATTTTGTGAGTCGAATCTTGCAATCCTTGAGAAGCATGGCTGACAGACTAAATCCTTCATTGATTAGCGATATTATGTCGTATAATAAGGAGATTGTGGTCAGTCCGCTCGGCGAACACACTGAAAAAATGGATAATCAGGTCTTTTTGGGCAGTAAAGCGTATCACCTAAAGAATCTGTTATTGAATAAATTTCCCGTTCCTCCCGGCTTTGTTATTACAACGGAGGTTTTTCGCCGTAACAATACGATACATGAGTTACCGGCACTTCGCAAAGAGCTTCACGAGCTGTTTCGCAAGCATTTGTCGAAAATGGAAAAGCAATGCGGACGTAAATTTGGCGATCCCAAGAAGCCATTGTTGTTATCGGTTCGTTCGGGTACAGCCATTTCCATGCCCGGAGCAATGGATACCATTTTAAATGTGGGCTTGAACGATCAGCTGGTGGAACAAATCAGTAAGCTGGAACCGTATAGCTGGTCAATATGGGATTCTTATAGGCGTTTGCTTCAAAGCTGGGGGATGGCACACGGCATTGAGCGCGATGTGTTTGATGATGTGATGATTCGCTTCAAAAAAGACAAGCAAATCCTTCAAAAGCTGGAGTTTAAGCCTGAAGAATTGCGCGAAATGACCATGGCTTATAAGCAGGTATTGGCTGATTATAATGTGGAATTTGAAGAAAATCTCTTCAAGCAGCTGATTAAAACCATTAATATCGTATTTGATTCTTGGTCATCCGAGCGTGCGTATGTCTATCGAAAACACCTTCAGATTGCGGATAACTGGGGTACAGCGGTGATTGTACAGCAGATGATTTTTGGCAACCTCAGCAATCAGTCGGGGACCGGCGTGATATTTACGCAAAATCCAAAAAGGGAACGCCCGGGTGTGCATTTATATGGCGATTTTACAATGCGGAGCCAAGGGGAAGATATCGTAGCAGGATTGGTAAAGCCTTATCCGGTGAGCGAAACGCAACGCATTCAAAATAATTTAGAAGGCATGTCGCTCCAAACCATGTATCCGAAAATTTATAAGCGATTGTATGAAATTGCTAGAGATTTAACCGAAAATCATGGATATAGCCCTCAGGAAATTGAATTCACCTTTGAATCGGAGGAGGCAGAAGATTTACACATACTTCAAACCCGCGATCAAGATTTGAATGTGAGCGTGGAGCTCAACAGCTTTACCGTCACGCCCGATGAAATGCAGCTGTTAGGCAGAGGAATCGGTATTGGAGGAGGTGCAATGAACGGTATTGCAGCCTTTGACGAAGAAGATTTGGATATGCTGCGCAAAAAATATCCGGATGAAAACTTATTACTCATCCGACCGGATACGGTGCCGGATGATATCGGAATGATTTTTGCCTGCGATGGCTTAATTACGGCTAGGGGAGGTGCTACATCACATGCCGCAGTAACAGCGGTACGACTTGGAAAAACTTGTGTGGTAAACTGTACGGATTTGGTGGTGCAAGAAGCTAAAAGATGTTGCCAACTAGGTAATCATACGATTTATTCAGGCGATAAAATTGCCATTGATGGTAATTTAGGAAATATCTATTTAGGGCATTATCCAACAGAAAAAATTATTGATACTTCCGAATATATATTTTAAGGAAAAAACTATGTTTTTCTGGACGATTTATGTAAGAGACTGTAAATCAGCAGTATAAAATTTTTTTCATCCAGGCTGATTTTTTTATAATTAGCAAATAATAAATCGCTAAATTGTTGTATTTTTGCACCCTATGAAAAATACGCGTAATTTCTGTATTATCGCCCATATCGACCACGGCAAAAGTACACTTGCCGATCGATTGTTACAATTGACTGATACAATCAGTGAACGTGATCAAAAATCACAGGTTTTGGACAGCATGGAGCTTGAACGTGAGCGTGGCATCACGATTAAAAGCCATGCAATTCGTATGGATTATCAGCATGAAGGGGAAAAATATGTCTTGAATCTTATTGACACACCCGGCCACGTTGACTTTTCGTATGAAGTATCCCGTTCCATTGCTGCCTGCGAAGGCGCATTGCTGATTGTGGATGCCACTCAAGGCATTCAGGCTCAAACTATATCGAATCTATATTTGGCGCTTAACCATGATTTGGAAATCATACCGGTTTTGAATAAAATCGATATGGATAGTGCTAGACCTGAAGAGGTTGAAGACCAGATTGTTGACTTGATAGGCTGCAATAGAGAGGATGTATTACGTGTTAGTGCCAAAACAGGCTATGGGGTTGAAACAATTTTAGATGCCATTATTGACAAAATACCCGCTCCAAAAGGAGATCCCGAAGCACCGCTTCAAGCCTTGATTTTTGACTCGGTATTTAATTCATATCGCGGAATAATTGCTTATTTCCGCATAGTGAACGGCACATTAAATACTTCGGACCATGTGAAGTTTGTAGCAACCGGCAAGACCTATCATGCGGATGAAATTGGCATATTGCAATTGCGTCAAGTGCCGCAAAAGAAATTATCTGCAGGCGATGTGGGGTATATCATTTCGGGAATAAAAACCTCAAAAGAGGTACAGGTGGGGGATACCATTACCCATGTCGAACGCCCTTGTGCAGAGGCTATTGCAGGCTTTGAGCATGTGAAGCCAATGGTTTTTGCAGGTATTTACCCGGTCGATGCCGATGATTATGAAGAGCTGCGTGCATCCATTGAAAAGCTTCAACTCAACGATGCTTCATTGGTGTTTGAACCCGAATCTTCTTCGGCTTTGGGCTTTGGTTTTCGCTGTGGATTTTTAGGCTTGCTGCACATGGAAATCATTCAAGACAGGCTCGACAGGGAGTTTGATATGGATGTGATTACCACCGTTCCCAACGTACAGTTTAAAGCTTATACTACCGCAGGTGAGATGGTGGAAGTTCATAATCCAAGCGGCTTACCCGATCAAACGAAGCTGGATTATATCGAAGAACCATTTATCATTGCTCAAATTATTTCGAAAGCAGAATATCTTGGAAATATCATGACGCTTTGTATCGAAAAGCGTGGTGTGCTTAAAAATCAAGTGTACCTTACTTCCGACCGTGTGGAAGTGACGTTCCAAATGCCACTGAGCGAAATCGTATTCGATTTTTACGATAAGCTGAAGTCCATTTCACGTGGATATGCTTCCTTCGATTATCATATTGCCGGATATCAGCGTGCCAGCCTCGTTAAGCTGGATGTATTGCTTAATGGTGAATCGGTGGATGCCCTTTCGACTTTGATACATCGCGACCATTCGTATAATTTTGGACGTCGTATGTGCGAAAAGTTAAAAGAACTTATTCCGCGTCAGCAGTTTGATATTGCCATTCAAGCAGCCATAGGCTCCAAAATCATTGCACGTGAAACCGTAAAAGCACTTCGGAAAGACGTGACAGCAAAATGTTACGGTGGAGATATCTCGCGTAAGCGCAAACTGCTTGAAAAGCAAAAAAGAGGTAAGAAAAGAATGCGTCAGGTTGGAAATGTGGAAGTTCCACAATCTGCGTTTCTTGCAGTCCTTAAGCTGGATTAAAAACTTCAAAAGCCAATCGCTTGACATTCAAATTGTCATGTGTTAACTTTGTAGTCTAAAGATATAACCTAAAATTGAGTAATCCCATGAACCTCAGGATTTTTCGCTTACTGTTTATTGCAGTCCTGATGTTGAAAAGCTCGATAATCTTATCTCAGTTTAATTTTCAACATCCGCAAGGCATGAGTACAGCTGATGGAGTAGAGCAGCTCGCTGTCAGTGCGAATGAGGTGTTGGTGCCAATTAAGATGCAAGGTCCGGGATTGATAAACGTTAGTCGATTCTTCTTTTTTGTTCAGTACGAACCGAATAAATTGAGTTTTCAAGGGATTGAAGCTGCCGCCATTTCTTCTTTGGCTGCAAATACCGGTGGAAATACGCTTTATTTAAACTGGAATAATCCCACAAACCCAATAAATTGCACTTCTGAAACCATTTTGTTTTATCTGAAGTTTAACCGCATTGGAAGTGGAGATACCGAGCTGATTTTTAAGCCCGGCAGCTATGTAGGGACCCAATCAAACTTCCTGGCAGTAATTTATGAAAATGGCATAGTGTATCAAGAATACGACTTGGATTTGGAAGCTGTGCCACAGTCCGGTGGGACGTTGAGCGGTGCTGGGACTTATCTTCCCGGTCAACAAATCACTATCAGTGCAAATCATGCAAGCGGTTATTCTTTTGTAAATTGGACACATAATGGCAATCAGATTTCCGATAGCCCTTCTTTTGTTTATACAATGCCTGAAAACTCGGTGCTGCTTCAAGCGAATTTCCAACTCAATGATTATATACTGAGTTTGCATGCAAATCCTTCGGAAGGGGGAAGCCTCAGCGGAGGAGGCGTATATCATTACGGTCAAAATGTTACGGCTGAGGCTGTTGCAGCTATTGGCTATAGCTTTTTACATTGGAAGAAAGATGGAGAAATCGTTTCTACTAATCCAAATTATAGCTTTGAAATGCCGGCTTCTAACTTGGATTTATGGGCAGAATTTCATCATGAGCTGTATGAACTGACAATAAATATCGAGCCG
>CAZQBU010000006.1:9416-84681 GCA_964592175.1 uncultured Lentimicrobiaceae bacterium
GAAGATGGAGGCACAACTAGCGGAGCAGCTACATATCATTATAATAATCAGGTGACGGTACGGGCGTTCCCGAATGAAGGATATCATTTTAAAGAATGGAGCCTAAACGGGAATACTGTTTCTACGAATAAAAGCTATAGCTTTTTAATGCCGCCCGAGTCAATAGCACTTGATGCAATTTTTGAACTGAATGTATACCAGATTGAGGTAACTGCAAATGACAGTCAAGCCGGTGAAGTATCGGGTGGGGGGGCTTATGAACATAATAGTCCGGTAACGGTATCTGCGCAAGCCAATGAATCCTATCGATTTATTGCATGGGTAGCTGAGAATGAAATCATATCATTTGATGCGACCTATTCGTTTTTGGCAGTTTCCGATTTGCAGCTGATGGCTGTTTTTCAATTTGAAGAATATTGCCCGGAGCCTACCGCACTTTCGGTCAATGAATTAGGTGAAAATAAAGCTACTTTGCACTGGGTATCTCCCGAAAATATTACAACTTGGGATGTGTTATGGGGGAAGCTGCTTGCCGATACGCTTGAAACATCCTATTTGATAGAAGGACTACAAGAAAATCGCCTGACAATTGATACCCTTTCAGCACAAACTTATTATGGGTTTTATGTACGTGCATATTGCGAAGACAATAGCTTGTCAGATTGGTCAGATTTAGGACAGTTTATGACCTATTATGTCGGAAATAATGAAAAAGAAGACAGTTTCATCAAGCTTTATCCTCAACCTGCAAGCGATTTTGTTTATGTGGAAGTGCCTGAAGCACAGCTTCCTGTTAAGCTTCAAATCAAAAGTTTAAATGCTGAACTGCTTTATGAAACCACCCTTATAGACCAATATCGTCATTTGATTTCTGTTGCTGCTTTTCGTTCAGGCGTGTATGTGCTTCAACTTAGCTCCGACAAAAAAATCCATTCCAAACCTTTATTGATTGTACGCTAATTGACTAAGATATTAGCCGGTAATTAGCGTAAGGATTAACTTCCTGCCTCCTCCAAAATTTCTAAATTCCCACAAATAAATCCCTTGCCAAGTACCCAGTGCCGGTTTGCCGTTTCGGATTGGCACACTAATGCTGCTTCCTATAATTGAAGCTTTAATATGTGCCGGCATATCGTCATCGCCCTCATAAATATGGGTATATAATGGGTCGCGCTCTTTTACCAGTTTGTTAAAATAAGCTTCTAAGTCATGGCGTACCGATGGGTCGGCATTTTCATTAATGGTAATGGCAGCCGAAGTATGTTGAATGAATACATGTAAAATACCGCTGCCCGAAAATTCTTTTATGGCATCTTCAATAATAGCTGTGATGAGGTGTAATCCTCGTTTGAAAGGCGGTAGTGCAATTTGTTTTTGATGTATCATAAAAAAACTCCGATGAGATTTGGCCCATCGGAGTACAAATATACGTTTTACAATTTAATATTTTGGATGATTTTATGCTTTTTTGATTCCTGCAATCTCCTCCAACATATCAGTTGTTAATGATTTAGGTCGTTCAAGTGGATATAATAAAGCGCGGTCCCAAATGATATTTGCCACAATTCCTATTGCACGTCCAATACCGAATAATACGGTATAAAAATCATATTCTGTGACCCCATAATGCCATTGCACCACTCCGGACTGTGCGTCCACGTTGGGCCATGGGTTTTTCGCTTTATTTTGCTCTTTGAGTACTTCCGGTACGATCTTGTAGAGCATATCAACATATTTAAACAAGGGGTCATCAGCAAGATGCTTCAGGCTGAACTCACGCTGAACCGTATAACGCGGGTCCGTTTTGCGCAAGACGGCATGCCCATATCCGGGGATTACTTGTCCGCTGTGGAGGGTATCCCACACAAACTGGCGGAGCTCTGCTTCGGTGGGTATTTCGTCACCCATCTTTTCGCGTAAAGCTTGTAGCCATCTCAGCACTTCTTGGTTTGCAAGTCCGTGCAAGGGACCGGCAAGGCCGTTAATCATTGCAGAAATTGACAAATAAATATCTGAAAGCGAACTTGCCACTAGATGTGCCGTATGGGCACTCACGTTACCGCTCTCGTGATCGGCATGCAATATAAAGTGCATACGAGAAACATCGTCATATGGCTTGGCTTTTCCCATCATATGGGCAAAATTAGCTCCAACATCCAAATCGGGGCTGCCAATGATACGCTTGCCTTCGCGATAAAGCTTGGTATAAATATAGCTGGCAATCTCAGGCAGCTTTGCCAATAGATTGAGCCCGTCTTCATACATCGGGTCCCAGTACTCCAGCTTGTTAATACCTGCTTTGTATTTCTTTGCAAAGAAAGACTCGCGCGACATGGCTAAAATAGCCGATGAGAACATCGCCATCGGGTGGCTGCTGCTGGGCCATGCATCAATTACTTCATATACGTAACGGGGTAAAATCCTTCGTTTTGAAAATTCATCAACCAGGTCCTCGGCTTGTGCCAATGTGGGCATATCACCGGTGAGAAGCAAGAAGAATAAACCTTCTACATAGGGCATTTCAGCGCCTTTTGGCTTGGGCAACAGCTTAAACACATCCGGCAAGGTATATCCTCTGTAACGAATTCCTTCATGAGGATCGAGATAGGAAATATCGGTTACCAAACATTTTATTCCGCGCATGCCGCCAATAATCTGTTCGATCGTCACTTTATCTACTACGACATCTCCATGGTCATCGAGAAGAGCTTTGGTGCGTGGGCGCCAATACTCGATCTTGTCTCTTAATATGTTTTTTAATTGTGACATATAATGTTGTTTTGAATTAATTTGTAAGTAATCGTTTTTTTAGCCCTTCATCAATAGCTTCCAGAAACTCTTCGGTATAAAGATAATGTTCGGGTTTCAAATTATTGCCATGGATTATAAGCGCTAAATCTTTCGTCATTTTTCCTGCTTCTACTGTTTCGATGCAAACTGTTTCCAGTGTATGTGCAAAATGAATCAATGCTTCATTATTATCTAGTTTTCCGCGATGAGCCAATCCGCGTGTCCATGCAAATATGGAGGCAATAGGATTGGTGGAGGTGGGATTTCCTTTTTGATGTTCGCGATAATGACGTGTTACGGTTCCATGTGCAGCTTCTGCTTCCACGGTTTTGCCGTCGGGAGTGATAAGTACTGAAGTCATTAGCCCGAGTGAGCCAAAACCTTGTGCCAAGGTGTCGGATTGCACGTCTCCGTCATAGTTTTTACATGCCCAAACAAACTTTCCTTCCCATTTGAGGGCTGCAGCAACCATGTCATCAATTAAACGATGCTCATACGAAATGCCTTTTGCATCAAATTGAGCTTTGTAATCGTTTTGATAAATTTCTTCAAAAATATCTTTAAACCTTCCGTCGTATTTCTTTAAAATGGTGTTCTTCGTGGATAAATAAAGCGGCCATCCTTTTTCTAAAGCCATATTGAAGCATGCATGGGCAAAGCCTTTAATCGAACGATCGGTATTATACATTGCCATGGCAATACCGTCGCCTTCAAAGTCATACACCTCAAAATGTTGCACTTCGCCTCCGTCTTCCGGTGTAAAAGTAATTGTTAGCTTCCCTTTTCCTTTGGTTACAAAATCGGTGGCTCGGTATTGATCGCCAAAAGCATGACGGCCAATCATGATGGGGTGTTTCCAACCGGGAACAAGGCGCGGAACATTATTTATAATGATGGGTTCGCGAAATACAGTACCATCGAGTATGTTGCGAATTGTGCCATTAGGGGATTTGTACATGGCTTTTAAACCAAACTCTTCCACCCGTTTTTCGTCAGGAGTAATGGTAGCACATTTAATGCCGACATTGTATTTTTGAATGGCATGGGCAGCATCGATAGTTACCTGGTCATTGGTAGCATCACGATTTTCCATCCCTAAATCATAGTATTTTAGGTCAATGTCTAAATATGGTAGAATTAACTTCTCCTTAATAAATTTCCAGATTACTCTGGTCATCTCGTCGCCGTCCAGTTCAACGACAGGGTTCACAACCTTGATTTTCGTCATTTTTATTTGATTTATTTTAATAGATATATAAGTTTATATGTGTATAACTTCAGAGGCTAAAAATACAAATTTGTTTGAAACAGTATTTATATTTTTTAAAAAAGTTATAATTTTATATTTATTTAAAAATTCTTGCTTTATTTTGGTGAAAATGTAACTTTTTAGCTTCCGGAGCGTCTGACTGATAAATACTATTAAATTATGACTCAAGAATCAAGTTTATACCGTTCGGCAAATAACAAAACGCTTGGTGGTGTTTGTACCGGTTTAGCCGATAAATTTCGTGTGGATGTGATTATTTTCCGCCTCTTATTTGTATTTGCTACTTTTGTCGGAGGAGGGGGATTGTTGCTCTACATCATATTATGGATTGTCCTCCCGGAGAAAAACACTGCTGTTGGAAGCATTCAAGAAACTGCCGAGGGAGAGGCGGCAGAAGTTCATGAAGATTCCGCACCGGAAGAATCGAGTAGTTCTTCACCCACATTCTCTTTAATATTGGGATTGTTGTTGGTGGTTATAGGACTGTTGTTTTTAATAGTGAATTTCTGGCCCAGCACACGTGTATTGATTCGCAGCTTGTGGCCTGTACTATTAATTCTTGCAGGGTTATTTTTATTAGTTAATTCCCGTCAATCAAATAAATAAATCGAATTCATGAGAAATCAAAATATATTTTGGGGTGTACTTTTGGTCCTTATTGGATCCTTATTACTGCTTGATCGTTTGCATATTTTCACATTCAGCTGGTGGACTTTAAGCAAACTTTGGCCTTTGTTGTTTATCTTTTGGGGGATATCTATATTGCCGATAAAGAAACTGTTTAAGCTATTGCTTATTGCTTTTGCGGTTGCTTTGGGGGTGTTTGCTTATTTTCAGCTGGATGCTAAAACAATACGAGGAGCTAAACGTACATCCACTACGGAATTGCCAGCAAAAGATAACTTACAACAGTATTTTGCAGAGCCATATAATCCCGAAGTGGAATTTGCGAGTTTGGATTTAGCCGCTGCTGCCGGAAAGTTCAGTCTTGAGCAAAGTACTTCCGATTTGATTAACGTAGACAATAACAGTGAAGAGATTTTATATGAGTTTAGAGTCGAAGAGCAAGACAAACAAGCACGTGTTTTTGTAAAGCAAAACCATGATGCCACCATTTCTGCCAAAAAGTTTAAAAACGACTTGAATATCGCTCTTAATACAAATCCTGTTTGGCGCATAAAGGCAGATGTTGGTGCAGCAGACGTGGATTTTGACTTGGAAGCCTTCAAAGTGGAAATGATAGATATAAACTGCGGGGCTGCCGCCATTGAGATCAGCCTTGGCACCTTGCAACCTCGTTCCGATATCCACATCAGTGCAGGGGCTTCTTCCATTGAATTGAATATACCGGAAGAGGCGGGATGCCATGTCGAGGGTAGCTCTGTCTTGTCAAATCGTCAGTTGGATGGCTTTGAAAAACTCTCTAAGGGTGTATATGAAACACCCGATTTTCGCGAAAAAAGCCAACAGATTGTGGTAAAAATGGATGCTGCAGTTACTAATTTTGTTGTACATCGCTATTAGTTTATTCCATTTCCCTTCTTAGAAAAGCTTGCTTTATCATCTGCTTCATGCTAAAACTGACAAGCTGTCAAGTTTTTGACAGTGGCATGTTTTTTGTCTAATATCCTTATACAGCATGAAATACAAGGATTATTACGACATATTAGGCGTATCGAAAGATGCAAGTGCGGATGAAATAAAAAAACGTTACCGTAAACTTGCCGTACAGTACCATCCGGATAAAAATCAGGGTGATAAGGCGGCTGAGGAGAAGTTTAAATCTATTTCTGAAGCATATAATGTATTGGGTGATCCCGAAAAACGCAAGAAATACGACGATCTTGGTGCAAACTGGCAACAATACGAGCAAACTGGCTTTAGTGGTTTCGATTTCGGAGGTTTTTCCGGTCAAGACTTTGGACAGGGCGGCTTTGGTGAGTTTTTTGGTGCGCGCTCCGGCTTTTCTGATTTCTTTGATGCATTTTTTGGCGGAGGCTTTGCACAGGGACAAGCTCGGCAGGCATATGCTCGAAAAGGTGGCGACTTAAGGACTGAAGTGAAGATCAGCCTCGAAGAAGCCTTTCATGGGAGCTCAAAGCTTTTTAATGTGGATGGAAAACAGCTCCGCGTGCCACTTAAAAAAGGCGTGCGTGACGGACAGCTGCTTCGCTTGAAAGGAAAAGGAGGCAAAGGCTCACAGCCCGGTATGGAAGGTGATTTACTGATTGAGGTTAAAATAAATGCACACCCACAGTTTGTCCGAAACGATAACGATTTGCAGATGGATTTGCCAATTGATTTTTATACCGCAATACTCGGGGGGAAGGTCGAAATTGATACTTTTGATGGGAAATTAATGCTGCCACTGAAAGCATATACCCAAAATGGAAGCTTGTTGCGGTTAAAAGGGAAAGGAATGCCGGTTTACGGGGCCGAAAGAAGAGGAAATCTTTTAGTGCGAATACAAGTCAATATCCCCAAAAAACTATCGAAAAAAGAAGTGGATCTCCTAGAAAAAGCAGCCCAGCTTAATAAAAACAGAAAATAAAATTAATATAGTTGCTACGCCTTTTGACAAATAAAAGTGCCCTGCCATGCTTTTCATTGCCCGTAGAAAGGATAAATTCAACCCAACACTGATTGAATACGATATGCCTACTACTTTTTTGCCTTTCTTTGCAGATTATATTTTTTGGAATATTTTTCGTTTCTATTTTGTTAGAAACTTATAATAGTAACCCTTAACTGACAATGATGAGGTTTTTCTTTAAATCTGTATTGGTTTTTTCAATTTTTATTCTTTTTGGTTCTGCTAATTTTTTATACGCCCAAGATGGTGTTATTCGTGGTTTTGTATACGAACTAAAAAGTGGCGAACCGGTTATTTTCTCAAATGTGTATCTGGATGGGACAAACTATGGTGCTTCCACCGATTTGAATGGTTATTTCAGTATCTCCCGAATAAATCCCGGGACATATACTTTGCTGGTAACCTATTTGGGCTATGATACCATTCAAGAAACCATTACTGTCAGAAAAGGAGATGTGCTAAACAAAAGATTTAATCTCGTGGAGTCTTCTATCAGCCTAGGAACAGTAAATGTTACTGCTGAGCGTATCGAAGCAGTGACTGAAACAAAAACATCGGTCATTAACCTCACTCCAAAAACCTTAAAAAAGATCCCTTCCATTGGCGGGCAGTCGGATTTGGCGCAATACCTGCAAGTGGTGCCGGGTGTTATCTTTACGGGTGACCAAGGAGGGCAGCTGTATATTAGAGGGGGTGCCCCGATTCAAAATAAAGTGCTGCTCGATGGAATGATTGTATATAATCCTTTCCATTCTATTGGTCTTTTTTCGGTTTTTGATACGGATATCATTCGTAATGCTGAAGTTTTTACAGGCGGATTTAGTGCCGATTACGGCGGAAGAATCTCTTCTGTAATGGATATCACCACCCGTGACGGAAACAAAAGACGCCTAGCTGGAAAAGTGGGAGCTAGTAGTTTTGGTACCCGCTTGATGCTGGAAGGACCACTCGTGCGTGCCAAGCAGGAGAATGGCTCCAGCTCTTCTTTTGTGTTTTCAATGAAAAACTCCTTCCTCGAGCAAACAAGTAAAGCCATTTATTCATATATCGACCCGGAGGGATTGCCCTTTAATTTTCTCGATTTGTACGGAAAGGTTTCCATCAATGCGTCAAATGGCAGCAAGGTGAACTTTTTCGGCTTTAACTTCAATGACCAGGTAAATAATTATAAAGCCTTGTCCGATTTTGGCTGGACAGCTTTTGGTGGGGGAGCTAATTTCCTTGTAATACCGGGCAAATCACCCGTATTAATTGAAGGTAACTTGGCTTATTCAAACTATGATGCACGCCTTGAAGAACAATCAGCACCCGAGCGTTCAAGTTCTATCGACGGATTTAATATGGGTTTCCACTTTACTTACTTCTTAGGAAAAGACCTATTTAAATACGGCATTGAGGTATTAGGATTTAAAACCGAATTTAACTTCACAAATGGAGTTGGTCGTGTGATCGAACAGATTGAACATACTACTGAACTTGCGGGCTATGGACGTTATAAAGCCACCTTAGGCAAGCTACTGCTCGAGCCCAGTCTTCGCTTACAATGGTATGCATCGCTTTCGGAAGTTTCGCCCGAGCCACGCCTGGCAGCTAAATACCTGCTCACCGATAATATCCGCCTTAAGCTGGCTACCGGACTGTATTCGCAAAACCTGATTGCAGCAAATAGTGACCGCGATGTGGTAAACTTGTTCTACGGCTTTTTATCCGGACCCGAAAACCTTCCCCGAACCTTCGATAGGGAACAAATTACAAGTAAACTGCAAAAAGCAACACATTATATTTTGGGAGTGGAGTTTGACCTTACAACAACATTGCATCTGAATGTGGAAGGCTACTTGAAAGACTTTAATCAGCTGACAAACCTAAATCGAAATAAACTGTATGACGAATCTACTGCCCCATATACCGTTCCCGATATATTGAAGAAAGACTTTATCATCGAAAAAGGAAAAGCCTATGGAGGCGATATTGCGTTGAAATATGAATCAGGTCCTATATATATATGGTCTGTATATTCCTTGGGTTATGTAAGTAAAACCTATGAAGCAAAACCGGCTGAGCTGATTACCTACCGCCCTCACTACGATCGTAGGCATAATGTGAATTTTATATTTAGCTATACGGCAGGCGAAAAAAAGGAATGGGAAATCAGTTCAAGATGGAATTTCGGAACAGGATTCCCCTTCACCCAAGTGCAAGGCTATTATGAGTACCTCCCCTTTACAGGAGGCGTGAATACCGATTATACCACTGCAAATGGGCAGCTCGGAATAATATATGGCGACTTGAATCAAGGAGAATTGCCTGCCTATCATCGTTTAGACTTTGATTTAAAGCGTAGATTCTTCTTTAGCGCACAAACGGAGTTGGAAGTGAATTTCAGCCTCACGAATATCTACAATCGTAAGAATGTGTTTTATGTTGACCAAATAACAAATTCAGTAGTACGACAGTTGCCATTAATGCCTAGCTTAGGCATGACATTTTCATTTTAAAACCCTAAATTCAACCATTATATGAATACTATTAATAGAAATTTCTGGAGCCGCCTGTTGCTGATGCCGGTTCTTTTATTCATGCTATCATGTAATTCACAAAAAACAGAGCAGATGACACCTCCAAATCCCAAAAAAGTCCCATATGAAATGACTATTCACGGGCATACCAGAGTGGATGACTATTATTGGCTCAACCAACGTGAAGACGCGGAAGTGATTTCGTATCTTGAAGATGAAAATAAATATACCGATGCGGTCATGGCACCAACTAACCTACTGCAAGAAACGCTTTATGACGAAATTTTGGGGCGTATTCAGCAAACCGATATGTCGGTTCCATATACATTGAATGGCTATTCATATTATACCCGATATGAAGAAGGGAAGGAATATCCGATTTACTGTCGTAAATCCATAGAAGGCGAAGCGGAAGAAGAGATTTTATTGAATGTGAATGAGTTAGCTGAAGGTTATGCCTACTATCAAGTTGGAGGCTTTGCGGTCAGCAATAATAACGAACTGCTTGCATTTGCAGTAGATACTGTGAGCAGAAGACAGTATACCGTTCATATAAAAAACCTGAAGACAGGAGAGTTTTATGAAGATATCATACCAAATACCTCAGGTAATATGGTTTGGTCAAACGATAATAAAACCTTGTATTACACCATTAAGGATGAAAATTTACGCTCATACAAAATCATTAAGCATCAGTTAGGCGATTCCAATGAAGTTGAAGTTTATCATGAAGCGGATCCTACATTCAACTGTTTCGTATTTAAAACCAAATCAAGAGATTATATCGTTATTGGTGCCGGAAGCACCGTTTCTTCGGAGTTCAGGGTGCAGCCTGCCGAAAATCCGGATGCCCCATTCAAGCTGATTCAGGAAAGAAAACGAGATTTGTTATATGGTATTGAACATTTCGGACAACATTGGTACATACGCACCAACCACGAGGCAGTGAACTTTCGTTTAATGCGTACCCCATTGATAAATACCGAGTTAAAATATTGGACAGAAGTCATCCCCCATCGTGAAGATGTATTACTTGAAGATTTTGAGGTTTTTGAAAACTATTTGGCATTGGAAGAGCGAAAAAATGGATTGCTCCAAATTCGTATCATGAGCTGGGATAGAAGCCAAGATTATTATCTTGATTTTGGTGAACCGGCTTATACAGCCTATCTGTCTACCAATCTCGATTTTAATACGGATGTTGTACGTTATGGTTATACTTCTTTGGTCACTCCGAGCTCTGTGTTCGATTTCAATATGGGAACACATGAAAAAGTCTTACTCAAGCAGCAAGAAGTTTTGGGTGGATATAATCCGGATGATTATGCTTCTGAACGCTTGTATGTGCCTTCGCACGATGGTGCCCTAGTGCCCTTATCCATAGTTTATAAAAAAGGCATGGAGCGAAACGGACAAAATCCGTTGGTGCTTTATGGCTACGGCTCTTATGGTGCAAGTATGGATGCGTATTTCAGTATCTCTCGTCTCAGCTTGCTCGACAGAGGATTTATTTGGGCAATAGCACATATCCGCGGAGGCGAAGAAATGGGAAGGACATGGTTTGAAGATGGTAAACTATTGAATAAGAAAAACACCTTCCACGATTTTATTGCATGCGGTGAATATTTGGTAGATGAACAATTTACTTCTACAGACAAAATGTTTGCCATGGGAGGCAGTGCAGGCGGATTGTTGGTTGGTGCAGTCATGAATATGCGCCCCGACTTATGGCATGGAGTCATTGCACAAGTGCCTTTTGTGGATGTAGTTACAACCATGTTGGATGAAGACATCCCATTGACTACCGGTGAATATGATGAATGGGGCAACCCGAATGAACAACAGTATTATGAATATATGCTTTCCTACAGCCCATACGATCAAGTTGAAGCTAAAGATTATCCTGCTTTATTGGTAACTACAGGGTTACACGATAGTCAGGTGCAATATTGGGAGCCTGCCAAATGGGTTGCCAAACTGCGTGCCTTAAAAACCAACGACCGAAATCTTTTATTGAAAACAAATATGGATTTTGGACATGGCGGTGCTTCAGGGCGCTTCGAAAGCATAAAAGAAACAGCACTTGAATATGCATTTATGATGCAAGAGCTGGGAATGTTGAAGTAAGCATAAATTTTTAATCGATAAAACAGAAAATCTAATAATGGACAAGCCAAATCTTGATAAACTCAATGCGTTCAACAAAAACACTTTAATGGAAGTATTGGGTATTGAGTACCTTGATGCGAAGCCGGGCTATGTGAAAGCACGTATGCCGGTAGACCATCGAACACATCAGCCCATGGGCTTGCTGCATGGAGGTGCCAGTATGGCGTTGGCAGAAACAGTGGGCAGCTTTGGCTCTGCACTTATGTTTGATTTGGAAAAATATGATGTGCGTGGATTGTCCATGACGACAAATCATGTTCGCTCAGTCAAAGATGGCTGGGTTTATGCCGAAGCAAAGCTTGTACATAAAGGAAGAACAACACATATTTGGGATATCCAAATAGTTGATGAAGAAGGCAGAACGGTTTCAATTTGTCGATTGACAAACTTTATAATGCAAAAATAAATTATGGAGCTGGCACGGGCAATTCATGAATTCTTGACCGCAGGTCGGGCTTTTGTGAGCTATCGACTGCCCGGACAACTGCTGCCTAAGTCTGCCTTTGAAGTCGAGCTTGTAGAGACTCCTCCAAAGGATACGCCCGTTTTTGTAATTTCCCCTTTTGACGAAAATGAATTAGCTACATCTTATTTTATTTTGAAAGATGTTCAAGAAGGTTTTTCTGTTAAAATCAAGGATAAAACCTTCAAAAGCAGCATAGGGAAGGGAGAAAAGCCAAAGACTGCCGTTGAATTATGGCAGCATGCAGCTTATATGAAAACAGTTACGGATTTTATTGAAAAGCTAAAGCAAAATCATATCAGCAAGCTGGTAATATCACGAATTCAACCTGTTAAATTACCATCCCATAAAAGCTGGGGAGATGTTTACCTTGATTTATGTGCACGCTATCCCGATGCGTTTGTTTATTGCCTGAGTGATGGCGACCAACAACAATGGATGGGGGCGAGCCCCGAGTTATTGTTGCATGTAATGGATGGGCAAGCAGAAACCATGGCTTTAGCTTCCACACAAGCTGTCGACGGAAGGCAAGCCGATGAGATGCAATGGGGTGAAAAAGAAATTGATGAGCATGCCTACGTCATTTGGCATATTCGGGAACAGCTGCGATCTTTGGGAATTGTTGAAATTGAAGAATCCGAAGTATATACGGCATTGGTAGGTCCTGTAGCACATTTGAAAGCTGATTTTAACTTTCGCTTGCCTGCCGCTGTGAATGTTGATATGTTGGCAAAAGCGATTCATCCTACACCGGCAGTATGCGGGGTACCTACCAATGAAGCAAAACAGCTGATACAACAGGCTGAACCACATCGTCGTTTGTATTATACCGGATTTCTTGGAATGCGATATGATGCGCATAATGCTGATTATTATGTGAATCTGCGTTGTATGCAGGTGAAAGGGAATACTGCATATTTATATGTGGGTGGAGGGGTAACGGCTGCTTCCGATGCACAAAAAGAATGGGAGGAGACCGTATTAAAAACTTCTGTTCTATCATCCGTTATTGCAAAATAATCCGCAACTTTGCAGTATGCTACACGATAAAACCGGTTTGCTGCATTTGGCAGCCATATTAAAATCGAGGGGAATACGTTATTTGGTGGTTTCACCCGGTTCCCGCAATGCGCCCATTATCTCCGTCTTTTGTGGCTCGGGCGATTTTGAATGTCTGAGTATAGTAGATGAGCGTAGTGCCGCATATTTTGCGTTGGGGCTTGCACAACAACAGCAGCAAGCAGTGGCAATAGCATGTACCTCGGGTACTGCCGCATTAAATTATGCGCCTGCCATAGCAGAAGCCTATTATATGCAAATACCCTTGCTGGTGCTCACCGCAGACCGTCCGCCGGAATGGGTGGACCAAGGCGACGGACAAACGATTCGACAACTAGGAATATTTGATAATCATCTGCGTAAAAGCGTACAATTACCACATCAAATTCGTAATGAAACTGATATTTGGTATAACGATCGATTAATTTCAGAAGCACTAAATGCAATTTTTTATCCTGTGCCGGGACCTGTACATATTAATATCCCTTTTGCAGAACCTTTATACGGTTTTGATAATCAGTTGCATACAAAGCCCAAAGATGTGGTCTTGCAACAGCCTGAAAAACAGTTTGATGAATCGCAGATTGTGACATTGGCAGATAAAATTAATGATTCAAAAAGACTCATGCTACTAGTGGGGCAAATGAAGCCAAATAATAAACTAAATAGTCTTTTGAATGCGTTTTCTGCCTTTCCGAATGTAGTAGTGCTTACGGAAACCACATCCAATATGTATGGTGAAAGATTTCATTCATGTATTGATAGGAGTTTGAGCTGCATGGAAAATCTAAACACCTATCGCCCTGATTTTCTTATCACTATGGGAAATGCCGTAGTGAGTAAACGGATTAAAAGCTATCTGCGAACAAGTCCTATCCAATACCATTGGCATATTGCCGAACATGCTGAATTAGTTGATTCCTATATGCAACTCACTGACCTGATTATGCTGAATGAAACAAAGTTTTTGGAGCAGCTACTGCCTTTTGTCAGGAAAATAGATTCAAACTTTGCCGATTCTTGGAAACAACTTAAAGACGTAGGGAGGAATCGACACACTAATATTTTAAAGGAAGCACCTTATTCCGACATGAAAATTATGGAGTTCATCTTTGGTAAAATAGATAAGGAGATGATAATTCACTTGGCAAATAGTACGCCGGTCCGTTATGCGCAACTTTTTGAACAGAATGAAGGAATACAGTTTTTCTCAAACAGAGGAACAAGCGGTATTGATGGCAGTATCTCTACTGCTGCAGGCTTTGCTTTTGCTTCCGAAAATCTGAATCTTGTTATTACAGGCGACTTGTCATTTTTCTACGATTCAAATGCCTTGTGGAACCAGCATTTGCCACAAAACTTAAAGATTGTTTTAGTAAATAATGGAGGAGGGGGAATCTTTCGATTTATTGAAGGACCTTCAACAACCGGACTTTTGGAAAAATACTTTGAAGCTGCACACCAAACTACGGCAGAAGGAATTGCACAATCATTTGGATTAAACTATTTTGCGGCAAGCGATTTAGAGTCTTTGCATAAGCAATGGGATAAGTTTATAAATGAAAATTCTTCAGCTGCAGTACTTGAAATACAAAGTCCGGCACATTTGAGCGGAGAAGTGCTTCATGCTTATTTTGAAAAGTTAAAATCTGATTGAAAAGGACAATTCGAGTGAATAAATTAACGTAAAATTAATATTCACATAGAAAATTGCTATGTATCAAAGTGTTATATCGTAAAAATTTATGCGCTATCAATAGAATTTGTATATTTGACATTCAAAAACATGTTCTCAAAATTTGACAATGTGTTGTCAATCCATATAATAACAATAACTTAACAAAAATTGAAAATGAAAAGACTGATTTTATTATCTTTTGTGTTTCTTGCCATGATTGCATGTAATAGCCCAAGAGACACTTCTACCGAGCAAGTTACGGAGGAACAACCTACTGAAGTTACTGAAGTTGGTGGTGATACCGATGAACACGGATGCCTTACTGCAGCCGGTGAAACTTGGAGTGAATTACAACAAGCTTGTATTAAAGTATTCGAAATAGCACAACGTTTGAATCCTGTTAGTGTAGCTGATGGTGAAGAAGTTATAAGTGCATTTATCTTATTCGATGATGAATTTGTAAAGGCGGAACTGTTTTTGCCGGAAGACCAAGGAGTGGCTATTTTAGAGATAAATAATGATGGCGCATATCAAAATGATGTGTATTTATTTAATCCGATGGATGCAGCTCTTTACATTAATGGCGAAAAGAAATTTGACGGCAGAAACTAAGTAGGTTTACTACTAAAATAAAATTCAAATTTGGAGCTAATACCCTGAATTTGATTTTATTAAACTTACAAAATTGGCATTGGTCGTTAGTGTAAAAACGAATCGACTGCTGCCAATTTTTGTTTTGTATGAAGCCTAATTGTTTAATGCTTTTTTGATTTAAAGCATGCGACTATTTCTCCTTTCAAACAACCGCCTCTTTATATTTATTGTGTAAAGGCATTGAATAGATGCCATGCTTTTTAGTAGCTTTGCGAAAGAAAAAAGAGATCTAATTAATTATTTGAAAATATTAAGCCTGAATCTATGAAATCAACAGCTGATTGGAGTCCAATAAAAACCTATAAGGATATTCGTTTTGAAATATGGAACAATATTGCAAAAATCACCATCAACCGCCCTGAGGTACAAAATGCATTTCGACCTACGACAACTTTTGAGCTTGCCGATGCATTTGATATTTGCCGCGAGCGGCAAGATATTTATGTAATTATTTTAACCGGTGAAGGCGACAAAGCATTTTGCAGTGGTGGTGATCAAAATGTAAAAGGCGATGGCGGATATATTGATGAGCAAGGCATCCCGCGCTTGAATGTGTTGGATGTGCAAAAGAAAATCCGTTCCATGCCCAAACCGGTTGTAGCAATGGTAAATGGATGGGCTGTAGGCGGAGGTCATGTGTTGCACATCGTTTGCGACTTGACCATCGCTTCCGAAAATGCCCGCTTCGGACAAGTAGGACCTAAAGTCGGTAGCTTTGATGCAGGCTTTGGCTCTTCTTATCTGGCAAGCATTGTAGGACAAAAAAAAGCACGTGAAATTTGGTTCCTCAATCTATTCTATTCGGCTCAGGAAGCCATGGAAATGGGAATGGTAAACCGTGTGGTGCCGCTCGAACAGCTGGAAGAAGCTACTATTGAATGGTGTCAAATTATGATGAAACGCAGCCCGATGGCATTGCGCATGATAAAACTCGGACTAAATGCCGAGCTCGATGGGCAAGTCGGAATACAAGAGTTTGCCGGAAATGCCACCCTGCTGTATTATCTTACTGAAGAAGCACAAGAAGGGAAACACGCCTTTTTGGAAAAACGTGAACCCGATTTTCATAAATATCCAAAGTATCCATAAGAAATGGCAAGTTTTAGGGCATGGATTAAAGCTTCCAGGCTGAGAACATTACCCTTGGCATTGGCAAGTATTGCCATGGGAGGATTTGTAGCTGCCACACATCCCGATTTTAAACTCGATGTAGCGATAATGGCAGCAGTTACCACACTTTTGCTGCAAATATTGTCTAACTTTTCAAACGATTATGGCGATTTTGTTGGAGGTTCAGATAATGAGAAACGTATAGGTCCAAAAAGAACTGTGCAAAGCGGAGAAGTAGGTAAGTCGGAAATGCAAATTGCAATGCTTATCTTTTCCTTGCTTTCATTAGCCGCCGGGATTTATATGATATTTTGGCTCGCCGACATCAGCATGCTTGGGAAAATCGGCTTGCTAATAGCCGGATTGGCATCTATTTATGCCGCAATTCGGTATACGGTAGGTGAAAAACCATACGGATACAGAGGCCTTGGAGATTTAAATGTATTTATCTTTTTTGGCTTGGCTGCAGTTTTAGGTACCTATTATCTAGCTACGAATAGCTTAAATGGAGCCGTGTTTTTGCCAGCCATTGCGATTGGGATGTTAAGCACTGCAGTGCTGAATCTGAATAATATGCGCGATCATGTGAATGATGAATTGACCGGTAAGCATACATTGGTAGTAAAAATGGGCTATCACAAGGCTTTAAAGTATCATGCGTTTTTAGTTTTATCCCCATTTGTGTTGATGACAGCCTTCTTGCTAATTAGAAAAGCCCCTCTGCTTCACTACGGTTTTATATTCTTGCTTCCTTTATTTGTGATTGACCTGCTGTCAATATTTAAAATTGACGGTAAAGCCGCTTTGGATCCCTTTTTACGAAAACTCGCACTGAAAACCTTGCTGTTTACCATTGTTTTTGGTGTATTAATAAATATGTAAAATGTTACACGCTCGATTTATTCCGTATTCGCTTCAGTTTCGCAGACCTGCAGGTACCTCAAGAGGGGTACTGCTTGATAAACCGTCCTGGTTTATTCTGATTCATCATCGCCAACAGCCTGAAGTAGTCGGAGTAGGGGAGTGCAGCATTATTCCGGGCTTAAGTATTGAATCTGTTGCTGATTTAGAAGCTGAAATAGATTCACTTTGCCGAAATATTACTGATTTTGATGCATGGAATGCAAAGTCTGGTGAAAAATTTCCTGCCCTTGCCTTTGCGGTTGAAACTGCCTTGTTGGACTTGGAAAAAGGGGGTAAAAGAATTTTGTTTGACAATGATTTTTCCCTTGGTAAAAGAGGTATTGAAATAAATGGACTCATTTGGATGGGTGATAAGCAGTATATGCGTCAACAAATCATACAAAAGATTGAAGCAGGCTTTAAGGTCATTAAATTGAAGGTGGGTGCTTTGAATTTTGATGATGAGTTGGCACTGCTAAAATATATCCGTAATGAGTTCAAAGAAAAAGATTTGACAATTCGTTTGGATGCCAACGGTGCCTTTTGTGCAGCCGATGCGCTCGAAAAACTGAACCGCTTGTCCGAGTTTCAAATTCATTCCATTGAGCAACCTATTATGGCAGGGCAACATGAATTAATGCATCAACTTTGTCAACAAAGTCAAATTCCCATTGCATTGGATGAAGAACTGATTGGTGTTTTTGGTATTAAGAATCAAAAAGCATTGCTTGAAAATATTTCACCGGCTTATATTATCTTGAAACCAAGCCTTTTAGGTGGATTTCGACAGTCTGATCAGTGGATTGAATTGGCTGAGTCCATGCACATTGACTGGTGGGCTACCTCGGCTTTGGAATCAAATATCGGGCTGAATGCAATCGCACAATGGACTGCTTCCAAGAAAGTGACTTTACCCCAAGGTTTGGGGACCGGACAACTTTATGAAAACAATATTGATTCACCACTTTTTATCGAAGGGGATAAATTAGTTCATGATAATGAACAAAAGTGGGACTTGAAGCTTTTGGGTATTTAATATGATCCAATCCATAAAGATACATCATCGAACCTATTCGAAAGAAGACATACTTCAGCTGTCGATGTCAAACATTGATAATTCCTTGCTGTATGACACAATGCTGTTTTTGAAGGAATGGTTTTCTGATGACAAATATATTGTTTTGCAGACTTCCGGATCGACGGCAAAACCTAAAAAGATAGAGGTAAGGCGCGAACAAATGCTGCAAAGTGCACAGATGACACTGGAATTTTTGCAGTTAAAGGAGGGAAATACGGCTTTACTTTGCTTATCTCCGAAATTCATTGCCGGAAAAATGATGATTGTACGCGCACTTTTCGGAGGTCTGCATTTATTTGTGAGCCCTTCCGAGACGGAGCCATTGAAGTCCTTGGAATCAAATATTGATTTCGCCGCCATGGTGCCCTTGCAGTTCCTAAGGTTTGCGCAAAATGAAGCCGAAAAGCTTCAGAAAATTCAAACTTTGCTTCTTGGAGGGGCGGCACTCAGCCCTGAAATCGAGAAAATTTCGACTAGCTTTGAAACACAAATTTTTCATACCTATGGTATGACGGAAACACTGAGTCATATTGCCTTACGTAAAATTTCCGGACACGAGACAACTGAATTTTTTCATTTGTTGGATGGAATTCAAATTGCGCAGGATGAACGAGGCTGTTTAAAAGTAAAAGCTGCGTATCTTAACGATGAGTGGCTGCAAACGAATGATAAAGTTGAACTGCTTGACAAGAATCGATTTATTGTGTTGGGACGCATGGATGATATAATAAATATGTCCGGATTGAAGCTTTTTCCCCAACAAATTGAACGGAAGATTGCTTCATTTTGTGAGTTTAATTTTGCGATTGTAGGAATTTCGGATGAGCGTAGCGGACAGTTGCCTGTGATGATTATTGAAGCTGATTTATCGACCAAAAAACTGTTTGAGCTTTGGAATGAATTGGAAGGAAGGCTGCAAACAAATGAAATGCCACGAAAAATTGTATTGTTTGAATCATTTCCAATGCTAGAAAGCGGTAAGATTGATTTTAAATCAATCAAGAACAGTCTGGAAAAATAGGACATAAAAAAAAGCTGCTCGGGGAGAGCAGCCCAATTATGAAAAACAAACAAAACAAGTATCTTATGTCTTTTGGTTTTATAGAGGCAACTAGTGTGCCAAAGTGTTAAACTGCTGTTAATCAGTAGATAAAATAAATTGTTGTTTTATGTAATTCCTATAACGGGAATATGTTTCCTGATTCAGGATAATTAAAAAGAAATAGCTATTTGTTGGAGGAATAAAATAGTTATGATTGTACATATATGGCTTGTGCCAATGCCTTTGAAGCGATATCCATTTAAGAAGAGGCTCTTTCCCGTTTTGGGAATATCCTAAAAATTATTCTTAAAAGATTGGGTTTTCACTTTTTAAGCTTTTTTAAAGCAGGCTTCCCAAGCGAATTAGCTTATTTTTGCATAAAAACTTAGACAGATGCGTAAACTATTTAGTTCTTTACTTATATTTTTACTTGCAGTTTCAGCTTTTTCGCAAAAGCCTACCGAAACTGACATTCTCCGTGAAAATCTTTATTTCCTTGCTTCTGACAGCTTAAAAGGGAGGTTTCCCGGAACCCCGGAAGACAAAGTTGCAGCAAACTTTATTGCTTCCGATTTCCGTAGCCTTGGGCTTAAGTTTTTTGATAACAAAGCCTTACATCCTTTTCAGCTTGTTACTTCAGTAGAAGCTTCCGATAAAAATTATGCTCATTTTGGTAGCCATAAAGCTATCTACAATCAAGATTACAGCTTATATGCCTTTAGTGAAAACGGAATTTATGAAAATGAGATTGTTTTTGCCGGTTTTGGCTTAATGATTCAAGCTGACACCTTGGAATACAATGATTATAAAGATCTTGATGTAAAAGGAAAATGGGTTCTTGCTTTAAAAGGTGACCCACTGCCCGATGATAACAACAGTCCTTTTATTCCTTTTGCCGATGCGCGAAACAAAGCGCTGTATGCACGTGATCAGGGTGCCTTGGGATTGATTTTGGTTGGGGGTGTAAAAAATAGCCCAAGCGACGATTTGACCCCTTTACTTTTTGAACGCTCGGTAGTAAGTGCGGGAATTCCGGTCTTGGATATAAAAAAGGAATTTGCTCAAAAGGCAGTATTTAAAAATAAAATTATTGTTGACAGCCTTGAAGCTCAGCTCATTCGAAATGAACGACCGAATGTGGTTTTATCCGATATCCATCTCTCATCTTTGGTGCAGCTTGACAAAAAAGAAACGACTACTTTCAATGTTGTTGCCTACTTAAAAGGCTCCGATCCCAAGCTGAATGATGAGTTTGTGGTTATTGGTGCACACTATGATCATTTGGGAATGGGTGGAGAAGGTTCCGGTTCACGTGTTCCTGATACATTAGCTCCCCATCTTGGTGCTGATGATAACGGCTCCGGGGTTGTGGGACTGCTTAATTTGGCAAAACGCTTATCTGAAAAATCCACTGAAATTAAACGCTCGATTATGTTTGTTTCATTTGGAGCGGAAGAGTTGGGGCTGCTTGGCTCAAAGCATTTTGTGCAAAATCTTCCGGTGGATGTTTCAAAGATTGTAGCCATGCTGAATATGGATATGATTGGCCGACTGAACGATCAGAATGAAGTAGCTATCGCCGGCACGGGGACAGCACCAAATTTTGAAGCCTTATTAAATGAACTTGCCGGCACTTCGCCTCTAAAACTGAGTTATTCCCCCGAAGGTTTTGGGGCATCCGACCATGCATCATTTTATGCTGCCGATATTCCGGTTCTGTTTTATACTACCGGCGCTCATCCTGAGTATCATACCCCGGCTGATAGCCCCGATAAAATTAACTACGAAGGTATAGTAGAAGTGGTAAATCTTGTGGAACAAACTGTTTTGCATATTGCAAATACTATTGAGCGTCCTCAATTTACCGAGGCCGGACCAAAGCATAGACCTTCGGTGCGACGTGGATTCAAAGTGACCTTGGGGATTATGCCCAATTATACGGGAGGCGATGAAGATGGTTTGGGCGTGGATGGTGTTACCAGTGGAGGTCCCGCCGATTTGGCAGGTATTAAAAAAGGAGATAAGATTGTTGGTCTCAACGGAATGAGCGTAACAACAATTTATGATTATATGAATCGTTTGAGACAACTGAAGATTGGACAACGTGTAAATGTCGATATTGTACGCGATGGTTCTCCCATGATTTTAATTGTTGACTTATAAGAGCAGAAATTGCAAATAAGCTTGGCTTTCATAAATAAGGTGCTGATAGAGAAGTTCATAAAGTTTGGACTCGTCGGTTTTTCGGGTCTTTTTGTGGATTTTGGCATTACCTATTTATTGAAAGAAAAGTTTAAGGTTCAGCAGTATGTGAGTAATGCAATAGGCTTTATTACTGCAGCCAGCTCAAATTATATTTTGAACCGTATTTGGACTTTTAAAAGTGAAAACCCAAATGTATTGGTGGAATATTCCGAGTTTTTTATGATTTCACTAGTCGGTTTAGCACTAAACAGCTTTATTGTTTGGCTACTTGTTTCAAAATTTAAACGCAACTTTTACTTCAGTAAGCTGATAGCGATTTTTATTGTTACAATTTGGAATTTTGCAGCTAACCTATTGATTACCTTTAAATAGTAATATCTGCTTCTTTTAAAATTACTTGCATTTGCTCTTGCAACAATTTGGCTTGATAAGCTGCTTGCTCGGCAAAATCTTCATTTGATGAGGCATATATGATTCCACGTGACGAGTTTATCAGTAGTCCACAATCTTTATTTAAGCCTGCTTTGGCAACATCTTGAAGCTTACCGCCTTGTGCACCAACGCCCGGAACCAATAAAAAATAGTCGGGTATGCTCTTACGTATTTCTGCCAATTCCGTGGGATGTGTGGCTCCTACAACAAACATCAGCTGACTCGAGTCTGCCCATTGAGTAGCAGTAGAAATAACAGTTTGATACAGTTTTTGACCAGTTTTATCTTCTTGATATTGAAAATCTGCCGAACCGCTATTTGATGTAAGCGCCAATAAAATCGTCCATTTATTTTTGAAATTTAAAAACGGCTGAACCGAGTCGAAGCCCATATATGGAGCTACGGTAATGGCATCAGCACCTAGTTTATCGAAAAAGGCGCTTGCATAATTAGCAGAAGTATTACCGATATCACCGCGTTTGGCATCTGCAATTATTAGAATATCCGGAAACTCGCTGCGGATATAGTTGATGGTCTTTTCAAGACTTTGCCAGCCTTTCAAACCTTGAGCCTCATAAAAAGCAATATTCAGCTTGTAAGATACCGTATATTGTGCCGTGTTGTCGATGATGGCTTTGTTGAATAAAAAAACAGCATCGTCTGAATTTTTAAGAAATTGTGGTAGCTTATCGGGGTCGGTATCCAAGCCGATACACAAAAAGGATTGTTTCTTTTTTATTTGATCAACCAGATGCTTTTTATTCATATTGCATTCAATTATAATATATTAGCTATTTATTCTGCTCCCAAATCTTCTTTAATTCGCTCTGCATTTTCGGCAGTTTGTAATTTTTCAATCATTTCATCCAAATCGCCATCAATGATTGCCGACAGATTGTATAATGTGAGATTAATTCGGTGATCGGTTACCCGTCCTTGAGGCCAGTTATAGGTTCTAATTTTTGCGGAACGGTCGCCTGTAGAAACCATTGTTTTTCGTTTTGAAGCAATTTCTTCCAGATATTTAGAATATTCGCGTTCAAAAAGCCTTGTCCTTAACACCTTCATTGCTTTTGCCAGGTTTTTAATCTGTGATTTCTCATCTTGGCAAGAAACAACAATCCCTGTAGGGATATGTGTCAGGCGTATGGCGGAATAGGTGGTGTTAACAGATTGTCCGCCGGGGCCTGAAGAGCAGAATGTATCTTTTCGTATATCTCTTTCATGCAGTTCAATATCAAACTCCTCCGCTTCCGGAAGCACGACTACAGATGCCGCTGACGTATGTATACGCCCTTGCGCTTCTGTTTTGGGAACACGTTGTACCCGATGCACACCTGATTCAAATTTTAGAATGCCATATGCATTATCACCTATCACATTAAATACCACTTCTTTGAAGCCTCCGACAGTGCCTTCGTTCATTTCTACCAACTCGGTGCGCCAACCGCGAGTTTCGCAAAACTTAGTGTACATACGATAAAGGTCACCGGCAAAAATGCTGGCTTCATCACCGCCTGTGCCAGCACGAATTTCTACTACGGCATTCTTTGAGTCTTGTGGGTCTTTGGGGATGAGCATCAGCCTGATATCTGCTTCAAGCTCTTCTTTGGTGGTTTCAAAAGTATCTAATTCTTCCTTTGCCATCTCACGGAAATCTTCATCCTTTTCAGTTTGCAAAATTTCACGTGCATTTTGTATGTTGCCCAATACATTCTTATACTCTTTGAAAGCCTGTACAATAGGCTCCAAATCTTTGTAATCTTTGTTGAGCTTTACATATCTTTTCATATCGGCAATTACTGCCGGGTCGGTGAGTTGCTCGCCAATCTCCTCCCACCTGCGTTTGATTTCTTCTAATTTATCGTTTATTTCCACTATATACTGTTTTGAAATGCAAAGGTAAATATTTTAAGCTTTACCGGTTTTATTGTCTAAATGACAACTATGGTTAACTAGTAAGTCGGACTGATTTACTAAAATTGAGTTTTATATACTGATCTGGTAGCCGAAACGGCTAACTGTATTCGTAAGTCCCTGTGTTTGAGCTAATCGTAAGCTTTTTTGCACCGGATTCCTCTACATAACCAATCACTTTAGCTTCAACATTGAATTGTGAGGCAATATCGATTAAAGCTCTTGCAGTGGCAATATCAGTATACACTTCCATGCGATGCCCCATATTGAACACTTGATACATTTCTTTCCAGGCTGTACCCGATGAATTCTGAATCATTTGGAAGAGGGGAGGGGTGTCCAGCAGATTATTTTTAACAATATGCAGTTTATCTACAAAATGCAAGACTTTCGTTTGCCCTCCACCACTGCAGTGTATCATGCCGTCAATTTTAGGGCGATAATTTTCTAAAAGCAGCTTAATGATCGGGGCATAGGTCCTAGTAGGGGCTAGCACCATTCTGCCTGTATCTACATTGGGAATTACTGTGGATTCCGTCAAGGAATACGGACCGCTATATACAAGCTCCGCTGAGATAAGCGGATCAAAACTTTCGGGATAACGGCTAGCTAATTGATGATGAAATACGTCATGGCGTGCCGAAGTCAATCCATTGCTGCCCATACCTCCATTGTAGCGGCTTTCGTAGGTGGCTTGCCCAAATGATGCCAGTCCTACAATCACATTGCCCGCTTTAATGTTATTTTCAATGACTTTAGAGCGTTTTAGGCGTGCTGTTACGGTGCTATCCACGATAATGGTGCGCACCAAATCACCTACGTCTGCTGTTTCACCACCGGTGCTGTAAATGCCAATACCTAAATCGCGCAACTGTGCCAAAAACTTTTCAGTACCATTGATTATTGCTGCAATCACCTCTCCGGGAATCAGGTTTTTGTTTCTGCCAATGGTGGATGAAAGTAAGATATTATCTGTGACTCCCACACAAAGTAAATCGTCTGTATTCATTACAACGGCATCCTGAGCAATATCTTCCCATACGGAGATGTCGCCGGTTTCTTTCCAATAAAGATAAGCCAAGGCTGATTTAGTACCTGCGCCGTCAGCATGCATAATATTGCAAAAATCTGGATCGCCGGCTAAAATATCGGGTATTATTTTACAAAACGCATTCGGATAAATCCCTTTGTCAATATGTTTAATGGCTTGATGCACATCTTCTTTTGAAGAAGAAACGCCGCGTAATTTGTATCTGTCATTTGTTGCAGTCATTATTTAAAGATAAGCTTTTTTGATGACGTATTAAATTCAAACTCGCCAAATTGATTTAACAAGCTTTGTCCGATAACAAGTGGATCTTGTAATGCGTGAGAAACAGTAATTTCTACTTCATTCACTGTACGATTGGCAATGCGTATCTCTTGAATCAGGAACACAGCTCCATGCGCTACTGAGCCGGCTTGTAGCACTGATTCAGCTTCTTCACCAATCAAATTATCACGATGAATTAAGCCTTTCTTTAACCAATCCATTGCCTTTTCAAGCGAAATAGATGCTTTTTCATTGGGGGAGTATACAAAACGTTCGGTATATCCCTCAACCATGCATTGTGCTTCATTGGCTCCCTCTTGATTTATTGTAAAGCCCACCTCATTGTCTTCGGGATTAATTACAATTTCAACTTCGGTTTGCACAGGTTTTGCAGTAGATTTTGGGACATAATCTTTGCTTAAAACCCTAAATTCCGTACGCCTATTCAGCTGGTGTGCGGCTTCTTTTGCTACTTCCGATTTTAGGTTGTCGATAAATTCTTCTGTCAAGACCGTACCGGCATCAAATTTAACTCCATTGCTGTTGTATTCCTGTTCCAATAATCTGGGGGCTCTTTCACCATAGCCTTTGGCAACAAGGCGTTCGGCATCAATGCCGCGGATAATCAAATAATCAACCACTGACTGTGCTCTACGTTGTGATAGGATATCATTTCGTTCTTCCGTATCACGGTTGTCGGTATGTGATGCCAGTTCAATAACAATTGTTGGGTTTTTCTGTAAGGTTTCTATAAGTCCTTGCAGCGAGTCTTCATATTGCGGCTTCAGCTCCCAACGTGCCAAGTCATATAAGATGTCGGGTAGTGGAATTGGTTTTTCGGGTATGGGTTCAAGCATGAACTCCTTTTCAAAGTCGCGACTAAACTCCACGCCAACTGTAGTTTCAATAGCTGTTTTTGTAAAATACTGGTCTTTATCAATAATAATTTCGTAGGTAGTGTTTTTATCCATTTGTGAACTTCCGAATAAGAAATATCCTTTATCGTTTGTTCGGGTACTTACACTTGTTCCATTTGAGCCGACAAGGCGTATGCTGGCATCTTCAATATATTGCAAGGTCTTTTCGTCTTTAACGGTTCCGGCAAGTGTAAATAATACCGGTGGCTCAATAAAATAATACAGGTTTTCCGTGCCACGGATATTATTTCTGTTACTTGTGATAAATCCTCTTTCTTCGGTAGGGTGGAAGTGTATTCCAAAGTCGTCACCAGTTGAGTTAATCGGGTGTTTTAAGTTTTTTGGCTCACCCCAATTTCCTGCTGAATCTATGGTAGAAACAAAAATATCAAGTCCTCCAAGCCCCCCATGGCCGTCGCTTGCGAAATAAAGGGTAGTATCATTACGTAGGAATGGAAACACTTCATCACCCTTGGTATTTATCACAGGACCAATGTTTAGCGGACGGTTAAACGCTTGATTTTTGTTGTCGCGTAGTGCCACCCAAATATCTTTTCCGCCATAGCCTCCTTTACGTTCGGCTGCAAAATACATTATCAACTCATCGCTACTTAGAGTAGGATGTCCTACTACGTCCAGACTGTCCACACCGCGTATTTGTACCAAAGCAGGAGCACTCCAGTTTCTTCCGGAACGGTTGCTTACAAAAATCTGGCATCCTGAATTTTGTTGTGGGATGTTGTTGCAACGAGTAAAATATAATGAGGTAAAGCTGCTATTCATATAGGGGCTTCCTTCATTTGCTGAAGTGTTTATTACTTCATCTTCATCAAGCAGTACAGGTGAGCTCCATTGTTCGTTACGATCTAATCTGCTACGGTATAAATCACTAAAACTTTGGTTTGTCCAACGGTCTTTTTCTTTTCCGGTGGAGCCGTCACGTGTAGAAGTGAATATAATCTCATTAAAGTTATCCGATGCCCATGTGGCTGCAAAATCTGATGATCTGGAGTTGACTTTTTTTAGTTCCGTAAGTTCAAAACGGGAGGGGTTTTCAAGCCACTCCTCTGCAAGGGCAGCTGTTTCCAACCCAAGCTGACCACGTGGGTCATCCGGAACGCGTTCAATATAAAGTTGATAATATTCGCTTGATTCTTCAAATTTCTTATTCATCTTGAGCAAATCTGCAAAAGTGAGGTAAATCTCAGGATAACGGTCGGTCATATCCGTCCGTACGACACGGCGATAAGTGGCTTCAGCTCGCTTTGCATTACCCGTTAAACGGTAGCACTCTGCCATACGGTAGGAGATACGACTGCGTTCGTCTTTGTTTCTACGAACTTTCCCATATGCTTTTTTATATCGATCCAATGCAAGTGAATACTGTTGTTTTGAAAAGGCTTCGTCGGCACCGCGAGCTGCCTTGCTTTGTGCTTGTATCGGGTTTGTTGAGAGAAGCACAAAAGAAAAAATGAAAAATATTATAAGATGATGTCTCATGCCAATTTCAGTATTAAGTGCAAACGTTTATCCTTCAGATTTATTGGATTCAGGATTGCTTTCATTATCTGGTTCATTATCTTGTTCCGTATATGTATCTTGTTGAATATCGTCAGTCCCGGCTTCAGTAGAACCATCCTCCGTCTGCTCCGCCCTTTCAACAGCTTGTTCAATTTGTTCGACCGTTTCGGGATTTGTGTCCCTTCTCTCTTGAATAAATTCAGTTAACTTGGTCTCCCGCTCTATCTTCTGAACTTCTTTGTCAATCTCATTCTTAAAACCTGCCGATGCACGTTTCATTTCATTAATTGCCTTGCCCACTGTACGTGCTACCTCGGGCATACGCTTCGGACCCAATACTACAAATAGTATTAAAAGAATGAGGATGAGCTCGCCGGACCCTATATTAAAAAACAGTAGCATACAAACATATTATAATGCGCAAAAATAAACAATTGATTGCATGTTTGTATCAATTGCTTCAAAAAGCAAAAAAAAAGTCTGACTCAAATGCTTGAATCAGACTTTTCCATAGCTGAATTTATCTATTAATTTCCTTTCGGAGCTTTCTTTACAGGCTGTTTAATCTTTTCAAGTGTTTGATCGGATGATTTTTTAAGCATATCATATACCAACGCACTTGCATTAAAGATAGATGAATAGGTACCAATGATTACCCCCATCAATAAGGCGAAAACAAAGCCTCTGATAACTTCACCACCAAAGATGAAAATCATCAGCAATACTACTAAGGTAGTACCTGAAGTGTTTACCGTACGTGAAAGGGTTTGGTTAATACTTTCATTGATAGTGGTCCTGATTTCTTGTTTCGGGCGTAGCCTTAAATTCTCACGGATACGGTCAAACACAATCACAGTGTCGTTAATGGAGTATCCGATAATTGTCAGAATAGCTGCAATGAAAGATTGATCCACCTCCATGCTAAATGGTAAAATATTATGGAAGAGTGAAAATAGTCCTATCACAATAATGGAGTCGTGAGCCAATGGGATTAGTCCTCCCAGACCAAACTGCCATCTGCGGAATCGTAAAGCGATATACACAAATATGATTAAGAGTGAGAATCCAATTGCTAAAAATGCTTTGTTTCGAATATCATCAGCAATGGTAGGTCCAATCTTTTGTGAGCTTAAAATACCAATGAATTTATCAGCAGATTCTTCATCAGATGTAAACTGATTATAAGTAATAGGAGCATCATACAGTGTTTTCAAGCCTTCGTACAACATATTTTGAACGATGGTATCTGCTTCTTTTCCTTCATCTTCAATCATGAACTTGGTGGTAATCTTCACCTGACGACTTGGTCCAAATGTTTTCACCTCGGGGGTGTCATCGGTGAACTGCGCAGTTAATGCTGAACGAACCTCGTTCACGGTGACGTCTTTGTCGAAACGAACCAAATAGGTGCGTCCGCCGCTAAAGTCAATACCGAAGTTTAATCCACGGAAAGTGAGTGAACCAAGGCTGATTAATATCAATACAGCTGATACGATATACGCGTTTTTACGCAATTTCATGAAGTCGATATGTGTATTTGCAAGGAAATTTAAACCGAAACTACTTCCAAATACAATTTTCTTGTTTTTATCAAGCATCCACATGAATACCATGCGTGAGATAAAGATGGCGGTAAACAAGGAGGTAAGCAAACCAATTATCAAAGTAGTAGCAAATCCTTGTACCGGACCGGTACCAAATATATACAATACGATACCTGTCAACAAGGTAGTTACGTTACCGTCAATAATAGCTGAGTATGCGTTTTTGTATCCGTCTTCAATGGCAAGGCGCATACCTTTACCAAGTTGGATTTCTTCTTTAATACGCTCGAAAATAATTACGTTGGCATCCACTGCCATACCAAGTGTCAACACAATACCCGCAATACCGGGCAATGTGAGTACGGCACCTAATGAGGCGAGCACTCCAAATAGGAAGAACACGTTTGTTATCAGTGCTAAGTTGGCAACCAATCCTGATTTTCGATAAAAGAAGAACATATAAATCAGCACCAGGATAAATGCCAAGATGAATGACCACAATCCTACTGTTACAGCTTCACGACCGAGTGATGGTCCTACAACTGCTTCTTCGAGGATACGTGCCGGAGCGGGTAGTTTACCTGCTTTTAATATGTTGGCAAGGTCAAGTGCTTCTTCAATACTCATTTCGCCTCCGCTAATCGATGAACGTCCTCCGGGGATTTCATCATTAACAACGGGGTAGGAGTAAACATAGTCGTCAAGCACTATAGCTATTTGTCTTCCAATATTTTCACCGGTGAGGCGTTTCCATACCTTGGCACCTTCGTTATTCATTTGTATTGAAACCTCTACGCGTCCGTTTGCATCATAATCTTGACGTGCATCAACGATTACTTCACCGCCTAAAGCAGCTTTGCTGTCGCGTGATGTTTTCAAAGCTACCAACTCCAATACGCCGGGTTGGCCGGGAGTAGTACCTCTGGGCTTTACTGTCCAAACCAGCTTCATATTACGTGGGAAGATGCTTTCAACCCTACGGAGCATATTGTTCACGCGAGCAGTGTCTTTAACAAGGGCACTACCTACGCGAGCAGAGTTAGCCGGGAAGAATCTGCCTTGCTCGTCTTGAACATAAGAGGGCATCAGATATGCATAGAGCGGGTTGTTCTTGGCGTACTCCTCAAAGCTTTGATCTTCAGCAATTTCATCTGCATCTAACTGATCCAGTAAACTGCTTTCATCTTCACCTAATAAGGCTTCCAAGGAATCGGTAACAGCTTCGGTTAAATCTTCAATTGTTTCGGTAACTTCTTCGATGATTTCAGTTACTTCTTCTTCAAGTCCTTCGATAATCTCTTCTTCTTCGACTGCCTCTTCTTCGGTTAAGCTTGTAGAAGAATTTTGCTCTGAAAGGCGTTCGTTTGCTTGTTCGAAATAGGTATATACCTCTGAGAAATTATAGGTTTCCCAGAATTCGAGTTGAGCGGTACCTTGTAACAGTTTACGTACGCGCTTGGGATCCTTAATACCGGGAAGCTCTATCAAGATTCTTCCGGAAGTGGCAAGCTTTTGAATGTTTGGCTGGGTAACACCAAAGCGGTCAATACGTGTACGCAAAATTTGGAAGGAGCGGTCTATGGCAGCTTCGGCTTCTTTGCGAATTACAGCCAATACTTCGGCATTCGTCGAATTGGTTGTAATACCCTTGTCTTTGAACTCAAACAAAAAGATGGAAGCCAAACGTGCATTTGGATCTGCCTGTTCAAAAGCTTCACCAAAAAGGGTTACAAAGTCTTTTTGACTGCTTCTTTGATTGATGACTGCCTGTTCCATTGCTTGAACGAAAACAGGATCCTGACTGTTGCCCGAAAGGGCTTGAACAATATCTTGGACAGATACTTCCAGTACGACGTTCATTCCCCCTTTAAGGTCAAGACCCAAGTTGATTTCACGCTCTTTGGCTTTACGATAGGTGTATTTATCAATTAAAAGATTATACACAATCTCGTTATCCATGGAATCGAGATAATAGGTTTCCCTTGCTTCAACGATTGAGTCATAAAGGTATTTATTCAGCAATTCGTCACCCTTTGCAAGCTCTTCGGCAAGATTGGCAGATATTTCACTCGTAGCATATTTTTTAGCCTTACGCTCCACACGTCCTGATACAAATGTGAACGAAAGCTGGTAAAGTGAAACAATTGCCAGTGCAATTGCGAAGACTTTAATAGCTCCTTTGTTTTGCATTTCTAAATGTGATTAGATTATTAGATTAACTATTCTTTGTTACAAATTTTTTTTGAGGGTGCAAAATTAGAATAATATTTGACAACAAGCAATATTTCAGCCATTAATTGAATAATCATACGAATTTATGCCCAAATTGCCTGACTTTTGTCTATTTACATGCTTATTTTGTTACCCGAAATCTAAAAAAAACATTGCAATTTTATTTGAACTTTAGCTAATGATAGTGCTAACGCAGTAAAATAGTTGTGCCTTCCGGAAGCTCAATATTTTCTTCCAAATGGTTTATTTTATACAAGCGTTTTAGCCTTATTCCATAAAGTTGGCTTACTGAATGTAAGCTTTCTCCTTCCTGCAAAATATGTAATTTGTGGCTTCTTGATTTTCGCCTTTTCTTTTCCAAATACACAATTTGATTTTGAGAAAGCTGTTCTTTCTTTGAAAACTCATTGTATTTAACAATTTGCCAACTGTAAATATTAAATTCGGCAGCCAAGGCTCCGATATTGTCCTCTTCGCGAGCAAAAATTAATTTTCTTCCGTTATTTTGGTGTACAAAACGCCCGGAATCTGATTTTGCCACTACCTCAAAACTGGAAACATTTATCGGAATAAACTCAAAATCTTCATCTGCTACCACTATCTGTGGCTTTTTACTGCCTTGATATTCCAAATCATACGAATGCAGATTATTCCGTTCTATTAGTGAGATAAGCAACTCGGGATAGCGTGGGTTTGTGGCATAACCGGCTTTGCTTAAACCGCGTGCCCATGCTTTATAATCCATAATATCCAAATCGAATAAAAATGCGTAACGTGCACGCTCTGTAAGGAATAGCGAATGGTCGTGAAATGATTGTTCGGGGTTTTTATATTTTCGGAAACACTCGTTTTTTTCGTCATCATCCATATATATTGTTTTCCCTGTCCAGCCTTTATGGCATTTGATGCCAAAATGATTATTGCCTTCTTTTGCTAAACGTGAATTGCCGCTGCCTGACTCTAATAGTCCTTGAGCCAGCGTAATGGATGCCGGGATTTTATATTCCTTCATCTTTGAGATGGCAATATCTTTATAGCGTGCTATATATTCATCTGCCGTAATCCTCGTTTGAGAAAAAAGAAAATGAGGGCTTAATTGAGTTAACGAAAAAAGTATGAAAATATAAACGGTTCTTCTCATTAGGATACTACATTCTGAAAAATTAGCAGGCTCTACTTTACTCCTTTAATATATGGTTCACAAAATGTTTAATGTCATAACCTTGCTTGAACACCTTGTAAAGTTCAGCCATGAGGGGGTAGTTTTTATCGGGCTCACAACAAGCTGTCAATAATTCGTAAAATACATTTACGGCTATGCGCCCTTCAAGCACTACTTTGTCCGAAATGCCTTGGGCGAAAAAATCTTTGCCAATTAATAAACCCAGTGTGCGATTGCGACTTAAATCGTTTAGTGCAGTAAGCGAAAAATCGCCAAATCCGCAGTAATTGAAAATGGTTTCTTCCCTGCCACCAAAAAAACTAATCAATCTGCGCATTTCATTGATTGATTTTGATAAAACCAGCGAGCGAAGATTGGGCGAATCAAAATTTGCATCGACTATACCAATAAGTATCGCATAAATATTTTTTAAAATGCTGGCATATTCTACTCCAATCAAATCATCGGTGAAATCCAGATAAATATTGCTGTTTTTGAAAAGTTGTTTAAACACATCAAAACAGCTGCTTTCACTTGCCGAAACAGTAAAAGCCGTAGGCTGCCTATTAATGATTTCTCGTGCAAACGACGGTCCCTTCATTACTGCTATCGTATTGGGCAGTAGCTTGTTAAGCGTCTGGGGAATGAGGCTGTTTGATCTGCCGAAGCCTTTAGCCAAATTCACTAAAAGCGCATCTGCTGGTATTAGCTCACGATAGGATTCAAGATAACCTATAACAGCAGTGGAAGGTAATGCCAGAAAAATAATATCTGCTTCAGCTATTACAGCCGTATCTTGTGTGGCTTTTAGCCGAGATTCGAGTATGAAATTCGGAAAATACTTGGTATTTGTGTGATCAATGGTAATCGATTCAACTACATCCTCTTCAATAGACAAAAGAACAACATCAATTGTATTGTTTTTTGCCAATACATTTCCCAATGCCGTAGCAATGGCACCACTACCAAGGAAAACTACCTTTGTATTTGTTTCAGCAATCAAGTTTGGCTTACTCATAGACCGTAAAATTAATTACAAGTGCGAAAATACGCTTTTTGTTGCTTGTCTGAAGCATTCGTGGCGCTTATCCGGCTAAATAAATTGATTGTTGATGATTTCTTTGATAAAAAACACTTCTATTTCTACTTTGAAGCTGTAACCGTTAGTACTGAAAGCTATAATTGAAAATGAGCTTGAAGCTTGATTTAGTCTTTCAATGCGTGTTCATGCTTTTCTTCACTCGCAAGCATAATACTGGTATTGAGTTCGAATCCGATTAACAAAATAAACGCATTTAAAAACAGCCATAGCAAGAAGATAATCAGTGTGCCTATGGAGCCGTATAAGGCATTGTACCTAGAAAAGTTTGTAATATAAAAGTTGAATCCAAGAATTCCGGCAATAAATAGGGTGGTGGCTAATATGGAGCCGGGGCTGAAGAATCGATATGCCTTGCGATGGCGTGGTCCGTAATAATATAAAAAGGAAACGCCGATAAATCCGAGTGTGATAGCAATAAACCATTTTAAAAATACTAAAATGTAGAAAGTAAATCTTCCTCCAATCCAGTGGTGTTCGACTAAATAATTAATAGCCGAGTTGCCGATTGTTAGCAGAGCGATGGAAACTATTACAAGCACAGATAAAACCAGCATGAGGAATATTGCCATCAATCGTTGTTGAACCCAAGTTTTAGTAGGAATTTCGTGCCAGGTGCTGTTAAATCCTTCAATAATTGCATTAATTCCGTTGGTGCTAAATATAAATGTAAGTACGAAGCTCAATGACATCAATCCCGTATTCTGTTTCATGACGATTTCATAAATCGTTTTTTCTACCATTCCAAAAGTTTCCGGCGGAATAATATCCTTGAAGAAGTCGAAAAGCTGAATTTGGAAATTTTCAATCGGGATATAAGGAATAAGCGTAAATAGAAATAAAATAAATGGAAAAATCGCCAAAAAGAAGTTGAAAGCCACTGCCGAAGCACGTATGGATACCGCACCTTTAAATAAGCCTTTCACAAAAAACACCAATACATCATATAGAGGCACTCCATTAAAGCCCGGCAAAACAAGCAGGCGTAGAAACTTGATAATTTTATCCCGCAATTGGATGTATTGACGCAGGCGCTTACGCTTTATGAGAGGCATATATTTTTATTATGTGATTGCTCGCAGGCTCATGTCCAGGCTTTTTATCTGGTGTGTGAGCGCTCCTACAGAGATAAAATCGATACCGGTTTCGGCGTATTTTCTCAATGTGTCTTTTGTAATGCCGCCCGAAGCTTCGGTTTCAAATCTTCCATCGATGATTTGAACCGCTTTTTGCATATCTTCAGTCGTGAAATTATCTAACATTATACGTTGAAAACCTCCTGTCCGGAGCGCTTCTTCAAGCTCGTTAAAGTCCCTCACTTCAATTTCTATAGGTATTGACAGTCCGTTTTTCTTTTGATATTCAATGGCTTTCGAAATGGCAAGAGCAACGCCTCCGGCAAAATCCACATGGTTGTCCTTGATTAAAATCATATCAAATAATCCAAATCGGTGATTATAGCCTCCACCGGCGCGAACAGCCATTTTCTCGAAAATGCGCATATTTGGAGTGGTTTTGCGGGTGTCGAGCAGCTTGCATTCTAAATCCCCGATAATTTCTACCATTTCAGAGGTTTGAGTGGCAATGCCGCTCATTCGTTGTAAAAAATTTAAAGCCAAACGCTCGGCACTGAGGATGGAAATTACATTTCCTTCCACCTTAAATGCAATATTGCCGGGCTTGATTTTATCTCCATCAGCCAAGAAAGGAGTAAAACGAATTTCCGGGTCAAGAAGTTGGAATACAAGCTGTGCCACTTCAATACCGGATATAATGCCCGATTCTTTTATCAAAAGCTGTGCTTTCCCTTGCGTTTGCTCCGGAATAGTTGATTTGGAAGTGTGGTCGCCACCTGTACCCAAATCTTCGGCTAAAGCCTCCTTTATTATTGAAATGATGAGTTCTTTTTCTGTCATTTTTTTGTAATGCTCAGTGAATGAATGACTTGTTTATTGTTTATCTCATGAGTGTGTATATACAAACGAAAAACCTGATTTGCATGTTTGTATTCACCAATGAAAAAGTTGTTCGATTGTGAGCTTTTACCGCTTTTTTGTATTGAAGCTGTCTTCGCAGGATGTTTTTCAAAAAATGCAGATAAAATCATTACAGCTTGGCTTTTATTATAATCGCCTTTTTCTGTGGGAAGCTCAAGCTTAATCATGGGGGCAAAATAATTGCCCATTTTTTTTGCATCGGATTTCAGAATATACTCAAACCAGGGAGAATCAGCTTCTTGCTGAGGTGTGGCAGCCGAAATCGAAATGCTGCAAACTAAAAAAAGCAATACGAACAAATTCGTTTGTATTAATAATCGCATTATATAAAATAATTAGCCCTCAAAGATACTGCTTTTCATAAAAGCTCAATGCAATTTAGTTTGCAGTAGCTTTGACAGGCATTAAAGTTTCACTAATAAGAACATTCAAATATAATACAAAATTCATGCCGACTTATGCTTGAAAACTACTGAAATTTTCAGGAATATTCTGCGGGAAATTATATAATCGATGGATTCTCAGCATACATCTTTGATTGTTTTATTTAATTGAAGCTCGTGTTTGATGAAAATATGGACGAATTAATTTCGTTAATTACTGTGGATTTTTGAAATTTGACATTCAACTAAACTATATTTGTACTTTTGCCATTAGAAACTATTAGACTGTCATGACGCAACATACTGAAGTTATTGAGCATCCTGGAAGGATTACAAATATAGACAAGGATGTGATTGAAGTAATGATTTTATCTGCTTCCGCCTGCGCGGCTTGTTCTGCCAAAGGAGTGTGCAATGTATCCGAAATGGAAGAAAAAATCGTAAACGTAAAGAAGCCTGCCGAAGCATCCTTTAGCATTGGACAAGAAGTAATGTTGCTAATGGATCGAAATTTAGGCTTTAAAGCTGTTTTCTTTGGCTATATTTTGCCCTTCCTTTTAGTTGTTACAAGTTTAATAGTGGTTATTATTATGGGACACAGCGAAGGGTTTGCTGGTCTTATAGCTCTGGTTGTCTTGGTTTTATATTACTTGGTGGTTTATTTTTTACGCCATAAATTAAGCAAACAATTTCAGTTTTTTATCAAAGACTAAATCGAAGCATTTACATCTCTCCATATTTATATATGTTCTAAATTACTGATTATCTGTTAATTTAGAAGTATTCTAAACAACCCATGAAACTATCTGATTATCAGCATGTTTGTCAGATCAAAATTTTTTAATATTATTTGCTATTCGCTATAATAGGCTGAAAATTAATGTGTTACAGCTATTGTTTTCTATTTGCCAGATACTGTTTCATGTATTCAATTATTTTAATTTTGTGTTAATGTTTTTTAACAAACATTTTACGAACTAATTGTTACACAGTGTTTTAACATAAAAGCTGTTTTTAAGATGAACGATATATTACTTTTTGCACTTCTTACTTTGGGGCTTTTGGGTGCTGTCATGGCAGTGATTTTATATATTGTGGCTCAGAAGTTTAAGGTTGTAGAAGACCCCAAGATAGATTTAGTTGAAGATGTATTGCCCAAGGCAAATTGTGGAGGTTGCGGTTTTCCGGGTTGCCGAAATTTTGCAGAAACTTTGGTGAAGCAGGCTGATACAGTTCAAAATATTGACGGATTCAATTGCCCTGTAGGCGGCAATGATGTAATGAAGGAGGTTGCCGCTATACTGAATCTGGAGGTTGCGGAGCAAGACCCATTAATTGCCGTTGTTCGTTGTAATGGTTCATTAACGAATTCACCTGCCAAAATCAATTATGATGGTCCGGCATCTTGTGCCTTTGCACATAATCTTTATTCAGGTGAAGGCGGCTGTCCATTCGGCTGTCTTGGCTTGGGCGATTGTGTGGCTTCATGCGATTTTGATGCCATTCATATGAATCCCGAAACTGGCTTGCCTGAGGTAAACGATAAATGTACGGCTTGTGGAGCATGCGTTAAAGCCTGTCCACGAGGAATTATTGAACTGCGTAAGAAAGGACCAAAGGATAGGCGAATTTTCGTTTCTTGCATCAATGAAGAAAAAGGCGGACCAGCCAAAAGAAACTGTAGTGTGGCTTGTATTGGCTGCTCCAAATGTTTTCAGGTCTGTCCCTTTGATGCCATTACCATGGCGAATAACTTAGCCTATATTGATTTTGTTGCATGTAAGCTTTGCCGAAAATGTGTGGAGGTTTGCCCGACAGATGCCATTCATGAGATTAACTTCCCCTTGAGGAAGCCAAGGCCTGTTGCTGAAAAGCCTGCACGGGAGCCGGCCAAAGCCGTGAAAGAAAAAGCAGTGACTACCGAAGAGTCGGTGGCTGTTAAAACGGAAGAGACTGCAAAAGATAAGACTGATAAACCTGGGGATTTAATAGCATAATATAAGTATGAAGGCGTTAAAAACTTTTCGATTAGGGGGGGTGCATCCGGCAGAAAATAAATTTTCAGCTGCTGAAGCAATCAGCCCAATCCCATTGCCGGAGCAGCTAATTGTTCCGCTAGGTCAAAACCTTGGCGTGCCCTCAAAACCATTGGTAAAAAAAGGCGATACCGTAAAAGTGGGGCAGCTGATAGCGAAAGGCGAAGCTTTTATTTCTGCCAATCTGCATTCACCGGCTTCAGGCACTGTACTAAAGATTGATGATGCAATGGATTCGAGTGGATATAAGCGTAAAGCCATTTTTATCAAGGTTGAAGGAGACGAGTGGGAAGAGGGAATCGACCGTTCGGAGGAAATCATTCGGGAAATTACACTTGATAAACAACAGATTATTGCACGCATCAAAGATTGTGGCATTGTTGGGCTTGGAGGTGCTACATTTCCAACGCATGTGAAACTGATGGTACCCGAAGGAAGAGCAGCAGAGTATCTTATTATAAATGGAGTGGAGTGTGAACCTTATCTTACTTCAGACCATCGTTTAATGCTTGAAAAGGGAGAACAAATTCTCATAGGCATCAAGGTGTTAATGAGGGCTTTAGGTGTTGAGAAAGCAATAATTGGCATCGAGAATAATAAAGCTGATGCCATTTCGAATATCAAGCAATTGGCTTCTGCATATGCCGGCATCAGTGTACAGCCTTTACAGGTAAAATATCCGCAGGGAGGCGAGAAGCAGCTTATAAAAGCTGTGTTGAACAGAGAGGTGCCTTCTGGTAAACTGCCGCTTGAGGTGGGCTGTGTAGTGTCGAATGTGGGTACTGCATTTGCAGTATATGAAGCCGTACAAAAAAATAAACCTCTTATCGAAAGAGTAGTTACGGTAACTGGCAAATCGGTTAAAAAACCTTCCAACTTTATGGTACGCGTTGGAACTCCGGTTTCTGTATTGCTTGATGCCGTTGAAGGTTTGCCCGATGATACCGGAAAAATCATTAATGGTGGTCCCATGATGGGTAAAGCGGTGAGTACAGCCGATATTCCTGTGATGAAGGGCTCTTCAGGTATATTATTAATGCCCTCTGATGAAAGTAAACGCAAGGAATCGAATAACTGTATCCGTTGTTCCAAGTGCGTTGTGGCATGTCCGATGGGTCTTGAGCCATATCTGCTCTATAAACTTGCTAAACTAGAACTGTTTGACCGTGCCGAATCAGAAAAAATAATGGACTGCATCGAATGCGGTTCTTGTCAGTTTACATGTCCTGCCAATTTACCATTGCTCGATTATTTGAGGCTTGGAAAACAAAAGACAGGTCATTTAATCCGAACCAGAAAAAGCTAAATTTATGAATAGGTTGACGATTTCAGGATCTCCCCATATACATGGAGATGAAAGTGTAAAGAAAATCATGTATACGGTAATCTACGCGCTGATACCTGCCATACTGGTTTCGATTTATTATTTCGGGCTGGATGCGGTGCGTGTTTTATTGATTTCGGTGCTTGCCTGCTTATTCTTTGAGTGGGTAATACAAAAATTCCTTATTAAAGGACCGATAAGTATTACAGATGGTTCTGCTGTAGTAGCCGGTACCTTGCTGGCATTTAACGTGCCATCTAATTTGCCGACAATTATTTTAATTCTTGGTGCGCTGGTTACTATCGGAGTGGCAAAGATGTCATTTGGCGGATTAGGGAAAAACCCGTTTAATCCTGCATTGGTAGGTCGTGTGTTTCTTTTGATATCTTTTCCGGTTCAAATGACTACATGGTCACTACCAAAACCATTGTTTGCTTCCGGGCTTACTGACGCCATAACCGGTCCCACACCTTTGGGTATGCTCAAAGAAAACCTTGGGGTAGGGCAGTCAGTTGATCAGATAATGGCCGATGCTGCTATGCCTGATTACCTTGACCGCCTATTGGGAAATATGGGAGGCTCGATGGGTGAAATATCGGCTATTGCCCTTATATTAGGCGGTATTTACATGATTATTAGAAAGGTGATTGACTGGCAACTGCCTGTTTCTATACTTTTGACCGTATTTGTTTTTGCAGGGATATTCCATCTTATCGATCCGCAGTATTATGTAGAACCTAGCTTCCATTTGTTTACCGGTGGATTAATGTTGGGAGCTATATTTATGGCGACCGATATGGTTACTTCACCTATGAATATGTCCGGAAAAATCGTGTACGGGGTTTCAATCGGATTACTTACCATTATTATCAGATTGTGGGGGGCATACCCGGAGGGTATATCCTTTGCCATTTTGATAATGAATGCTTTTACGCCTTTAATCAATAGAGGCTTTAAACCCAAACGTTTCGGTAAAATTGTGAAATAAGCATCTAAACGCTATTATACTACTAAAGTCATGGCAGCAAAAAGAGAATCGAATTTTATAAATATGTTCACTACTTTGTTATTGGTAACACTGATAGCGGCTTTTACGTTGGGAAGTGTGTATAATCTCACCAAAGAGCCTATTGCCATAGCAAAGCAGAAAAAATTGGAAGAAGCAATACGGCAAGTATTACCGGATTTTGACAGAATTGAGTCAGTAAAAGTGCTTTCGGCATATGAAAATGACTCTTTGGAATTCTTTATTGGTTATAAAGCTGATGAAGTTGTTGGCGTTGCGGTAGATACCTATTCTAACAAAGGCTTTTCGGGACTGGTTCGTATCATGGTTAGTTTCTTGCCGGATGGCAGCATTTATAATACTTCTGTCTTGGAACACAAAGAAACTCCGGGGCTGGGCGATAAAATGCAAAAGAACAAATCAGACTGGAGCAATCAGTTTAACGGCAAACATCCGGACAATTATAAGCTTAAAGTGACGAAGGATGGGGGTAATGTAGATGCAATTACTGCAGCAACGATTAGCTCCCGGGCTTTTACAGATGCAGTAGCACATGCTTTCGATACCTATAAAAATTATCAGGAAGGGAAATAATTATGAGTCAATTACAAAATTTAACTAAAGGTTTCCTAAAAGAAAACCCGGTTTTGGTCCAGCTGTTGGGATTATGTCCCACCTTAGGCGTAACCACTTCAGCAACGAATGGGCTCGGTATGGGATTGGCAACAACCTTTGTGTTGGTGGCTTCAAACTTGGTAGTGTCGTTGGTTAAAAACTTTATCCCTGATAAAGTCCGTATTCCTTCGTTTATTGTAATTATTGCCTCCTTTGTAACGGTGGTAGAATTGGTAATGCAGGGATTTGTACCCGCACTGTTCGATCAATTGGGATTATTTATCCCACTTATTGTAGTAAACTGCATTGTTTTGGGGCGTGCTGAAGCTTTTGCATCTAAAAATACCATCGGATCCTCAGTTGTAGATGGTTTGGGAATGGGGCTTGGATTTACTTTTGCTCTTACCGTACTAGGTGCCTTACGTGAAATTTTAGGTAGTGGCGCTTTCTTCGGATATAAATTTATACCCGGCGAAATGATACTGGTATTTGTACTTGCACCGGGTGCCTTCCTTGGACTGGGATACTTGATTGCGTTAAAAAGAAAATTTGATAAATAGGCTAACACAACTGAATTATGGAATACATTATAATTATTATATCAGCCATATTTGTCAACAATATCGTGTTGGCACAATTTTTAGGGATTTGTCCTTTTGTTGGTGTTTCCAATCGCATATCTACTTCGGTAGGTATGGGTGGCGCCGTATTGTTTGTAATCACTTTGTCAACCATTGTAACCTGGCTGCTACAAACTTATATCTTAAATCCACTTGGACTTCATTTCTTACAAACAATCGCATTTATTGTGGTGATTGCTTCACTTGTGCAAATGGTTGAAATAATTCTGAAGAAGGTAAGCCCGGCTTTATATTCGGCATTAGGCGTGTTTCTTCCTTTGATTTCTACCAATTGTGCCGTACTTGGTGTGGCAATCTTAACAATTCAAAAAGACTATAATTTATTAGAAGGTGTTGTGTTTGCCAGTGCTACTGCTGTAGGCTTCGGGCTCGCTTTGGTGATTTTCGCCGGCATACGCGAACATCTTGATTTGATGGAAGTGCCATCCGGAATGAAAGGGGTGCCAATAGCACTTGTAACTGCAGGGATATTGGCATTGGCTTTTATGGGATTCACCGGCATCGTGTAAAATCAATCTTGGATTGAACCAATCAGGCCCTGTGTTGTTTTGATTGAAAGAGTTGTTGAGGGCTGACTTAACATCATGTCAACAACAAAAAGTCTTTATTACTAAGATTAAGTTTACTTTTAATTACATAATAATCATGGGAAAAACAGATTTTGTTTTTGGAGTTAGTGGTATGACTTGCAACCACTGTAAAAATAGAGTAGAAACCGGTATAAAAGCACTTCCGGGAGTTGAATCAGTAGAAGCTGATATTGAAAATGACAAAGTATTTGTCAAAGGAACTAATGTGGATGTGCAGCAAGTTCAGCAAACAATTGCGTTAATGGGATATAACTTTCTTGGCGAATTGGATGCATAATCCTCACGAAAATCATTAAAAACATACGGTTTTATCCGCTATAGAGCCGTTTATATCGCGCTAGGGCAACACGATTTTGATCATTTCGTTTTTTCTTAGTGTAGCGGACACTATCTAACCTGCTTAATTCATGAATTTAATTTTGAGAAATTTTAAGGCATGAGTTGTGAAGCTGTAGCCAACTACTGCGAACAACTCATAACGTATAAAATTGCTAAAATTAAATCAAAATTCATTTTAGAATAAATGCTTTTAAAATTACTACTAAAACCTACTAACACAATGATCATAAGCTTATTATGATAAAGTTAGATTGATAATTTTATGAATTGATAAATTATGCAGGCTAAAAGTCTTTTATAAGAACTGTTTGAGCCGCAAATAAATTGTGTACTTTTGTTACGTTAAAACGTGCTATGAAAAACTTATTATTTGCAGTGTCAATCAGTTTGTTGTTCTTGATTGGCAAAGTTCATGCTCAACAATCCATTGCTGACAGTGTGGTAAATACCATATTGGTTCAGGCAAGCTATGCTTTGCAGTTTCCCGGTGGCGACTTGAGTGAAAGTTTCGGTTATAATTCAAATATCGGTGTTGTACTAGGCTATAAAACAAATAAAAACTGGCTTTGGAATGCCCATTTGGGTTTTATATTTGGTGATAATGTGTATGGGCGTGAAGAACTGTTAAGCCTTATTAGTACATCTACCGGTGAAATTATTGATGGCGATGGGGTGTATTCCAGTATTGCTTTATTTGAACGCGGTTTTCATCTGCAAGCTAAGCTAGGGAAGCTGTTTCCCTTGACTTCTATAAATCCGAATTCCGGAATTTTCGTTCAAACAGGCTTGGGTTATTTGACACATCGTATTCGTATTGAAAACCAGTTTGGTACGGCTCCTCAGCTGATGGGCGATTATGCCAAAGGCTACGACCGTATGCGGGGAGGCTTTGCACATAGCATGGAAGCAGGCTTTATGTTTATGGGAAATAGACGGGCACTTAACTTCAGCTTGGGATTTGAGTTTGTACATGCATATACAGCTTCCTTGCGTGAATACGACTTCAATCTGATGGGGCGCGATGATGCAAATTACAAGGACCTTTATTATGGAATAAGGGTAAATTGGATGATTCCGGCTTATAAACGTGTTGCTCAGAAATATTATTACTATTAAGCTGCTGCATGCGATTGCTTTATACTTTCTTTATTTATGTATTTACCTATGGCATTACCATTGGTGCGCTGATTAATCCCAAAGCAGCACAATGGGTAAAAGGTAGAAAGAAATGGAGAAAAAAACTAGCTTCATCACTCGATAAATCTAAAGAATGGATATGGATTCATGCCGCATCATTGGGCGAGTTTGAACAAGGTAGGCCCTTAATTGAAGCCATAAAAAAACAGTACCCGAACTATAAAATACTGCTTAGCTTTTTCTCACCTTCGGGTTATGAAATTAGAAAAAACTATGCCTTTGCTGATTATATAACTTATTTACCCGCTGATACGCCCAAAAATGCGCGCGACTTTATTGCTAGCATTCCCTTGAAACTAGTCGTATTCATAAAATATGATTTCTGGTTTAATTATATCTATGAGCTGCAGCGCCAGCAAATCCCTTTGATGTTTGTATCTGTTAAACTTTCACCTGATACATGGTTTTTCAAGCCTTATGCCGTACGGTTCTTAGAACAGTTAAAAAAAGTTGATAAATTCATTGTCCAAGATGAAGCAACAGCGGATGTTTTACGAAGCCATGCTATTAATCAAGTGGAAATTGCAGGAGATACCCGCTTTGATCGGGTGATGGAGCTAGCACAACAACTACAAAGATTTCCTGAAATAGAAGCCTTTATTCAAGAACGAAAAGCAATTGTGATTGGAAGTTCATGGGCAGAAGATGAGCAGTATCTTGCTAAAGTGCTTACGCAGCTGCCGGAAGAGTTTTGTGTGATTATTGCCCCCCATGAAGTGGATGAAAAACGAATTAATGAACTGGAAAACACATTCAAATTTGCGTCTAAGCGATACTCAAACAAGGCATTTACACCGGAAGACAAACTACTTATCATTGATACAATCGGTATTTTGTCCGCCTTATATCAATATGCATATTTTGCCTATGTTGGTGGAGGCTTTGGGAAATCGATTCACAATATTCAGGAAGTCGTGGCATATGGTTGTCCTGTAATCATTGGACCAAACCACAAGAAATTTAATGAAGCCGTTGACTTGGTCCATTTTGGGGGGGTAATAGCGGTTGAGAATGAGGAACAAATGTTAGCAGCTTTTATTGATTTTATAGAAAACCCTGAAAAGCGACAATATGCTTCCGAAATATGTAGCGCTTATGCCTCGAAAAACACAGGGGCAACACAAAAAATTATGCAATCACTTGTTAAATATTTATAAGCTTTACTCGCTATAAGCTTATACATCCTTGATTTTGCTAATTTTGTGCAAAATTCACCAGAAATGACCATTACTTTAAATTATTCCAAAACAATAAAACCGCTGGCACATCAAATTGTATTGCTGAGCCATAAATGTACATTTGATGATTTTGACTTAAGCAAAAAAGAAAAGCAATATGTAATTGATCAAAAAAAGAACAAAGATACTGCTCAATTCATTGTAGTAAACCGTTACGATTATTGGATGGTTTTTGCAGTTCTTAATACGGATGTGGAAGCAAATCAGCTATTGGAGAATTCCAGAAAGCTTGCTGCACATTTGCTGGACATTTTTAATAAAAATAAATTTACCCAAGCATATTTGGACGGTAGTCGACTGACTCCCGAAATTACACTTGCGTTTTCTGAAGCTATGTCTTTGGCTAACTATCAGTTTATTAAGTATTTCAAAGAAACAGCTTTGCGTGCAAACAGTTTCAACTCATTAACTATTTTTCATCCTGCGCTTGATGCTACGTATTTGGAAAAACTTCAAACCGTTGTAGAAGCTACGCTTTGGGCTCGTGAAATGGTAAATGAACCATTAAATCGTATGAATGCAACGGCTTTTGGAGAACAAATGGCAATGCGAAATCGATCGGTTGGCGTAAAAGCTGAAGTGTTATCCAAGCGTAAAATTGAGAGCCTCAAAATGGGAGGGCTCCTTGCCGTGAACAGTGGGAGCGTTGATCCACCGAGCTTTACAATTTTGGAATGGACCCCTGAACACGCTAAAAACAACAAACCCATAATTTTGGTTGGTAAAGGCGTGGTATATGATACCGGCGGAATGAGTTTAAAGCCTACACGTTCGATGGATACCATGAAAAGCGATATGGCCGGGGGCGCTGCTGTAGCTGCTGCTATTTATGCTGCTGCAAAACTTAAACTGCCATTTCATTTGATTGCTTTAATTCCGGCTACTGATAATCGCGTAAACGGCAATGCATTTGTGCCGGGCGATGTGATTACTACCTTTGACGGAACTTCTGTGGAAGTATTGAATACAGATGCGGAAGGACGCTTGGTTTTGGCAGATGCGTTATCCTATGCTAAAAAATACAATCCACAGCTTGTAATTAGTTTTGCGACACTTACTGGGGCAGCGCAAAGAGCTATCGGAAGTCATGCTAGTGCTGCAATGCAGGTAAAAGCAACGGATGAGTTGGCACAACTTGTTTCGGCAGGGAATAAAGTGTTTGAGCGCTTGGTTGAATTTCCAATGTGGACCGAATATGCCGATTATTTAAAATCGGATATAGCAGATTTAAAAAATATTGGCGGTATGGAGGCAGGGATGATAACTGCGGCAAAGTTTTTAGAACATTTTACGGATTATCCCTTTATTCATATTGATATTGCAGGAACATCATTTCAATCAAAAAAAGAAGCTTATCTGACAGCCGGTGGAACCGGTGTTGGAGTACGACTTATACTTGCTTATCTTGAAAGCCTCATGAATAAGGACTTGCCTTAGCTCATGTCAATTAAATTGATGAAGTCAAGATAATGTGGGGCATCAATACCAAAAGTTTTCACTTCTTTACCCATGATTTGATAGGTGCTTTTTTGCCCGGCAATACGTGAAAAATGTAATTCAAAGACTTTGCCTTTTGTGTCTGTCATATGAACCATTGCCAGGTTTTCGTTTAAATCTGAATGTAATTCAGAATGACAAATTGAACAAAAAAACTTAAACCGCTGCCCATCTTTTAATTTATAAGATGGATGGTGAACACTTTGATAATTACCAACCTCAGGGTTTATAAGAAGTAATAAGCGTTCATTGTCTTCGCTTTCTACGCTGAAAATTAAATAATCATTTAGCAGTAATTGCCCTTTACAATGTGGACATAAATAGGATGTTTTCATAACTGTAATTGTTTTAATGGTTTCCGTCATCTAAAATACAAAATATTTGAGCTGAAATCAAACTAAATTCATTAAATTTTGATTTTATTTAAAAATATTTTGGTTGCTTAAAATATTATCTCAAAAAATGTTGTATTTTTAGTTCGTAAAAACAAAAAGATATGGTACCCGACTTATATAATTATTTAAATAGCCGTCTACGTTCAGGTTCCATAAAGCCATCCGAAGCTTTATTGCCTTTTATTACTATATCGAGAGAAACCGGATGCTATAGTTACCGGCTTGCGGAAACATTGCAGAAACGTATTGATGATTTATCAAAAATTCAATGGCAGATTCTTACCAAGGAATTTATTGTCCAAGCTTTAGAAGAGCTTCAGCTTGATAAGCAGCAGGTGGCAGCAATCATGCGCGCTGATGAACGTTCACATATTACGGAAATCCTTAAAGCCTTTCATACTAAGCCCTATCGAAGCGATAAGACAGTGCGAGAAATGCTGAAACAGTTTATTCAAGATCAAGCGCAAGATGGGAATGTAATTATTGTGGGAAGAGCCGGAGCAATTATTACAGATCATTTGGAAACCGGCTTACATATTCGGCTTAAAGCTCCTTTGGAATGGCGCATACAAAGCATAATGGAGCAGAAAAAGATGCACCGTCTTGCAGCCAGGAAATATGTGGAGGAATCAGATGAACAGCGTGCCAAACTGATTTATGACTTCAGTCAAAGGCAACCCGCAGAAATACAATGGGATCTGATTGTTGATAACAGTCGAATTGCTGTAGATGAAATAGCCGAAATGGTAGTAAATCTTTTACAAAAGCGTAACTATTTATAATGACTATAGCTGACTTTTACCGCTTTCGGCTATTTAGAAGAATCAAACTTGTTGTGTATTCAAAACTCATGTTTTGGCTTGCACTTGTTATTGCAGTTTCAATTTTTGCGACATCTTGTAAGCAGCCTTATTCACCGGAAAAAGCCAGGAAATATTTAATGGCAGCAGATCAGGAGTTGATGAACGCAGTACAAAAAACAATTAACTCGGACGCGTTTAGTGCCATTAGCTATTTGTATAAGCTTGAAACAGCACCTTTGCCCGGCAAAAAGTTCCCTATAGGCAATGAGGGTATAGCGAAACTGTTTGATATGCAGACACATTCCGGCTATTACCGCCAAACATCCGAAGGAGAAATTGAATTTCTTCGCATTTCAGATTCACTGATATTGGATTTTAATCTTGGAAACAGTTTTCGAAATACAGAAAAAATAATAATCAGTGCGTATCAAAAAGAAATGACAGCCACCGGGGATTCCTTACCAATTAAATTAGATGTGGTTTTGTTTTCAAATGCAAAAACTATTATGGATTTTCGCTTGAATGCCGAAATGCAGGATGGCTTGCCCAAAACATTGAATATGAAGTTGATTTATGGTAGAAATGAGCTCGAATTTGAATCTAAAATTAATTTTGGTAAAAAATATTCCGTACTTATGGCTGAGCTTGTTATGAAGAGCCTACAGTCAGAAGTGTTTAATGCAAAAATTAAATCAAAGGTCAAAATATCGGAAGCAGAAACGATTGTGTATGAAGTAAAAGATCTTTCATTTTCAGTTTTCCCGATTTTGTTTTTGTTGAAATCAAACTATTCATTCGACAATATTTCACTTAAAACCTTTGTGCACGATTTCAATCGAAAAACAAGTATGCGAATAGTTGACAAAAAAGGAAAGGAATTGGTAAGGCTGTTTTTAAAGGAAGTGCCTGATAGCGACCAACTTAATTTATTTGTGCGTTATTCGGACGGAAGCACTGAAAATCTGGAAGATATTATGTTGTCGGCACAATCTATCTTGCAGTTCAAATTAAACCATTAGAAAATTATTAGAATCTCGCTCTTCCAACAAAATCAGCACTGATGCTGTCAAAAATAGGATGTGCTATTAAATCGTTTGGATACACATAATAGCCTCCGTTTGGGTCTAAATCAATCCCGGTATATTTTAATACTGCTTGCCATATCAAAAGCGAACAATACCATTGGTTGTTATCAGCCCAATCTTTTCGCTCTCCCGAATCTACAAGCTTTGTAATATTTGGATGGTCTTCAAATCCTTTGGCTGCATGCCAAGATGAAGCTTTCCCTTTTTGCCGACGTGCAAATTCAATAATCGAGTCTAGTGTGTGTTGTGGGAGATTTAATCGCAAGCGATAGCGATTGCCTTCATATATATTGCTGAAGTTTAAATTGTTAAAAGCCAGTATTTTACTCTGTTGATGTGCTTTAATTTCACGTATTTGAAAATCTATAGGTACACTTCGAGCAATGGATTCAATAATATTCACATTTGCTAGCAGGCTATCTATATCTTTATGTTTGTAATAGCTTGTTACAATAGCTGCATGTCCGGGGTCTACTCCCTTTGGTACTAGGGCTGTTCCGGGGATAAAGTTGCTATTAGGGCGCACTAAAATATCACCCGGCTTTAATTCATCAATACCTGTTACAAATGCTAATGTGCTTTCAACTATAGGTGATACAGCTTGTTCACTAACTTCCTTGTTTTTACAGGAAACTGTAATAAGAAGACTTATAAGGATATAACTGAAAAAGCGAAAATTATCCATGCCTTTGCAACCTTTCCATCAAATTAAACATCTAAAGTACAACAAAGCGAATAAAAACAGAGGTTTTAACAGTTATTTAATATAAACAAACTTGACAAATCAAAAAAAAACCTGTAGATTTGTTCTACGATCGCGGATACCATTGATAATTAAGTAATGCCATTTTAGCTAATTAATCCAATTATTTAACACCAAAAACATATTCTTATGAAGTTTAAAGATATTTTAAAATTTATGTTTGTTGTTCTTCTTGCAGTAGGAGTTTTTTCGTGCAAGAAGGATAAGCCGGATGACTTCAAGGCCGCGGACGCTAAAGTTGAAGTCCGACATGGAGTGAAGCAAGTAACTCAAGAAGCAATGGAGGTTTATATGACCCCTGCAGTTCAGTCGTTAAGTTTTCTTGCTGATTTATTAGATGTGGACATTGAATTTAATCAATACACATGGAATGAGCTTTTACAAAAGCCGGGAAAGATTTCTTTGAATAAAATAAAGAAAACTTTTATAACTAATTACAATTCTAATACGGTTAAATCCGGAAATGAAGACATTATGTTCGGAGTTTTTGAATATAACTTCGAAACCGAAGAGTTTGATTTTACACCTGTTGCCGGAAATTCGATGACTTTTCTATATCCCTCCGGAACACAATCATTTGCCGGTGAAATTAATGATGCGCAAATTGAAGTTAAGGATATAGATGTTCAAACGATACTTGTTACGGAAACCTATTATGATGAATGGCTCGAAGATTGGGTGACAGAAACTTATGAAGAAATTGTCCCAACAAAATTCAATGCCAATATGAAAATCGATAACTCCAGTGTGATGACAGCTAATTATACAGCTGCTTTTGGGGATCATGGTCTTCCTACTGCAGCTAGTGTGGTTGTAGTTATGTCACCATATAATTTATCACTTACTTTGACAGGTAGTGGCAAAAATTATGTTACTGAACAAAGTATGAAAAAAGGAGATAAGTCAGTGGCTAAACATAACTTGGAGCTAACATATACTTCAGATTTTGAGAGTGTAGAAAAGCTGAAAGGACAATTTATTGCTGAGCCTTTAAAAATTGATGGGCATGCAAATGTTGAGGCCATTGATGAGCATATGGAAATCTTTGAAGAAACCGGTCAATACGATATTGGTTTTTTAAATAGTCAAATGGATTTAGACCTTATTCATACAACTGAAAATGCCAAGCTTGGAGATATTGAATTCAAAGCTATTTTGGATCCGTATTATGGAGTTGAAGTTCCGACTTTGGTACTTGTATACGAGGACGGCTCGTATGAATTATTTGAGGATATTATGGAGATAGATCTTAGATTTGCGCGAGTTGCCAGATAGAAATTATTTTGAAACGATTTAAAAAGCGGCAAAATGCCGCTTTTTTTGTTATATAATCCACTAAAAGCTGAATAAAACCGTTACTTTTGAACCCTAGTTAATTCAAAAGCATGAAATTTTCTGATGTTATAGGACAACATGATGCCACACATAAACTCATCCAGTCTGTAAAAGATGGCAGAATCAGCCATGCGCAAATGTTTTGGGGACCACCGGGAATAGGTAAGCTGGCATTGGCTTTGGCATACGCACAATACTTGAACTGTACGAACAAAACAGAAAATGACAGCTGTGGGAGTTGCCCCTCTTGTGTAAAAGCTTCACGCTTAACACATCCCGATATACATTTTATTTATCCGACAACTACTACAAAAAAGATAAAAAAAGACCCTGAATCGCGTTTGTTTGCAGAAGAATGGAGAAGTTTTGTGTTGGAACACAATGCATATCTACGACTAAATGATTGGTATGATTATCTTGGGGTCGAAAATAAACAAGGTGTAATCTATGCACGTGATGCCACGGAGATAACTCGGATTTTGAGCCTAAAAGCCTATGAAGGGATTTATAGGGTGATTATAATTTGGATGGTGGAAAAGTTGCATAATACAGCCGCAAATAAGCTGTTGAAACTCTTGGAAGAGCCACCTGAAAATACGGTTTTTATTCTCCTTTCGGAAGAAACAGAGCAAGTGCTTACGACTATAAAATCGAGAACTTATCAAATAAAAATCCCTAGGATTGATACTGAAGAACTGCAGAATACATTAGCTGAAAAATATCATCAAAGAATAGCCGATGTAAGTGATGCTGCAGTAATGGCTGACGGGAGCTTGCCCGAAGCAATCCGCTTGTATGAAAATGCAGAAGATGAAAAACATAATTTTGTGCAATTTCAACAATGGATGCGCCTATGCTTTAAATCGAACGTACCTGAATTAATTGATTTTTCGGCAAATATTTCCACAACCGGTCGCGAAAAACAAAAGTCGTTTTTATCATATGCCTTGCATTTATTTCGGAATTCTTTATTGCAAAATCATGCATTATTCGATTATTTAAGGCTTTCGGCCGATGAAGTGGCATTCAATAAAAACTTTGCTCCTTTTGTACATCATGACAATATTCTGCAACTTGTTGAAATAACGGAAGAAGGTATTCGGCAAATAGAACGAAATGCCAATGCTCAAATACTTTTTTTGGATATTAGCTTTAAGATTACAAAACTATTGAGACAAAAACCTTCAACCGTGTGATATTTACTATTTTTGTATCCTGAACACTATGTTAAACTATTATGAACGATAAAACCAAAGGAGAACAATCTGCTACTTATTTATCAAGAGGTTGCAGATTTGCTCCTGATATAGATAACTCAAAAGAAAATTCTTTTAAACAAAGCTGTTGTAAATTAAATGTTACCAACTGGCTCAAAGATTACGAAAGTCCATATTCAAATGCTATTCGTATAGCTGAAGTTCGTTTTAAGAACGACCATAAAGATTATTTCACCTACGACCCGAATTTACTGCTTCAAGAAGGAGAGATTGTAGCTGTAGAAGCTGTGTCCGGACATGATATAGGAATTGTAACTTTAGTTGGACCCTTGGTTGAGGTACAAATGCAACGCAAGCATGTGCGTCAGAAACCGGAAGAACTGCGTAAAGTTTACCGGCATGCCAAGCAAGCAGATATTGAAAAATGGGTAAATGCCATTGAATCAGAACCTGAAGTGCTTAAAAGGACAAGAGAAATCATTTATGATTTGAAGCTTGACATGAAGTTGAATGATGTTGAGTTTCAGGGAGATAGAACAAAGGCAATTTTCTATTATACTGCCGAGGAGCGCGTCGATTTTAGAGAACTCATTCGAAAACTGGCTGAAGCATTTGGTATTCGTATTGAAATGCGACAGATAGGCATGCGGCAGGAATCGGCTAAGCTCGGCGGGATTGGTCCTTGCGGTCGTGAGCTTTGTTGTGCTTCATGGATGGCAGAATACAGCTCCGTGTCAACAAATGTTACCAAAGTGCAGCAGCTGTCGCCAAATCCACAAAAGCTGGCCGGATTATGTGGAAAGCTAAAATGCTGTTTGAACTACGAATATGAAACCTATTTGGATGCCTTAAAGCATTTTCCGGATGAAAGAACCGTGTTGCAGACAAAGAAAGGAGATGCATTTTTCCAAAAAAGTGATGCATTTAAAGGATTGATGTGGTATGCCTATGCCGAAGATCGGAATAGAATGATGGCAATCCCAATTGAGCATGTAAAGTCTATTGCAGAAGGAAATGAAAAAGGGATAATCCCTGAAAAGCTAGAGGATTTTGCATTTATGAAAGATTCGCCATTAGAAGATACCCCCGTAAACTTATTAGATGGCGATGTGACACGATTTGATAAGCCAAAAACTGCAAGAAGGAGAAAGCATAAAGATAGAAGATCCAGATCATGAGCCGCTTGCTAAAATTGAAAAGCCCGATATCGCACATATTGCGATTTATTCTGATTGTTTTTGCTGCAGTGAATCTTGTAGCATGTACAGATGGCGTTCTGTATGATGAAATTATGTCGCTTGACCCGAATGGATGGAAAGGGAAGGAAAAAGTTGGATTCAATGTCGAAGTGAAAGATACTGCACAAATATATAGTTTTAAGATACATATAAGAAATGCAGAAGAATATCGTTACAGTAATTTATACGTCTTTATGCAAACACGTTTTCCCAATGGAAATATAACCCATGACACCCTGGAATGTGTGCTGGCAGATCCTTTTGGTAAATGGTATGGAAAATCAAGCGGGCGATACAGTGACCATAGTATAGTCCTTAATCCTGCGATAAAATTTCCGCTTGTCGGAACCTATGATTTTGAGATCGAACAAGCTATGAGAGATGAGCCACTCGAAGGGATTCATGCCGTGGGCATTCGGATTGAACAAATTGCTTATTAATTTAATTTTGGAATATCATAAATGAGTCGGAAGAATAAATCAGTATCCGTGAAGAAAATTATTTTATTTCTTTGGGCTAGTTTCGTGGCATCCGTTCTATTAATTAGCTTGTTGTTTTTTGGTATTGCCAAAGGTATGTTTGGTAAAATACCTAGTTTTGAAGACTTAGAAAATCCGGAAACGAACTTGGCTTCTCAGATTTACTCCTCAGATGGAGTGGTTTTAGGGGCTTTTTATGTTGAAAATCGTTCCAATATTCAGTATCGTGACCTGCCGCCTGATTTAATAAATGCCTTTTTAGCTATCGAAGATATCCGATTTACCGAACATTCGGGTATTGATAATCGCGCCCTGTTTCGTGTATTTTGGGGCTTGATAAGTGGAAAGAAAAAAGGTGGGGGAAGTACGATTACGCAGCAACTTGCCAAAAATTTATTTCCGCGTGGAGAGAATTTAAGCATTCCCAAACTTGCGATTCGTAAGTTCCAAGAATGGATAACGGCAACAAAATTAGAACGAAATTATTCCAAGGAAGAGATTCTGGCAATGTATTTGAACACTGTCGAGTTTGGCAGCCATGCGTTTGGGATAAAATCAGCTGCTTTGACATTTTTCGGTAAAGAACCTGCTGAGCTTGCGGTAGAAGAAGCTGCTGTCTTGGCGGGGGTTGTAAATGCTCCCACATGGTTTAGTCCGGTACGTAATCCGGAACGCTCTGAAAATCGTCGCAATCTGGTGATGAAGAAGATGGTAGAAAATAAGCTTCTGGAAAAAGAAGTTTATGACAGTTTGGTTCAAATGCCAATTGATATGTCGCGATACGGATTATTGGACCACACTTCCGGTTCGGCAACATATTTTCGTGAATACCTGCGTGCTTTTATGCGTGATTGGGCAAATACACATCAAAAGGCAAATGGAGAGCCATATAATATTTACAAGGATGGCTTACGAATTTATACTACGATAAACAGTCGTATGCAACAATATGCCGAAGAGGCTGTTAAAGAGCATCTTGGAGGCGAACTCCAGCCGACATTTTTCAGGCATTGGAAAGGAAAAGATCATGCACCTTTTGACTTTCCGGCCGAAGATATCAGGACGGAAGTAAGTAAGATAATGGATCAAGCCATGCGACGGTCTGACAGATATAGGCAACTCAAACGCGAAGGCTACTCAAATGATTCCATCGAATACTTTTTTAATGAGCCGGTCCCAATGAGAGTATTCTCCTGGGATGGTCCGATAGATACTGTATTAAGTCCGATGGATTCCATTCGTTACTATAAGTTTTTCCTACAAAGCAGCCTTATGTCGGTAGATGTTCGAAGCGGACAAATACGTGCGTATGTAGGAGGAATAGATTACCGTCATTTTCAATACGACCATGTATCGCAGGCACGCCGTCAGGTGGGCTCTACATTTAAACCTTTCCTGTATACACTTGCCATGCAAGAAGGGGAGTTTTCACCATGTTATAAAGTTCCGAATATACAATATAGTGTGCAACTGTTTGACGGCAGCTTTTGGGAACCACGAAACTCAAGTGATTCCAGAATAGGGGAGGAGGTCACCCTCAGATGGGCATTAGCTAACTCAAATAACTGGATTTCAGCCTATTTAATTAAGCGATTTCCACCCGAATCGGTGATACAAATGGCTAGAAAAATGGGCGTTACCGCTCCCATTGACCCGGTGCCGGCTATTGCTTTGGGTACCCCGGATATCAGCCTTTATGAAATGGTAGGAGCCATGAATACCTTTGCAAACAAAGGAGTATATATAAAACCTTACTTTGTTACACGTATTGAAGATAAGAATGGAAATCTTATCGAACGCTTTTCACCTGAGCAATCAGAAGCCTTAGATGAAATTACGGCATATAAGATGATACAACTCATGAAAGGAGTGGTGGAAAGTGGTACAGGAGTGAGGCTTCGCTACAAATATGGATTACGAAATCCAATTGCAGGTAAAACCGGAACAACGCAAAATCAAAGTGACGGATGGTTTATGGGCTTAACGCCCGACCTTACAACAGGGGTATGGACCGGAGCAGAAGACCGTGCGACACATTTTAGATCTATTACATTGGGACAAGGTGCAAATACAGCATTACCGATTTGGGCTTTATATATGAAGAAAATATATGACGACCCAGTGTTGAGAATTTCGTTGGGAGATTTTGATGGTCCGCAGGAAGATGTGGCGATCGAATTTGATTGCGATGCTTACGATAGAAAGATGGAGCAAGAACAGCGGTTCGATAATCGTCGCTTTGATAGTGAGTTCTAAATGTTTTACGGCTAAAAAGAATCAATATAAATTTTCATATTGTGAGATACTATTGGCGAAAAATCCAATGCTTTGGTTAACTTTGCAATCAGCCAAGAACAAAGAGTATGTCGACTGTTTTAGATACATATAGCCCTGCTGAACGATCAGAAATATTGCGGCAATACCGCAATCTGATAGAGGTATGGCATACTCGTAAAGATACAGCCGACCGTTGGATGGTACGTAAAGCATTTCGTTTAGCCGTTGATGCTCATAAAGATATGCGGCGTAAATCCGGTGAACCTTATATATATCACCCTATTGAAGTAGCTACAATTGCAGCCGGAGAGCTTGGGTTGGGGCGTACTTCAATTATTTGTGCCTTGCTGCACGATGTGGTTGAAGATACCGAATATAAGCTTGAGGATATTTCCGCCATGTTTGGTGAACATATTGCCCGAATCATTGATGGACTGACCAAAATTGAATCCATGGTTGAAGATTCGGAAGTTGAAAGCATGCAGGCTGAAAACTATCGTAAAATTCTGCTTACTTTGTCATTTGATGTGCGGGTGATACTTATTAAACTCGCTGACCGCCTGCATAATATGCGTACACTTGATGCAATGCCACAGCATAAACAACTGAAGATTGCATCCGAAACACTGTTTTTTTACGCACCGCTTGCATACCGTCTTGGGTTATATGCCATAAAAAGTGAACTGGAAGACCTTGGTTTGAAATATATAGAGCCCTCAACATATTCCACCATTCAAAAAAACTTGGAAGAAAGCAGGGGACGACGCAATGCCTTGATAGAAGATTTTCTGGTTCCCATCAAAAAAGAGCTGGAAAAGCAAAACCTAAATGTACAAATTAGTACGGTAGAAAAAAACATCTCCTCTATATGGGAAAAGATGAAGGCCGAAGAAATTCCATTTGCCGATGTGTATGACACCTATGCACTTCGGTTTGTAATAGATTGCCCCATCGAAATTGAGACTTCCGAATGCTGGCGTATTTACGCTGTTATAACGGCTCTTTACCGACCAAATAATACGCGTCTTCGGGACTGGATATCCTTGCCGAAGGCAAATGGCTATGAATCGCTGCATACGACGGTGATGAGTCACCGTGGGAGATGGGTGGATGTACAAATCCGTTCTACACGAATGGATGAAATTGCTGAAAAAGGCTATGCCGCCTATTGGAAATATAAGAGTAGTGCCGGCTCTGAAAGTGGCTTGGAAGAGTGGTTGACCAAGGTGCAGGAGGTGCTTTCCACTCATGAGGCTACTGCTGTAGAGTTCGTTAATGACTTTAGGCTCAGCTTATTCACTGATGAAATACATGTTTTTACTCCCAAAGGGGATATGATAACCCTCCCAAAAGGTGCCACAGCCCTTGATTTTGCATTTTATATACATACCAAGCTGGGAGAGCAGTGTATTGGCGCCAATGTAAATCATAAGTTGGTCGAGCTGAACCATGTGTTGCATTCCGGCGATCAAGTGCAAATTATTTCTTCAAAAGTACAAGTACCAAAGGAGGAGTGGTTTGATTTTGTGAAAACAGCACGTGCCAAATCACGCCTAAGAGAAGCAATCAAAGAATACCGCAAAAGATATAGAGATAAGGGTGAAGAAAAGCTGAAAAACTACTTTAAACAGCTAAATATCGAAAACTCAAAAGCAAATTATAACAGACTAATTGAATTAGAAAAGCTAAGCGGATTGGTCGATTTGTATTATTATGTTGCAATAGATCGTATAAATTTCCAGAGGGTAAGGCAAATCTTTAAGGAAAAATCCGGCGGTAGCGGCTTTTTGAAATTCTTTTCTAATCCATTCTTCAGATCAAAAAGCAGTGATGATCACGGTTTGGAGGCTGCTGCCAAAGCAGTAGACCAAAGTTTGGGAGCAGATGTTGTTCGTGAAGATGCACTTGATTTAGAGTACATTGTGTCAAATTGCTGCAACCCTATTCATGGTGATGATGTAGTCGCTTTAAGTTTTCCCGGAGAGCCTATGCAGATTCATCGTGTGAACTGTAGCAAAGCTGTTCAATTGATGTCACAATATGGAAATCACATTGTAAAAGCAAAATGGAAACAAAAAGAAGATATCGTATTTCTGGCAGGTCTCCGCATTCAAGGCTATGATTCAGTGGGGTTTATGCATAGAATTACAGATGTTGTTTCCGTAAATCTCGATTTGAATATCCGCAATTTACAGCTTGAAAGCAGCAATGGTGTTGTTACCGTATTCATGACAGTATATGTGCGTAACATTCAAAACCTCAATGATGCTATTGCCTTACTTCAAAAAGTGGATGGTGTACGTGCCGTTACCCGCATTGACAGACTATCTGACATCGAGAAATAAGCGATAGCATACGAATATAATTTATCCGTAACAGTTGCTAAAAGCATTTGGCAATTTGGCAATGATATCTGAAGCTATCATGCTTTCTAAACCTATTTCCTTAGCAGCCTTATCGCCCGCCAAACCGTGAATATATACAGCAATCAGACAAGCTTCAAACGGTTGATATCCTCTGGAAACTAAACCTAATAGTATCCCGCTTAGCACATCACCGCTTCCTGCACTTGCCATGCCGGGATTGCCTGTAGGATTGAACCAAATTGTTCCATCAGGAGCTGAAATACTGGTAAATGCACCTTTTAAAATGATATAAATCTGATGCTTCAATGATAAAGAAGCTTGTAATTGAAGTTTTTCAAAACTGTTTGACCAGCTGCCTACTATACGAGCAAACTCCCCCGGATGAGGGCTTAAAATGCTATTTTTTGGTAAAAATGCAAGCCATGTTTTGTTTTCCGATAGGATGTTTAAGGCATCGGCATCCAATATAAGTGGTACTCCTGCTTCTTGTATTAAAAGTTTTAATGCATTAGCAGTTGATTGCTCGGTTCCTAAACCCGGTCCAACGGCTATGGCATTGTATGCTTGTAGTTTTGGTATAGTGCTAAAGTAATCTTCATCCTCATCAATGGAAATCATTGCTTCCGGGAAATTGCATTGCATGGGCAGTACTGCTTTTTTAGGAAGATGTACATGTAAAAGCCCGGCACCGGAACGTAAACAAGCTTGTGCAGCCAAGATTGCAGCACCCGGCTTATCATGGGAGCCGGCAATTAAAAGTGCATGTCCGTAATTGCCTTTGTGCGAAAATTGGTTGCGACCCTTTAATAATCCTCGTATATCGGCTAGCTCCGTTAAATAGTGGTGTACTTTTGCAGATCGTTCATATTCAGGATGTAAGCCTATAGGCACAATCTCCCATTGTCCCACATAAAACTCATTTTCGGGAAGCAGTAATGCTAATTTAGGCCATTGAAACGTATAGGTATAATCGGCTTGAATAACGGCAGTATTCTTAGATGGAAGCGGGTGATCGGCAAATAATCCTGAGGGTATGTCAATAGAGATGGTTACTGCCTGTGAATAATTGATATGTTGGATTAGGTCTGCAGCTAAATCCGTGCATTCTCTGTTTAGGCCGGAGCCGAAAAGCGCATCGATTATTATAGTATCCGCCTGGATATCAGGGAAGTCATTTAAAGATTTTATCTCATAAATTTCATTTGTCTTATTTTTAAGACGCTCTAAGTTTACCTCAAAGTCTGTGCTCCCTTTGGCAGTGGTTTTGAGTACATAGGTCTTTACGTGATATGCTTGCAAATGAAATAAGCGTGCGAGCACAAGTCCGTCGCCCCCATTATTACCCATCCCTGAAAAAATATTGATATGTTGTCCTTCTTTCAACTTGGGCAACATTCTTTGAAAGATGGCAGTCGCCGCTCTTTCCATTAAATCGATTGATGCAATGGGCTCGTTTTCAATTGTGTACGCATCAGCTTCACGTATTTGCTCGACAGTCAGAATTTTAATCATGGTAGGAATGTAATAAATCGTGTAACAAAAGTAATCAAATTGAACATTTCGTTAATAATTCGTTACTTTGCAAAAGGAAAAATATCATTTAAATAATAAATAAACCACTTACGATGAAACGCTTATCATTATTTGTAGTTTTACTGGCAGTATTTTCTTTTGCTTGTGGTAGGCAAGCTTCAAAGGAAACGAGCCAGCTTAGTGAAGCAGATCAGAAATTACTGTCTTCTGCCAGAAATTATTTTCAAACATTACCCGAGCCCAAGGACCCTACCACTCCAATGGCGTTGTTAGGAAAGAAGTTGTATTACGAGGAAGCTCTTTCTGCAAACGGGCAAATGAGTTGTAACACCTGTCACCCCATTGCAGCCTATGGGGTTGATAATTTACCCACTTCACCCGGTCATGATGGCACTTTAGGAACCCGTAACAGCCCGACAACGTTTAATGCGTATTTTCATACTACGCAGTTTTGGGATGGACGCTCACCTGATTTAGCCGATCAAGCAAAAGGACCTGTGCTGAATCCAATCGAAATGGGATTGCAAGGACCGGAAGATGTGGAGCGAATATTGCAGGAATCTGACGAGTATTTATCGCTGTTTCAAGAAGCATTCCCGGGTGAAAACGATCCTATTACATTCGATAACTTTGCGCTGGCAATTGCCGAGTTTGAATCCACTTTGGCAACTCCCTCCGCTTTTGATGCATTTTTGGATGGTGCAATAAATGAATTAACCGATGATCAGAAAGAAGGCTTGGCACTATTCATGGAAACAGGATGTATTGCTTGCCATATTGGTCCCGGACTCGGTGGTACCATGATGCAACGCTTTGGATTGGTGCACGGACCTTATTGGGATTATACCGGATCTGATTTGCAAGATTTAGGAATGCAAGAAGTTACCGGAGATGATGCAGACGCCAATATGTTTAAATCACCTTCATTGAGGAATATTGAAAAAACAGCACCCTACTTCCATGATGGAAGTGTTGAAAGCCTCGAAGAAGCAGTGCGAATAATGGCTTATACGCAATTGGGCAGAGATTTGAATGAACAACAAATCGCAAAAATTGTAGAATTTTTCAAAAGCTTGACGGGCGAAATTCCGGAACATGCTTTATAAGAAATTTACCCAATAAACAGAAAAGACGCTTCATATCAAGCGTCTTTTTTTTGAAGTATATACTATTGTGTATTAGCTTTTTAATTCTTTTATACGCGCTAAATTCCGGCGTATTTTGATTGAATAATCATAATGACATTATGGCTGTTATCACTATATTTAGCATGCCATAATGGCGTATTTTATAATTGGTGAACTTTTTGATTCATGATTATAAAAGCGAATAAAATGAATTTGAATCAATTTACACATAAGTCACAACAAGTTATTGAGCTTGCAAAAGAGATTGCTGCTTCCAAGAGCCATCAGGCTGTTGAAAACACGCATTTGTTAAAGGCATTGTTACAGCTTGATGCCCATCTGGTACCCAATATTATTCAAAAACTGGGGATGAATCAAGCTATGCTGGACCAAGCTTTGGAGCGACATTTTCAGTCTATGCCCAAGGTAAGTGGTGGGGAGCAATATTTTACACAAGAATTACTTAATACCTTAAAAAAGAGTACGGAGTTAACTAAAGAATTTAATGATTCTTATGTAGCACTTGATATTTTATTTCTAGCAATATTTGACGTAAACAGTACTGCATCCCGATTGTTAAAAGACGGAGGAATTAGTAGAAAAGCCTTGGTAGACGTACTTCTCGAACTCCGAAAAGGGGGAAGTGTCAACAGTCAACTTGCCGAGCAAAGCTTCGATGCATTGAATCGTTATGCACGAAACTTAAATGAGGCTGCTAAAAGCGGTAAACTTGATCCGGTTATCGGAAGAGATGATGAAACCAGAAGGGTGCTACAAATCTTATCACGTAGAACCAAGAATAATCCCATTTTAATTGGTGAACCGGGTGTTGGTAAAACTGCTATTGCCGAAGGTCTTGCACATCGAATTATCAATGGAGATGTACCTGAAAACCTAAAGAGTAAAACTGTATACTCATTGGATATGGGCTTACTTGTGGCCGGTGCCATGTATAAAGGTGAATTTGAAGAAAGACTGAAGAATGTGATTAATGAAGTGATTACGGCAGATGGCGAAATCATATTGTTTATTGATGAAATACATACATTGGTAGGAGCCGGAAAAGGCGAAGGAGCAATGGATGCCGCCAATATCCTCAAGCCGGCATTGGCAAGAGGTGAACTGCGTGCCATTGGTGCAACCACATTAAAAGAATATCAAAAATATTTTGAAAAAGATAAAGCTTTAGAGCGACGGTTTCAAATTGTGATGGTGGATGAGCCAAATACTGCCGATTCCATATCTATTTTGCGTGGGCTCAAAGAACGATACGAAAGCCATCATCAGGTGCGCATTCTTGATGAAGCTATTGTTTCAGCTGTTGAACTTTCACAACGTTATATTTCGGATCGATTTCTTCCCGACAAAGCAATTGACCTGATTGATGAGGCGGCATCTCGTTTACGTTTACAAATCAATTCGTTGCCGGAAGAGCTTGAAACAATCGAGCGTAGAATAAGGCAGCTCGAAATTGAGCGTGAAGCAATTCGGCGTGAAGATGACCACGAAAAGCTAAATCAAATCAGTAAGGAATTAAGTGAACTCAACGAAGAAAGGAATGAACTGCGAGCCCAATGGCAAGCCGAGAAATCAATCGTTGAAGATATCCAAGAAGAAAAAAAGCAGATTGAGGCTTTTAAGTTGGAAGCCGAGCAAGCTGAACGTGAAGGCGATTTTGGTCGGGTAGCCGAATTGCGTTATGGTAGAATACGTTCTGCCGAACAAAATATTGAAGCATCCAAGACCAAGTTAGAGGCTTTACAAGCAGATAAGCCAATGATTAATGAAGAAGTTGGGGCGGAGGAAATTGCTGATATCGTTGCCAGATGGACCGGTATTCCGGTAAGTAAAATGCTTCAAAGTGAACGTGATCGTTTACTTAAGTTGGAAGAGCATCTGCATGAAAGGGTGATTGGGCAGGACGATGCCATCACGGCAGTAGCTGATGCCATACGTCGAAGCAGGGCAGGACTACAAGATGCAAAACGTCCGGTGGGTTCATTTATTTTTCTAGGTACAACAGGCGTAGGTAAAACAGAACTTGCCAAAGCACTTGCCGAGTTTTTATTTGATGACGAACAAGCAATGGTACGTATTGATATGTCGGAATATCAAGAACGCCATAGCGTGTCACGTCTTATCGGTGCCCCTCCGGGATATGTGGGATACGATGAAAGCGGTCAGTTGACTGAAGCAATCCGTAGGAAGCCTTATGCAGTTGTATTGTTGGATGAAATAGAGAAAGCACATCCCGATGTTTTCAATATATTGCTGCAACTTCTTGATGATGGGCGCCTTACGGACAATAAGGGCAGAACGGTGGATTTTAAAAACACCCTTGTTATAATGACTTCCAATATTGGCTCCATGCTGATACAGGAATCATTGGGTAAACTTAAAATTCAAGATAACAGTAATGCATTGTTCGAAGAAACACGAAATCAGGTGTTTCAGCTATTGAGAAAGCAGCTACAGCCTGAGTTTCTTAATAGAATCGACGATATTATTATGTTCCACCCATTGGATAAACAACAGATATTGGAGGTTGTTCGTCTTCAGTTTGCTCAAATTCAAGAAATGCTTGCTGATAATGGATATACTATTACTATTACACCGCAGGCCTTAGAGCTGATTGCCGAAGCAGGATTTGATCCGCAGTATGGCGCAAGACCAGTGAAAAGGGCATTGCAACGCTTATTGCTTAATGAGCTTTCGAAACAAATCCTTGCTGGCACAGTAGAAAAAGGGAAAGCAGTGGTGGTAGATAGTGATTCGGAAAAGCTGATTTTTAATTAATGCGAATCTTAGCAAACTACTTATGTAACCTTAGTTTTGATTTTTTGCTTTATTTTGTAAAAAATTAAATTATGCACTTTAGCTTTTTGGCAGATGCAGCACCCGGTTATCATGCCTTATCGGAAGAAGAATCTACTCATTTGGTACGGGTTTTACGAATGAAATCCGGAACGGATTTAAGAATTACCGATGGTAAGGGTAAGCTTTACCATGCAGTATTGATTGATGCACATCCCAAAAAAGCAATGCTTGAAGTTGGAGAACTGCTCGAAGTGAAAACCGTTCAACCGGCTTATATTCATTTAGCAATAGCTCCTACAAAAAACATGGATCGCTTAGAGTGGTTTATTGAAAAGGTAGTGGAATTGGGGGTGCATGAAATAAGCTTGTTTTCTTCTTTTCATTCTGAAAGAAGAAACTTGCGAATGGATCGCTTAGAAAAAGTGGCACTTTCGGCACTTAAGCAATCGAAAAACACTTTTTTGCCTATTATTAATCCACTACTATCTTTTAATGAGTTCATTACAAGGGAGTTCGTCGGGCAGCGTTTTATTGCTTATATCGACGAAAAGCCCGGTCCCACTTTATCAAATGTGTTGCAAACTGCTTCGGATGTGGTGGTACTTATTGGACCTGAAGGAGATTTTAGCAAAGAAGAAGTATCTTTGGCTCTTGAAAATGGATTTCAAAGCGTGAGTTTGGGTGATTCCCGTTTGCGTACAGAAACTGCAGGTGTTTTTGCTTGCTCAGTAGTACATATTGTAAATCAGTTGAATAACAAATGAAAAAAATAAGTGTTTTTCTTTTTATTGTAGTACTTTCCCATGCATTATTTGCTCAGAGTGATGTTCAAATTGCTTTACTGAAATATCGTGGTGGGGGAGATTGGTATGCCAATCCTACTTCGCTTCCTAATTTGGTGGCATTTACAAATCATCAGTTGGGAACCAATATCCGTAAAGATATTGCTACCGTAGAAGTGGGAAGTCCGCAGCTATTTAATTATCCGTTTATCCATCTTACAGGGCATGGGAATGTTCTTTTCGATGCTCAGGAAGCACAAAATCTTAGGGAATATCTGATTGGTGGCGGCTTTTTGCATATTGACGACAACTACGGGCTCGACCCTTTTATCCGTCCTCAAATGAAAAAGGTTTTTCCGGAGCTTGAGTTTATTGAGTTGCCTTCTACGCATGAAATTTATAACCAACACTTTTATTTTCCCAATGGATTGCCTAAGATTCACGAACACGATGGAAAGCCTGCCCAGGGCTTTGGTTTATTTTGGGAAGGACGATTGGTGTGCTATTATACCTACGAATGCGACCTCGGCAATGGCTGGGAAGACCAAGCAGTACATAATGATACGGAAGAAACTCGGCTGAAGGCATTGCGTATGGGTGCAAATCTTTTGCAATATGTTTTTACACAATAGCTTACGAAAACCTACACCTTATTTCTTGGGATAATAGGCTGCTGCATTAATATCTTTAATCGTCTTTAAATTTTTATTCGGTTTCAGGTATTTGGCAAGATGCGCATAAATCTTTAAACGAATTTCTTTCGCTTCTCTAGTGTCAATGCGGTCAAAGGAGTGTCCGCCTCCAATATCTTGAAAAATTTCGTAATCAAACTTTTTGCCTTCTGCTTTTAGTGCTCGAATCAGATGCTCCACTTCCAACACATTCACATCGTCATCATTGGTGTTTGTATGAATTAATAGAGGCGTCTTTAACTTATGTGCATGCCATACGGGTGAACGTCTTCTATATTCTTCAATATTTTCATTGGCAGAAGCCCCAATATGATAATCTGCTTCAAACAAATCGCGGTATGATTGCTTCATATATCCCATTCGTGCAACTAAATCGCTGACCGGCACACCGGCAAAAGCCACTTGATAGGCATCAGGATGTGAGAAAATATTAAATAAGGTAATCATGCCTCCATGGCTCCAGCCGATAATTCCCACGCGATTGCCATCTACCATATCATACTCTTTAACCATGTGATTTCGACAAGCATACACATCTTCATTTTCTAATCCGCCATAGTCAATCTGTTTGTAAAAGCTTTCGCCATAGCCTGTGCTTCCTCTGTATTCCGGTGCGGCAACGATATACTCTTGCGCTAAGAGTTCGCGTAAAATATGGGTATAATAGGTGGTGAAATCACCATGCACACCTCCGTGGGGTAAGATGATGAGCGGATACTTTTTTCCGCTTTCGTAAGTAGATGGGATGAATACATACGACCAAAATTTTAAAGGATTTCGTGCCCCCATAGCAGTTGGCTTGGGATTATTTGCCGGTGGAGTACCATAAATAAAAATTTTGTCAATAAATGCAATATCTCCTAGGCGTTGATGCCATAAAATATCGTCTATTTGTTTTTCAACAACATCTAATCTATGCTGTAAACGATTACTTAACTTTTTAACTGCTTCTTCTTGTCCGCTTGCCGTGAAAACAATCAACAATAGCGAAAACAAAATACCAAATTGTAGTTTCTTCATGACCCTCGCTTTTTATGAATTTAACAAAGATAAAAAAGCTTATCGCAAGTTTGAGTAAAATAACTGACTAAATTATTGAGCAGTCTCAAAAAATTCATCAATAAAGCCTAAAAGATACAATTGATCACTTGCTCTAGTAACAGCTGTATAAAGCCAACGCAAATAAGAAATATCAATTTGTTCTTGCTGATAAATTCCGGCATCTAAAAATACGGTTGGCCATTGACCGCCTTGGGTTTTGTGCCCTGTAAGTGCATATGCAAACTTAACTTGTAAAGCATTGTAATATGGGTTCTTACGTATCATGGCATAGCGTTTTGCACGTGATTTTTCATCCATATAATCTTCTTCAATTGTAGATTGTAGCCTTCTGAAATCATCTTCTGCCAGCGAAGGTCCATCCGCATATAAACTATCGAGCAGCAAAATGCTTTCAAATTCAATTTGTACCGAATCGTCCGTAAAGCGGAGGCCTGCATGTGCGAAACGAAATCCATAAAGTTCTTCAAAACGGATTATACGAACTACTTCAAGGAGGTCGCCATTTGCAATGAAGCCCATGTTATCATTCTCTTCCAGCCAGTAGTAATTGTTTTTTACTGCCATTACAATATCACCACCCGATATTTCGGAATCCATGCCTAAAATTTGATTTCGTATGGCTTGGTTATACTGATTTGCTTTTTTGTTTGAACGACAAACAATTACTGCATTACTATAATTTTTCTCATTAAATGCATCATAAAGTTGATCTTGTAAATCCAACGGACTACTAATTGCTATATCGGTAAATCCATCTAATGCAAAAAGCGGGAGATGAATATCTTGTGTGCTTAATTTGTCGCGAATGGCAGTGGCATTATATAAGATGCCCGAATCCAGTGCTTGTCGCATTACCTCGGTTAACTCACGGCTTGCTGCCGTAATTGGATAGGCTGCTTTTAATAGTTCAAGGTCCAATGCCGGACTAAGCTCCATACCTACCGGGGGCAGCTGTGCTTTATCACCAATTAATAATAAACGGCAATCTTTCCCTTGGGCAACAAAGCTAATCAAATCATCCAGCAGGTTACGTCTGTTCATGCCGTCATAGCCGATGCTATGGTCTGAAATCATCGATACTTCATCAATGACAAACAAGGTGTTTACAAGTTTATTTTCGGCTAAAATGGTACGATATTGTCCGTCAGCTGTCCGGAGATGAAGATAAATTCTTCGGTGAATCGTATGTGCGGGCAAGCCGGTATATTTATTTAAAACCTTCGCAGCCCGTCCGGTGGGTGCCATTAAAATAATACGCATGCGTAAAAGCGGAGCAATAGCTACCAAGGCTTTCACTAATGAGGTTTTCCCTGTTCCGGCATAACCTTTTAATAGATAAAGAGGCAGTGGTTTCTTACTAAGTAAGAAAGCCGACAAATCATATAATACACGTGACTGGCCTTGGGTGGGCTCCATCCCGAAAGCAGTAGTTAATTTGTTGAAAAGCAGTGTTCTGTCCATCAAAAAGGATAACCGATTCCGAAATTCCAAACGAAATTTCGAAGTTGTATTTGATCCAATATCCATTTATTTCCTTCCGTACGAGCGGGGTCCCTTAGTGGTACAGCTGCATCAAGCCGGAAGACAAAGAAAGAAAAGTCGAAACGGAAACCTATACCTGCATCCACGGCAATATCATTGTAGAAGTTTTTAAACTTGAACGTGCCTCCTTCAAGACCATCTTTTTCACGCAAAAGCCATATATTACCTGCATCAATGAAGAATGCTCCCTTGAAATAGTCATATATAGGAAATCGATATTCGGCATTAAGTTCTAGCTGAATGTCACCAATACTTTCGATGCGAAGCGAATCAGATCGTGAGCCCGGACCTAATTGCCTTAATTGCCAACCTCGCATACCATTAGCGCCACCTGAATAAAAGCTGCGTTCAAATGGTAATTCGGATGAATTACCATAGGGCACACCCAATCCTACGATAGCTCGGAATGCCAATCTGCTTTCTTTTGTCAAAACTCGATAATATCGAAAATCCTGGTCAATACGGACAAACTGTGCATAACGAATATTGAATAATTCTTTGTGCTTATCAACCTCTTTAAACATGGAGCTGCCATCAATAAGCGATAATACATTTCCAGCTCCTTCAAGGTTGATTCTATAATAGAAAAAGTCTTTTAATAAGTTGATATTCTGGTTATTAAATATAAAAGAATAACGCATGCTGAAAATCAAATGGTTCGAGTATTGATCTCTGAAACGTTGATTTGACTGCTTATCCAGAAAGTCCTGAAACGCTTCCGAAGGATTTACTTTAATACTGCTTATGTTAATCGGACTTAACAAATGATTTACTTGCTTACTTGCCATCCAGTCGTAACCAAAGGTTAAACGCAAAACCGTCCGTTCATAATATGTTCGTGTTTGTGAGTTAAATCCTAAGATAAGATTCGTTTTTGGCTGATATTCCTTTATGAAGTTTCTTAATTTAAAGGGATTTAAAAACCTTGGAAAATATATGCTTGCATCAATCCCCACCTCACTTGTATTGAAAAGCGAAGTAGTTGTTTCGCCTAATTCGGCATCCGTGGACCTTAGCTTTTGGGCTTCGAAACCTCCATTCAGTCGAAGGCGAAACACTTCCGCACCACGAAACAGGTTTTTATTACTGTAAACCAAACTGCCTCGTACGCCCAAGTCGCCTCCCGAGTTCGTGCCTTCAACTTCTACAGCATATGCATGAAGCTTACTGCGTTGCAAGTAAATATTACAATCCAACCATCTTTCAAGGCTGTCACTTATTTGTGATTGGTGTGCCGTTGTATCAAAACTTATATTCGAAGCTCTGAAAATTTTAAGGTTATTAAGAGCCTTATATGTCTGCCGAGTTTTATGCAAGCTAAATGGTTCGTTCTCATATATTTGTACTACCTGGTTGAAAATACTGCGCTTGATAAGCGGATTGCCTTGACTTACAAAATAAAGCGGGGAATACTTGTTTCGTTCATTTGTTCGTATTTCAATAAGATTTGTATCTGCAGATGATATATCGGTCCGAAAAGGATTGTGATTTGGAAATACTGTAACCTTTCGAATAAAATAGCGTGGATGGGCTTCTTCTTGATATAAGCCTGTTGAGGGTATCAGATTTCTACGATTTTCTACAATTAAGTTCAATTTAAGCTGATGATTTTGCGAATTCGTATCTGCCTCAAACTGAATATAATCTTTTGTGAAATAATAATACCCGCTATTTTTCAAATGGTTCGTAAGCCTGTCACGCTCATCATCAATCGTATAGGCATTGTATATCGAACCGGATTTTAGTAGTGTTTCATCTTTTATTTCATCTATAAATGCTGCAATGGTACTATCTGGTATTGAATATATTATATCGCTGATGCGATATGGGGTCCCCAAGCTAACATCATATGTAAGCTTTATAAGTCGCTTACTTTCGTTATTTGTTTTTGTAGATACAATGCTATTAAAATGTCCGATATTATCGAGGTAGCGTTCAATTTGGATGGTTGCATTCTTAGTGAGTGCGACATCATAATAAACCGGTGGTTTTCCAATTCGGTGATGTACCCAATGCCAAAACTTTTTATCCGCTTTATTTTGGGTTACATAATGAATCCATAAGCCGGGGCGCATTCCAAAAAAGCTGGAATTTGGCTTTTGTGCAAATAGTTGGGTGATTTCCGAGCTGCTGAAACCGATTTTTTCAGGTTCAGTGACTAAGCTGTTTTTTTTAAGTAAATAGCGATCATCCGGAATATAGCGTTTACCGCTGCATGCATTGAAAACCATCATCATTCCCAACAAGAACAGACCAAATGCCATGGAACGGACCATTCTGAATAGCTTAAATAATAGGGATTTCAACTTGATAATCATTACTTCATTTGCAAGTGTGAATATATGTTTGCAAATGTAGTGTTTTTGCCTTTCTGTTTGATGTTTAACCCGGAATCCAATAAAAAAACCGGCTTATTAAACCGGTTTTTTGTTGAAATATTAAATTTCGTCTGTTTCTACAACTTTTGCCAAAAGGTCAGCATAAGGAATTACCAAAAGCTTTTTTCCTTCATAATCTACTTCTGTCCCGCTATATTTTTTGAAAAGCACGGAATCACCAACGCTAATGGCCGGGTCTTCCACATTTCCTATTGCAATAACCTTTGCAATTTGTGGCTTTTCTTTAGCGGTATCCGGAATGATTAAACCGGAGGCAGTACGCTGCTCACCCATCTCCTCGCTTAAATCGAGGATGATATTTTCGTTTAACGGTTGTAACTCTTTCATTTGATTTATAGATTTTAATTTGAAACTTATTGAATTCCCAATAATGAATTGATTTTGTTTTTGTCAAAACCAATGACGATTTGGCCTCCTATATCTGTTTGAGGAACACCTTGTTGACCACTGCGTCTCACCATTTGCTCGGCTGCCTGCTGGTTTTTTGACACATCAATATCCGTAAATTTGATGTTATTGGTTCGCAGATGTGTTTTTAATGTGTTACACCATGAACAGCTTGGTGTTGAATATACTACGACACGTTTTTGCTTTGTTTCGCCCGGCTTTTGAACGCTGTGAAAGTAGGATTCTTCGAAAAGTGAAATATAGTAATCCGGGTTATTGCAACCTTTTACCACATTAATGAAACGATCTCCGTCGAAAACCAATAAGGAAGGAGAACTTGTAATATTGTAAACTCCATGAATATCACGCACTTCGGCTACATCCGCCAACAGTACATTTGCTTTTTGCAGCTTTTCTCCGGCAGCTCGGATATTTTCAAAACTACATTGCCCGGCATCTGTGCCTGATTTGTATAGTAAAACATAGTTTTTGCTGTCATTTTTAAAAGATTCCAGCATTTCCTGATGTGAATAAATTTGCTTTACGGCCATTTTTACGTTTTGAATACTTTAAATCAACTTATGTGCCATGCACTTTTTTGACATTAATTAGGTAGATGAGGCTGACAAAATTGCAGAAAGCAATAAAAAATGACTCCCGGCCTGCCGGTCTCCTTTCCGGCTTATTATGCAAGTAGAGAGTTGTAATTGCCGGGAGTCGAGCGCAAATATATGCTTTTCGGTGATTTGTAAATCAAATTTACGCATAAGAATTAGTGTTACTTTCAGTTGAAACAGTTAAGCTGCTTAATTCATGAATTTAATTTTGAGAAATTTTAAGGCGTGAGCTGTGAAGCTGTAGTAAACTACTGCGAAAAACTCATAAGGTAGAAATTGCCAAAATTAAATCAAAATTCATTTTATAATAATCACTTTTTAAATGATTGCTAAAATCTTTTAATGCAATGATCATGAGCTTATTACAATAAATATATATTTATTGGCTTATGAATTGGTGAATTATGCAGGCTAAAACATTCACGCCATTTACTTGTTATATTTGTAATAAGTTGATGCACTCCCATAGGTTTGTGCATCTTTGATAACATAAATAGCGGAAGAACTTATACGAATGCGACTATATATAGAAAATGAGTACGAAATATTTTTAACTTTGCATCTTAAATCCAATCTTTAAAAAATCTAATCCGAATTATGAAATACGATGTTATTGTAATAGGTAGCGGCCCGGGAGGATATGTTGCTGCTATCAGAGCTTCACAGCTTGGCAAAAAAGTTGCTGTTATCGAAAAAGCAGAATTAGGTGGTATCTGCCTGAATTGGGGATGTATTCCTACAAAAGCATTAATGAAAAGTGCACAAGTGTATAATTATATCAAAAATGCTGCTGATTATGGCATCGTTTTAGGTGCTGAAGCCAAACCGGACTATGACGCCATTGTAAAACGCAGCCGTTCCGTAGCTGATGGAATGAGTAAAGGTGTACAATATTTGCTTAACAAAAATAAAATAGAGTTGATTAATGGCTTTGGTAAGCTGTTAAAAGGAAAAAAGGTAGAGGTGACAGCAGCTGATAACTCCAAAAAAGAATACGAAGCTGATCATATTATACTCGCTACCGGAGCAAGAAGTAAAGAGCTTCCTTCCTTGCCTATTGACCATAAGAAAATCTTGGGATATCGCGATGCCTTGGTTTTATCTGAGCTTCCCGAATCAATGGTTGTAGTAGGTTCAGGTGCCATCGGCAGCGAATTTGCATACTTGTTCAATTCGATGGGAGTAAAAATTACATTGGTGGAATTTATGCCTAACATCCTTCCTATTGAAGATGAAGAAGTTTCAAAACAATTGGAGCGTAACTTCAAAAAGAACAAGATGAAAGTGATGACAAATGCTTCGGTAGAACATGTAGATACTTCCGGAGAAAAATGTGTTGTGACCATCAAAACCAAAAAAGGTGAGGAAGTAGTTGAAGCTGATCTGGTACTTTCCGCTGTGGGAGTTGTTACAAATCTAGAAGGGCTTGGCCTGGAAGATGTAGGTGTTGCAACTGAAAACGGTAAAGTGGTGGTTGACGAATATTATCGCACCGGTGTTGATGGAGTATATGCCATTGGTGATATTGTACACGGTCCTGCCTTGGCACATACTGCTTCGCACGAAGGCATTACTTGTGTGGAGGCATTTTGCGGCTTGAACCCGGAACCTATTGATTATGGTAATATTCCCGGATGTACCTATACGAGTCCTGAAGTTGCTTCAGTAGGGCTGACCGAAAAGAAAGCAATCGAAGCAGGTTATGAAATAAAAGTTGGTAAGTTTCCTTTTTCAGCATCAGGTAAAGCAAGTGCTTCAGGAAATAAAGACGGTTTTGTCAAAGTTATTTTTGATGCCAAATATGGTGAATGGCTTGGCTGTCACATGATTGGCGATAATGTAACAGAAATGATTGCGGAAGCTGTTGCAGCTCGTAAACTGGAAACTACCGGCAGAGAAATTATTAAAACCGTGCACCCTCACCCCACAATGTCTGAAGCCATTATGGAGGCTGTTGCCGCTGCATACGGTGAAGTAATTCATCTCTAAGAGTAAACTGATTTACATAGTCTTCGAAATAAAAGTAACTGGTTGATAGGCTTTTACAGCTTTTCGAAGACTATGTACCGTATCCAAATCTGAATGAAAGTTATAACTACAAAAATTTCGGATCTTCTTATTTTAATCCCCGATTTGTTTGAAGACAGTCGAGGCGTATTTTTTGAAAGCTACAATAAAGAGCGTTTGCACAAGCTTGGTATCAGGCAAGATTTTGTTCAAGATAATGAATCGAGGAGTAAGAAGGGCGTTATACGCGGACTGCATTATCAGTTGCCCCCCTACGAGCAGGCTAAGCTTGTTAGGGTCATTAAAGGCGCAGTGTTGGATGTGGCTGTAGACCTTCGAAAAGATTCTGCAACTTTTGGGCAATGGTTTTCTGTGGAGCTAAACGATCAAAACAAGAAGATGATGTGGATCCCCGCAGGATTTGCTCATGGATTTGTAGCGCTCGAAGACGATACGGTATTTGTGTATAAATGTACAAAACACTACAACTCAGAATCAGAAAGAAGTATTCGTTGGAATGATCCTGATTTGAACATTGATTGGGGAATTCAGGATGCGATATTATCTGAAAAAGACAAAAATGCTCCCTTGTTTCGTGAAATACACAGCCCTTTTTAAAGCTTTTTGATTTTATTTTAAAGTAAATGAATAGTAAAAAAAATATTTCAATAGCTGTACTGCTATTTGTCCTTATTATTGGCATTGGATGGTTTTGGAAAAATCAGTCTTCGGATATTCAAGCTAAAGACAATTCTTTTGAGACAGCTAATAGTATTTCAAACGAACAGCCATTTGCTGATTTTGAGCTGCCTGAAGAGTTCTATTTTGCGGGTGAGCGGCTTCCTTTAGAATTATTTCATGTTTACGAAAGCTTGGAGCGCGAGCTGATTGTTAACACCTACTGGCACAGTTCAACCTGGCTATTACTAAAACGTGCCAACAGGTGGCTGCCTGTGATTGAGCCGATACTGCAATCGCAAAATATGCCTGATGACCTGAAGTATCTTTGCATGATTGAAAGTAATTTAACAAATGCACGCTCACCAGCCGGAGCAGTTGGTTTTTGGCAATTTATGGAAGGGACGGCAAAAGAGTATGGCTTAGAGCTGAATAAAGATGTAGATGAACGTTATCATGTCGAGAAAGCTACGCTTGCCGCCTGTAAATACTTTAAAAAAGCATATGATAAATACGGTTCTTGGTCATTGGTTGGAGCAGCATACAATGCCGGAATGGCGCGTATTGACGGATTCTTGAAGACACAAAACGCTTCTTCTTATTTTGACTTGCTCATGGCCGAAGAAACTGAACGCTATTTGTATCGGATGATAGCCCTAAAAATAATCTTAAATAATCCGGAATATTATGGTTTCCCGGTTGACGAGTCCAAGCTGTATCAGCCTTTGAACTTTGAAGTTGTTCGTGTGGATGAGACGATACCCAATCTGGCAGACTTTGCTGCCCAATATGGCATATCGTATAAATTGCTCAAGTATTTTAATCCTTGGTTGAGGTCAAATCAATTGCCGGTGTCTACCGGAAAACATTATGAAGTAAAAATACCGAAAGAGCCATTTAATAAAACGTTCAATCCTTATTAAGTTATTGAATTTTAGACTATTTAGAAAGCAGTTGAGGAATATTGATTCATGAGTGAACACAGTTTTTCAGAAGATCAGTTTTTAGATATCCAAGGTGCGCGTGTACATAATTTGCGCAATATCGATCTAAAAATACCGCGCAATGAGTTGGTCGTTATCACCGGTCTCAGTGGGAGCGGTAAGTCTTCACTTGCTTTTGATACCATTTA
>CAZQBU010000007.1:0-41631 GCA_964592175.1 uncultured Lentimicrobiaceae bacterium
GTACGGTGGTGTGAGAGGACAGTAAGGGAATTAATCCCTTACTTCCTACTCGATTTTTGTATGTTTGCTTCCTTTACGTAAAATTAAAGCATATGAAACATCCTTTACTTATTCTGTTGTTCATGCTTTTGGCGGTAACTGCTGTTAAGGCGCAAAAGTTTAAAGGCGGCACTCAAGCCGGTTTGGTGGTATCACAAATTGCCGGCGACCGTATGTCGGGCTATAACAAGGCGGGAGTGCATGGTGGCTTTTTTGTGAGTTATCCGATTAAGGAGCCTTTTAGCTTGCAAATGGAGCTGGCATATATCCAAAAAGGCTCGGCACAATCTGCAAATATTGAAACCGGTACAATGCAATATATTAGGCGAATGAACTATGTAGAGTTGCCGCTTTTACTACAATATAGTTTACAGCCCTTGATAATAGAAGCAGGTATTTCTACCGATTTTTTGGTTGGTAGTTTTGAAGAAGCAAATTTTATGTCGATTGATCAGATTGACCAATGGCGTAAAACTACATTTAATACTGTTATAGGTGTGCGTTATGCACTTGGCACACACTGGCAGCTTATCTTACGTTCAGTAAATTCAATAAACTCAATACGAAAAGAAAGTGTGCCGTATAATGTACGCAGATACACCAAAAAGTATGGAGAATTTAATGATTTGCTGCTGTTTGGCGTAGGCTGGCAGTTTTAAATTATTGTGTGTGCTAATTCGGCTTATAAGAGCTGAAACAAAAGTTTAAACTGTTTTTCAAAGCATTCGGTAGTCTTGTAATCTTACTAACTTTGCGAAAAAATTTCAACATGGCTTCAAAGTCCGGCTTGTTACTTTCATCCATTAATTCAGTTACTGATTTACGTAAGTTGTCTGTGGCGCAATTGCATGAGTTGGCTGAAGATTTGCGCAGCTTTATTTTGGATGTGGTTTCGGTCAATCCGGGCCATGTGGGTGCCTCCTTGGGTGTGGTGGAGCTTACTATCGCGCTGCATTATTTATTCAATACCCCTGAAGATTTATTGGTTTGGGATGTTGGGCACCAAGCATACAGTCATAAAATTTTAAGCGGTCGTCGCGACCAATTTCAAAGCCTTCGAAAATGGGAAGGTATCAGTGGTTTTCCATCGCGCTCTGAAAGTGAATTTGACAGCTTTGGCACGGGTCATGCGTCCACCGCTTTATCTGCTGCAGTAGGAATGTCAACGGCAGCGCTGATTCAAAATAAAACCGACAGGCAGCATATTGCCGTAATTGGAGATGGCGCACTTACGGGAGGCATGTTTTTTGAAGCATTAAATCATGCCGGTAGCAGTAAATTGAACTTACTTATCATTATCAATGACAACGGCATCTCCATTGATAAAAGCTCGGGCATGCTCAAAGATTATTTGCAACATATACGTGATAATAACTTAAAAGCTGCACTTTTTGAAGCTTTTGGTGTGCCTGCTTACGGTCCGGTAAATGGAAATGATTTGGAAGAAGTGTTGGCTGCCTTAAAACATATGAAATCGCTTAAAGGCGTTCGTTTGTTGCATATTGCCACTACCAAGGGGAAAGGCTTTGAAAAAGCTGAAAAGGAGCAAGTTCGCTTTCATGCCCCGGGTGTGTTTAATCGCACAACAGGCGAAGCACTTGCAGAAACGACTTATAATTTGTTTCAGCATGTTTTTGGTATTACGCTAACTCAACTTGCCGAGCAAAACCCAAAAATTGTGGGTATTACCCCGGCAATGGTGACGGGCAGCTCCTTGAATTTCATGATGGAACGCTTTCCGGAGCGCAGCTTTGATGTGGATATTGCCGAACAACACGCCTTAACCTTTGCTGCAGGACTTGCCACGCAGCAAATGCTGCCATATTGTGTGATTTATTCTACCTTCTTGCAACGTGCCTACGATCAGCTGATACATGATATTGCTCTGCAGCAATTACCGGTAGTGCTGTGTATTGACCGGGCAGGACTGGTGGGCGAAGACGGTGCCACGCATCACGGCTTCTTCGATTTGGCATTTTTATACAGCATTCCAAATATGGTGGTGGCAGCACCCATGACAGGAAATGAATTGCGTAATATGATGTATACGGCACAAATTGAGCCTAAAGGACCTTTTGCCATTCGCTATCCTCGAGGAAGTGTGCCGGATTTGGACTGGGAGCAAGAGTTTCAGACTGTGGATATCGGCAAAGGCAGATGTCTTACCAAAGGAAGAAAAATTGCAATCGTAAGTATTGGCGCTGCAGGAAATAATGCGCAAAAAGCCATACAATTGCTAGAAAACAGCGAATTTATGCCTTCTCATTATGATTTGCGCTTTTTAAAACCAATAGACGAAGACTTGCTGCATCGTATATTTACGGCTTATCAATTGATTATTACGGTTGAAGATGGAATGTTAAACGGAGGAATGGCGGCAGCATTATTACAGTTTGCCAATACAAACCGCTACCATATCCATTTCATTCAGCTTGGCATCGGAGATGAATTTGTGCCGCATGGAAGTCCGGAAAAACTACAGCAATATTGTGGTTTTGATGCGGCATCAATTGCAAATACAGTAAAAGAAAACTGGCAGAAGTACGATTAACAACTTATAAATCTGGCTTTTAACCTATTGCAACAAAAGGATTGCCGATTTTTTCATTTCCAATGCTTGTCTCGGGTCCGTGACCGGGATAAACGACTGTTTCATCGGGTAAGACAAAAAGTTTCTCCCAAATACTTCGCTTCAGTACATCATAATCTCCTCCATCCAAGTCGGTGCGCCCAATGCTTTGATAAAAAAGTACATCACCCGAAATGAGTATGTCTTCCTTTTTGGCATAAAAACACACACTTCCGTTGGCGTGACCCGGTGTATGCAAAACTTCCAGCTCGCTTTTGCCGAAACGGATTATTTGCCCGTCATATAAATCTACCGAAGGGTAGCAAACCTTTTCAAGCTTGAAACCAAATGTACGCGCATATTCTTTGGCTCCCCTCAAATATTGCGTGCTATCAGGATGTGCCGCCAATGGGAGATTAAAAGTTTCAGCAGCAAAAGCATTCCCTAAAATATGGTCTATATGGGCATGGGTAATAAGCAGATGAACCGGTTTTAAATTGTTGTCGCGTATAAAGTCGGCAAGCTCTTCTTCTTCGTAGGGGTCATCGCAAGCCGGATCAATAATAACGCATTCGTTCGTTTGGTCGAATAGTATATAGGTGTTTACCTGAAAGGGATTAAATACAAATTTTTTAAGCTGCATTATACAAAGATTATGTTTTGAACTGCTACAAAAGTAGGTGTTTTTTTATGAGCGAGGGAGATTCATTTTACAATAAATAGTTTTTTAATTGCCACTAAAACCTCTTAAGGCATAGATTATAAGCTTATTACGTTAAAGTTAAATTGATAATCTTATGAATTGGTGAATTATGCAGGCCGAAAATCATCGCTTACTCTAAGTAAAATTATAGTATTTTAGCCTTTCGATTTATGAAATTGCCCATGTTAGTCGTAAAATGGATTTTCGATAAAAACTTCTTTCCAAAACAGCTGTTAAACCGGCTGTTTATATGGATATTGCTGTTTTTTAGTCCGTTTTTGGCAGTCGGACAATTCCATAACGGCTCCACCATGAGTTTTGGTAAAAACAGGGTGCAGTGGGATAACACCATTTGGCTACATTATCGTTTTGAACAGTTTGATACCTATTTTTACCTCAACGGAGAAGAATTAGCGCAATATACAGCCCGTTATGCCGAGCAGGAGCTTGCTGTTTTGGAACGAAGATTACAAACTGCCTTGAATGAAAAAATCCAGTTCATTGTTTTTAATAGCTTAGGTGATTTAAAACAAAGCAATATCGGCTTATCTTCTCAGCAACAATACAATACCGGAGGTATTACACATATTTTGGGAACCAAGGTTTTCATACATTTTGATGGAAATTATGCACATTTCGAGCAACAGATTCGTGCCGGCATTGCCGATATTTTGGTAAAACAACTCATGTTTGGCGGAAGTATTACATCACAAATGCGGAACGCCATTACGCTGCAGTTGCCTGCTTGGTATGAGCAGGGATTGTTGTCGTATATCTCATTAGATTGGGATACACAGCTGGATAGTAGACTGCAAGAAGGGGTTTTAAGCAATAAATTCAAAAAAATGAATCAACTGGAAGGAGAAGAAGCAATCATTGCAGGTCATTCGTTTTGGAGATATATCGAGCAGCGCTTTGGACCCACTTCCATACCGGATATTATCCATATTACAAAACAAGGGCAAAATATAAAAAGTGGCTTTTATTATGTAACAGGTGTTAAGTTTAAGCAGCTTGTAAAAGATTGGTTTGCACATTATAAAACCTATTATTCAGCTATTGACCAGGATTTGCCTGCTGCTTCTTTGCCGCTCAAATATCGAACGTACCGCTCGTTTAACCGCCCGGAATACAGTCCTGATGAGCGCTATTTGAGCTATAGCACCAATGATGAAGGCTTGTTGAAATTTTGGCTGTACGATTTGCATAGCGGAAAAAAGAAGCGGCTCTTTAAGACCGGTTATCGGACCGATGAGAAGATTGACAAATCGTATCCTATCACGGCATGGCATCCTTCGGGAGATATTTTGGCATTTATTGTTGAAGAAAAAGGAGATATCGTACTTCGTCTGTATAATATTTCTGAAAAGCGGATTGACGAGCGCAATATGTTTGATTTTCAGAAGATTAATCATATCAGCTATGCCGGCGATGGACGTAGGCTTGTGATGTCGGCAGTACGCAAAGGGAAGCCCGATATTTATATTTTCGACTTGGCATCGAATAGTCATACTCAAATTACGGACGATTATTATACCGATTTGAATCCGGTATTTACCGATCACGATCGAAAAATTGTATTCAGTTCCAATCGCCCGCATGATACGCTTGTACCACAAAAAGAAATTGCATTTCAAGCCAAAGGTTTTAACCTTTTCAGCTATGATTATGTCAAGAAAGACACAATTTTACAACGCTTGACGGACAATGAACTATCCAATGACTTGGCTGCCAGGATGATTGATCGAAACAAAATACTTTATTTGAGTGATGAGAGCGGTTGGGTTAATTTATATGGCGGTCGTTTGGATAGTACCATCGCTTTTGTGGATACGGCAGTACATTACCGCTATTTTATGGAGTCGGAGCAGTTGAGTGGATTTACAACCAATATTTTGGACTATGGAAGCAGTCCATTAGCTGATAATTACTTTATTAGCGCACGTCAAAATCAGCGCGAAAAATTGTTCAAGCTTCGTGCCGATGATTTATATGGGAAGGATTTCACTGCTGAAGTTCGTTCTGACTTTATGCGGGAACAGGAAAGTTTATTGGATGAACGTGCTGCTGCCGAAGAACATGTACATATAGGTCGCAAAAGCTTTCGCTCGCTATTTCGTCCGGCCATACTCGCCGATAGCTTGGAAACTGACCCGCCACCAACACGGCAAGGTGCTTTCGGAATTAGTGGAAAACGTCGCCTATCCCTGCTAAACCAAGGCAAGGAAGGAGGCTTACACGAAAAAGGACAAACGCCTAAAAAGAGAAATTATCTGGTTGAATATTATTATGATGAATTAGTCACACAAATTGATTTTGCATATATCAATCAGAGTTATCAGCCTTTTACCGGAGGGGGGTCTCCCATCTTTTTAAATCCCGGTTTTAATATTTTTATGGGTGTCAACTTCATGGATTTGCTGGAGGATTATCGTATCAGCGCAGGCGTAAAACTTGCAACCAATCTGGTGAATAATGAATATGTGATTTCATTCAGCAACTTAAAAAACCGACTTGATAAAACCATTACTTTTCATCGACAAGCAGTTGAAAACTTTGAAGATACTGCCTATACACGAACCTTTTCACATCAACTATTTTATATGCTGAGCTGGCCTTTTAAGGAGACCTTAAGCCTAAGAGGGACAGCAATTTATCGTAATGATATGATTAGCTACCAAGCCTATGATTTTGTAAGTTTGAAACAGCGAAATAGATATCAAAATTGGATTGGATTGCGTACCGAATTAGTTTACGATAATACACGTGATGTGGCAAAGAATATCTTATACGGCAGCCGCTGGAAACTGTTTGGTGAGTATTATCAATTGGTGGACCGAAGCTTCCAAAACTTCATTGTTTTGGGCTTGGATTATCGTCATTATACCCGTATTCATAAGAATTTTATTTGGGCAAATCGTTTTGCGGCAAGTACCTCTTTTGGCAACAACCTACTCATATATTATATGGGTGGTGTAGACAATTGGCTTATTCCAAAGTTTAATCAGGATATTCCTATTGATTATACAAAGAATTACGCGTATCAAACTCTGGCTACCAATATGCGCGGTTTTCATCAAAATATTCGAAACGGTACTAGCTTTGCGGTGATCAATTCTGAATTGCGTTTTCCGGTCTTCAGCTATTTCTTTTCAAATCCCATTAGCATGGCTTTTATTCGCAACTTCCAGATTTTAGCATTTGGCGATATTGGAACAGCATGGACAGGGATTAATCCATATGATCCGTCCAATTCGCTTTATACAAGTTATATTTATAGCGGACCGTTAACTATTTCCGTTCAGCAACAAAAAGAGCCGATTGTTGGGGGCTTAGGTTTTGGTGTGCGCAGTACAATTTTGGGTTATTTTGTGCGTGCCGACTTAGCGTGGGGGATAGAAGACATGCATTTTACCAAGCCTGTTCTCTATATTTCATTCAGTCTTGACTTTTAAATTTCGAAGAAAACAGCACAAGTGATTGACATAAAAGAGGTTAAAAAATTCATGCTTTTTGGCTGGTAAATTTCTATAGAAAACAAACAATATTTCGTGCCAAATCTGTAAAAACAAAGAATAATTCTCCTGAAATATTGTTCAAACGCTTTATGAAGCTTGTCAGTCTTGCTTTATATAAGTTATCAACAGCCTACTGTTGACATTATGTGGTTTGATTGAGGCAAAAAGCGTAGTATCTTGCATTCCCTTTCGAAAAAAAATCGAAAAGCATCTAACTGACTTAAAAAAAGCGAGTTACCGCATAAAGATATTTAAAAAGAAACTATAAAATGGAACAAAACCTGTTTTCAAGCCTGGAAAATACTGTAAATGAAGACACTCAAGAAACCTTTTACGACAAGATGCGTCAGATACGTACGCAACCAGAAATAAAAGCTGAAAACAATATTCCTAAACCGGCTGATTTCACTCCTTCTGAAACTGTTTTAAACAAGCCGGAAGCAGAAGAAGCCAAGTTGACCGTTTATCCGCATGAGGAAGTGCTGAAGGCAACCACCGACTATTTCAGTGGGGATGCCTTAGCGGCTAATGTGTGGATGAATAAATACGCATTGAAAGACAGCGATGGAAATCTTTACGAACATACACCCGATGATATGCATTGGCGTATCGCCTCCGAAGTGGCACGTATCGAAAAGAACTACCCGAATCCCGTGTCGAAGGAAGAGCTGTTTGAATTGCTTAAAGACTTTAGGTATATTGTACCCCAAGGTAGCCCCATGGCAGGTATTGGGAATAACTTTCAGGTGTCATCACTTTCCAATTGCTTTGTAATTGGAAATGACGGTCCTTCAGATTCCTATGGTGGAATCATGAAGATTGACCAAGAACAAGTGCAACTCATGAAACGCCGTGGTGGTGTAGGACACGACCTTTCGCATATCAGACCTACAGGAAGCCCGGTTAAAAATAGCGCCCTTACCTCAACAGGAGTGGTGCCATTTATGGAGCGTTACTCAAATTCAACGCGTGAAGTTGCACAAGATGGAAGAAGAGGAGCTCTAATGCTTAGTATCAGTGTCAAACATCCTGATTCAGAGAAGTTTATAGATGCTAAAATGGAAATGGGAAAGGTAACCGGAGCTAATGTTTCGGTGCGTATCACAGATGATTTTATGAAGGCTGTAGTGGAAAACAAACCGTTTGTACAGCAATATCCCATTGAAAGCGATAAGCCATGGTTTGTTCAAGAAGTGGATGCCCGAAAATTATGGGAAAAGATTGTAAATAACGCTTGGGCATCTGCCGAGCCCGGTATCTTGTTTTGGGATACCATCATTCGTGAATCTATCCCGGATTCTTATGCAGATCAAGGCTTTAAAACCTTATCTACCAATCCATGCGGCGAAATACCGCTTTGTGCATACGACAGCTGCCGTTTGCTTGCCATCAATCTGTATAGCTATGTGAACAATCCGTTCACTGCCGAAGCCTCATTCAATGTGGATTTGTTTTCAAAACATGCCCGCATGGCACAACGCATGATGGACGATATTGTAGACCTTGAAGTAGAAAAAGTAGATGCAATTATTGCCAAAATAAATGCAGACCCGGAAAGTATGGAGGTGAAAGGGGTGGAATTACGTTTATGGCAAAACATACGTAAAAAGGCATTGCAAGGTAGAAGAACAGGCATTGGCATTACTGCTGAAGGAGATATGCTTGCTGCGCTCGGCCTGCGCTATGGCTCAGCCGAAGCAATCAGCTTTTCTACCGAAGTGCATAAGCTGTTAGCCCTGGAAGTTTATAAAGCATCAGTGGATTTAGCAGCAGAACGAGGAGCCTTTGAAGTATTTGATGCTGAAAAAGAAAAGAACAATCCCTTTATAAATAGAATACGCGAGCAGGCACCACGTGTTTATGAAAAAATGCTGGAAACAGGAAGAAGAAATATTGCCATGCTGACAATTGCCCCCACAGGGAGTGTAAGTATTTGTACGCAAACAACTTCCGGCATTGAACCTGTCTTCTTGGTGAATTATAAACGCCGTAGAAAGGTTAATCCAAACGATAAAAATGTTACGGTAAGCTTTATTGATGAAGTGGGCGATTCTTGGGAAGAATACAATGTATTCCATCCAAAATTTGAAATCTGGCTGAAAGTAAACGGCTATGATGTGGAAGAGGTAAAGCAGTATAATGATGAAAAGCTGCAAACAATCATTGAAAAATCACCTTATCATCTTGCTACATCAAATGATATTGATTGGGTTAGCAAGGTAAAAATGCAAGGCGATATCCAAAAATGGGTTGACCACAGCATTAGCGTGACCGTAAATATTCCCAATGAGGCAAGCCAAGAGCTTGTAGGAGAAATTTATCAAACTGCTTGGGAAAGTGGTTGTAAAGGAATTACTATTTATAGAGATGGAAGCAGGGCAGGTGTATTGGTTAGTGCCGATAAAAAAGACTCCAACGAAAATAAGGGAGAATTTAAAGAAACTACAGCTCCTCCACGTCCCGTAGCCATGGAAGCAGATGTGGTACGCTTTCAAAATAATTATGAGAAATGGATTGCCGTAGTAGGGAAACTCAATGATAAACCTTATGAGATATTTACCGGAAAGGCAGATGATTTTTATTTGCCTCCATGGGTGGAAAACGGTTGGGTAATCCGAGAAAAAATTCAAAATGAAAAAGCTCGATACGATTTTCAGTTTGAAGATAAACAAGGCTATAAAGTTACTATTGAAGGACTTAGCCGTAGCTTTAATAAGGAGTTTTGGAATTATGCCAAACTTATTTCGGGGATTTTGCGTCACGGGATGCCACTACCTTATGTGATTGAATTGGTGCAAAATCTTACATTGGATGCAGACCATATCAATACCTGGAAAAATGGTGTGGTACGTGCATTGAAACGCTATATACCTGATGGAACAAAGGTAGACGACAAACAATGTCCCGAATGCTCGGATACAAACAGCCTTATTTATCAAGACGGATGCCTGACATGCCAGTCATGCGGCTATTCCAAATGTAGTTGATTCAAAAGCGGTTTAATTGCAAAAAATAATCTTTAAAAGTCAAGTTTGGAGAAATTCTAAACTTGACTTTTGCTTTATTATACTGTATTTTTGTATATGCCGAATACTGTATAATTATCTCGGATACAGTACTATTTATTCATTGAACTAAAACCAAGAATCCATGAAAAAAATCAGTTTGTTCGTGTTGTTTTTTCAGCTGAGCATGATGCTTTATGCTCAAATCTCTTTTCCGGGTTTTACCGAAGAACAATGTGGGTTGATAACCGACCATGGATTCACCTATGAAAACATTGATATGATGTGTGGCTCGCATAGTAGTGGCTATAAGATATACCATTATGGCGAGCTTATTTATGAAGATTGTATCAATTTCGGCGGATGTTCGGTAAAGGACTTATTGTTTATTAGCCCCGAAATCGGATTTATTGTAGAATCAAATACGAAATATGGCCATCGAGTGCTCAAAACGGAAGATACAGGTAATAGCTGGACTGAGATTGGCTCAGGTGCTCCTAACTATTTAGGCGTTTATCTTATAAATGAAAATACGGCATTCATGCTCACTTCTTATGAAAATGATCTTTATTTGGTGAGATTGTCTGATATACGTAAACAGTATTTATTGATGGGGATGCCGCCGGAAAATAATACCAGCATTCAGGATACTGTTTTTGGCGAGCCCATGTGTCCCATAGATGCATTGCATTTTAAAATTCAACAAGCTGATGATATCTTTAATTACACAATAAATTTTGTGGTGGAGCCTTTGAGTACGGACGAAATCCTCGATTACTCTAAAGCCTTGATTGTGCCGAATCCGGCTCAAGATTATATACATATTCGTACAACCGATAGGGAAACAAATGCAAAGTCGATACGAATTTTCACTCAGCTTGGTAAGCTTGTACAAACCATGGAATTAGCACCATATGACCGGATTTTTATAGGTGATTTAAAGCCCGGAATCTATTTTTTGGAAATTCAACATGCGGGAAGAAAAGAAGTGTTGAAGTTCTTGAAGATTTAAGCTGTGTGATTTAATTATTCATCAATTTTCAGGAAGCTTTTGAAGCTCATGTAATTGAAACACAAAAAATCGTTTGACTACATGATTTGAGCGGTATATATCGATGGTATCCGTTGCAATAATTTCGTTAAACAGTCCTTCATATACTTCTGAGGGATGCTTATAATCACGGCTGTTTGTAATATACCAATAGTTTCTATGCAGTTGCGGTCCGCCTCTTTTCCGGTTAATTAGCATATACTTATGCAATCTGTATGCTTCACCTATTCCAAAAGCTTGTATGGAAAGCGGGCGTGCCACATAATAATCCAAATGCGCCAAAGGAAACCAGTTTTCACTTATAATTCCATCACCGGGCCGCATGACACCTTGTGTAATATGTTTATCGCGTATAATCGAGAATTCTTTTTCCAATTGCCTCCAGCCATACATATCGGTACTTACGTCATGACGTCCGATACGATGATATGCTTCATCGGACGAAGCAGTAAAAAGACCATAATTAATATGGATCGAGCCTAAGACGATTACAGTTAGTATCAATGCAAGGGCGGCTTTGATGGCAATCGGAATGGTAAAAGTAGAGTTTTCTGCTTTTTTTACTGCAGAAAGCCTTGCTGCCGTTAGCAGCAGTAAGCCACTATATGCCGGTCCGCTCCAATGTGGGAGGGTAAAGCGGAAGAGCGAAAAGAAAAGAAAAGTTACAATGAGTGGCAATGAAACCCATAGCAAGAGGCTTTGCATGTCTTTTCGAAGAAATTTTACTCCTTTTGCAATGGCAATCAATGTGATTACAACCAATACAAAATTTATCGGATTATGATATATAAATTGCCCGCCAAGCTCCTGAAAAAAGCCGGATAGCTTGAGTCCTGCCTCAAAGATATTAACCCTGTCGCCATGAAAACTAAAGCTGATGAAGCTGTTTTTATAATTCCAATATAAAACAGGAGAAAAAACGAGTAAAGACAGCAGTGCTGAAAGATAAAAGCTTGGCTGTTTCAGCCATTTACGCTTTCGGAACAGTATAAACAAGCCCAATCCGACCCAAAGAAATACGGAAGTATATTTCGAAAGCATTGCCAGCCCGATACTTAGCCCAAGCAAGAGCATTCTTTTTCGAAACAAGACAGATTTTTCATCTGTTTCCAACAGTAATATCATCAGCCAAAGCGAAAGCAGCCAAAATAAATTTTGTGGGCTGTCGGGCAGTATTAAAATACCGCTGATTACGGAGGCGTAGATGGAGGCCGTATAAAGCAGGGCTGCATACCATCCGCTCAACTCATCGCGAAGCAGCTTTCCAATACAAAATATGATATAGGTGGAGATGCTCATTAAAACTACCGATGCAAGGCGGATGAAAAGCTCTGAATCCAATAGTAGGTTAAGGCTGAAAAGCTGAATTACCCATCCTACCATGGGAGGGTGGTCGTAATGGCTCCAATCGGGATAAAGTGCGTATGTCCAATAATATACTTCGTCATTGCTTAATTCAAGCCATGCAGCTGCAAATAAGCGCATCAATGTACTGATAATCAACAGCAACCATAATCTTTTGCGGATATGTGGGCTTAATGAAGACATGTTTTGGACCTTTAATGAATCAGCCAACAGCATGCTGTATAGGCAGATATTGTTATGCAAAAATACATAAACCCCTTTATCTTATAGAAGTTGCAGGCAATCAAAGCGAAATTCATCCGGTATTGCTTAACGATGTCTTTAAATTATGTGTTGTTCGGCATCGATAATTGTCTTTTTACTATAGCCTTCCCCTTCCCAATTATTTGACCGAAAAACTTCTGCCACCGCATCTTCATATGCATCAAAACTTGTTGTTTTTCTAATCAAGCGCCATACTTCTTGCTCATTGGAAAACGAAAATCGCAGATACGACCATAATTCTTTCATGCGACCTAGGATATTCAGATTGTCATTGGTATGTTTTCGGCGTAAATAATACAATTCTTCTACAAAGTTTTGTACGATATACAGCCTGTTGTCCTTATTCGAATCTTCCATTTGACTTTTGATATCTTGGGCTAAAAACGGATCGGAAAGTAAGCCGCGACCAAGCATCCAACCGGCAACACCCGGGAACATTTTTCGATACTTTTTGTAATGTTCTACTGAAAAGATGTCGCCATTATATATCAATTCCGCATGTATGGATTCCCGAATACTGTCAAACTTCTCAAAATTTGGCGCTCCTTTATACACTTGCTTGCCAATTCGAGCATGAATAATCAATTGTTCCAAGCGGGCAGCATTAAAAATGGGAATTAATTCATCGATTTCATCTTGATTCAGATATCCCAAACGGCATTTAATGCTGTAGTGGTCTCCGATTTGTTCAGACAACTTTTGGGTCATATCGCGTATAAGTTCCGGATAAGGAAGTAGTCCTGAGCCGCGTTTTTTACGTGTTACAATTGAAGAAGGGCAGCCCATGTTAATGTTTATCAACGAATAGCCCTTTTCGGCGGTTTGGCGTGAAAAGCGTATAACTTCGTCCGCATCATTACTCAATAGCTGAGGAATCAAATTTGTGGTGTCATTATATTTGGGATCAATTTCTGCCACATTCAAATTCTTGCTTTTTTCGGTATCTATACCTGAAAAGAAAGGAGTAAAAAATCGATCTATTCCGCTAAAATAGCTTTGAAATGCTTTTCGAAACCATACATCGGTAATGCCTTGAAAAGGTCCTAGCTGAAGATGAGGCTGCTTCATTGTTTTATAAAGCTTTTTTCTTTTTAAGGTATTTTCGCACGAGTGCATTTAGCAGGAATATTGCACTCACAAAAATGGAAATACGCGCCAGATAATCACCAAAACGCACATAAAATGTCAGGTTCTCATTCGTATAAACTGCTTGTTTGATGACATCTTCTTCCCAATATGCAGTAGCCTGTTGGATATCGCCTTTTTGGTTTACAAAAGCCGATATGCCAGTGTTTGCCGAGCGCGCAATGCTTCGTCTTGTTTCTATTGCCCGCAGTTTTGCAAACTCGAGATGCTGTCGGTGACCGGGAGTATTGCCCCACCAACCGTCGTTGGTAATGATGAAAATCAGATTTGCACCATTCTTTATATAATTCGTAACAAATTCGCCATAAACCGATTCATAACATATTACGGGAGCTACCCGAAGGTCTTTATCGGCATGCTGAAACACTTTGCGTTCGGCATCTGTTTTCAGTGTACCAATTGTACCCCCCAAGTCGATGGCATAATTCTGTAAAGGACGCAAAAACCACCAAGAAGGCATCATTTCTACTCCGGGTGTAAGCTTTGATTTATGATATAATTCTCGCGAGCTTTCATGCTGCAAAAAGAAAGCAGTATTGTATGCAAAATAGCTTCGGTCAATTGAGCGAAACCGCCTTGCGGCAGGATGAGATTCTTGCCCTTCGGGAACCAAACTGAAGGTGCTTGCTCCAATAACTATGGCAGTGGAGGGATGCTGTACAAGGAAGCTGTCCAACAGTTGTAAAGAGGCTGAGTTTTGCAGCTGCTCTTCCCAAATCTCGTCTTGAATAGCCGATTCGGGCGATACAATAAAATCTGTTTCGTCCTGCATCAGCCGTTGTGCCAAATCCAGATTGTGGTTTATGATATAAATAGGCGATAATTCGTATTGCTCGGAATAAGGGTCGAAATTGGGTTGCACTACTATTACATTAGCAGGATTGCCATTTTCTTCATACTGTGAATATCGCCATAAAGAAGCTAAAATAGGTAGTACAATAATTGCCAAGATTACGGAAATATGCCATGATAAAGAAGCGATATTGGCGGATAATACTTTTAGCTTTTTCAATAGCTTGAAAAGTAAAATATTCACTAAGAGTATCCAAGCAGTGCCACCTGCAACTCCGGTCACCTCATACCATTGAATCCATTTATGGTAGGGTGAAAAGACGTGTCCCAGATTTAGCCAAGGCCAGCTGAGGTCCCAGTCAAGATGAAACCACTCCCATACCAACCAAAAGAATATCAAAATAAGAAAGCCTTTTTTATTGTCGTACATATGTTTTTTGGTGAAATGGTACAGCCAAAAAACCACAGCCATAAAGAGTGAGTTAAGTACTATGGCACCAATGCCGCCTATTTCTGTAGAATTCCATATCCACCAGGTGGTGAGTGCATTCCATACCAAAAAGCTTAGCCATCCATACCAAAACAAACCTTTTTTATTCGTGTCTCCCAAATAATCCTGTATGAAAAGCAGGGGTATCCAAGCAATAAAAATGAGTGGCGGAAAGCCGTTTGCAGGCCAAGATAAACTGAGCAGCAGCGCTGAAAGCAAGGATAAAGCCGTTAAATGCAGTCGTTTCATTTACAAGCAGTTTTAGCAACAAATGTAAATATATTCGTGTTATGCGGCTTGCACCTTCCGAAATTCTTTAAAGAATACATGATTTTAATACAGAAAATTATCATATGGATACAGAATAGCATGCATATCTTTGATTTCATTATACAACAATTCGCGTAGCTCCTGATAATTTTCACGTGTAATGGCAGAGATAAAAATACTGGCAGAATGTGTGCGTGCCAGCCAAGATTGTTTGAGCATTTCGAGTGAATAATTCTTATTTGTCATCGGACTCAAATCATCTTCTTCTTTTTCTTCATAGGTATAGGCATCAATTTTATTAAACACCACGATTGTCTTCTTATTGGCTGCTCCAATCTCATCAAGGGTTTGATTGACGGTATTTATTTGATCTTCAAATTCGGGATGTGAAATATCTACCACATGTACCAATATATCCGATTCGCGCACTTCATCAAGGGTTGACTTAAATGATTCAATGAGTCCGTGCGGCAATTTGCGTATAAAACCTACGGTATCTGAAAGTAAAAAAGGCAGGTTTTCTACTACTACTTTTCGCACGGTGGTATCAAGTGTGGCAAACAACTTATCTTCTGCAAATACATCCGACTTGCTTAAAAGATTCATAATTGTTGATTTGCCCACATTTGTATACCCAACCAATGCAACGCGAATCAGTTGTCCTCTGTTTTTGCGCTGTACAATTTGCTGTTTATCAAACTCAGCCAATCTTTTCTTCAGCAGACTTATCTTATCTCGAATGATTCGGCGGTCGGTTTCAATTTCCATTTCACCTGGTCCACGCATTCCAATTCCACCCCTTTGCCGTTCAAGGTGGGTCCACATACGCGTAAGTCGTGGGAGAAGGTATTGATACTGTGCCAGTTCAACCTGTGTTTTAGCATGTGCGGTACGGGCTCGTTTCGCAAAAATATCGAGAATCAAATTGGTTCTATCGAGTATGGCGCACTCCAATTCTCTTTCAATATTTCGTAGCTGCGAAGCGCCCAGCTCATCATCAAATACTACTAGCTTAATATCCTCAGCCTTAATGTATTGCTTTATTTCTTCAAGCTTTCCGGATCCGACATATGTACGGCTATTGGGCACATCCAATGCTTGTACAAAGCGTTTTACGGCTTTACCGCCTGCGGTCTCTAACAAAAATTCCAGCTCATTCAGATATTCCTCTACCTTGTGCATGGGCTGATGGCGGGTAGCCAAGCCTACGATAACTGCTTCTTGTGGATTTGTATCGCTATAAAGAGGTTTGGGCATATTTTCGATAATTTTCTATAGTGTTTTAAAGGCGTATGCGTTCCAATATGATATTTCTAGAAGTCGAAATAGAGGCGCATAGCCCTTAAAACCATTTTGAATAAAAAAAGCTAAAAGCTTCTAAAACCAATAATTTCCCGAACTTCTTTAATTGTTTTTGCTGCACTTTCTCTTGCTTTTTCAGCTCCCATCTTAGCAACTTTACTAATATAAGCTTCGTCAGCCGAAATTTCCAGAATTCGTTCTCTGATGGGTTGTGTAAATGCAACGATATCTTCAGCCAGCTGCTTTTTCAAGTCTCCATAGCGGATGCTACACTGATTATATTGTGTATCAAAATGTTCCACTACATCGGGAGCTGAAACGACTTTAAGCAAGCTGAAAAGGTTTTCAATTACTTCCGGTTTTTCCTGATTCATCTGCGTGGGACCGCCATCGGTTACGGCGCGCATTACCTTTTTACGTATCACGGATGCTTCATCAACTAAAAAGACGGCATTATCTGCCCCTTCCGATTTACCCATTTTGCCGCTTCCGTCAAGCCCGGGTACTTTTACTAAGTCTGCTCCGAAATTATAAGCTTGCGGAATTGGGAAATAATCTTCCTTATACATCCTGTTAAAGCGTCGTGCGAAGGTACGAGTCATTTCGAGATGCTGCTCCTGATCTTTTCCAACCGGAACTTTATGGGCTTTATGAATGAGAATATCTGCTGCCATAAGGCTGGGATAGGTCAGCAAGCCGGCATTGATATTATCGGGTTGCTTGCGTGCTTTTTCCTTAAATGTAGTTACCCTTTCCAGCTCGCCCATATAGGCATTCATATTTAAAAAGAGGTAAAGTTCCACAATTTCAGGCAAATCGCTTTGCACATATAAGGTGGCTTTTTCGGGATCAAGCCCTGCGGCAAGATATTCTGCCAATACTTGTTTTACATTCCCGTGTAAGTCGTCGGGCTTGGGATGTGTGGTAAGTGAATGATAGTCGGCAATGAAGAAATAACAATTGTTTTCTTCTTGCATTTTAACAAAATTCTGTACTGCACCAAAATAGTTTCCCAAGTGCAAGTTACCTGTAGGTCTGATACCACTTAAAACAATATCCATTTATTAAAAATCTTATTTAAAATTTTAATTTCTTGTTACGCAATGATGTGTTTACAATGAGTTACTTGATGGCTCATGTGCCCAGTTCATCATTATTTTGATTGAAAAACCTGTATTCCAGCATATGATAATTTTTCATTGCTTTCATTTTAAAGTTTTTCTTGTATTTCCACATCCATTTTGTGCGTATTGATATGGGTCCTTTTGTGAGATATGCAAAGATATACGGATGCACTGTGAGCATAACTTGTTTTTCGTTTTGATCTTGAATCAAATACTTCAGATTATTTTCAATTTCATCTATAAACAATATGCTTGGTTTAATCTTTCCCGTTCCTTCACAAACCGGGCAGTGTTCGTTTATTTCTACGTTCATCTCCGGACGTACGCGTTGGCGGGTTATCTGTACCAATCCAAACTTACTGGGTGGCAGTATGGTGTGTTTGGCATGATCTTTCGCCATTTCGTCTTTCAGCTTTTGATATAGTTCGCGGCGATGTTTGCTATCGTGCATATCAATAAAGTCGATAACGATGATGCCGCCCATATCTCGAAGCCGTAGTTGTCGTGCAATTTCTGTTGCAGCTTCTAAATTTACTTCCAGGGCATTTTCTTCCTGGCTATTCTCTTTGTTCACACGATGACCGCTATTCACATCGATCACGTGCATTGCTTCGGTATGTTCAATGATGAGGTAAACCCCACTTCTGATGGTAACTGTTTTACCAAATAAGCCTTTAATCTGTTTATCTACTCCCAGATACTCAAATATAGGTGTTTTGCCTTTATACTGTTTGACAATATCCACCTTTTGCGGAGCAATGGTATGTATAAAACTTTTTATTTCGTCATAAAGATTTGCATCATTAACGTGTACGCTGTTGAATGATTCGTTGAGTATGTCGCGAAGAATTGCTGAGGTACGGTCCAGTTCGCTCATTATTTTTACCGGAGCTTTCGCATGATGTAGTTTAGCGGTTGTTTTTTCCCATTTTTCAATCAAGTTGCGCAAATCAGCATCCAATTCGGCAACTTTTTTATTTTCTGCTACGGTACGGATAATGACTCCGTAATTATTTGGCTTGATACTTTGAATAAGTCGTTTAAGCCTGTTTCTTTCTTCGCTGCTGCGAATTTTTTGTGAAACCGAAATTCTTGTAGAAAAGGGGACCAGTACTAAATAGCGACCGGCAAATGAAATCTCGGACGAGATACGTGGTCCTTTTGTAGAAATCGGTTCTTTGGCAATTTGAACCAAAATTTGTGCTCCACTGGCAAGTACCTGAGTTATTTTACCTGTTTTTTCAATATCCGGCTCAACCCGGAAGTTGTCCATGGTAATATTTGCGGGTTTACCCGGCAGAGCAAGCTTTACGTATTTTAATAGCGACCTTATTTGTGGACCTAAGTCGAGATAATGCAAAAATGCATCCTTCTCATAACCTACATCAACGAATGCAGCATTTAAGCCGGGCATGATTTTTCGAACCTTACCCAGATAAATGTCTCCTACAGCGTAGTTGTTATTTGTTTTTTCTTTATGCAGTTCAACCAGAAGCTTGTCTTCCAGCAGTGCAATGTCAACCTCCGAAGCACGAGAATCAATAATGAGTTCTCTATTCACCTGCATGTATATAAATTTTATTAAATGAATTTCATTGTTGCAATTTTTTTAATTGCGTTGGAGGCAAAGATGTTTTAAACGGAATAACACAATGCAAGCTTGCATTGTGTTATTCCATATAATTCGATAAAGAATAAACTATTTCTTCTTATGTCTGTTCTTTCTTAGGCGTTTTTTACGTTTATGAGTAGACATCTTGTGTCTTTTTCTTTTTTTTCCGCTTGGCATAACTTAAAATATTTTTAAAATCTAATTTTTATTATTTACCACTGTCTTTCACCAGATTAACAAAAGATTTTGCAGGTTTGAAAGCGGGTATATTGTGCGCCGGGATGATTATTGTTGTGTTCTTTGAAATATTTCTTCCGGTTTTTTCAGCTCTTCTTTTAATAATGAAACTGCCAAATCCTCTGAGGTAGACGTTCTCGCCATTTGACATCGAAGTTTTTACAACTTCCATGAAAGATTCAACTACGGCCTGAACGGCAACTTTTTCTACCCCTGTTTTGTTAGCAATTTCTGCTACGATTTCTGCTTTTGTCATATCTTTAAATGTTTAAAATATTAATACTGTGGTATTTTATTGACTGGCAAAGGTAAAAACATTTTTTTATCTAATGCCGATTTTTAGATTTTTTTTGTTCTAATTAGCTCAAAATAAATATTTTCTATAAAAATGAATGCAATTTCAGCCTTTTTAAATGAATGGTTTATTCAAAATCAACGTGAATTACCATGGCGAGCAAGCAAGGACCCGTATATTATTTGGCTTTCGGAGGTTATTCTTCAGCAAACCCGTGTTGATCAGGGCATTGCTTATTTTTACAAATTTAAAAAGCAATGGCCATCTTTACGCAGCTTGGCAAAAGCCGATGAACAAGAAGTGTTAAAATTATGGCAGGGCTTAGGATATTACAGCCGAGCACGTAATATGCTTAAAACAGCTAAAATGATTGCTGAAAAATATAATGGGATATTTCCTTCGGACTATGAAACCATACGAAAACTGCCCGGAATTGGACCTTATACGGCTGCTGCAATCGCATCTATTGCCTTTGATTTGCCATTTGCTGCGGTAGATGGGAATGTAATTCGGTTGATAACGCGTGTTTACGGCATCGAAGAGGCGGTGGATACCTCAGTCGGGAAAAAGTTGGTGCAAGCTTTAGCCGATGAATTGCTTGATCAGGCAAATCCGGGCAGACATAATCAAGCCATGATGGAGTTTGGTGCTCTGTATTGTGTACCATTAAATCCAAATTGCTTGCAATGTGGTCTTCACCAGCAATGTATCGCCTTTCAAACAAATCAAGTTGACAAACTTCCGCTTAAATCAAGAAAGCAAAAAGTGACAAAACGATGGTTTAATTATTTGATTTGCAGTGTTAAGCAAGGCGAAGAAGAGTTTTTGTTATTACAAAAACGTACTGCTGATGATATTTGGCTGGGTTTATGGGAATTCCCATTCATTGAAAGTAAAAAGGAACTGCATGTGGAGCAATTAATGGAAGATGGGCTTTTTAAAAAACTGGCTTCCGGAAACAGCTTTGTGATAACAAAAGAATCGGCAATTATAAAGCATCAGCTCAGCCATCAACACATCATGGCAAAATTTTTTCACATTGAATTTATGCATCTTGTAGTTGGTAAAACGGAAAATGTGTTATCTTTGGTTAATAAAAGTCGATTGACCGATTATCCGCTGCCGCGATTAATTGATCGTTATTTGCAGCAGACGGACTGATTTTTCAACGCATAACGAATTAAAAAACATGTGATACTATGGCCGGATTAAATAAAGTAATGTTGATTGGACGACTGGGCAAAGACCCGGAAATCATTACATTTGATAATGGAGCAAGAAAAATGGCGGTAAGTCTTGCTACCAGTGAACGATATCGTGACAGAGAAGGTACATGGCAAGATCAAACCGAGTGGCATAATATTGTTGCATGGGGAAATCTTGCAAACGATATTGCTGAGAAACGTAGAAATTATATTAAAGGTGATTTGTTATTTATTGAAGGTAAAATTAAAACCAGACAATATACCGACAGCCAAGGAATAACAAAATATATCACCGAGATCATTGCGGAAAGAATGAATTTAATTACCAAAGGCGGACAGTCGGGATACGGTCAAGCTGAATATCGAACTGAGCGTACACCTACACAAGATATAAGTAGCCCTTCGGAAGATATACTTCCACCGGCTACCAATATGCCTGATGATGATTTACCCTTTTAAACTGCATAATTCACCAATTCGTAAGCTTTTCAATCTATCTTTATTGTAAGAAGCTTATGAACATGGCGATAGGATATTTTAGTAGGAATTGATGAAAGTGTTTATTATAAAATGAATTCATGAATTAAGCAGCTTAAATCAATTTGTCAAGATTTAAATTATTTGTTGTAATTTTGTAACGGAATTCTAAACTGATTATTTTGGAAGCGCCCGACCCTGACCCTTATGCGAGTTTGTTGTCGCTATTAATATCTATAAGTTTCAATGGTTTCAATACATCGACTATTGTTAGCATAGCCGTGTTATTGTTGTTGCTATTATTGTCGGCATTGATATCTGCCAGCGAAACAGCCTATTTCTCATTGCGCCCTGCAGATATTAACTTTCTGAAAGAAAAACTTGGCGCCGGAGGTGAAAAGATATTGAAGCTTCGTGATCAGCCTAAGCTGCTGCTCGCCACAATATTGATTGTAAATAACTTGGTAAATATTTCCATCGTTATTTTATCGTCTACCATTACCCTCACCTTGTTCGATTTTCAAGATAATGTGCTGGTGGCATTCCTTATTCAAGTGGTTGCCATTACTTCATTGATATTATTGGTAGGTGAAATAACGCCAAAGATTTATGCGAATAAAGAACCCTTGAAGATTGCCCAGCTGATGGCCAATCCCTTACAGGCCTTTATTATTATTTTCAAGCCATTGAGCTATATACTTATGGGCTCTACCTCTTTCTTGGAAAAACGCCTTGTGAATAAATCGCAGTCGCTGAATATGAGCGATTTAAGCGCTGCTATTGAAATCACTACCGATGAAAGTACACCGCCCGAAGAAAAGAAAATGCTGAAGGGGATTGCCACATTTGGTGAAAAGGAAGCTAGCAGCATTATGAAATCACGTGTAGATATTACTGCCGTGGATTCAAAAACACCCTTTGAGCAACTACTGGAGATAATATTAGATAGCGGGTATTCGCGTATCCCGGTATATGAGGGTTCTTTGGATAAGATATTAGGAGTGCTGTATATCAAGGACTTACTTCCATTTCTGCACCAAAAAGAGCTGGAATGGCTGCCGTTAATCCGCCCGGCCTTTTTTGTGCCTGAAAGCAAAAAGATTAACGATTTGCTACAAGAGTTTCGAGAAAAGAAGATTCATCTGGCAATTGTGGTAGACGAATATGGCGGCACTGCTGGCTTATTGACTTTTGAAGATATCATTGAAGAAATAGTTGGTGATATTTCAGATGAGTTTGATAAAGAGTCCGATACCAGCTTTTATACCAAAACAGCAGCTGATACGTTTGTCTTTGAAGGCCGAACAAATCTGGTCGACTTTAATAAGGTAATGGGCTTGGATGACCATTATTTCGATGAGGTGCAAGGCGAATCGGATACGCTGGCAGGCTTGTTGTTGGAGCTTGAAGGCAGAATACCTGAAGAAGGTGTGAAGATAAACTGTAAAGACTTTGAGTTTGAAGTCGTTGAAGCCGATGCCCGTCGAATAAAAAGCATCCAAGTTACTTTTTTACAAAAGTATGAAGAATAAACACCTCTTTTATATAGCTGTTTTCTTGGCTTTTCTGGGCACTATGTCTTGTAATAATCACGATTATACTCCTCGTCCCCGTGGATATTTTCGTATTGACTTGCCCGAAAAAGAATGGAAACTTTATGACAGTTTAAGCACCTATAGCTTCGAATATCCTGTATATGCAGAAGTGATTCGTGACCCGCATTCAGTTGAAGAAGACGAATGGTTAAATATCAATTTTGAAGATTTTAAAGCTAGTATTCATCTCAGTTATAAAGAAGTAACGAATAACTTTAATGAACTTACCGAAGATGCACGCAGCATGGTTATGCAACATCTTGTAAAGGCAAGTATCATTCAAGATAGCTTGTTTACGATTCCTGAAAGAAATCTTCACGGCATGGTTTATCAGATAAAAGGAAAAGGGGTTGCTTCGCCCATCCAATTCTATATATCGGATTCGAGCAATCATTTTATACGTGCTGCATTGTATTTTAATTTTCGCCCAAATAATGATTCTGTAGAGCCTATTATAAGTTTTGTGAAGCGCGATATTTTACATTTTATTGAAACTGTAAATTGGAAAAAATAGCGCTTTATCGAGATAGATTTCATAGGTCATTTATTTGACTTGACATTTTAAATGCCTACCTTTGTTGTGATAAAAGTTAAACACTAATGACTGATCCGCTCATACGCATTATTATTGTTGACGACCATGAGATTTTTCGTAGTGGTCTCCGCATGGTTATCAACCGTCTGGGTTATGCCGAGGTGGTTGCCGAAGCCGGTAATGGGCTGGAATTGTTGGAACTTTTGAAAACACATGAGACTGATTTGATTCTGATGGATATTGAGATGCCGATTATGAATGGTATTGAAGCCACAGAGCGAGTACTCGAGAAATTCCCAAATGTGAAGATAATTGCGCTGACAATGTACAAGGACGATGCTTATATTCGTAGTATGATTGAGGCAGGAGTCAAAGGTTTTTTAATAAAGAATATACGTAAAGAAGTACTTGATAGAGCAATTCAGGCGGTATTTCATGGAAAAACCTATTATAGCGAAGAGCTTTGGGATTATTTCACCAAATCAATAATTAAAGAAGAGAAACCGGAGGACTCGCTTGGGATTACCAAACGCGAAATGGAGGTGCTTATGCTTCTTTCCGAAGGATTAAATAATAAGGAAATCGCTGATAGACTGTTTGTTAGCGAACGGACTATAGTAGGACACAAAACCAATCTTATGTCAAAAACCAATACAAAGAACACGGTTTCCTTATTAGCTTATGCTATTCGCAACGGCTTGATAGAAATCTAATATTCCTGGTTTTATTTTTCACACCCTTCCTTTTTACGCAGGTTCATTTGCGTGAAATTACTGTTTTCACTGCCTAAAAGTGTTGGTTTGCCTATTGTGAAAACAGTAACAATTGACCTTGGTCATTCTTCAAATCTGTGTTACTTTTGCTATACTATTGTTAATTAAATAACACAAGATAACACCCTTAAAAAAACTGATGACATGAAAAAAGCAAAAATTTTAGTAGTTGACGATGATCTCGATGTGATCACTGTCTTAGAGCAAATCCTTGAAAGTGAAGGATTTGAAGTGATTTCTGCCTTTAACAAGCAAGAAGGTCTGGCGCTTGCGCTCGAACACAAGCCTGATTTAGCCATTTTGGATGTGATGATGACAACCCATTACGAAGGTTTTGAGCTTGCTCGTGAGTTTGTTGACAGACCCGAATTAAAAGGCATTCCCACCATTATGGAAACTTCCATAGAGGTATTAATGACTACGAAGCCCAGTGTACAAGCGATGGCACGTGAGTTTCGTAATGATCCAAACTATAAAGAATTACAAGTAATTCTGATTCGGGATATAGTAACAGGCAATGCCGGCATTGATTATCGTGCCGAAGATGGCCGTTCTGTATGGGTTCCGGTAAATGGTTTCATTCGCAAACCTGTTGACAGAGCTAGATTATTACCCGAGATAGAAAGAGTATTGGCTCGTAAAGCCACAGAAACCGAGGTGTAGAATTAGTAACATTTTAACCGCAATATTAAACTGCTCAAGTGAAAAAAGGCAGTAAAAAGTAAAATCAAGAAATATGAAAAGTACAGTTCAGGAAATTTTGCAGGAATATCCGAATGCTCAGCGCGACAGCCTTATCCCAATCCTCCAAGAGGTACAGGATAAGATGGGGTTTCTTTCGGAAGAAGCTGTGATCGAAGTTGGAAAGCATTTACAGGTTCCTGCCAGTAAAGTTTTTGGGGTAGCTACCTTTTATAATCAATTCCGTTTCAGTCAACCCGGCAAGTATCACATTCAAGTTTGCCGTGGAACCGCATGCCATGTCTTGGGTTCGGCCACTGTTTTGGATGAAATTGAAAAACAGCTTAAAATTAAAGCAGGTCAAACTACGCGTGATAAATTATTTAGCCTAGAGGTGGTAGCCTGTATAGGCGCTTGTGGTTTGGCACCCGTAATTAGCATCAATGGGGAGTTCCATGCGAAGGTGACAACGGATGCAATTAAGTCAATTTTTGAAGCTTACAGAAACAGGGAGGAATAAATATGGTAGTAAATCGTGATTTTTTAATAAAAAATGTTCTTAATCTTAGCGAAAAGCAAGAGTTAAGCCCGGAAACCGTTTCGCAACTGCGTGTCATACGTAATGAGGATAATCAACATCCTATTATATTTGTAGGTGCCGGTACTTGTGGTTTGGGAGCGGGTGCATCTGATACAATCAGAAAAGCAAAAGCTTATATCGAAGCTAAAAACATACAAGCCGAAATCATTCCGGTTGGTTGTATAGGCTTATGCTCATCCGAGCCGATTATGGACATAAAGTTACCCGGAAAACAACGCATTTCTTTTGAAAAAGTTACCAGCGATAAGGTTGAAGGATTATTGGATAATGTTTTTGCCGAAAAATTGGCTGATGCATCAATCTTAGGCCAGTTTGAAGTTGATACCGATAATAAGAAATGGGATAATGTACCTGAACTGAATGAGCATCCTTTTTTCAAGCCTCAGCGCAGGATTGTTCTAGAAAACTGTGGAATTATAAATCCAGTCAGTATTGAGGAATACATAGCCCGCGACGGTTATAAGGCATTTCTTAATACCATGAAAATTTTTAGCCGCGAGGAAGTTTGCGATCATGTTGAAAAGAGCGGATTACGCGGCAGGGGCGGAGGTGGATTCCCCACCGGTAAAAAGTGGAAATTTGCATTAGCTGCCGAAGCAGATCAAAAATATATTATTTGTAATGCCGACGAGGGTGACCCGGGAGCATTTATGGATCGAGCAGTAATTGAAGGCGACCCGCACAAACTTATTGAGGGAATGGCCATTGCTGCATATGCTATTGGCGCCACCAAAGCATATATTTATATTCGTGCCGAATATCCGCTTGCCATTGAACGCCTTGTACATGCCTTAGGCCAAGCAAGAGAATACGGACTTATCGGTGAAAATATTTTTGGAACAGGGCATGAGCTCGAGTTTATTATTAAGAAAGGTGCGGGAGCATTCGTTTGCGGTGAAGAAACTGCTCTCATACACAGTATTGAAGGAAAACGTGGTATGCCGCGTCCGCGTCCGCCATTCCCGGCTTCAAGCGGATTGTTTGGTAAACCGACCATCATCAATAATGTGGAAACATTCTCAAATGTTCCTGCTATTATTAATAAAGGTGCCGATTGGTTTGCTTCGGTAGGAACACCTACAAGCAAAGGCACAAAAGTATTTGCATTATCCGGAAAAATTGCAACAACCGGTTTGGTTGAAATCCCAATGGGAACAACCATACGCGACGTGATTTATAAGATCGCCGGTGGTGTTGCCAACGGAAAGAAATTTAAAGCCGTACAAATGGGTGGTCCTTCGGGCGGTTGTGTTACCGAAGCCAATCTAGATCTTCCTATCGATTATGAAAACCTTGTTAAAGTAGGTGCCATGATGGGCTCGGGAGGTATGGTTGTTATGGACGAAGACACCTGTATGGTGGATGTGGCAAAATTCTTTATGGACTTTATTCAGCGCGAAAGCTGTGGAAAATGTATCCCATGCCGTGAAGGAACCCGCCGTATGCTTGAAATATTGGAAAGTATTACCGCAAAGCCGACAAGCCGCGAAACGCATGAGCCTTTAGCACGCTTTAAAGGCGTTATGCAGTTGGAAAGCCTTGGAAATGTTATCCGTGACACCTCATTATGTGGACTGGGGCAAACAGCGCCTAATCCAATTCTTAGTACACTAAGATGGTTCAGAGAAGAATATGAAGAGCATGTGTTCGACAAAAAATGTCGTGCCGGCGTTTGTACCAATCTTAGAGAATATACCATTGATGTAGAGAATTGTACCGGTTGTACGATTTGCGCAAAGAAATGTCCGACAAACGCCATTATTGGCGGTAGAAAACAGCCCCACTTCATTATTGCCGACAAATGCATAAGCTGTGGAGTTTGTATGGAAGTTTGTAATTTCGATGCTGTACGAGTTAGCTAATCAATACATGACTTAAAACACTAATACAATGAATCTCAAAATAGAAGTAAATAACAATATATTATACGCTAATCCGGGCGAAACCATTCTGGATGTATTGAATAGAAACGGCATGAGTGTACCCACTTTGTGCCATATGAAAGACTTTTTACCAAGCGGAGCTTGCCGTATGTGCGTGGTAGAAGTGGAAGGACGTAGAAACCTTGTTACAGCTTGTTCAGAGCCCGTAACAGAGGGAATGAAAATTAAAACGCACTCTTCCCGAGTTATCGAATCACGTAAAACCATTGTGGAGCTTTTGCTTTCAAATCACCCGGATGATTGTCTGTACTGCGAAAGAAATGGCAGCTGTGAGCTTCAAAAACTATCAGAAGACCTGAATGTTCGCGAACGTCGCATCAGTGGTAAAAAGAACAGCATTAAATTGGATGTTTCCAGCCCAAGCCTTGTGCGCGACCCCGAAAAATGTATCCTTTGCGGTCGTTGTGTGAGAGTTTGTGAAGAAATAGAAGCTGTATCGGCTATTGAATTTGTGGGTCGTGGAAGTAAAACATATATCGATACGGTATTCCATCACGGACTCAACCTATCAACATGTGTAAACTGCGGTCAATGTATCATGGTTTGCCCCACAGGAGCATTAAAAGAAAAGCCACATATTGCCGAGATACGCGAAAACTTATGTAACCCGAAGAAAGTGGTTATCGTGCAGCACGCCCCATCGATTTCTGTTTCATTAGCCGAAGAGTTTGGTTTTAAACCGGGACAAAATATCGTTGGATTAATGCATGCCGCATTGCGTAGAATCGGATTTGATTATGTATTTGATACCTCTTTCTCGGCTGACCTTACCATTATGGAGGAAGCCAGTGAGTTGGTACATCGTGTGACCACCGGCGGTGTGTTGCCTATGATTACAAGCTGCTGCCCGGGTTGGGTAAAATATGTTGAAGAATTTGGACATGACTTATTGCCTAATGTTTCAACATGTAAATCACCCCAACAAATGATGGGTGCTATCATAAAGAGTTACTTTGCCGAAATTGAAGGCATTGAGCCTGAAAACATCTATTCGGTATCAATCATGCCTTGTACGGCTAAAAAGTTCGAGCAACAGCGTGAAGAAATGACTCAAAACGGTATTTCAGATGTAGATGCTGTACTCACTACGCGTGAATTAGCTCGTTTGATTCGCTTGTATGGGATTGATATTCACAGCTTAGAGCCCGAACTGGCAGACTCTCCGCTCGGAACAAGATCATCTGCAGGTAAAATATTTGGAAGCTCAGGCGGTGTGATGGAAGCTGCAATACGTTCTGCTTATTATTTCATTACAGGAAAAGAATTGGTGAAATTCCAAGTAAAAGCAGTGCGTGGATTGGAAGCCAGAAAAGAAGCAAAAGTACAAGTTGGCGATTTGGAGGTTGGTGTTGCCGTAGTAAGCGGCTTGAAGAATGCTTCCATCTTGCTTGAAGAAATACGTAATGGACGGGATGACCTGCATTTCATAGAAATCATGGCATGTCCCGGCGGATGTATTAATGGTGGCGGACAGCCGATTGGTACCACCGAAGAAAAGGTGAAAGCACGTATGGCAACCTTATATGATATTGACGAAAAAGATTCAATTAAAGTATCACATAAAAACCCATATATTATTGAACTATATGACCGTTTCCTTGGTAAACCATTGGGAGAAAAGAGCCACAAATTGTTACATACCCATTATCAGGAGCGTGAAGTGTATTAATTAAACTAAAACGGCCGAGTGCCATATGCACTCGGCCTTCTACAACTTATGGCACACAATACCAAACATAAGCAATTGGTTTTCACGGTTAAAGACCGCTGTAGAGTGTGTTATACCTGTGTTCGTGAATGCCCGGTCAAAGCCATTAAAATTATTAATGGACAAGCTACCGTTATTAGTGAGCGCTGCATAGGTTGTGGAAATTGTGTGCAAGTGTGTAGCCAAGGAGCCAAAGTCTTTTTACGACAAACTGATGAAGTAATGGCGCTCCTAAAAAGCGGCAAAAAAACCGTAGCTTGTATAGCCCCAAGCTTTCCGGCCGAATTTACCGAACTATCTGACTATAAGCAGTTGGTGGGAATGGTACGTGCACTTGGATTTGATATGGTGACCGAAGTAGGCTTTGGTGCCGATATGGTTGCCGTGGCCTATCGCGAGCGCTTTAAAGATAGGAGTAAACCCGGATTAATTACATCGGATTGCCCCGCAATAGTTTATTATGTTGAACATTATCAACCGGAGTTGGTTAAAAATCTTGCCCCCTTTGTGTCGCCCATGGTAGCACTTAGCCGCTACCTAAAACATAAGCACGGCAAAGACCTCCAGGTTGTATTTATTGGACCTTGTGTGGCGAAAAAGGCAGAATCGGATGAAGTTGAATTTGCAATAACATTTACCGAGCTACGTGAAATGTTTGAGCAAACCGGCATCACGGTAAAAAATACCAAGCCTGCAGATTTTGATCCTCCGTATTCCGGAAAAGGTGCTGCCTTTTCGATTAGCCACGGGCTGCTTCAAAATATGGATGTAGAGCATGATTTGACGCGTTGCGACATCATGGTGGCACAAGGGAGAAAAAACTTTAAAGATGCGATTAATGAGTTTGCGAAAGGAACACTTAAAGTTCGTCATTTGGAGTTGTTGTGCTGCGAAGGATGTATTACCGGTCCCGGCATGTCAACAAATGGAAGCAAATACCTGAGGCGTTCACGAGTTTCAGAATATGTGTCCAAAAAAATGAATCATTTGGATGTTGCCCTTTGGGAACAACATATGAAAGAAGCGGAAGAAGTGGATTTATCCAATGATTTTGCTCCTATGGACAGGCGCTTAAGCAGCCCATCATCCGATAAAGTTGCAGAAGTGTTGTTCAGGATGGGAAAAAATGATCCAAGTGATTATTTAAACTGCGGAGCTTGTGGGTACGATACTTGTATTGAACATGCAAATGCGATTGTATTGGGTTTGGCAGAAAATGAAATGTGCCTTCCCTTTGCGATAGAAAAGCTGCATCAGTCCATAGAAAAGTTGAATACATCCAATTTGGAGCTGGCAAATGCACGTGAAGCCTTGAAACAGTCTGAAAAATTAGCCCATATGGGACAACTGTCGGCAGGAATTGCACACGAGCTGAATAATCCGCTTGGCGTGATTACCATGTTTAGTAATATTTTGCTTGATGAAGCCCAAGACGTATCAATGAAGGAAGACCTGGAACTCATTGTAGAACAGGCAGATAGATGTAGAAAGATTGTAGGAGGCTTGCTTAATTTTGCACGCAAAAATCAAGTAAGACATACAGAGGTAAACCTCAGAAAGTTTGTAGCCAGAAGCCTGCAATCAATCGTTGTTCCTGCGAATGTATCTATTGATTTACAAGCTGAGATTAGCAATCCCTATGTGTATCTGGATACGGAACAAATGATGCAGGTGCTTACAAATTTAGAAAAGAATGCAGTTGAATCCATGCCAAATGGTGGGAGCTTGACTGTGTTATTAAAAGAAGTAAAAAATGATGTAGAAATTCATATATCGGATAGTGGAAGCGGAATCCCTCAAGAATACATGGAGAAAATATTTACCCCATTCTTTACGACTAAAGAAGTGGGTAGAGGAACCGGCTTGGGATTGCCACTCTGCTATGGTATTATAAAAATGCATCATGGAAAAATAAATGTGAGTTCGAATGTGGATGCGACCAAAGGCCCTACGGGGACTACATTTGTAATAAGCATTCCACGTAACCCAAAATAGTTAAATGTATAATTCTGATTAAAAATTATTGAAGAAATGAGTGAAGAAAACAAACTTATCCTAATTGTTGACGATGATAGTGATTATTTGTTTCAGCTTGAAACAATGGTAAAAAGCTTTGGATTTGAAGTCATCGCCGCTGAAAGCCAAGCCGAAGCCGAAAAGGTTCTGGAAACTACTGAGCCCGATCTGGCGATTTATGACCTTATGATGGAACAAGAAGACAGCGGATTTATTCTGGCTTACAGAACGCGTAAAAAATACCCTGATATGCCAATAATTTTAGCATCAGCGGCAACAGCAGAAACCGGATATAACTTTGATCTTTATAACGATGGAAATAAAAACTGGATTAAAGCTGATTTATATCTCGAAAAAGGAATTCGAGCCGATCAGCTTCACCGTGAGATAAATAAACTACTCAAATTGTAAAACGGTATTTTTAGGGACAACTCAATGAAGTTGTCCCTAATTTTAGTAAATGGTTTTATGGTTAAATTAAATAGAACATATGTACTGACAAATTGAAAAACTAAAAACAATAGATAAATGGCTACATTAAATATTCTGGTTGTTGACGACGAACCCGGAATCCGAGCAGGGATTAACCGAATATTGAAGGATTTTATTGTCAGCTATCCCTTTATGGATGAAGACATTGACTTCCTTCTTATTGATGCGGCAACCGGAGAAGACGCAATTGATATTTTAAACGCCCAACCCATTGACATTGTCCTGCTCGACAATAAATTGCCCGGGATGGACGGCATCGAAGTGTTGGAATATATTAATAAGCAGCAATTTGACCTTGCTGTTATGATGATTACTTCCTATGCTTCACTCGATTTGGCACTGAATGCCACCCAAAGCGGAGCATATAATTTTATGCCAAAACCTTTTACCTCTCAGGAATTGCGTGCCAATATCGAAAACGTATCCAAGTATTTGTTCCTGAAAAGGATGACAAAAAAGATGCAGGCAGAAGGAAAACAAATTCGTTTCCAGTTTTTGTCTGTGCTTTCACACGAACTAAAATCACCCATTAATGCCATAGAAGGCTATTTGAGAATGATGCAGGAAAAGCAAATGGGGGACAGTATCGATGACTATGAACGAATGATTGACCGCTCGCTTGCACGACTGAAAGGAATGCGTAACTTGATTATGGACCTACTTGATTTGACAAAAATTGAATCTGGAAAAAAAGAACGCAAGCTTCGAGAAATTGACCTGAAAGATGTGGCACAAACTGCAATTGATACCATGGAACCTTACTCGATTCAAAAGAATGTGAAAGTAAATCTGCGTATTGAAGGAAATACCTACTTTTTGGCCGATGCTGATGAAATGGAAATCATTTTTAATAATCTTGTATCAAATGCAGTGAAATACAATAGAGAAAATGGTTCAGTAGATGTATTTTTGCAAGATGCCGGCGATAAATTGATTGTAACGGTTTCAGATACCGGAATAGGAATGACAAAAGAAGATACTGAATTGATTTTCAGGGATTTTGTGCGAATTAGAAACAGCAAAACAAAAGAAATTACCGGCAGCGGACTTGGCCTTGCCATCACCAAACAAATGGTGGACACATACAATGGAACAATAGAAGTTGACAGTAAAGTTGACATAGGTTCAAGTTTCATCGTATCTTTGCCACGTCAATAAGCGTGAACATTACGTAAAGACGAAGCAAACAAAAAAATAGAGCTAAATCGAATAAAATACATATTTAGGTAATAAAGAACCTAAATCCAAGTTAAGCAAAATAAAAAAGAATATTAAAATATAAAAGAAATGAAATTTACACCTGAGACTTATAAAATTCCTGATGAGTCCATGAAGCCGTTTATTGACGATCAGGAGATATGGGATTTTTTGAATGAAGCCCGTCCTGATATGGAGACAGTTAAGGCAGTGGTGGAAAAATCCTTAAATAAGAATCGCTTGAATCTTGCTGAAACAGCTATATTATTAAAAGCCGATCAGCCCGAAATGATTGAACTGATTAAGCAGGGAGCACGTACACTTAAAGAAAGAGTATACGGCAAACGCATTGTGCTTTTTGCACCTTTATATGTGGGTAACTTTTGCTCAAACAATTGTCGTTATTGTGGTTTCAAGGCATCCAACAAGGATGCGGTACGAAAAACACTTAACCGCGAAGAACTTATTGCCAATGTGGAAGCCCTGGAAGAGCACGGACAAAAACGTCTGATTCTTGTTTTTGGTGAACACCGTATTTATTCGGCTGATTTTATTGCAGATACCGTTCGTGAGGTATACAAAGTGAAAAAAGGACCCGGAGAAATCCGCAGGCTCAACATCAATGCGGCACCTTTCGATATTGAAGGTTTTAAAACCATTCATGAATCCGGTATTGGAACATATCAAATCTTCCAAGAAACCTATCATCATCCCACTTATGAAATTTGTCATCCGTCGGGTAAAAAAGCCGATTATGATTACCGATTAACCTCCCTCGACCGCGCCATGGAAGCCGGTATTGATGACGTAGGTATCGGAGCATTATTTGGTCTTTACGATTGGCGTTTCGAAGTGCTTGCGTTGGTACGCCACGTAAACCATTTGGAAGCATGCTATAATGTGGGGCCGCATACTATTTCGTTCCCACGAATTCAGGATGCATTGGAATATGATTTGGATAATCAATACGAAGTAAATGACGAAGAATTTACCCGCTTGGTTGCCATATTACGTTTGGCCGTGCCTTATACAGGATTGATTTTGACAGCACGTGAGCCCGAGCATATCCGTCGCGAAGTATTGTCATTTGGTTGCTCACAAATTGATGCCGGTACCAAATTGGAAATTGGCGCATATGCCGATGATCCTACCGTAGACCAAAACTTGACTAAAGAGCAGTTTAAGATTAATGACGACCGTACATTGAATGAAGTAATCGATGAGCTTATAGAAGATGATTATATCCCTTCATTTTGTACCGCCTGCTATCGTAAAGGAAGAACCGGACAACATTTTATGGAGTTTAGCGTGCCCGGATTTATCAAAAGATTCTGTACACCAAATGCCTTGCTGACGCTTGCAGAATACATCATGGACTATGCCACGGACGAAACAGCAAAAAAAGGCTGGGACTTGATCGATAGATCAATTGCAGATATGGATGACCCGCGCTATGAAAAGATGGTAATCGATCGTATCGAACGCATTAAACAAGGTGAAAGAGACCTGTATTTTTAATAGTAGAGCCTGACTCTGCTTGCACTAAATTGTTATGGCAAAAGGTAAAGACCTAAAACCACATATTGGTATTTTCGGTCGGCGAAATAGTGGGAAAAGTTCCATTATTAACTTGATTGTTGACCAAGAAGTAGCGATTGTATCGGATGAACCGGGTACAACCACCGATCCCGTTAAGAAATCAATTGAGATTCCGGGTATCGGTCCGTCTATTATTGTGGATACAGCAGGTATTGACGATATAGGAGAGCTGGGTGAAAAACGGATTCAAAAAACTTATGCAGCCCTCAAAACCATTGATGCGGCTATATTGGTTATTACACATAACGAGTTTGGCTTTTATGAAAAAGAGCTAATCAAACAATTTCATGAGTATGCCATCCCTTTTTTAATCCTGCACAACAAGGAAGATTTAGTTCCTATTGACGCTGTTACCCGCGAAAAAATCAAGGATTATTGCAATGTACCGATTTTAAGCTTTACAACCTTGCATAAAGGCTTCATTTCGGAGCTTACCGATGAGTTGAAACGCTTGATTCCGGCTACAGTTTATCAACGTCCTTCTTTGTTGGCAGGGATTGTGAACGAAGGCGATCATATTTTACTTGTTGCACCCATTGATGAGGCTGCCCCGGAGGGAAGGCTCATACTGCCGCAGGTAATGTCCATACGCGATGTGTTGGATAATAACTGTATCTGTACCGTATTGCAGGATCATCAGTTGCAAGATTATTTCGACAGGCAGATGCCACGCCCGGATTTAATTATTACCGATAGCAAAGTATTCGGTTTTGTGAATCAAATAGTGCCTTCCGATATTCCACTTACAAGTTTTAGTATTGTTTTTGCTCGCCTTAAAGGCGATTTCGAAAAATATATGGAGGGTACTCCTGCCATAGAAACCTTAAAAGATGGGGATCGGGTGTTGATTCTTGAGTCTTGTACTCATCAGATAAGCTGTGACGACATAGGAAGACACAAAATACCTCGTTGGATTACAGACCATACCGGAAAAAATTTGAGCTTTGAGGTGGTTTCGGGGCTGAACGATATTTCTGATTTGCACTCCTACAGTATGGTCATCCAGTGCGGTGGCTGTGTGGTCACACGCAAACAGCTTCTCAATCGACTAAAACCCGCTATCGATGCGGGAATACCCGTAAGTAATTACGGCATGACCATCGCCTATATCAATGGTATATTTGACCGTGTTGTTGAGCCTTTTCGTAAAGTAAAATGAGTGAATTAGAAAAAATATTAGAAAAAGAAGATTTTTCCAAAGAAGATTTGCTGCGATTGTTATCGGCTAAGCCGGGCGCAGAAACAAATCTTGTTTTGGCAAAAGCATTAGAGGTAAAAGCAAAAACCGTAGGTCGAAATGTGTATCTGCGCGGCTTGATTGAGCTGTCAAATGTATGCAGCAATAATTGCTATTATTGCGGTATTCGTGCTGCTAATAAATTTGTGGAACGCTATACCTTATCTGAAGAACAAGTGTTGGATGCGGCTGTTTTTGCTTGGGAACAAGGCTTTGGTTCACTCGTTATACAAACCGGAGAACAAAGAGGTCCAAAATTTGTGAATTGCATTGATGATTTGCTTCGTAAGATTCATAAACTGACAAATAACGAACTTTCTATCACGCTTTCCTGTGGCGAGCAACCTTTGAAGGTATATAAGCAGTGGATTGAAGCCGGAGCACATCGTTATTTGTTCCGTATTGAAACCACAAATCCTGAGTTGTATTATAAGATACATCCAAACGACAAACACCATGCATTTGAAAATCGCCTTAAAGCATTACAGGATTTGCGTACTGCAGGTTATCAGGTTGGTACAGGCGTGATGATTGGTCTTCCCGGTCAAACTTTAAGCGATTTGGCAGACGACCTTTTGTTTTTCAAGTCAATCGATATTGATATGGTGGGTATGGGGCCATATATCGAGCATGCCGATACGCCTCTTTATGCCTATGCGCATGAATTATTGCCTACAGAAGAGCGTTTCAGGCTCGGGCTGCTGATGATTGCCGTTTTGCGGCTGATGATGCCTTATATCAATATTGCGGCTTCAACAGCTTTGGAAACATTGGATGATTTGGGCAGACAAAAAGGAATTCTGGCAGGTGCCAATGTGGTAATGCCAAATTTAACGCCGGTGACAAACCGTAAGCAATACTTGCTGTATGATAATAAACCCAATTTGGAAAAAGATGCTACTTTAAGCACCCGAAGCCTTAGTGCAACCATTGAGGAAATAGGTGAAAGCATTTGTTTGTACAAACCCGGCGATTCCATTCATTTTATCAGAAGAACCCAAGAGTAATCTTTTATTCTACCCTCACGGATAGTCAGCTTTGAGAGGCTATTTCTGTAATTCCTTTATTGGTTTATATATGTGCTGTTTTGAATAGCTAATTCGATTAATCAGGTTTTGCGAAATAATACTTTAGTCCGATTTGAAATAGCATAGAGTTTGACAAATTTCTTGTAGCAAATACAGTTTCGTTTGCCGAATAATGAGTGATTATTTCATAATAAGATTGATTGAAACTCGCCAGATAACTGCCTTTTACATAAACGTCAACTTTCTTTTTTATACGATATCCTGTCGTAAGGCTTGGCTCCATGCTAAAATTAAGCTTTGATGGAATATAACCGTAGGCTCTCGTAGAGTCCGGTATTGTTGGTTCAAAATTATTGTCACCCGGAAAACCTGAAACATTCTCCCCCCATCCTGTTATTGGCTGATCTTCTAAATAATCGCGCGATATAATCAAATTGAAACCAATTTCAGGTTTGATGAATATTTTATCATTTGCTACTAAAAACTCTATTCCAAATCGAAGTGGAATCATCCAACTTTCCTGACCACTGTACATAGATAAAGATTTACCTGCCTTAAAAGTGCTGTAGTTGTATTCGACCATTGGGAGTGATGAATACAAGCCATAAAATCCTGTTTCAACCGTATATGAATCTTGTTTAAACCCAATATAACCACCAATAATCCCTCCAATTGAAGATTGAGTTAAAGTTTGGGCTTTACTGTTTACATAATTATATCTTTCGAACAGTCCACCATTTTCGTACCCAAGATAAAACCCGTTTTGAGCCATGCTTGTAATTGAAACAAGGATAGTTGTAAGGATTATAAATAATCTTTTCATGTCTTTTGTTTTTGGTTTGTTATGCTGTGATAACGCATTGCCATTTCAAAAATTATTTTGCTCCAAAAAATATTTTATCAGAAGAACCCAATAAAATATTTTTATTCTACCATTACAGATTTTGATAGATTACGCGGGCTGTCCACATTACTGCCTCTTAGTACGGCGATATGGTATGCCAATAATTGCAGTGGGATGGATGCAAGCAGAGGCACCAGCATTTCTTCCGTTTCAGGAATTTCAATTACATAATCGGCTAAGGAGGCTACTTCCGTATCTCCTTCGGTAACAATGGCGATGATACGACCTTTACGAGCTTTTACTTCCTGAATGTTATTCAGCACCTTTTCATAAGTGCCTTTGTTGGTAGCTATGACCACCACCGGCATTTCCTTGTCTATGAGTGCGATGGGACCGTGTTTTATTTCTGCGGCAGGATAGCCTTCGGCATGTATATAAGAAATTTCTTTTAGCTTTAATGCGCCCTCCAATGCAACCGGGAAATTATATCCTCTTCCGAGATATAGGAAATTGCGCACATCTTTGAATTTCTTGGCTATTTCCAATGTTTTTTCACTCTGCTGCAATGCTTTTTTCACTTTCTCAGGTATGAGTGACAGCTCGGTAATGATTTCCATCAAGCGTGTACGGCTAAGGCTCCCTTTGAGCTGCGCCATGCGCAATGCCATCAATGTTAAAACGGTCAGCTGCGCAGTAAATGCCTTCGTGGAGGCAATACCAATTTCAGGTCCGGCATGGGTATAGCTTCCTGCATGTGTTAAGCGGGCAATCGATGAGCCAACGACATTGCAAATGCCTAAAATGGTTGCTCCTTTTGCTTTTGCCATTTCTATTGCAGCCAATGTATCGGCGGTTTCACCGGATTGTGAAATCGCAATAACCACATCTTGTTCGTAGATTATGGGATTGCGATAACGAAACTCGGATGCATATTCCACCTCAACGGCTATGCGAGCAATATCCTCAAAAAGATATTCACCTACCAAGGCGGCATGCCAAGAAGTGCCACAGCCAACAATAATAATGCGTCCGGCATTCAGCATTTTGGTTTCATACTCCAATATGCCTCCAAGGCTTATTAATCCGGCTTCGGCATGTAATCGACCGCGCATACTGTCAAGAATGGATTGGGGCTGTTCAAATATTTCTTTCAGCATAAAATGCTCATAGCCCCCCTTCTCGAGTGTGATTAAACTGGCTTCGAGGGTTTCTACATAATGTGTCTTTTCCTTGTTTTGAATGGTCTTTATCTTCAGCCCTTCCTGCAGATTAATCTTTGCCACCTCTTCATCCTCAAGATAAATTACGTTTTTTGTATGACTGATGATGGAAGTTGCATCAGATGTAATGAAAAATTCATCTTTGCCAATGCCTATCATCAAAGAGCCGCTTTTACGTGCCGCAAAAATAGTATCAGGCTCATTTTTTGACATGACGACAATGGCATAGGCTCCTACAATATGATTCAATGCCAATCGAATAGAGTCGAAAAGACTGGTTTGGTTGTTTTTTTGAATATCTTCTATCAGATTTACCAAAACTTCTGTATCTGTTTGAGAACTAAAGGTGTACCCTCTATTTTGCAGCTCTTTTCGCAAGCTGGAGTAGTTTTCTATTATCCCGTTATGTACTAAGGCAATAGCTCCTGATTGCGAGATTTGCGGATGTGCATTAAGAGTGCTGGGTTCTCCGTGTGTGGCCCATCGCAAATGTGCCATGCCGATGTTTCCTTGTTGCTCGTCAGAGCTAAGCAGTTTGCTTAACTCGGAAACACTACCCTTGGTTTTATGACATTTTAAAGCCTTATCAGCTAAAGCCAAGCCTGCACTGTCGTAGCCTTTATATTCCATACGTTTTAACCCGTCAATGAGAATAGGATAAGCTTCTCTATGGCCGATATATGCAATAATTCCACACATGAGTTTTGTTTTTTACAAGAAAATGAAAGCCGGCTTTAAGCCTGCTTCTTAGTCTTTTACCACACTATAGTTGATAAGCAGTCGCAAAGGACTTTGTCCTTCCTCAGCGGGATTAGGTCCGTTAATGATAAAACGGTTTGGACGGGCTGCAGCTCCCATAACGGATAGCTGAAGTCCATAATTTTCAAAATCTTCGCCTGTATCTATCATATCTTGCACATATTGTGTAAGACGAAATTGATATGCATTTTGGTTACGTACATAGTTTCCTCCAAAATAATCTTCGCCACTGCTCTGGTCTTCAAGTACTCGATACTTATTATCCTCAATAATACGCATCAAGCTGAGTTTAAGAGGAGGGGTATAAATGGCAGTATCCACCAAATTGGCGGGGATAATCAGTTTTGCTTCATTGATGATAATACTTCCTTGAATATCTCTGGCAAAATGTTGCAGTTCAGTGAATTTAATCTTTGTTTTTATACCTCCGCTGCCTTGAACATACAACAGTTGCTCACCCAAGGAGGTATCCCCATCTAAAACCTGACTTTTCAATAGGGGGTCTGCATTCTGGTAGCCAAGATGATCAAAGGTATTAAATCGGGCTTCTGCTGCACTGATTGCATAATCGTAACGAAGCGAATCGCGCTCTGCATTTTTATAATAAAGTGTCATGCGTGACAAGCTTATGGGCAGGTCGAACATGGAAAGTGCACCTCCGCTTGAAACGGCTTCGGCCTCAAGATATAATCCCTTAAAAAAGGCTTTAAAGGCAGTATCAGTTGCCACATGATTTTCTGTTGCCGTAATCAGCTTTTCTCCTAAGGAGTTGCTTATTTTATCCAGTCGGATACGTATTAATGGAGGCAAGGTATCTTCGTGAAACGGATACAAGCTCGTGGGTCTAGGATTAAAGCTTTGTTCAGCTAATAGCACCGATGATGTTTCCAGCGTTCGCTTTGAATAATATGCCGAATCGGGATGTATGCTTTCCAGCAATTCATAGGCACGTAAGGTTTGGGTAGCTGTAGTATCGCCATAATAGCCGCTATATGCCAGTTGGAGTACCAATGAATCGAGCTGTGCGTCTTCACCAAAATCATGTTTTGTGGTTGACAGCCGCAGCTGAGTATAAAATCCGGCAACTGTAGTGCCAAATATAGGGTCTGTCATACTACCCAACAACACACGCTCGGGCTTGTCGGTACGTATGGAATCCTCCAAATAACTCATTGCCGATATATGTATGGTATCGGTATGAAATAAGCTGATTAAGTCTTTATCAGGCTGAATGCTTTCGCCAATTTGACCCGGTTTTTTTGAACATGCCTGAAACATCAAGTTCAGCGCCAGCAGGTAAAAGAGAATTACGACTCTAGGTTTACCTAATGTAAAATTATTCACAATGTGATTTTTAGTTTTACTTTGCTTCTATCAAACTCTCATAAAACTCATTGTAGGCGTCAATATAATCTTCTCCTGGATGATGAAGAATGGGTTTTTTCTTTTCTTCAACAAATTTAAGCAGTTCCGGATTCACCTTGTCGCTTGCAATGATGATGGCATCAGAATATTCTATTGCCGCTTTGCTGATGTTAACGTAATTTGCCTCTTTATAGTATTTAAGATCCTTGGCTGTGATACCCGGAAGCTTGATTTTTTTGTCGAAGCCTTCTTTAAAACTTTCTTTAAAGTCGTCATCATAAAGAGAATAAATCACTTTTGAGTCTTGGAAAAGTGGATTATCTTTAAATGCTTTTTTAATATAAATTGGCACTAAAGATGACATCCAGCCGTGGCTGTGTACGATATCCGGACCCCAACCAAGTTTTTTAACAGTTTCGATAACCCCTCTGGCGAAAAATATTGTACGCTCGTCGTTATCTTCGAAAAATTTTCCTGCTTTATCTTTTATTGTAAATTTACGATGAAAGAAATCTTCATTGTCAATGAAATAAACCTGCATACGGGCTTGTTGTATGGAAGCTACCTTGATGAT
>CAZQBU010000007.1:41641-84441 GCA_964592175.1 uncultured Lentimicrobiaceae bacterium
GATAAGCGGATGGTCGGCATTATTGATAATCAAATTCATACCTGATAACCGAATCACTTCGTGTAACTGATTGCGCCGCTCGTTGATATTGCCAAATCGTGGCATGAAAGTTCGTATCTCTTTTCCTCTCTCTTGTATCCCCTGAGGCAAATGCCGGCATATTTTACTCATGTGAGTTTCTTTGAGATAAGGCTTGATAGCTTGTGCAACATAAAGAACCTTTGCTTTTTCCATTATAATATAAGCTTGATGAATGTTAATGAACGAATTGCAAAGATAACATAAAAAAAATGGTTATACAACCCACGATTTCACGACAATATTTTGGAAGTGAGTAAAATGTCAATGAAATAAACGAGCAAAACAGGAAAATAAAATCATGTTTGCTATTCGTTGTAAAATAAATTAAAGCCTTGTTTAAGCTTAAATCAACCGCGCACAAACAATGCTTTGATGATATCCATTGCCATGCCCGGATTTTCTTTTAGTCTGCGTGTGGAATAAGCAAACCATTGTTCTCCGAAAGGCACATATACGCGTAAACGATGTCCGGCCTTGATAATCTCGGAACGGAGCTGAGGCGTTACGCCGTAGAGCATTTGGAATTCATATTTCTCAAAAGGAACATTGTGTTTTTCAATCAGCTTATAGGAGCCTTCCACAAGCTTTCTGTCATGTGTGGCAATACCGGGGTAAATTCCATGCTCAAACATAAAGTCGATTTCTTTGAGAAATTGATCGTTGATTTCCTCATATTTTTTGAATGCAATTGACTCAGGCTCAATATAAATACCTTTACACAAACGATAGTTTAACGGAGCTTCTTCGGTATGCATATCCAGCATATCGTTTATGTCGTCCATGGTGCGGCGGAGATATGACTGCAATACTAATCCTACATTTGTTAAGAATTCAGCCTTTAAACGCCTGTAGAGGTCAATTTCTAAATCCACACATTGCGAATCCTCCATGTCGATGCGTACGAAATTGTTGTATGAGGCAGCTTTTGCTACAATTTCTCGGATGTAATTGTAACAAACCTCTTTATCAATCAACAAACCAAACATGGTGGGCTTGAGTGAATAATTCCCATTAATGTTCTCTTTTTCAATGGTTTCAATGATTTGGAGATACTGGTTTTTATTATCCTCAGCCTGACTTAAATCGGTAATAAATTCGCCTAATAAGTCGATGGTAACCATCATACCTTCCGCATTTAGCTTTTTGCTTACACTAATGGCATCTTGAATGGTCTTGCCTGCAATGTAACGTTTTGAAAAAATCCAAACAAGCTTTTTGGGCATATAAGGAAGTAATGCCGCAATGAATTTATTGAACCACATCATAATGAGTAAAATTTAATGTTTTATTTCAGTTTCTTAATGCGAAATTAATAAAAGGATTCGTCTTGTTAAGAAATTCACACGAAAAAATTGTTTTAGGCGGTATTAAACAAGTTATTGGTAAGCTTTTTGCCAATTGTGCCGCAAATCATTATGTGGATAGTTCAAATTTCTTAGGCGATTCTACCACATGCCATAAAGAATTTCAGGAACAACAGCTTTTACCATGGGAGAGGCATAAATTTTGATAATTTTGCAGAAATATGATTCCATATTGTGATAATCTCTATCAAACCATATGGTTTTAGAGTGGATTTAATAGTATTTGGAGTATGGAATCTCAAAATTGATGAACAAATTTTTAAAAAATGAAAATTATTGGACTCGGCAACGCATTAATCGACATACTCACCATGGTTGATGATGAACAATTATTAGAAGCTTTAGGGCTCCCCAAAGGGAGTATGCAGCTGGTGGATGCATCTAAATCTACGGAGGTACAAGAGCGCACTCATCATTTGAGAAAGCAAAAGGCTTCGGGAGGCTCTGCTTCCAATACCATTCACGGGCTTGCACGTTTGGGTTTAGAAACCGCTTTTATAGGACATGTAGGACAAGATGAAACCGGTGATTTTTTTGAGGAAGACATGCGTGCTGCCGGCATAAAACCATTGCTTTTTCGCAGCGATTCTCCCAGCGGCATTGCCAATGCCATGATTACTGCTGATGGCGAGCGCACTTTTGCTACCTATCTGGGTGCAGCCATTGAACTCTCCGATATACATATGAGCCCCGAATTGTTTAAAGGCTATGATATTTTATATATTGAAGGATATATGGTTCAAAATGAACCGATGCTGGTGCAGGCAATGAAATTGGCAAAACAAGAAGGTTTGAAAATTGCTTTGGACCTGGCAAGCTATAATGTGGTTGAAGATAATCTGGAGCTATTACAACGGATTTTGAAAGACTATGTGGACATAGTGTTTGCAAATGCCGAAGAAGCGAAGGCGTTTACAGGAAAAGAAGCAGAAGAAGCCTTAAAGATATTATCCGAATATTGTGAATATTCCATTGTGAAGTTGGGTGCACAAGGCTCGCTGATTAAATTTGGCGATGAAATTGCAAAAATCGGGGTAATTGATGTGAAGCCTATTGATACTACCGGTGCTGGCGACCTTTTTGCAGCCGGATTTTTATATGGCTATGCCAATAATTGGCCCCTTGAAAATGCCGGGAAATTGGGAGCCTTGCTTTCAGGTCGTGTAATTGAGATTATCGGACCTAAAATGGATAATCAACTTTGGGAAACTATATTTACAGAGATAGAGGGTGTAAAACCCTGACCATCAGCGCTCAAAATATAGATAAGCTGTGGATGCTTTACGAATGGAAATTGTATAAGGCTTGACCTTTCCGATAATATTGTGTTACTTTGTTTTAGATTTCTAAAATCAACAAACAACAGAAGCTGCTGTTATGCGAAGAAAACGGGATATCATTATTAGTGGCTTTTCAAAATTACTGAAGGAAGAGAAGTTAAAACTTGTTGCTGAGTATTTTGAAAACCCGGGTGAGGTGATTAGCTTGCTTAAAAGTTTTTGGCATTCGGATGCGAGTCAGCAAAAACTTTTTGATGAGTTCAGTGAAAACACCATTACCAACTTTTATATCCCTTACGGTATTGCTCCAAATGTGGTGATTAATGGGCGTACCTATCTGGTTCCCATGGTCATCGAGGAAAGCTCGGTAGTTGCGGCAGCTTCAGCGGCAGCTAAATTTTGGAGCGAACGGGGTGGTTTTCATTCTGAAATTATATCCACCACTAAAGTAGGACAAGTGCATTTTAGTTGGGGAGGTAAAAGCGAACTTCTTGTTAGCTTAATGCCGGAAGTTAAAGAGCATTTGATAAAATCTGTTCATCATATTACTGAAAATATGGTGAAACGTGGAGGTGGAATACTGGATATCGAATTGAAAGATATGCATCATCTTATTCCGGATTATTATCAACTGCATGTTACTTTTGAAACCAAAGACTCAATGGGAGCGAATTTTATCAATTCCGTCCTTGAAGAGTTTGGTCAGCAATTGAAACTGTTTATGGCAGAGCAAGTCGAGTTGAGCGATATTGAGCGTGAAATCGACATTATTATGGCAATTTTAAGCAATTATACTCCTGAATGTGTGGTAAAAACTTGGGTCGAATGTCCATTAAATGAGCTTGCCAATATCGATGCAGATATGGAAGGGGAGGCATTTGCCCGTAAGTTTGAAAAAGCGGTACAAATTGCTCATGTGGATGTATATCGAGCCACCACGCATAATAAAGGAATTTATAACGGGATAGATTCGGTGGCAATTGCCACCGGAAATGATTTCCGAGCCATTGAAGCTGCCGGACATGCCTATGCCGCCCGAAAAGGCAGCTACCAAAGCTTATCGTATGTAGAAATTGAAGACGATATATTCCGCTTTATTTTGGAAGTCCCCATGGCGGTAGGCACGGTAGGCGGATTGACATCTCTGCATCCTTTGGCAAAGCAATCGCTTGAGCTGTTGGGAAATCCCACGGCTCCCGAATTAATGATGATTGCTTCGGCAATGGGATTGGCAAATAATTTTTCTGCTGTTAAATCGCTTACAACAAAAGGAATACAAGTAGGGCATATGAAAATGCATTTGTATAATATTTTGAATCATTTTAAAGCAAATGATACTGAAAGAAATGCTGCTTTAGATTATTTTAAAGACCACAAAGTTTCGTTTGCGAGTGTAGGAAAATATATTGCTTCCCTTCGAAAATAATAAAGTGACAAATTATCATTCCCACGGAAAATTACTGCTGACGGCAGAATATCTAGTGCTTCGCGGAGCAAAAGCTTTGGCTTTGCCCACTATTTTCGGTCAATCTTTAAATATCGTTCAAGAAGAAAGTTCCGGTTATTCATACCTCAACTGGTTTGCGCATGCCCCGGATAAGCCTTGGTTTCGAACTTCTTTCGAGCTTCCTTCGCTCGATATCATTGCTACAGACGATCGCTCAAAAAGTGCGACTTTACAACTTATTTTACTGACCTTGCAGCAGTTGAAGCCGGATTTATTAGACGGCAGAATAAGTTATCGCGTTGTTACGCGCATGGATTTTGAGCCGGAATGGGGCTTGGGCTCCAGCTCCAGCTTGATAGCAAACCTTGCCAAATGGAGTGGAGTGAATCCGTATACCCTCTTGAACTTTAGTATCGGTGGCTCGGGATACGACCTGGCATGTGCTAACGCAAAAGCTCCCATTTTTTATGAATTTAATCATTTAAAGCCTTTGGTAAAAGACAGTAATTTTGCTCCTCCATTTGCGGATAAATTGTTTTTTGTGTACAGCGGACGTAAACAAGACAGTGCACAAAGTGTGCGTAATTTCAATGAAATGACTGAAGACAGCGAGCTTTCCGAAACCATCTCAGAAGTCTCGGCTATCTCAGAAGCAGCAGCCCAATGCACTGATTTTGATGAATTTTGTAAGCTGATGGATACGCATGAGCAGATTATTTCTGCCTTATTACTGCAGCCAAAAATAAAAACAGAATATACTGATTTTAATGGCTCCTTAAAATCTTTGGGAGCTTGGGGAGGCGATTTTCTTCTCGCTATGAGCAAGGAAGGAGAAGCAGCGGTACGAGAATATTTTCAATCAAAAGGGAAAACTGTTTTGTTCCCTTATAATGAAATGGTAAAACAAGCTTAATAGTACATTTAACAACATACCCTCAGTAAAGCCTATGCAAGCCCATGTGAATCCTGAAAAAAAATATTTAGAACAAGCTGTATCGCCTGCCCAACTACGTAATAGCAGTGGCAAAGTGGCTTGGCAAAGCCCATCAAATATTGCAATAGTAAAATATTGGGGCAAACATGGGATTCAGCTTCCACGAAATCCTTCTATCAGCTTTACATTAAATAATGCATTTACTCGTACTCAGATTCAGTTTTCGTCAAAAGATTCGAGCGGCATAAGCCTTGATTTTAAGTTTGAAGGCAAAGAAAATCCTTCTTTTGAACAAAAGCTAAGCCAATATCTAAGTAGCATTTTGCCTTTTTTTCCTTTTTTGGAAGCACTGCAGCTAGTTATAGAAAGTGAAAACAGTTTTCCGCATTCTTCCGGGATAGCTTCTTCTGCCTCCTCCATGAGTGCAGTTGTTATGTGCCTCCTTGATATTGAAAGTCAGCAACATATCTCGCCTCTTAAGCCCGAGGATTTCTTGCAGAAAGCTTCTTATTTTTCTCGATTGGCTTCCGGTAGCGCTGCACGTTCGGTTTTTCCGTACGCATCAGTTTGGGGAAAGACTGAGGCAATTAAAGACAGTAGTGATTATTTCGGAATGGGTATTGCAGATGAGCTTCATCCTGTTTTTAAAAGCTTTAGAAACAGTATTCTCATTGTCAGCTCGGGCACAAAGTCTGTGTCAAGCAGTGCAGGCCATGCATTGATGGAAGGAAATCCGTATGCCGCTATGCGTTATCAATCCGCAACTGCCAATGCCAATGAGCTTTTTGCTGTATTACAAAAGGGTAATATTGAACGATTTATTGAAATAGCGGAATCGGAAGCCTTGCAGCTGCATGCTTTGATGATGTCGTCTTCTCCTTCTTATATACTGATGAAGCCAAACAGCTTGTCAATTATTTCTGCGGTACGTGATTTTCGCAAACAAAGAGGAATTCCTATATGCTTTACTTTGGATGCTGGACCTAATGTGCATTTGTTATATCCGGAAGAGTATCAGAAAGATGTAAGGCAATTCATTGATTCTGAACTGTTAACATATTGTCAGGATGGATTGAAAATTGATGATGTGGTGGGAGAAGGATCGCAAAAAGTGATATAAAATGAGAGCAAAAGGAACAAGTTTTTCCGGGAAATTAATGTTGTTTGGAGAACATACGGTTGTCACCGGCTCTTCGGCTTTACTAAGTCCTTTACGGTTGTTTTCAGGCACTTGGTCCACCAAAAACATAAATACCGTCTTACAGCATCAGCTAAAAATTTATGTTGATTATCTTATTGCAAATCAAGCCATATTTCCATTTTTAGACTTTTTGGCTTTATCGGAATTTATGGAAGAGGCCGTTTTCTTTGATTCGAACATTCCACAAAATTATGGTGTAGGCAGCTCCGGTGCATTGGTGGCAGCCTTATACGAAAAAATAAAAAAGAATGAGGCTCAGGATGTAGGCGTTCTTCAGCAGCGTTTTGCAGTCATGGAGAGTTTTTTTCATGGAAATAGTTCCGGCATTGATCCCTTGGCATGTTATTTGAATCGTCCTTTGTATATGCAAGCCGGACAAGGGATTACATTCCCCGAATTGGATGAAAGCCGCCTGTTGAAGAATGTGTGGTTGTTTGATAGCGGTATAGAAGTTACTACCGGACCTTTAGTGGCATATTTTAGGGAACAGCTGATGTCGTATCGCTTTTATAAAGCACTAAAGGGGGAGCTTTTGCCTGTTGTTGACCATGCGATTCAAGCAAAGCTGACGGAGGATGAGGAGGAAGTATTGGAAGCTGTAAAAGTAATTTCTGCATTTCAGTTCAGACATTTTTTACCCATGATACCTGATTCAGTTCGCGGCTTTTGGGAAGATGGTTTGGCGAGCTCAAACTATTTCATGAAGCTTTGCGGGGCAGGAGGCGGAGGCTATTTCTTGGTTTTTGCAAACGACTTCCAAAATATTCCGGAAGCGCCTAAAGGCATGAAAATCATAAGCCCTTTATCACCTGCTTAATTCATGAATATAATTTTGAGAAATTTTAAGGCGTGAGCTGTGAAGCTGTAGCCAACTACTGCGAACAACTCATAACGTAAAAATTACCAAAATTAAATCAAAATTCATTTTATAATAAACACTTTTTAAATTACCACTAAATCCACTAACACGCAGAATATAAGTATATTACGATAAATTTAGATTTACTAGCTTATGAATTGGTGAATTATGCAGGATCAATTTAATATCCCTCTTTGCTAAGCTGATCTAGCAATTGTTTTGCTTGTTTATGATTTGGTTGTATTTGTAATGCCCGTTTCAAATATGTAACAGAAAGATGGGGCATATCGGTTGCAGCATGATATGATGCCAGATTTAGTAAAGCTTGCAAATTATCCGGATTCAAACGCAAGGCTTGGGAATAGCTTTGATATGCTTGTTGTATGTTTTCCAATGCAAGTTCGCAATATCCTAAATTCACCCATGCCATATCATTGCGCGGATATTCGTTGATGATACGGGCAAAAACACGCTTGGCTTCTTCAATACGATCCAATGAAACCAATAAAGTGCCGTATTTATTCTGAAAATCAAGCTGATAAGGAGCTAAGTCTACGGCTTTTGAGTAGTAAATTAAACTTTCTTGAATTTGTTTCTTGTTTTCATAAGCTTGTCCTATGCGATATGCCGTCCATGCATCCGTATTATCAAATGGAACACCTTTTAACCAGTCGTTGAGTATCAATTCTTTACCATTGTTTTTAACCAGTTTGATAATGCTGGAATATTGCTCATTGAGGAAGAAATACTGTACTCGGGCTTTAAAAATTGCCTCTTCAGTTTTTCTATGTGTAGGTCTTAAAAAACGCGCTGCAGAATCCAAATAAATTGGATAAGGCTCAAATGTTTCATATTCACGTAAATATCCCATTGCTTTTGTAAGCGGGTCCGTCTCCGGATTATTAATGGCTTTCAGTCCTTTTAAAACTTTCTTTCCCTTTGGGTCTTTTTTTGGATTAATAATTTTATGATCGGTGATAATGACATGCGGAATATCTCTGCTGTCACGTTTGAGCATATGGCATGAAACACAATTATGTTCATGCTCTTGACGCTCTTGGTAGGGCAGGCTGCACACCATCCTCTTTTCAGTAGTATGGCAGTTTGCACAGCTGTTGTTGTAACGTGTCACATCGGTTTCTTGTACCGGAAAATGTGGGTTATGGCAGTCGATACAAGACATATCACCACCGGATTGAGTGTAACAGCGGCTGTCTGTCATGCGCTCCATATGCGATGCCATTATTAAATCGTCTACCCCGCCCTCAAAAACCGGCATAAAAATATCCATAATATTGGTTAGGGCTTGGCCCGGCTTGTAATCGTAGAAGTTTTTTCCGGGCTTCAGCACCATGGTGCCTTGCAGATGGCAGCGGGCGCATACATCATTTTGAAGTCTCTTTGAAAGCCGTTTCGGGTTTACGATGCTGTAATCAATAAATTGCGAGGTATCCACTAAAATATTTTTTCTTTTAAGCTCCACATGTATGGATGCTGGTCCGTGGCACCGCTCACAGTCAATTCCTTCCGGCACATGATCATATTTATTTTCGGAGCCAGAAACCAATGCCGGCAAGCCGTTATGACACGAAATACATTCTAAGCCGAGCTGCCGGTTAAAACGGTTGTTGTTTCCGTCTTCGAATCCGGGAGGCAAATCAAAACGCTGGCTTTGCGTATAATATGTAAACGGAATTTGATGTAAATAGCCGTTGATGGAAAATATATGCGAATTAGTATGATTGCCTGAGCCAATTACATAGGTTACACGCTCGAGGCGCTGATGAATGGTATCCTCATTTTCAAGCCGAAACTCCCTTACATACATGGTGCTGTCACGCCAAAAAGGATGATAATAGAGGTTTTTATAGCTGTCATAGATAATGGAATCGGGGGCAATGACTGCATCACTTTTGGTGGGAGTAGCCCTTCCAAACGACCGCCCCATGCCGGTACGCATATAGCTTTCATTGATTAGAAAATGGCACTCAAGACAGGTATTCATGCCTACATAATATGCACTATCATGAAAATTAAGATAGGGCTCATCTGCTATGACAGCAGACTGATAAGAAAGCAGCGGTTCTTCTTCCGTGCATGCAATAAAAACGGATAAAAGACTGAATATCAGTATGTGATACGATAGTCGCATAGGCAAATCAAGCAAAAAGTTGATGTATTTGCTTTTACAAAAATAGGAAAAGCAAGCTTGATATCACACAAAAGAAATTTTGAACAGCTGAATATGATGTTTTGAAGCAGCCAATATCTCGTTTCTATACAATTTTCGGCAGAGCTGTTTCATGCCATTGTCCTTTTGAAAAATGCATGATTGCTCGATATCCTGCATGATGCAGTGCTTGTATTGCTATTTCGCTGCCCATTTGAAGCTCATCCGCTTGATGTGCGTCAGAGCTGATGATGGTCGGAACTTTCCATTCATGCATTTGTTTTAAAATCCAATCTGAAGGAAACAAGTCGTTTGAACGTTTTTTATAAAGTCCTCTTGAATTTATTTCCACAATCAGTCCTTTTTCACGGATTAATTGAAGACATTCCATAACCATATCGCGATACCACGCTTCATCTTCCTTGAAGTAGCGATCTTGGTTGTGCATTTTAATTTTATCGAAATGACCGATCACATCAAACTTTTGGCTTTGTATCATTTCGTTTGTTTGCCGATAGAAACTGCCAACTGCTTTTTTGATGTCGTTTTGATAAAAATAGGCTAGTCCATTATCATAAATAGTCCGATCAGGACCATCCGTAAACCATAAATTTTCTTTAAAATCACTTCCAACCAAATGTACGGCGCCTATGGTATAATCAAGATCGATTTCTTTTGCAAGTGCCTCAAAATCAGCGGACATTCCCGGAACATAATCCATCTCCAAAGCAAGATAAACTTCAATGCGATTTCTGTATTTTTCTTGCAATTCACGTATTTCTGTTTGATAATCATTTAGCCTGTTAGATTTTATTGAAAATCCGTTATCAAACGGCAGGGGAGAATGATCCGAAAATCCGATGGCATGCATCCCTTGTTCCAAAGCTGTTTTGATGAAGTCTTCCGGCAGCCCTTTGCCATCCGAATAATGTGTATGCGTGTGAAAGTTATATCCTGTCATATGCTGTTTCGTTTCCTTGCAAATGTACATATTGATTTGTAACCGTAGCAAATCCATCTTAAATCAAACAAAATTGCTTTAAAAGTGTTTTGCTTATCTAGGTCAAGCCTAGAAAACCATATTTTATCAAACCAAATTAAAACATTATGAGTTTAAAAACTGCTGTGACTTCTTTGCCTATTAATGAGGTATTACAAGAACGCTGGAGCCCGCGTGCCTTTAATGGACAAATGATTGCTACTGATATACTCCAACGTATGTTTGAAGCTGCCCGTTGGTCGCCTTCCGCCTCCAATGAACAGCCTTGGCGTTTTATAGTCGGCATTAAGGGTGATGGTACCTATGAGCGTCTTTACGAACATTTCGATGAATTTAACCGCCTTTGGACAATTACCGCACCAGTTTTGATTGCCGCTATTGCAAAGACAAGCAGCAATCGTCATCCGGGCAAAGAAAATGTATTTGCACTTTACGATTTGGGACAAGCCATGGCACACATAAGCTTTCAGGCTGCTTCCGATGGTTTGCATGTGCATCAACTCGCCGGCTTTGATGCCGGAGCCATAGCGAAAAGCTTCGAAGTGCCGGAAGATTACCGTGTTTTTACAGTGATGGCAGCAGGCTATGTAGGAGATCCCGATCAGTTGCATCCCAAATTAAAAAAGATGGAGCTTGCCGAACGTGTGCGCCAAGATATAAAAGATATGGTGTTTGAGAAGCGTTTTGGCAATACTTCGCACATACTTTTATAGAGCGTTTTTGTAATTCATTGTCAGGTGCCAAAAGCTTTGCTTATTTTTGTAGAAGTTTTTGATTATCCCTTTTACAATGAAACGTTTCATATATTTAATTCTTGTAGTACTATTTTTTGCATCTTGTGCGAATCAGCCAAGCAGTAAGTCGGATTCAGCTACCGAAAAAGCTGTGAGCAAATCTATTGTTGTCCCTGAATTTTCGGGCGATTCGGCATATAATTTTGTTGCCGGACAGTTGGCACTTGGTCCTCGTGTGCCCGGACTGGAAGGCCATCAGAAAGGAGCTGAATGGCTTATCGAACAAATGAATCGCTTTGCCGATACGGTAGTGGTGCAAGAGTTTAAAGTTCGAACTTATAACAAACTGATTTTCGACGGGCAAAATATCATAGCCAGCTTTAATCCCAATGCCAAAAAGCGAATTCTTTTAGGTGCTCATTGGGATTCAAGGCCTTATGCCGATCACGATCCTGATCCTGCAAACCGTTATTTGCCTATTGACGGTGCTAACGATGGGGCAAGCGGGGTAGGCGTACTATTAGAGCTTGCCAGATTATTTAAAAATAATCCACTTGAAGAAAAGCTGGGAGTAGATATTATTCTTTTCGATATGGAGGATTACGGTCCGCATGACGAAGCTCGCACTTTTGCTGATGAAGAATTTTGGGCAATGGGTGCGCAACATTGGGCGCGCTATCCGCATATACGCAATTATCAGGCACATTTCGGTATTTTATTGGATATGGTAGGGGCAGCCGATGCGGTATTTCCAAGAGAAACCTTTTCACTACAATATGCCGCTTGGGTGCTTGACAGGGTTTGGCAAACCGCAGCACGACTTGGATATGCACAACTATTTATCAATAAACAAGGTGCTCCAATTAGTGATGACCATGTGCCGGTAAATACAATTGCCGGAATCCCAATGATTAATATTATCCACTTGGATGACAACAGTTCAAATGGAACTTTTTTTGAACAATGGCATACATTGGGTGACAATTTGGATGTGATTGACAGCAATATGCTGAAAATTGTCGGGCAAGTGGTCGCTACTGTTGTGTATGAGGCGCAATAAAGAGCTAACGGAAGATATCATTTAAACACCAAAATATCCTATCAGCACAACAAATCTTTGTTTCGCTTTACAGTAAAAAAAAGACCGGCCTGAATTTCTCCAAGCCGGCCTGATTTATCAGATATTTCGTGTTTCTAGTATGTAAGTCTGCTGTCTTGAACAGGTCTGAACTCTTGTTTGATTTTTGGATCTAAGCGTGTGAGCTTCAGCTCTTTTACAAGATTTGTAGCGCCTGCAAACTTATCCATTATCAGTACTACATAACGGATATCCACATTGATGGTGCGTTGCACTTCCGGTTCAAACGCCATATCGCCGCTCATTGCTTCCCAGTTTCCATCAAAGGCAAGGCCTATAAGTTCGCCTCTTGCATTAATGACAGGGCTGCCTGAGTTACCTCCTGTAATATCATGGTTTGTAAGCATATTTACGGTCATGCTTCCATCCGGATTGCCATAAATGCCGTAATCTCCTTTTTCAATAATACTTTTAAGCTTTTGCGGTACATCAAACTCCCAGAGTGCAGGGTTTTCTTTTTCCAAAATACCTTTTGTAGTGGTATAAAAATCATAATGAATACCGTCAGCCGGATAATAATCTTGTACGCTTCCATAAGTCAGGCGAAGGCTGAAATTCGCATCGGAATAGAACTTTTCTTCCGGCTTCATTTCCATCAGACCGGCAATAAACAAACGGTTTCCTTTGCGGAGCTTTTCATTTGCTGAAGCCAATTCTTTTTGAATACCGCTGTTTACATCCACAAATGCACGGATGAGTTCAAAGGCCGGGTCGGCTGAAATGGACTTTGCCTTCGGATTATTAAGCAATGCATTCATTTTCTCTGCACTGCTAAAGTTTGTTTTGGCATAAACGGCTGCAGCCAATGCACTAAAGTTAGATTTGTATTTAGCAGCTAATTTTTTCAGCAATTCGGGTTGATATTGCGCCGGAACATCATTGTAGTACATTTCGAGCATACGGGCAAGCATATCTTGGTCCAGCTTTGCGTCAAAGTCCTTGTAAATAGCATCAACAGAACCTTTTAAGCGTTCAATTTCTTTGTTCAGATTTTCCTGATCAACTTCCTTTTGCGATAAAATATTGAGTAAACGGTTGTGTCTATTGGCAATAGTCAAAAGTTCACTTCCGGTATAAACGGCTTCAACCATATACCATCTTGCAATGCTGTAAGGCTCCATGTCGGTATATGCTTCCTTTATTAAAGGCAATGCTTCCCCGTATTTTTGCATTAAGAGGGGATCAGTTTCCAGACGCACCGTAAAATCTTTTTCAATCAGCTCTTTTTGTTCGGTTACTTTCATTCGTTTCAAGCCACGGATTTGTCCGGTAAAGTTTTTCCAATAATTGGATACTCCGGCATATTTGCTGGAATATTGCAGGCGTACTTTTTCACTTGCTGCCATATGTTCGTCCATTACGTCCAGCTTGGCTCTTCTAATTTTCACACGCGTGGGATTTGTTTCGTTGATAACTTTGTCCACACCCCATGAGGTAAGGTAGCGGTTCGTGCTTCCGGGATTCCCCAAAATCATTGCGAAATCGTCTTTTTGCACTCCATCAAGTGAGATGGGCAGAAAATGACGCGGCTTGAAAGCCACATTATCTTTGCTATAATCAGCGGGTTTGTTGTCGGCATCTGCATACACTCTGAACAAGGCGAAGTCACCCGTATGGCGAGGCCACATCCAGTTATCGGTATCAGCGCCAAATTTACCTATCGATTGGGGTGGTGTTCCGGCAAGACGTACGTCGCGAAAGGTTTCATATGTAAGCAAATAATACATATTTCCTTCAAAATATTCTTTCACAACCGCATTATAGTGATTGCCTTCTACAGCTTGTTTTTCAAGCTCTTTGATACGTTCACGTACTTTGTCGGCTCGTTCTTGTTCGCTTGTGCTTTCGTTAATTCCTTCCAAGATTTTATCGGTAACATCTTCCATGTTAATAAGGAATTGTACGGTTAAACCCGGGATCGGAATTTCTTCTTCATGATTTTTTGACCAAAAGCCGTGCTTCAGGTAATCGTTTTCAACTGAGCTGACCGATTGTATGGCTCCATAACCGCAATGGTGATTCGTTAACAAAAGCCCTTGCTCCGAAATCATTTCACCTGTACAGCCACGTCCAAAAATTACAATGGCATCCTTTAAGCTGCTTTGATTTACGCTATAAATTTCTTCTGCCGTGAGGCGCAGCCCCATGCGTTTCATGTCCTGATAGTTCAACTTTTCTATTAAGGCAGGAATCCACATGCCTTCGTCAGCAAAGCTGTTAAGTTGTAACGCAATGCCCAGAATAACAACTAAAAATACTCTTTTCATAGTAAATATGTTCATTGAAATAATTAGATTTTGCGCAAATCTAATAAATTTCAGCTTTCAGCCTTAAAAATGAACGCTCAAACAAGCTATTGGCACTTAAATTGAAGAAAGCGTTTCAATTATTGAAAAACAAGATTAATTTTGAGCAAAAACCGATGGAAGATAAAATACGATGCGCTTGGATTGGTGACGACCCGCTGATGAGGCAATACCATGATATTGAATGGGGAAAGCCGCTACATGAGGATGTGAAGCTGTTTGAGTTTTTAATCTTGGAAGGCTTTCAAGCCGGGCTGAGCTGGAAAACGGTTTTGCATAAAAGAGAAAATTTTCGTGCTGCTTTTGACGGCTTTAACCCTCAAAAAATTGCCGATTACAATCCACAAAAGATTGAAGAACTACTTGGAAACAAGGGAATTATCCGAAACAGACTAAAAATAAAAGCTGCAATCAACAATGCCGCTGCTTTTTTTAACCTCCAAAAGAAATACGGTAGTTTTGATGCCTATATTTGGCAGTTTGTTGAGTATAAGCCAATCATCAATTCTTATGAACTTCCATCCGACATACCGGCACGTACATCTGTATCGGATAAAATGAGTAAAAGCCTGGTTTCTGAAGGTTTTTCATTTGTGGGAAGCACAATTTGTTATGCGTTTATGCAAGCTACAGGCATGGTTAACGATCATCTGATAAGTTGTTTCCGTCATGCTGAATTAGGCTAAAACCGTAGTTACGAGCGCATATTTTTATTTAATTTTGTTGTTTGACTTGATTTAGACAAGCTTAAATACATATACAGGGAATAAATCACTTGCTTTGATTGTTAGATAAGCAAAGATAGATGAAGCCCAATTATTGAAATTGATTGAACGCATTGGAGCAGTATTCAAAGGTATCGGAGGCTGAGTTGGTTGCGAAGATGCAGCAGGGTGACGAATTGGCCTTCTCGGAAGTAATTACACGCTATGAAGCCATGGTAGCTCGTGTTGTCATTGGTATGCTTGGAAATACGGCTGAAGCTGAAGATGTGGGGCAAGAAACTTTTATACGCTTTTGGCGCTCCATAGAAAGCTATAGGCACGAAGTCAAGATTTCAACTTTCTTGACCCGTATTGCTGTCAACCTTTCTATAAATGAGTTGAGAAGAAGGTCCAGAAGATACGAGCAAATGCAACGAATGGATGATAAGCCGTTTCAGCATGATGTGGCAGATAGCGAAAATGTATTTGAAAGGATGGATATGCAAGAGCTGTTGACACAAGCATTGGAAAAAATAGATTACCGTCAGCGCTCGGTCGTTATTTTACGAATGGTAGAAGGTTTTTCTACAAAAGAAACTGCCCAAATGCTTGGGATACCGATTGGTACGGTCTTGTCAAGACTTTCAAGGGCTTTAGATAAACTGAAAGAAACAATTAAGAAGATGGAGGACATATGAAACTAAATCGGGACGACTTGCTTTTGAAAGCACTGCTTGAAGAAGTTGGAGAAGAGGAAGCCGAGCAGTTGAAAAAGATTTTGGAGGCAGATAACTTGGCTGTAAGCCGTCTGCATGAGTGGAAAAAGATAAAATCTGCATTAAAATCTTATCAACCGCATTTCGGTCATGGTTTTTCTGAAAGGCTGCTTGCACAAATCGGGCAGTTCCATTCGGGGCAGCGTGAAGTGTATAAGTGGCTGTTACGTTTCAGCTTAGGTACAGTGGCTGCCGTTTTACTTATGCTTATTTATGTGGTATGGCAAGAAAACTCATTGAGTGTTGACGGTATTTTGGGATTAAAATATTTGATGAGTGAAGATTTCACCAATCTTTTGGCAAATTATTAAAAACGAGCTTATGAAAACCAAATACATCATTTTGCTTCTCATTACCTTTTTGGTAGGCTTCTTCATTGGTACGCTCACCACCGGACGCCTTACCCGCTCAAAGGTGGAGAAGATTAAATTTATGAATACTCCGGAAGGCTTCCGTGAAAACATATACAACATATTGCAAGCCAATGCCGAACAACGGGCTGCACTTGTGCCTGTATTGGATTCTTTTAGCAATATACATTGGAAAATGATGCAGAAAAGCTGGGAGGAACAACACGAAATGTTTATACAGCTGGACGAAGCCATCCGACCTCATGTGAGTGAAGAACAATACGGTTTGCTGATGGAGCACAAGCAACGCATGATGCAGCACCGTGTGCCGAAGAATGCAAAAAAGAAACCCTGAAAACCGGAGAATTAATCTGACGGGTATAGCCTGACGTAAATGCGTTTGGCAAAGAACTCAATACCTCCAACAGACCTATGCTGAAAAGTCGGTTTTAAGCCCTGATTTTTTATAAAGTAGTAAAGTAACTCATCTACTGGTACAGACTTATGATATATCCAAGAATTGCCGAGACACAACAGTAGTTGTATCTCTTAGAATTACATGCATGTTTCAACAAAGAGCATTAAAACATTAAAATCCTTTTGATGATTTATAAAAAAGATAAATTATATTTGCATAAAGAAACCAACAAAAGCTTGGGCTTAAGGGCGTTTCACGTCATATAATCCAAGCTTTTGGCAGGTTATAAACAAGTTATGTCCCATTCAAAAAACAGGAAAATCTTAGGAAAAAAGAGAATAATTGATTAAATTTGTAATAGATATTTAAAGCTTAAGAATATGTATAATACAATAGAAATAGATAGAAACAAGCTTACTATAATGGGTGTGAAATTTGACGATTTAAAAACATTAGAAAGCACAGCTAATGCCTTAGGAAGTAATATGTTCGAAGGTTTTAAACCAACACCAAAAGGAATAGAAATTATTCGAGACTATGTAACTGGTAAAATCTCGTTGAGTGAGTTAGTAGCATTTGCAAAACAAAAAGCTTATGTCTAATTCATACAAATATATTGACCCTGATTATACGTACACTGACCCTAAATCCGGAATACTGAGAAATCTACAAGATATTACAGATGAAGATGATTTAGTTTTTGTAGAAAGTGGTGCGATATCAAAACGACTTGATGAATTATATGAAAAGCCTTTAAAGATTAAAGGAATTGAAAGCCTTTTCGAAATTCACAAACATCTCTTTCAGGATTTATACAGTTGGGCGGGTAAAAAAAGAACTGTAGAAATAAGTAAAGACGGAAAACAATTCTTTCCAACCACACACTTCGACAACGCTTTTAGACATATAGATTCATTAATCATCGAATACAAAGAAATTTCAAAAAATGATAAAAAGCAATTAGCATACAAATTAGCTGAGATATTAGATAATATTAACTTTCTTCATCCTTTTAGAGAAGGAAATGGAAGAGTACAACGAGAATTTCTAAGACTTCTCGCCTTAGAGAAAAATATAAAGCTAAATCTCAACCCACCAGATGATATAAGTGTTTACGAAAGATATATGCAAGGAACTATCGAAAGTGATATTACTACATTATCAAACTTAATTCTTGAAATAATAGAAAATAATTAACAAGATAGAACGGGAACATAACAGCTAGATTTGCATCAGGCGGGTCGAGCTTGAGCGTTCGACGTTTTTCGTAAATTTACACTTTGTCGCTCGCTCGGATTTTCGATTGAACATCCCGCCCGAACGCAAAGCTGGTCAAACGTTATGAGCAATTTGAAGAAGACAAACAACAGTTAAAGACAACCACTTTATGGTAAGAAAACGAAAAGAACCGAAAACAATCTGAAAAACAAATGGCGATTAACGGCTGAAAAAGTTGACCCAAAAACAGCATAACAATGTAGGGTACAATTAAAACAATTATTTAAAATGAGAAATTTTGTTTATTTAATCGTGATTGCCATTTTCATTGCAAGTTGTTCAAAAGAGAAATCTGTAGAACAACAATCAACTAACAATCAAGGTGAAATTAAGCTCGTTACATTAACAGATGGTAGTAAGACATCTGTTACATTTCTTGAATTCAGCAGTGTTGAGCATTATGAAGCAACAATTGCCGCACTTGAGATACAGATGGAACAGCATGAAGATGCATTTTTAGCAACATGGAGTAGTTTAAGTGATGATGCGTTAAATGCAAAAGAAACCGAAGTTGGCTTTGTTGACCATCAACCATTAATTAATTTTGAGAATTATTACAACATCCCTGTAACTTTACGACAAGTTTATGTTGCTGCCGAGGAATTATGGCTCAACAATGAAGAACTTAATATTGAAACCTATCCAAAAAGGAAGTATCCCTTCAGCGTTGTCGAAATGACTTTGCTGAATGGCAATGGAGAGGTAAAAATCGGGAACAAAATCATTAAATTAACTGAAAAAGGATTCGTCGAAATCAGGAATCTTGATATTGCCACTTTAATCAGAATAAATGAAGGAGATGAAACAGCTTACAGCGAGCCAACGGTAACCACCAATATTGAATTTGATGGAGGAGGAAAAGGTGAATGTACCAATTGGAAAGGCAAGAATTATGAGCATGAATACGTATTAAATAGTAAAAAAGTAATCAAACATGTTCATTTTCATAGCTATCCGTGGAAAGGAGTGGCATCATCTGAAATCACTTCATATAAAAAAGAAGGGAGTAGTTGGAAAAAGTATAAAATGGATTTAGGGGTTGCCAATCAATACTATTTTAGGGATAATAATTGCAATCTACTCGTTGCTCAAGGCTGGTGTGATTGGAAATATAAGAAAGCAAAAAGCATAGAAAGAAATTGTACATCATGGGGTGCTTTCCCACAATATCGCGCTGAGAAAGACCAATCAGTGTTTGGCCATTTCAAGTACGCAGGTTATTATGTTAATGACGCACTGACATGGTAAAGTTTTGTATAAAAATAGCAGTAATGGGTTTAATGCTCATCATTGCTTCTCTGAAAATGGCATATACACAGGAACAAAAAGTTTATTATGAGCTGTCAAAGTATTCCAAATGGAGCATTGTTGCCGGGCCGGTAATTTATGATAAGGCAAAATTGACCCCACAATATGGAAACCTCTCCTTTATAAACAAATCAATGTTCTCGTATAATGCTGGTTTGCTTTATGATTTCCATACCGACAGAAAATGGTCGTTCCAAACAGGTTTAATTGTCGCAAAAGAACCCGTTTATTCAGTAGAGTTTAAAATTAATAACGATGACCTCTATCCTGAATATCCTGGCGACCTGCATAATGAAGCAAAAATGTATACCCAATTTACATTTTCATTTCCCATGCTTTTGTGTTTGAATCTGCAGACTGGAAATAAAACTTTTGCATCATTTATAACTGGTTTAAAAGCGATGTATTTTCCAAGTGGGCAGGCAGAATATACCTACGTAATTTCAAGTGAAAAACTTTCTAACACTCGTGAGATTTTTGGTTTAAAACTTGAAAGCCCCCAAAACTCATTTCAAGGCAGTTTTTTAATTGGTACAGGATTTTCTTATGCTTTGGAGAAAGTTCTACTAAAAGCAAATCTCATTTATGTGATGAACTTCCAAAATACCATTTCAGGAGAGTACCAATTTGCACACCTCTTCACATCAGCTGATACCAGGGGGTATTATGATTTATCAGGGAATTACCTTGGATTGCTATTTTCGGTAAGTTTAAAAAAGAGTAAAGGGAAATAACAATATGCTCATAACAAAAGCGAAATGCAAACGGGCAGATAATGCTGTTCTAACCTGCTTAATTCATGAATTTAATTTTGAGGAATTTTCAGGCGTGAGCTGTGAAGCTGTAGTATGCTACTGCGAACAACTCATAACGTAAAAATCGCCAAAATTAAATCAAAATTCATTTTATATTCAACACTTTTTTAGATTGCTACTAAAACCCCCTAACACAATGATCATAAGCTTATTACGATAAAGTTAGATTGATGAACTTATGAATTGGTGAATTATGCAGGCTAAAGTATATTGCATTTAATAAGTATCTTAGTTTATTGAATGTTAATTGCTTTGAAATGCCCGCCAGCACTTAGCTTTGGTCGTTACCCCTTTTCCGGAATCATAATCCAACAAATGATGTATGCAATAAGCCCAGCTCCTCCAAATAAAATAGCCACTGCCCATAAAACACGGATTAGGGTGGGGTCAAGGGCAAAATATTCGGCTATACCGCCACAAACACCGCCAAGCTTACGGTTAGCTTTCGAACGGAATAAACGTTTTACTTCAGTCATATTAAGGTTATTTATAATTATAAATCAAATTAAAAATCTTTGCTAAAATATTCATTTAATAGGATTTCACAAAGAATATGTTGCAGTTGTTTGGTGTCGATTACTTCAATAAGCTCCATCAGCTGTCGTTTCTTTTCGTCAAAGCTATGAGAAGATTGCAATATATTGCGAATTGATTTAATCTGATGGCCTGTAAACTCGTCTTTTATTATCGACTGCAGTTTTTCCAGCTCCTGATTTGTTTCATTTTGTATTTTGGGTATGCCAAAATGTTCCAATTCCAATATGGCTGCTTCCACTATGGCAGCTGCACTTCTTTTAACTCCTTCTTTATATGAAATATTCCCCGAAGCATCGCGGAGGGACCATGAGTTAAACTCAAAATCCAAAGCGTTGATTTCTTGTATTTTAAGATCTTCTTTCCCAAATATACGGGCTAAAATCAAAGATGTTTGTTGTTTCCAGGCTTTAAAATCAAACTGAGCCTGTTGCTTTAACTTATCAAGCTGCCCTGCCAATAATGCAATTGCATGTTCTTTCATGATATGTGAATATATTTTCTTAGTTTGGGAAATTATTTACGCCTATAATAATATTCCCAATTTGTAAAGATACAAAATCGAGAGATAAATCGTAATTTTGCTAATAAAAAAAGATGATACCCCAACATACGGTCGCAAATATTATGGAAACTGCTCGTATTGAAGAAGTCATTGCTGACTTTGTCAATCTGAAGCGGCGTGGCAGTAATTTGTTGGGACTTTGCCCCTTTCATCAGGAGAAGACCCCTTCTTTTACTGTTTCTCCTTCCAAAGGAATATTCAAATGCTTTGGTTGTGGCAAATCGGGTAATGCCGCCGGCTTCATCATGGAGCATGAGCATGTGAGCTATCCTGAAGCATTGCGATATCTTGCACGAAAATATCAGATTGAAATAGAAGAACGTGAACAAACGCCTGAGGAAGTAGCCGAACTCAATGAGCGCGAGAGAATGTTTAATATCAACAACTTTGCGCAGCAGTATTTTTCTGATGTCTTGTTCAATACGGATGAAGGAAAGGCAATTGGTTTAAGCTATTTCAAGGAGCGCGATTTTCTGGAATCCACTATCCGTAAGTTTCAGCTTGGCTTTTCGCCCGATTATCGTGATATGTTTAGCAATCATGCCATTCACCATGGCTATGACATTGATTTACTGTTAGCTACAGGCTTATCAACGGGTTCTGCAGAACGTTTTTATGATCGTTTTCAAGGAAGAGCCATTTTCCCAATTCATAATCTCACCGGAAAAGTAGTCGGCTTCGGCGGGAGGATTTTGGTTCAGGATAAATCAAAAGCTAAATACATCAATTCGCCCGAATCGGTTGTATATGATAAAAGCAAGAGCCTTTATGGAATTTATTTCGCCAAAACTGCAATAAGCCGACTCGATTCTTGCCTTGTGGTGGAGGGTTATACGGATGTGATATCCATGTTTCAAGCAGGTATCGAAAATGTGGTTTCAAGTTCGGGGACTTCCTTGACAGTGGAACAAATAAGGCTTATCAGGCGCTATACAAAAAATATTACGGTATTGTTTGACAGCGACCCGGCCGGCATTAAAGCATCTTTGCGCGGGATTGACCTTATCCTTGAAGAAGGCATGAATGTGCGTGTGGTGCTGCTTCCCGAAGGCGAAGACCCGGACACCTTTGTAAGGCAGCGTCGCAGCCTCGATGTAGAGAATTATATACAAGAAAACGCACAAGATTTTGTGAGTTTTAAAACCGGCTTGCTGCTTCAAGATTCTAAAAGCGATCCCATACTGAAAGCCGGTGTCATCAAAGAAGTAATTCAAACAATCTCACTGATTCCGGATGCCATTTACAGGGAAGTGTATATCAAAGAATGCAGCCGACAGCTTGAAGTGGACGAACGTACATTAGTAAATGAACTAAACAAGCTGTTGCGCCGTAAACTCTCGGAACGCAGCGGCACACCGTTTGCCAAACCGGAAGATATAGCGCAGGTTCAGCATGAAAAAACACCTGCTGAAGAAAAAGAATTAAGCGGATATTATCAGGAAAAGGAACTTGTGAAAATTCTCATATTGTTTGGGAATCATATTTTGAAACAAAACATCATTGATGATGAAGGCTTCCCTGTCACAATCGAAGAAACGGTAGCACAATATATAGTGGAAGACCTTCAGTCGGACAATATCGTTTTTGAATCTCCCACTCATCAAAAGATTTTGGAAATATTTGCCAAGGCAGTGGAGCAGGGTGAAGTACCTTCCGATCGGTTTTTCATTACCCATCCCGAACCTGATGTAGCCATGCTGAGTATTGATTTGATTGCGTCGCCTTACGAACTGCATGACTGGGAAAGGAAGCAAATTCTTGTTAAGGAAGAGTATTATTCTCTTCAAAAAATCATTACCGGCAACTTATTGAGGTACAAGGATAAAATTGTGGATAAACAAATGATGGAAGTTGTGGAACGCCTGAAAGATGAATCCGACCCCGATAATCAATTACTGTTGCTGGCAGAGAAAAAACGTCTTGACCAGATTCGCAAACAAATTAATGATTTACTGGGAATTGTAATCTCCAAATAAAATTTGTGATTAGTCTTTGATAGCTGATTTTTGAATGACTAAGCCAAGCCCGACCACATCTGTGAGGTTAAATTTCGTCATTTTATTTTCGATGCGCACACGATGTGTACCGGCTTCCGAAAAACGAAGCCCGCTCAGCACAGTAAACGGATGGGTGTAAATCTTGTTTTCGGGCTGAACCTTCCATTGCATATGTTCGTCTTGCAAACGAAATTCATAATCTTTTGATCGAAAACCACCTCCGGGATAATAAAGGGTGATATTCATTGCAATATGGTCGGTTTCGTAAAATTCAGTATGTAAAAACAATACATTCAAATCGTAAAGCTGCTCTGTATTGTGAATTTCAAACTCTTGTTCTATAAAATTAAAGCGATTCCATACCAAATCGTCAAAGTATTCAATTTGTTCATAAACAACAGGCTTTGAGCATGAAGCCAGCAGCAATACAAATAAAAAAGAAACTAAACGAGTTTTCATTTTGTTTTAATTAATAGAATTGATGCAAAAATAGTCAAAAAGTATGTAAGGCTATGAGCCTGTATAATTCATTGCATCTTCAAATCCATATCAATTGAGAGGTATTTTATGAAATACGGCATGTATAGCTGTTGTTTTTATTGGATATACCATTGGCAATAACTAATTTCGCGCTTTATACCATAGGTGTTTTTGCTGCTGAATTTGGTTTTTCTAAACTTGTTGCAAGCATCATTCATTATCTTATATAATGGAAAGTTTTTTTCAAAATAAATCGATATTGGTTACGGGCGGAGCCGGATTTATAGGCTCCAACCTAATAGAAGCATTGTTGGACATGGGTTCCAAGGTGCTATGTATGGATAATTTTTCAACCGGAAATGCTAAAAACATCGAATCTTTTTTAGGACATCCAAACTTCCGGCTTTTTGAAGGCGATATTCGGAATTTGTCACACTGCATAGAAGCTTGTGCCAATCAGGAATTGGTGTTTCATCAAGCTGCTTTGGGCTCAGTGCCTCGTTCGGTAAATGATCCGCTTACCACCAATGATGTGAATATCACTGGTTTTTTGAATATGTTGCTTGCTGCCCGCGATACCGGAGTAAAGCGTATGGTATATGCTGCCAGCTCAAGTACTTACGGTGATTCTGAATCATTACCGAAGATAGAAGATAATATTGGCAAACCTTTATCGCCTTATGCAATAACAAAATATGTCAACGAGCTGTATGCCGATGTTTTTGCGCGTATGTACGGCTTTGAAAGTATCGGCTTGCGTTATTTCAATGTGTTTGGGCGTAAACAAGACCCTGAAGGAGCATATGCTGCCGTAATTCCTAAATGGGTGATGCAGTTTATGCAACACCAAAGCCCAATAATCAATGGGGATGGGAGCTATAGCCGTGATTTTACGTATATTGATAATGTGATTCAAGCAAATTTATTGGCTGCTTCGACCACGAATTCAAAGGCTATAAATCAGGTATATAATATTGCTTATGGTGAACGCTCAAGCTTGAACCAATTGGCAGAATGGATTCGGCAAAGCTTATCACATTATGATGCAGCAATAGCCGATATTCCCATACTGCATGGACCTTTCCGAAAAGGCGATATTCCGCATTCGCTCGCTTCAGTGGATAAGGCGAAGCAATTGCTCAATTATCAGCCTGAAATTAATCTGCGGAAAGGCTTGGAACTCGCTTGTGAATGGTATTGGGAGCATTTGGATAGAGTGTGAATAATGGATACGACTGCAGTTTGTCTATAATTCCTTTATTTCTGCATATGTCAAAAGAAATTTTTAACGTACTTTTGCAATTAACGTATTAGATAGTATTATGGAAACGCATCAAACGACTTCTTCATTTTCTGATTCAGGCTCAGGTTCAAACCGTTGGCTGTATATCCTTATGGCTGTACTTGCATTAATGATTATCGGGCTTTCTTTTTGGCTTATTTCAACAAAATCCGATTTACGGGTTTTACAAGATGAAAAAGAAGCTCAACGTATTATGCTGCAGCATGAGGTAGATAGTGTGATTAATGAACACAACCGCACCAAACAAGCTTATGGTGCCTTGGCAGATTCGTTGGTGGCACGCGACAGCATCATTCAAGCAAATGCACAAGAAATAAAAAAGTTGTTGGATACCCAATGGGAATACCATAAGATTAAACGTAAATTGGAGCAGCTGCAAGTCATTTCGCAGAATTATGTGCGTCAGATGGATTCACTTTATACGGTGAATAAAGAGTTGGTGGAAGAGAATGAACGCATACGCGAACAAGTTGCCATTGAAAGAAGACGTGCTCAGCAGCTCGAAAAAACCACGGATGCTTTAACCGAACAAGTTGAAACGGCAGCTGTGTTTAGAACTTTTAATGTGGATGTGACAGGAGTCAGACAACGTGGGCGCGGTGAAACAGAGGTAAATAAGGCAAACCGGGTTGAACGAATTAAAATCTGCTTCACCTTAGCCGAAAATAGCATTATTCAAGCTGGCAATAAAAATATATATATCCGTATTGCCGCACCCGACTCACGAATTTTAGTGAAAAGCCGCGATGATGCATATTCATTTATGTATAAAGGCGAACGCCTGCAGTACAGCATTATGGAGGTAGTGAATTATCAAAATGCCAACAAAGAAGTATGTGTGTATTGGGATAAACGAGATACCCAAGAGCTTCCACCCGGACTTTATTATATCGATATTTACGAAGGCGATCACCAAATTGGTGAAGCAAATCTGCTGTTGAAGTAAGGAGGGCTTTTAGTCTTTAATTTCCGGATTGTAACCAGTTTTATGGCTTTGCTGACACTACCCCTATAAGTTTGGTTTTTTAGGCTTCTTTGTTTTTTCTTTGGCAAATAAGTCAGCTGTATATTTCTCGTACAGCTCAAACAAAAACTCCATTCTGTTGGCTTCATTTGAAAATGGCTGAGCCCTGTAAGCCATATCCACCGCTTTGTCAAGTTCGTTGTGCGCTTTTACTAATGCAGGCGGCATGGTGATAGGGTCATAAAGCTCTGCCAAGGAACTTTCAGGAAATTGCAGCCTTGCATCCAAAACTGCCTGTGCTTTTTCTTCTATTGTTTTTATTTGCTTCTCTGTCGGTTTTTTTGGCCAGGGGAAGTTGTTGTAAACTATATCTTTTGAATATCTGAAACGACTTTCTAAGCGACCACTAACATATCTAACCCAAGCCATATGCATTTCTGACATTAAAATGCCAAAATGATACAAACTAGCATTAGAAACCGACATACAAGTATCACTTACAATTGAGTTTTTGTCAAAAAAGCCCATTGGAATATAGGATCTCTTTTCAGATGAAACTCTTGGAACAACAATGAAAGTATTTGGTCTGTTTCTGTCTCTAAATAATGTGGGTATGTCTGCGATTTTTCGTGTTGAAGGAGCTACACTTTTAAGTCGAAATTCTCTAACTGCATCAACACGTTTTAATACTTCAGGCATTTGTTTTAGTTCATGTGGTGATGCATCAACTAACCACAAACACCAGCGGTTCTTCCCATTTAAAAATTCGTAAGCTGAAATCAAGGGTTTTATAAATTTTTCTGCCTTTGGTTCTTTTATAAGAAATTCAACTTTTTCTTCATCAGATAGAAGTAAATTTCCACCATCAAGTGGCATATTTCCAAAACTCATTGCTGGCACATCACAAAGCGGCTTTGTTCGTTTAGAAATCAAAATATCTCTGGCATCTACTAGGTAGGGATTGATGTTTTTTGCTTTAATTTCGTGTGCTTCGCCTTTAATATCCTCATAATCAAAAATACGTTTGTTAGAAGTATCATAATTAGCAAAACCAATAATCACACAATAAACGGCAGCAACTCCTTTGGCTTCATTGCTCCATTTAAAAGTGCGGTGGGCAAAATGAATTTTAATATTGTACTTATTCAGCATTTGGCCCCATAGAATGCTTGTTTGCTCCCCTTGAACTATGGAATTGGTGGATACAAAGGCTACTTTTGTTTTTGTGTCCTGAATATATTTAGCAGCTTTGCTGTACCAGCCTGTTACATAATCAAGTGTTCCTGCACCGCTTATGTTGCCAAATTCCTTTACAATTTGATTGCGTTGACTTTGCTTCATTAGTTTGGAACCGATAAAAGGCGGATTGCCGATGATATAATCAAAATAGTCAGTTTTGGGTACATGAATCTCTTTTAATTCTCGGTCTCTGTTGTCAATTATCGTCAGGTTTGGGGTTTCAACATTAATATTGTAAGCTGCATCAGCTTCAGAAACTATCAAAGTTGCCTCATTTGCTTTTATTTTGATGGGAGTTGTCTTTATTAAACTGTTCCAGTTGGTTTCTAAAGCATCTCCATGTATGATGGAGGCTGATTTTTCCAGAGGTAATCTTACAAAGTATTGCCCAAATTCACTGCTTACCAACATATTCATTTGGTGGTCAATAAGCCACATGGCTACTTCGGCAATACGGGCAGGAAATTCTTCGTATTCAATCCCATAAAACTGGTCTACATCAATCCAAAGTATCTGACTGATATCCAAAAAGCTTAATCCGGCTTTATTAAGTGCTCTTAAAATTTCAAGTTCGAGCAATCGTAATTCCCTATAAGTTATAACCAAGAAGTTTCCACAACCGCAAGCAGGGTCGAGAAATTTGAGTGTGCTCAGCTTTTTATGAAACTCAGGAAGCTTGTTTTGGTTGCCTTTAATACTTTCAAACTCCTTCCAAAGTTTATCCAAGAAAAGGGGTTTAATGAGTTTCAAAATATTACTTTCGCTAGTATAGTGGGCACCCAAATTTCGACGTTCTTTTGGATTCATTACGCTTTGAAACATGGAGCCAAAAATAGCAGGCGATATTTTACTCCAATCAATTATGCAGCAATCCAAAAGCGCTTGCCTCATCTTACTGTCGAAACTTGCCATAGGCAGTATTTCTTCAAAAAGTTTTCCGTTTACATATGGGAACTCGTTCAATTGTTCGTCAAGGTTCTTAAAGCGTTTATCCTTTGGTGTGTTGAGTACCTGAAACAGTTCTTGAAGCTTAGGCGCTAAATCACTCCCATCTATGTTGGTGCGCTGTTCAATATATTCCTGAAACTGCTCTTTATTGAAAATGGTAGTGTCTTCGGCAAACAAGCAAAACAGAATACGTACAAGATATACTTCGAGCGGATGCCCGGTATAACCTATTTCTTTCAGTCGGTCATGTAATTTTCCCATTAGCTCGGCAGCTTCGATATTTGCCGGATCTTGCTCTTTGTAAATTCTTTTTTGATAGCCCAACAAATAGCCAAAGTGCTGTACATTATCTACAAGCTCATTTATCAGAAACTCGAAAGTGATATTGTCTTCCAGGTCGTAAAGCCGGAAAATCTCAAAGTCAGAAACAAGGATAAATTTGGGTAGTTCATGTTGCTTTAATCCGTGCATATATTCCTTTGTTTGTTCATATGCTTTGTCCAGATCTTTGCCACGGCTTTTCATTTCAATAAGGATTGTGCCTTTCCACAACATATCGATATAGCCATTTCCGTCATCCAGTTTCTTTACGCGATATTCAAAAGTACCGACTTTTCTACGGCTAATACCGAAAACATCAAAAAAGGCATCCAAGAATGGTTTGGCATCCGCTGCTTCATTATAGGTTCCCTGCCATTCTTTTGAGAATTTCAGTGCGCGATCTTTTATTTCATTCCAACTTAAAGCCATTGTTCTACCTATTTGAATACTGTTGTGTGTTTGTTGCCAAACCTAAAATGTATCTCATTTTATTGCACTACTTGTTTGTGCAATAAACTCATACGAAAGTATTAAACTTTTCTGAATAAGAGGAGTACGCTTGAATACTTTTATAGACTACCGTCAATATGAATTGAGTGTATCAGCTGTTGTGTTTTACGGTTATTTCATCAATTTCCAGCTAACAACAAGCACAAAATCAATTGTTTATCGTCATTTCACCACGTATGGACTGCGCAAGCAATTCCAATATTTTTTCTTTGGGATAGCCTTCACCAAACAAATACATTAGTTTGCTGGCAGCTGCTTCGGTGGTGATGTCGTAGCCGCTAATAACACCAATTCTTTCCAGGTCGAGGCTGGTTTCGTACTTGCCTAAAACGACTGAACCCGTCTTACATTGGGTGACATTTAATATCAATAAACCATTTTGTATTGCCTCATCCATGGCATTTATAAACCATTTGCTTGTAGGTGCATTTCCGGAGCCGTATGTTTCTAATATCAAGGCTTTTAAGCCAGGAATGGATAAGGTATTTTTTACCACATTTTCCGAAATGCCCGGGAAGAGTTTTAAGATGGTTACATTTACATCAAGCTTGGTGTGTATGCGCAGCTTCTTGAAATTGGGCTTTTGAATTCGGTTCTTGAAAAAACGTATGTGGACTCCTACTTCAGCAAGCGGGGGAAAATTGCCCGATTCAAAGGCATTAAAATGTTCGGCACTCGATTTGGTGGTGCGGTTTCCACGCATCAGCCTGTTATTAAAGTAAATAGCCACCTCCGGCACGATTGGAAGTCCTTCTTCTTTTGCGGCTGCAATTTCGAGTGAAGTAAGGAAGTTTTCACGTCCGTCAGTACGTATCACACCCATAGGTAGTTGAGAGCCGGTGAGTATGACGGGTTTGTTTAGGTTTTCCAGCATAAAACTCAATGCCGAAGCAGTGAACGACATGGTGTCCGACCCATGTAAAATGACAAAACCATCATAGCTTTCATACTTTAGCTCAATCATTTCCGCCAGCTTTACCCAAAAGTCAGGACTTACATTGGAAGAGTCAATAAGCGGGTCGAATGCAATAAAATCAATGGTGAAATCGAAGCGGCGCAATACCGGCATCTGCTCATAAATATTGCCAAAATCAAAAGGGATAAGTGCCCCTGTTTCAGGGTCTTGGGTCATACCTATGGTACCCCCGGTATAAATGACCAATAATGTGGTTTTGTCTTCAATCATATCGTTTTCAGCTTGAAAAGGGTTTTTGCATTTTCATTTGTAATATTGGCAATATATTCAAGGCTTTCTTCTTTTATTTCGGAAAGCAATTTCGCTACTTCAACCAAATAAGCACTTTCGTTGCGTTTGCCGCGATAAGGTACGGGTGGGAGATAAGGCGCATCAGTTTCCAATACAATGGAAGACAAGGGTATTTCTTTTGCTGTATCGGCTAATCCTGATTTTTTATAGGTTAAAACCCCGCCAATTCCCAGATAAAACCCCAAATCAATGGCTTTTTTTGCATCATTTATGTCGCCCGTAAAACAGTGAAACACACCCATCAGATTACCGTCTTGTGCCTTAGCAACTGTTTCAAACATCAAGGGGAAAGCCTCGCGGGTGTGAATGACTACCGGAAGTCGGGTCTCCTTTGCCCACTCCAGCTGCCGGACAAATGCATCCAGCTGGTTGTCGATATAGGTTTTGTCCCAGTATAAATCCAATCCTATTTCACCAATTGCTATCGGATTTGTATTGGCAATCTCTTTGTACAAGGAAGTCAACTGATTTTGGTAATCTTCTTTTACAGAGCCGGGATGCAGCCCAATCATTGGGTAACAGTTGTCAGGATATTCTGCGCATAGCCGCATCATGGGTTTCACTGAACTACAATCGATATTTGGCAATAACAGCCTATCCACGCCGGAAGACACAGCCCGCTGTATCATTTCATCCCGATCGTGATTGAACTGTTTGAGGTAAAGATGCGTGTGCGTATCAATCCATTTCATGCTGCAAAAATAATCTTTTCCGCAACGCCTTGCAATCCGTATTAATTTGAGGCAAAACAACCTAAGCTGCATAATTCATCTATTCATAAGCTTGTCAATCTAATTTTATCGTAATAAGCTTATAATCGTTGCGTTAGGGGGATTTTAGTAGAAACTTAAAAAGCTGTTTATCATAAAATGAATTTTGATAATATTTACGTTATGAGTTGTTCGCGGTAGTTGGCTACAGCTTCACAGTTCACGGCTTAAAACTCCTCAAAATTAAATTCATGAATTAAGCAGGCTAAGATTTATGTATTTTTGCAATAAGATTACGATTATGCCTAGAATCCTTGTTATACGGTTTAGTTCAATTGGCGATATTGTGCTCTGCAGTCCGGTCATCCGCTGCCTGAAAGCACAGTTGAAGCCGCTGGAAATACATGTATTAACAAAGGAAACCAATCAAGCCTTATTTACTGCCAATCCATATGTGGACAAGGTGTTTAGCATTGGAAAACAGCAAAGTTTAGGCAAATTAATGCCTGAGCTGCGAAAAGCACGCTATGATTATGTAATCGATTTGCATAATAATTTGCGTTCGTGGCGTGTGCGCATCATGCTGGGAGCCAAGTCGGCCGGTTTCCCAAAGCTGAATCTGTTGAAATTTCTCTTGGTGCGTTTCAAATGGAATCGGATGCCCGATATACATATTGTAGACCGTTATTTTAAAGCAGTACAACGCTTTGGGGTGTATAATGACGGTAAAGGCTTGGATTTTTTTATTCCTGAGGATGAAACTTTTTCTATACGCGAGCTGCCCGATGATTTTCAGCAATCCTATTATGCAGTGGTGATTGGTGGTCAGCACTTTACCAAGATATTTCCTGCCGAAAAGCTTATCAACGTGATTGAAAAACTATCCTTGCCGGTTGTTTTGCTTGGCGGAAAAGAAGATGCTGAGCGAGGAGCATACATCATGGCTCATAGCAATCATCAGCTAATTAATATGGCAGGAAAGCTTAGCCTTGCAGTTTCGGCATTGGTAATTAAATCCGCTGTGGCGGTATTGACCAATGATACGGGCTTAATGCATATTGCGGCGGCATTCCGAAAACCAATTGTTTCCCTTTGGGGAAATACGGTCCCCAAGTTTGGAATGTATCCTTATATGCCGAGCGAAGATAAAAAATCCGTAATTGTGCAGCATGAATCCCTCGACTGCAGACCATGCAGCAAAATTGGATTTGATGCTTGTCCAAAAGGACATTTTAAGTGCATGAATGAGCTTGATGATGCATTTATTGCCGAAAAAATGGAACGATTAGCTGCATTATATCGAGATTTGGCTGCGACAACAAAAACGGCTTCGCATGCGGAAGCATCGCAGAATACAAACGAATAAGGAGAAAGTAATATGAATAAAACTTCAAATTATATGGAAAGTGTTGGAAAATACACGAAATGGCTATTTATTATTTTAATTGCTTTTTCTTTTGTGTCACTTAGCAGCTGCAAAAAGGAAGAAGAATGGGAGTGGTGCCAAGATTGTACCGTCGATTCTCTTGTAGGGGATTATTCGGGGCTTGCGACTATTCACGTCGACCAAGGTCCGGATGAACCTTATCTTGAAATTAAAGATCAAGAAATAAGTATATATATTGAAGAAGCACACGATCAGATACGTGTTACGGCACAGATTCGGGGAGTGTTTACACAAAGCTATTTTATTTCCTATTCCGATACCTATTATTTGACTTACGGTGATAGTTTTAATGCTACAATATGGAAATCAGATGACCAATTTAAACTTGTTGGCGTCATAAAATATGGTGATGTGACCCTCTATTACCAAGTTATTGAATTTGTGGTATATAAAGTAGGTTAGGTATTAAGGAAAAAGCGTTTTTTTGATTGAGGGGAGCTTTGAGCTGTAAAATAAGGCAGTTGCCAGTAAGATTATTGCAGCAATACTAAATGTCAAGGGCACCCCAACCCACTTTGCCAATGAACCCAACAGCAAGCTTCCAATGGGGGTAAAGCCCATGAACGACATGCTGTAAAACGAAATTACACGTCCTTTTTTATCATCTGCTACCACGGTCTGAAGTATTGTATTGGTTGCCACAAATTGTGTAATCATTCCGAAACCTGTGAAATACAGAACGATGAAAGCAATCCAGCTTACCTTTAACAAGCTGAATATACCCAATCCCACTGCAAATAATAATGCGCTGATGCGAATGATATCCGGCATTTTATTAATTGATTCACGTGAAGCTAAATAAAATGCTCCAGTTAAGGCACCTGCTCCTACTGCTCCGGTAAGAAAGCCGAGAAGCTGAGAGTCGCCGGCAAAGACATCGCGTGCAAACACAGGCAAGAAGCCTTGAAACGGAAGCCCCAACAGGCTGGTGCTCATAATCAGTAAAATCATATAACGTGCAGGTATAAAGTTGTAGGTGTATTGAAAGCCTTCACGTAAATCAGCGAACAATGATTTTTTAGTTTCCTTTTTGGGCAAAGGCACCACTTTCATGCTTGCCAAAGCAATAATGACGCCCAAAAATGAAAGTCCGTTAATCAGAAAACTCAAGGCTTCTCCGTATAATGCAATTAAAAAGCCGCCTAAGGTGGGACCTATGAAACGCGCAGTGTTTACCAAGGTTGAATTTAAAGCAATGGCATTTGTGAGCAGCTTTTTATCCCCAACCATATCAAGTAGAAAGGCATGTCTGAAAGGATTGTCAAAGGCAAGAGCCAGCCCGTTTAGCGAAACAATCATCAGTATAAGTTCGACCGTAATTTTGTCGGTAAATATTAAAAATGCCAGTAAAAAAGAAAGCATCATGGGCAGGCTTTGAGTAAATATTAATACCCGCTGACGGTTTAATCGATCGGCATAAACTCCGGCAACAGGCGTTAAAAATAAAGCCGGGATTTGTCCGATAAAACCTACTAATCCGAGATAAAAAGCTGAATCAGTCAGGCGATACACCAGCCAGCCCATTGCAATATTTTGAATCCATTGCCCCATGAGCGAAACCATGCCTGCAAAAAAGAACATTCGATAGTTTTTGCTCTGCAATGCCCTGAAAGCAAATGAAAACCTTTGGAGAAAATTACTTATTTTAAAACGAATGTTCATTAAGTGAATTCAAATGGATGATATCCAAAATAAATGGCTTTGTTCATGTACACGACAATATATAAAATAATATGAATCAGTCAATTAATAAAATAATTGAAGAATTCCCATCATCTTATATTTTGCAAAAATAACTTGGAATAAATGGATTCCAAAGCTAAGGCTGTTTTATATTTTGATTTTTTAAGATAAATTTAATTTGTCTTTGAAAATAATATGCGTAATTGTAAAGAATTTATGTTGTAAGATAGTATTATGGAAAAATTGAATGATTTTAGTATAAGCGGTCAAATTGTAGATTTAAAAAGAAGTAAAATAGTTCGCGGAACAATTCATGTAGCAGGCGGTAAGATTGTTTCAGTTATAGAAGATAATAATCAAGAAAATGTTTTTATTATGCCGGGTTTTATTGATTCCCATGTGCATATTGAAAGCTCTATGCTTGTGCCATCCGAGTTTGCGCGCTTGGCAGTAGTGCACGGTACGGTGGCTACTGTATCCGACCCACATGAGATTGCCAATGTTTTAGGCCTCGAAGGCATTGATTTTATGATTGAAAATGGAAAGCAAGTGCCGTTTCACTTTTATTTTGGAGCTCCCAGCTGTGTGCCGGCAACAGCTTTTGAAACAGCAGGAACACATCTCGGACCCGAAGAGATGGAACAATTGATGCAACGAGATGACATACATTATATGGCAGAAATGATGAATTATCCGGGAGTTATTTATGATGATCCGGAAGTCTATGCAAAGCTTGCCATTGCAAAGAAGTACAATAAACCCATTGACGGTCATGCTCCTGCTTTGAGAGGGGAACAGCTGACAAAATATATCGATGCAGGGATTTCTACCGATCACGAATGTATTACGAAGGAAGAAGCCTTGGAAAAGATACAAAAAGGCATGAAAATTCAACTGCGTGAAGGAAGTGCAGCCAAAAATTTCGAAGGCTTTTTTGACTTACTTGACAACTATCCCGAACAAATATTTTTATGTACGGACGACAAACATCCGGACGATTTAATTCGCGGGCATATCAATCTGATGGTCAAGCGTTTGGTAGAAGCAGGCTATGATCCCATAAAAGTGCTTAGAAGCACCATATTAAATCCGATAGCACATTACAACTTACAAGTGGGGCTGCTGCAGGAAGGCGATAATGCCGATTTTATAGTAGTGGATAACTTGCGCTCTTTCAACGTATTGAAAACCTTTATCAACGGACAATTGGTAGCTGAAAATGGAAGCTCTAAGATAATGCCTGTAGCTATAAATCCCATAAATCGTTTTGAAGCAGAATTTATTTCCAAAGAAACCATTCAACTAGCTGCTCCAGCCGGGAAAGTACGTATTATAGAGGCTTTGGACGGCAAATTGGATACAAATACCATTATCGATTATCCAATGATAAAAGATGGGATGATTGTAAGCGATATCGAAAGGGATTACCTTAAAATCATGGTTATTAACCGTTATGAAAAAGCCAAACCGGCTATTGCACTGATTAAAAATTTCGGATTGAAGCAGGGAGCACTTGCGTCTACTGTGGCACACGACAGCCATAATATCATTGCGGTAGGAGCTGATGACGAATCCTTGGTGAAAGCCATTAACCTCATTATCGAATCAAAAGGAGGCATTGCGGCGGTTGTTGGAGATGAATCCAATATACTTCCCTTGCCGGTAGCAGGCCTTATGTCCGATAAAGACGGATTTCAAGTGGCAGCAGCTTATGAAAAGCTGAATAAGATGGCGGCTCAAGCCGGTTCTAAACTTGGTGCACCATTTATGACATTGGCTTTTATGGCACTTTTGGTGATACCGCAACTGAAACTGAGTGATAAAGGATTGTTTGACGGAGCTGAATTCAAATTTACTGAACTTGCTGCAGAATAAATCATAAGTGCTATTGCCTGAGATACAGTCACTTATAATTACGGTAATTTAGATTGCTTCTATATTATCGATGAAACACAATTATTTATATATGTTACTGTTTATTTGTTAACAGTATTCTGTATTTTTGCTCAAACCTAATTAAAGTCATGGAGAACTTAAGTCTAAATGCAATAAAACTCGAACAATTGGCAGCTAAACTGAAAGCCATTGCACATCCTTTACGCATTGCGATTATTGAAATGTTGTCAGAAGTTGAGTGTCTGAGTGTCACTGAAATATACCAACGATTGCGAATTGAACAAGCAGCAGCTTCGCATCATTTGAACATCATGAAAAACAAAGGTGTTCTTTCGTCTAAGCGCGATGGAAAGAAGATATTTTATAGGCTTGAAAATGAAGCTTTATCTGAAATCATCCATTGTGTCGGAAAATCAAGCGTTGAAGAATAAGCCATCACTTAGCCGCTTATTTGTTTGACTTGGAGGTGATTAGTTTACCGTCCAACTTGTACCTTCTTTTCCGTCTTTCAACTGAATTTTTAAATCTGCCAGTTTATCTCTGATTAAATCACCGGTAGCATAATCTTTTCGTTGCCGTGCTTCTTGGCGCAACTGAATGATGGTATCCATTAATCCATCTACCAGCCCTTGGTCTTGCCCCTCATCTTCTGATGTTAAGCCAAACAACTCGTGTACAAACACTTCAAACAATTGTTGCAGCTGCTTCAGCTCTTCCGGATTTATCTTTTCGTTTCCGTCTTTTATGGTATTTACCAAACGAACTGCATCAAATAGCTGTGCAATCGCAATCGGACTGTTCAAATCGTCATTCATTGCATTGTAGGCGTCTTGCATTATTTTTTGAACACCCAAATCTGTGGCAGCTTTGTCGGCTTGAAGCTGTTTTACGTCATTTGCAGCCACAAGTAGTCGTTTCAATCCGCGCTCCGCAGCTTGCAAGGCATCATTCGAAAAATCGACCGTACTTCTGTAATGAGCTTGTAGGATAAAAAATCGAATGACCATAGGGCTGTATGCTTGTGCGAGCAAGGGATGTGTCCCATTGAAAAAGTCGTCCAACGAAAGTGCATTGCCAAGCGATTTGCCCATCTTTTGTCCGTTAATGGTAATCATATTATTGTGCATCCAGTAACGTACGGGCTGCTTGCCGTTGGCAATAACAGATTGTGCAATTTCCGATTCGTGATGAGGAAATAAAAGGTCCATTCCACCTCCGTGTATATCAAACTCATCACCCAAATATTTACAACTCATTGCAGAACATTCCAAATGCCAGCCGGGGAATCCGTCGCTCCAAGGCGAAGGCCAACGCATAATATGGTTTGGCTCAGCCTTTTTCCAAAGTGCAAAATCAGCGCTGTTGCGTTTTTCACTTTGACCAGCCAGCTCCCGTGTGTTGCTGATGAGGTCTTCTAACTTACGACCCGATAAAATACCGTAGTCGTGTGTCTTATTGTATTTTTCTACATCAAAATAAACCGAACCATCCACTTCATAGGCATAGCCTTTATCCAAAATGGCTTTTATCATTTCGATTTGTTCAATAATATGACCCGAAGCAAAGGGTTCTATTGAAGGGCGAAGCACATTCATCCGATCCATAAGACGATGATAATCAACAGTGTAATATTGTACGACCTCCATCGGCTCAAGCTGTTCAATTTGTGCCTTTTTAGCGATTTTATCCTCACCCTCGTCCGCATCATTCTCTAAATGACCTACATCCGTAATATTTCGAACATAGCGCACTTTGTATCCCAAATGTTTCAAGTATCGAAACAAAAGGTCGAAGGTAATTGCCGGACGGGCATGCCCCAAATGTGCATCTCCATATACGGTAGGACCGCATACATATAAGCCGGCAAAAGGCGGGTTTAAGGCTTCAAAAACCTCTTTCTTGCGAGTTAAAGAATTGTATATCGTTAACTGATGTGTGATTTGTGGATTGCTCATACTGTAGATTCAAACAATAAAATACGCGGCAAAGAAACAAAAAATTGTGGAATTTTAGGCTGTAGATCCGGAGAATAACTTGTAAATGCCAATCAAATTTCCTCAGCTATCCCAAACTGAAACAATGCATTACGTGCTATTGGTTATAGGTTACAACTTTTTATTTGATCTTAGTTTATTCTTCGTGTTTTTGCGTATGGGTTTTACCCAAAGATGAAAGAAACTTCTTCGGGTCTCCCGGATTTGGGGCTAAATTCCTGTTTTTAGACGCGATAACCGAATTAATCTCAAAAGAAATCTGCCCTAAATAGCAATAGCTCAACCCATAACTAAAGACTTACCAAATTAGTCGCCTAAAAATTACAGCTAAGCTCGGGCTAGATTGAAATATTGGCTTATATTAGCAGCCAAAATCTCAAGGCATTTTAGTTTTTTTTAAAAGCTTTCGAGAATTTTGTAATTATTTTACTTTTGCTGAAACTATTTTGTGAGCAAATTGTTTTTAGTATGCAGGATTGTGAAAGTCCCGCAAAAATTAAACTATTATTCTTGAATCATGCTATCAAAAGCCTGTAAATATGCAATTCGAGCGATGATTTACCTTGCCACCAAGGTGAGCGAGGGAATTAAAGTTAATATCCGAGATTTAGCTGCGGAGATTGACTCGCCCGAGCCATTTACTGCCAAGATTATGCAATCCTTAAGCCGACAAAACATGGTTTCTTCACTTAAAGGACCTACAGGTGGATTTTTCCTAACCGAAGAACAAGCAAATATCCCTTTGCTTGACATTGTTGCAGCTATTGACGGACTGCATAGCGTGAATGATTGTGGATTAGGTTTGCAATATTGCTCCGATGAAAATCCATGCCCAATACATTATGAGTTTAGCGCAATTCGAGATGATTTCACAAATTTACTCACGAAAAATACGGTAGCCGGATTGGCAACTGATTTCCAAGCAGGTAATACACAACTAAAACGAATATTATAAAATTTTTTAATTATAAAAAGGATAAAAAGGTCTTAAATTATTAAAAGTTATGGTAAGAAAAACACAAAATCTTTTAGTTTTAATGCTTACGCTCTTAGCCGGAGCATTGATTTTTGACGGATGCAGTAAAAAAGAAGAATCCCATAAGGTGGATACTTCAAAGCTTCCAACTAAAGAATATTTGGCTGAACTGACGGATGCACCTTATGTGCCGGCGAGCCGTCCATCTAAAGGAAATGCCAAAATAAGGGTTGACCTCGAAATTATTGAACGTACTGAACGTTTGGCAGATGGAGTTGACTATACATTTTGGACTTTTGGTGGAGAAGTTCCCGGAAAATTCATTCGTATCCGTCAAGGTGATTTGGTGGAATTTCACTTGCACAATCATCCGGATAATATGCTCCCTCATAATATTGACTTACATGCAGTTACCGGTCCCGGTGGCGGTGCCGAAGCTTCTTTGATCGCACCCGGAAAAAGTGCTCAATTTACCTTTAGAGCACTCAATCAAGGGCTGTATGTATACCATTGTGCCACTGCTCCCGTGGGCATGCATATTGCCAATGGTATGTACGGACTTATTTTAGTGGAACCACTTGAGGGTTATCCCGAAGTGGACCATGAATTTTATATTATGCAATCTGAATTTTATACCTCAGGTAGCTTTGGTGAAAAAGGGCATCAAGATTTTGATATGCAGAAAGCATTGGACGAACGCCCTGATTATGTAGTAATGAACGGCGCGGTAGGAGCTGCTTCCGGCGATAATAAAATGAAAGTGAATGTAGGAGAAACAGTGCGCTTATTCCTCGGAAACGGTGGACCAAATTTAATTTCATCGTTTCACGTGATTGGTGAAATTTTTGACAAAGTGTATGTCGAAGGTGGAAGCATGATTAACAGGGATGTGCAAACGACTGTGATCCCTGCAGGAGGGGCTGCCATTGTGGAGTTTAAATGTGAAGTGCCCGGTACGCTGCATCTGGTTGACCATAGTATCTTCCGTGCATTTAATAAAGGTGCAATTGCACAAATTGAAGTTGTGGGCGAAGAAAATTACAATGTATTTACCGGAAAGCAGAAAGAAGAAGTTTATCTGCCCGAAGGACAAGCAGTGCAAACAATACGCTCAGGCAAAACTGCTGCAGTACAAGAGGATATTCCCGAAAAAACATTTAACGAACGTATGGAAGCCGGACAAGTGCTGTACCGTCAAAACTGTTTGGCATGCCATATGGAAAACGGACAAGGTATTGAAGGTACCTTCCCGCCCTTGGTTAATTCCGACTTCTTACAAGCATTGCCTGATAAAGGGGTGAGCATCATTACCCAAGGCTTAATGGGTGAAATTACCGTAAATGGAGTGCAATATAACAACATCATGCCTGCTGTCGCCTTGAATAATGACCAAATTGCTAGCGTATTGACCTATATCCATAATAACTTTAACAACAGTGAAGGCTTGATAAGTGCCGAAGAAGTTAAAAACTGGCGTAATGAATAGAACATATCTCCATAAAATACTTTATATCGGCTTGGCGCTTCTACTGTTTGCTGCTCCAAAGGCATTATTGGCACAATCGGATGCCATGCGTTTGGTGCCACAAGGCAGTTGGCAACCCTTTTTTAAGGGAAACGACAGCCTGATACATATTGATGCATTTTATATGGATAGCAAACAGGTGACAAATAAGGAGTTCAAGGAGTTTGTTGAAGCAAATCCAAAATGGAATCCGGAGGCTATAAAGCCAATTCTTGCGGATGAAGACTACCTTTCACATTGGAAAAACCTTAGTGAAGCCGATTTTGAATCCATTGCTTCACATGCAGTTGTCAATGTTTCCTGGTTTGCTGCCAATGCCTATTGCAATTCAAAATCAAAGCGGCTGCCTACTACCACCGAATGGGAGTATGCTGCTACAGCCCTGCCTATGGGTGCTTCAAAGGATGAAGGACAATTGGATGCACTGATTGCAGATTGGTATAGCCGTAAACTGGATCAGACGAAAGCAGTGGGAAGCGTGTATCAAAATAAATTCGGGCTTTGGGATATGTACGGCATGGTTTGGGAGTGGGTATCCGATTTTGATAAGATAAAAGCTAGCGATGATTCAAGGAATAATCAATCCGTCCCTGAAGGACTTTTTTGTGGCAGTGCTTCACAAGATGTGGTCGACGCATCCGATTATGCCGGATTTATACGCTTTGCGTTTCGGTCCAGCCTGAAAGGAAATTATACCGTGCGAAATTTAGGATTTAGATGTGCCGCGAATGTACCGGCATTGTAAATAATTGAAAATAGTATACAGATGAAAATTAGTTATAGAATTAGTATTATTTTTTTGTTTCTGACTGCCATGGCTTGTCAGCAACCTGTTTCCGATACGCAAACGACTGCCGAATCATCGGAAATTAGCCAACAAACTGTTACAAATGAGCTGCCCGGAAATTCGATTTATCATTTCGATGAAGTCTGGACAGATTCTGAAGAACACAAGATTCAATTGGTTGATTTCAAGGGAAAACCTGTTGTTATCAGCATGTTTTTTACCTCATGTGGATATGCATGTCCCATGTTGGTACAAGATATTAAAAACATCACTGCACAGTTTGAAAACCAAGAATCTTTGCCTTTCGAAATTGTGTTAATCAGCTTCGATAATCTGCGGGATACGCCGGAGCGTTTAAAGCTATATACCGAAGCACAAGGATTATCCGCTCAATGGCATTTGCTACATGGTGAAACAGAGCAGATTAGAGAAATTGCCGTGGCATTGGGCATCAGTTTCGACTTGGAAGAAGATGGCAATATTGCCCACAGTAATAAAAAACTACTATTGGATGAAAATGGTGAAATAGTTTATGCCATTGATGGGCTGGAGACTTCTGCAGAAGAGTTTGCCGGGCATATTTCAGCACTTATTTAATTATAAAGCAATTTATAAAACTTCTTTATTTGTTTGGGCGATACTGCTTTATTGCATCGCCCAAACAAATCTTTTAGGCTGTGGTTGTGGGTTTTGAAACTGGTTTTATCAGTTGTCACAACCATCAAATAAATGTCCTACATTTGTTGCTTGTTTTTATAGTATTGACGGCTTATGTTTATTTTGGGAGAAACGATTGTTACGGAAGAGCTTTTTTCGGAATATTTTATATGCGATTTACCTCGTTGTAAGGGTGAATGTTGTGTGAGTGGTGATGCCGGAGCACCTTTGGAAGAGGAAGAAATCAGCATTATCGAAGATTATCTGGAATTTATCAAACCCTATATGTCGGAGGGCGGAATTAAGGCTGTGGAAGAGCAGGGTGTCTTTGATTATGATTCGGAAGGCATGTATGTGACAAGCCTAATTGAAGGGCGAGAATGTGCATTTGCCGGTTTTGACGAAAAGGGCATCAGCTTTTGTGCCATAGAAAAGGCTTATTTGGATGGAAAAATAGATTTCAAAAAGCCCATCAGCTGTCATTTATATCCCATTCGCCTTGAAAAGATGGCGGGTTTTACGCATTTGCACTACCATCGGTGGAGCGTATGCCTTCCCGCTATTCGAAAGGGGAGAAAAGAAGGAGTCCCCTTATATGTATTTTTAAAAGAGCCATTAATACGCCGCTTTGGCAAAGAGTGGTACGGGCATATTCAAGATATTGCCAAGATGAAAAAGGAAGATAGGACCTAAACTGCTTAATTCATGAATTTAATTTTGAGAGATTTTCAGGCGTGAGCTATGAAGCTGTAGCCAACTACTGCGAACAGCTCATAACGTAGGCACTTTCAGAAAACAGAATAATTTCTAATTTTCGGGATTAAAAACACTTTT
>CAZQBU010000008.1:0-23382 GCA_964592175.1 uncultured Lentimicrobiaceae bacterium
GTGTTGGTGTGGAAGAAAATGATATGGCAAATGTTCAGGTATATCCTGTACCTGCCAACAGCATATTGTATATCGACCTTGTAGAAGGCGTACGTCAAATCCGTATGATGAATATCATGGGGCAAATTGTAAAAGATGAAACAGTAAATGGTGAATTACGCAAAACCATAGACTTGACAGGATTGCGCTTAGGTACCTATACCTTGCAATTCGTCAATGACAAGGGGCAAGTACACCATAAAACCATTATTATTTCTAAATAATAGTTGGTAATATATCATAGGAAGGGAGGCTTTTGCCTCCCTTTTTTTATGCTTAAAATTATCCGCAGTCCACTAGTAAAGCATATTCGTTCTATAGGTCACTTCAAATTGAGTTTCCCTAATGTCGTAAATCCCCTATCATCGATACAAATAGTGTGTTTGGCACATTAAAAATAAGGGCTCATTTACTAAGGGGGCAATAAATTGATTTGGAGTAACAAACTTATTGTAAACAGATAAGGCTAAGAAAACTCTCAATGCATTGTCAAAAGCGTTCGAATCAAGCCAAAGCTCAAAAACTTAGCATATACTCTTAATTGACTGAAATACAGATTTCTATGACAAGCTAAAATCAAGTCAAATTCAGAATTCAATTATAAAAGTAAGTCTTTGCAAAAATGTAAAGCAAAAGTCACTGAAGTAAATATATCACTTGAATTAAAGCTATTTATTCAATCAACAGTTTACGAGTTTCTATGCCTGCAGTGTGTCTTATACGCATGATATATACCGCTTTAGACAATCGTGAAGTATTAATATCCATGATACACTTAAATTCACCATCCATTTTAAGTAATAAACTGCCGTTTACATCCATAATCTCAATAAGTTCAATTGGGTGTACAGAATGAATAAACAAGGCATCACCCCGATTTGGATTAGGAAAAATACGTAAATCATTTTCATCTTTCTCAGCAAGCCCAACAGTTGAGTGGCAAGACATATGAGCTTCCCAGCCTGCCTTATTAACGGAATAATCAGAGTGAAATTGAAATGTCAAGGCTCCATAGGGATTATCTGCGATAATCGTTCCGGGAGAATCGGTTCCGCAATAGGTGCCCAACAAGGGTGATTGGGTATCCGGTCCATCATATATTTTCAACCAATCCCAATTGCAATTCGCATTATATTCCACATCAAACATCTGAAATTCAACCTTCATCAATGCTTTTTCCGTATCAGGAAAAAAAGTGGTGACTATATCCAAATTATTGCCATAATTTCCATCTTTCCCACCCGGATCATAAAAAACGCCTTCACAAGTATAGAAAACTCCTTGTGTCATATTATAATGCGCTGCAACTTTAATCAAGTCCTGCTTACATATTGTATCTGACTCGCCTTGAAGGTTTGTAATAATCAGTGTTACATCATACTCACCTACTTGGTGATAAGTGATATTCTCAGGGTTTTGAAGCGAAGATACAGGAGGCTCTCCACCGGCAAAATGCCAGTCCCAACTGATAATATCCTGACCATATGAAGCATCAAAGAAATCAACGCTGCCTCCTTTAGCTACATCATATTCACTGGCAGTAAAATCAGCAATAATAATACCAGGCAACATTTTTACTTCCAAGTCGATACGCTGATAATCCTCTATACTTAAATTATAGAGTGTCTTGGGATAATAGCCTTCTGCCGTAAAAGTAAGATCATAAGTCCCCGCTTTTATAAGTCGGTGAAAATCGCCTGAAGGTAAAAATGAATACACAAACGAATTATCATAGTCGTGATCTAAAATTTCAATTTTTGCGCGTATCGGCTCGCCGCTTATCGAATCAGTCACGGTCCCATGGAAGCCATATGTACTTTGTTCCAAATAATTTAATAAAGACCTGTAATTGTACTCCCACAGATTCGGCAATTGTGAAGGCGGCAGAGTCTTTATATATGAAATCTCCATGGTGCATTCGCGGCAAGCTTGAAAATAGTTCATATAATCCTGTCGCCCACCTGAAATAGAATACCATTCATAGCCTTGTACTATACCATTATCGTAATCTGTCAGATAACCATAAGGGCTGTGATACTGTGCAGTATCGGCATATTCTCGACTAACAAAATACCACCAGTCGTGATCGGCATGAAAACGCTGCCATGTATCATAAGGATAATTAATTACTTCGGCACCACCATGGAAATTGGAAGACATAATAAAACGTCTCTCTTCTGCAAAATCCATAAAATATACTGTTTCTTCCTGCCAGGCATTCCCATCAGGATGAGGTCCATCTTCCGGGTCCGGATAATTGCGATTCAAATCAATATTATTTGCATTCCCTCTTCTTGAACCGTTAACAGTATGATTTCCCCCCCAGTATGTGCCATTAGGATTGGCTAGTGGATTAATCCAAATATCAATATTATCAACCAGCTCCGTAATACGATTATCGCTTCCATAATTTTCAAGCAAATACTCTATAAGCCTCAGCATAAGAATATAGCCGGTTGTTTCATCGCCATGTATGGTGGCGGTATACAAAAACTCCGGTTTTCCGGCCGTTTCACCATTATTTATACGAGCTGCCAATAACCTCCTTCCGCTATTGAGCGTACCTATCGTATATATGCTACACAAATCGGGATAAGCATCTGCAAAATCGAACATGAGCTGCTCATAAGCTTCATAGGTGGGATAATAATCCCAGTTTCTGTTTCGCTGCTTTAGCTCCCATGCCTGCAGCATTCTTGGCTCCTCATCCAAAATACCGGGAGGCATCAGCAATTGAGGTTTATAACCTAATTGAAGCAGTATTTCATATTGCGTAGGATTTGCATAGCCAATCAGCTGGTCATTTTGTATTTGATCAATAGAAAATAATCGTGAAAAATCGTGTAGCTGCTTACTATCATTTAGTTCGAGTTGAAAATAATATTCTTGACGTGTTTGCTGTAAACTATCAAGGTTAAGCTGTTGTGCGTTTACCGAGAAAGCTATCAGAATAAGTATGAATGACAGCTTTCCACTTAAATTTGGTTTCATTTGGTTTATAGTTTTGGATTCAAAAATTCTTTCCAAGCTTGTTTTAATTCCGTGAAAGTAGAATCACTTACTTCCACCAAGGGCAGCCGCACTTTATTCTCACATTTTCCGTCAATATGCATTAATGCTTTTACGCCTGCCGGATTTCCTTCAACAAATAGCAGATGAATCAATCTCAACATACTGTAATGCAGCTTTTTAGAAGCTTCGTAATCAGCTTCAAGTGCAAAGCGCACCATATCCGAAAAAGCTTTTGGGAAAGCATTGGCAGCAACTGATATAACCCCTCCTCCACCTAATACAATCATTGGAAACGTAAGTGCATCATCACCTGATATCACTTCAAAACCGGAAGGTTTATTCGCTAAAAGTGCCATAATTTGGTCCATATTTCCCGATGCTTCTTTGATCGCAATCACATTAGAGAATTCATTGGCAAGACGTAAAGCTGTTTCAGCATTTATATTACTGCTTGTTCTTCCCGGCACATTATATAAAATCAACGGAAGCGGACTAGCGGTGGCAATAGCTGCATAATGCGCATGCAATCCCCTTTGCGTAGGTTTATTATAATAAGGAGCCACAGACAAAATAGCATCCACTCCATCAAAATCAGTGGTTTCAATCTGTTTGATGAGCTGTTGTGTATTGTTGCCACCAATTCCCAAAACAACTGGCAATCGAGCTTTGTTTGCCTCCAAAATAGTATTGGTAACAAGCACACGTTCAGCATTATCCAAAACGGGAGCTTCACTTGTTGTGCCAAGCACAACGAGATAATCAACACCATTTTCAATGAGATTTTCAGTATGCTTAAAAAGAGCTGTTGTATCTATAGTTCCATCTTGCTTAAAAGGAGTAATGATGGCAACTCCCGTGCCTTTAAATTTTGCTGATATCGACATTTTATTTACATATTTTGAATATAATCCCTATTCTGTTCAATTCGATTTACCGGCTAGTGCATTAAGGTATTTTTCAGTTTGTATCAGGCAATCGGTAATATTCAATTTTTTATCCTGATAAATAGAAATACTGTAAGGTGCTACAGTCATTTCTTCCCTCGCTCCTACCTTCACATCAGCTCTACAATGGGCTGTCAACCATTCGATATACACATTTCTTTCTTGACAAGTATTTAACAGTAAATCTTTTGATGAAGTTTCTAAAAGTGACAGCACATATTCATTAGGCTTTCCAAAAACATTAAAGTCCTTTACCGAATAACTTTGTAATAAAATTTGGTGGTACTCATGTCTGAAACGCTCACTTTCATTCGTGAGATTTAAAATTACAATTTCTTCCATAGGACTATAAGTCTGAGATACCCATCGAATCGTCTTTTGTACCTCTTCAAGCGAAACTGCCGTTAAAAGAAGCATGCTTTTCATCTCAGAAAAGGCTTGTAGCCTGTGTGATCCGGCTTGTTGCGACAATTTGTTTTTAATTGAACGAGAAATAAAAAAACGTTTTATGCCATTCATTTGGTTTTAAATTTTTGAAAAAGTAAAATTACGTTTTTTTTTTCTGAGCATGTGCATATTTTTCAACGAAATGAAAATTCTCACCAAAAACAAATTTTAATTTAATGCATTTTGGAGTTTTTTCGCTTTCACCTGCATAATTCATCAATTCATGAGATTATCAATCTAGCTTTATCGTAATAAGCTTATGATCATTGTATTAGTAGGTTTTAGTAGTAATTTTAAAAGCGTTTATTCTAAAATTAAACTCATGAATTAAACAGGTACAAAACTGTTTTTTTGTTAATTTGTAAAAAATTCATTTGTGAAAACAACTATTTTAGGGAGCGGAACTTCTCAGGGGGTTCCAGTGGTAGCATGCGATTGCGCTGTATGTCAATCAGATAATGAAAAGGACAAGCGTTTACGTTCGTCCATTTTGATTGAAACGGCAAACACTACGATTGTTGTAGATGCAGGACCTGATTTTCGCCAGCAAATGCTGCGTGAAAAGGTTAATAAACTGGATGCCATACTAATCACGCACAGCCACAAAGACCATATTGCCGGCTTGGATGATGTGCGCTCATTCAATTACCTTAGTCGAAAACCAATGAAAGTTTATGCCTCTCAAAGGGATCAAGAGGAGATTAAACGTGAGTTTTCATATGCTTTTGACGATCATCCTTATCCGGGCGTACCCCGAATAGAATTCGTAGATTTGAACGAAAAGCCATTCCAAATTGGTGATTTAAAGATAATCCCTTTTATTGTAAAGCATCGCTTTTTGGATGTCTATGGCTTTCGCATAGGTGATTTTGCGTATATAACAGATACAAATCATATTCCTGAAAAGGCAATGCAGCTTTTGCAAGGAACACGCATTTTGGTTTTGGATGCCTTGCGCAAAGAGCAGCATATTTCACATTTCACGCTCTCAGAAGCCTTGAATATTGCCGACACACTCGATGTAGAGCAAGCCTATTTCACGCATATAAGTCATTTGATGGGATTTCATGAAGAAGTGCAGGGAAGCTTAAACGAGAAGCGAATGCTCGCTTGGGATGGGCTGAAAATCAATATATAAACTACTATAAGAGGAATGCCCTTGAGAAGTAAGTAGATTACTGTCCCAAGGGCATTAAGTTCGAACTTATAAAACAACCAACCAATTAGGACTGCAAATATAATACTATTCTCATTGCATGTCAAGTTATTTTTAAAAAAATCCTTAAAAAAGATTAATTTTTTTAATGTTATTACAGATCGTCCAAGCTAAATTCAATCGCCCGATTGATAAACGCATTCATAGGATGCATTTTTTCAAATATATCTCCCACAAAATCAAGCATTTCCGATTTATCAAGCTTTTCTGGATCAAATTCTTTTGCAACTACAAATTCTTTGTATTTTAAAAAATCAATCCCTTCAAAATCGCTCGGAAAATCTTTGGGAGGACGCTTTAATTTATTCTCATCGCGAAGCAAACCAAAAGTTCGTTGAAAATCCTTGTTTGACACGATTCTTTTCCATTCTTCCAGATTAAAATAAATTTCACTGCGCACTGCCTTTAGCCAAATAGGCTCGGGCCTGTGTAATCCACCCCCCACAAAACTATTATCCGGCTCCAGATGTAAATAATAAGCTGAAAAAGGACTCTTTTTTCCGGCTCGCATAATCACGGCTGACATTGTAGTTTTATACGGCTGCTTATTTTTTGAAAAACGTAAATCACGATGTTGCCTGAAAATACAATCTTTCGGATTGGGATTTCCAATGCTTGGATCGAATTTATTAATCTTAGATATCAAATCCTCCACCATGCTCATCAAATCGTTTCGGGCTGCCTCATAGTTTCCACGATTGGCATCAAACCATTCTTTTGTATTATTGATAGCTAATTCACGTAGAAAAGGGATAATATTTTGTTTCATAATCTTAATTTGGCACAAAATTAAGTTTTCTTCGTACTTTTAACCCTTAAAAAACAATAATCCGATGCAGAAATTTAGAGTTTTATGGCTATGTTTACTGCTTATCCCTCTCAATTCCATGGGTTTCGAAGGTATTGGCACTATTGGTGGAAGAGCCGCCGGAATGGGCAAAGCCTCCGTAGCACTCAGCGATTTTTGGGCTATTCAGAATAATCCTGCAGGAATTGCTTTGGAAAAAGGGCTTTCTTTTGGCATAGCCTATCAAAATCGATTCATGATGAATGAGCTAAGCCTTAAGAGTGCAGCAGCAAGCTATTCATTAAACTTTGGAGTGCTGGGTATAAGTGTAAATCAATTTGGTTACAGCCAATACAACGAAAATAAAATTGGAATAACCTATGCGCGTGCCTTTGGTGAAAAGTATCGTTTGGGACTTCAACTCGATTATTTAACAAATCATTATGCAGATGCATATGAAAGTTTTCATAATGTAACTTTTGAAATAGGTGCTCAAGCCGATATTACAGAACAATTAACCGCTGCAGCATATATTTTTAATCCACCGAGGATTACACGCTCCGACTTTACAAACGAACGTATACCAATTATCATGCGCTTTGGATTAGCCTATGCATTTACTCCCGAACTATTAACTGCAGTGGAGTTTTCAAAAGGATTGGATTTTGAACCTGATTTTCGAGCCGGCTTAGAGTATATATTAAATGACTATTTCGTTGTTCGTTCAGGAATCGGAGTGAATCCCGGTGTTTTCACCTTCGGAGCGGGCTATCATAGCAGTGGATTTCAATTTGACTTAGCCGGTGAACTGCATCCTGTTTTAGGAGCAAGCCTACAAGCCGGACTGGTTTATTCTTTCAGCCTAAAAGAAAAGTAAAATGTTGGCAAAACCGCTTCATATTCTCCTATTATCATTCTTGATGCTGCCATTTTGCCTGTATTCGCAACATGCGGATAGCACAGACAGCAGACTCAATGAAGCACTCATTTCACAGCTTGAAAGCATTGTGGAAGAGATGGAGTATGAAGTGGATTTCACGGAATTAGTTGAATCATACATATACTTCTCCGAGAATAAGATTAATATAAATGAAGCTGAGTTGGATGAATTAATCAGGCTTTACCTTATTACGCCTTTTCATCTGGAAAGCATTAACAAACATCGCAAAGAATTTGGAAATATTCTAAGCATTTATGAACTGCCGCTTATCGAAGGCTTTGATGCTCAAACCATCGCAATAATCACCCCATTATTACGCTTTGATGTTCCGGAACAGACCCAAAAATTAAAATTAAATCAAGTGGCAAAATATGCCCGTCATCAGCTGCTTCTGCGCTTTGAAGATGTGCTGGAGCAGCGGGAAGGCTATGCTCCTATGGAAGATTCGCTCAGGTGGCAAAAGCCCAACTCACGCTATTTAGGAAATTCACACAAATATTATGCGCGCTATGCCTTCAATTATCGAAATAAAATCAAGGCGGGTGTTACTATGGAGAAAGATCCGGGCGAGCTGTTCCTGACAAAGCATTTGGATGATTCGATTAAAAGCTTATTGGGCTCCTATGCACGCCCCGGCTTTGATTTTTATTCGGCACATCTATTCGTAAAAGATATTGGGATAGTAAAAGCAGCAGTTATTGGCGACTACCATCTTGCATTTGGTCAAGGTCTTACCATGTGGTCAGGGCTTTCCTTTGGCAAATCGACCGACCCGCTTTCGGTAATGCGCTATGGGCAAGGAATTAAAGCCAATACATCCGTGAATGAATTTTTATTTTTAAGAGGTGCTGCTGCCAGCTTCGGTTGGAAAAGATTTGGCTTTACTGCTTTTTTCTCTTCCAAAATGATTGATGCCAGCATTCCGGCTGACGACAGCCTATCCCAAGAAGAATATATCATTTCCAGTATAGACGAAAGTGGATTTCATCGCACCCCAAATGAACTCTTAAAAAAAGGAAATATTAGCCAACAACTAATAGGCGGGCGCATCACATACAGAACAAATAAGCTTGAGTTAGGTTATACACTTCATGAAACCAAGCTGGGAGCGACTTTAATGCCCAGACAGCAGCTTTACAATCAGTTTCGATTCCAAGGCGACCAATTAGTAAATCAAGGAATTGATTATAGATGGGTATTATCACGTATCATCTTTTTTGGTGAAATAAGTCGCAGTGACAATGGAGGTTTAGCAGCCTTGACAGGGATTATGGCGCAACCGACCGGCTTTGTGACTATAAGCATGGCTGCCCGTAACTATCAAAAAGAATATCAAAATTTGTTTGGAAGCGGCTTTTCGGAAGGCAGTTTGGCAAACAACGAAAAAGGGATATATATAGGTGTTACCGCTGCGTTGGCAGCAGGCTGGAAGTTGACAGCTTTTGCAGATTATTTTGTGTTTCCATGGCTGCGCTTTGCAACTGATGCGCCAAGTTACGGATATGATTATTTTGCACAGCTGGACCACCGCATCAATAGAAATGCAGATGTATATCTACGCTTTCGATCCAAAACAAAGTTGACAAATGATAAAAACCCTTGGAACAATATCGATTTTTTAATCCCCTACACTAAAAATTCATATCGCTTTCATTTAAACTATCGCTTAGGTCCTTCATGGATATTGAAAAATCGAATCGAGGCAATCAGTTACCAAAAGTCAGAGCAGAATCCGTCAATGGGATATATCATCTATCAAGATGTGTTGTATCGCCCGCATGCCGGTTTTTATGAACTCAGCTTCCGCTATTCCTTGTTCCAAAGCGAAGATTATGACAGCCGATTATATACCTATGAAAATGATGTGCTTTATGCGTTTTCAATTCCAGCCTTTTATGGCAAAGGAAGCCGTGTCTATCTAATGTTAAAATTGAAGGCTCATCGCAAACTTGATTTTTGGGCACGCATAGGGCGCACTTGGTATGCCGATCGATACAGCATAGGTACCGGACTGGAAACCATTGAAGGACAAAGCCGTACCGATGTTAAGCTACAGCTTCGCTGGAAGTTTTAGTCGGATAAAAACTGTCGTTTATCGTTGAATGATAAAACCCCAATCGTGCTCTTCCACAAGCTTCAATTCACTTTGTACGGAAAGTTTATAGGATTTCTTAATGAGTTTTCTTGCCGAAAATATGCCGTATCCGTTTTCGATATTTGTATATTCGGGAATTTCTTGAACAATGCTGTTACTAGGCGCATTCACATCGATATAGGTACTCAGCTCATCTCCTCCGCAGGAAATATATAAATCAAGTTCACGGGCAAAGCGCTTGACATTAAGTGAATGATTAAGCTCATTATCTAAACGCGTATAAAATGTCTCACCCAAATAGGTTATCTCCAATTTATCCGTACCATCCAGACGATCAGAAAAACGTGTTCCCAGCCTCCAAGTCATGGTTTGCTTTACGGTATCTGAGCTCCCCGGATATACTTCGTCATAATTAAATACCATCATCACTTCATAGCGCTTTCCATTTTCAGCAGCATTCCATTTAATAGGTGTGGGGACTGTAGCAGCAAAGTTCATTCGATTTGTTGGTAGCGTAATAAAAAAATCTTTTACAGGTTTTGTTTCCGCTTGTATTATTTCATTTCCTTTGTCAATCAACAATGTATAATTGGCATCCTCGATAATAGGTGCAGTAGTATAATAAAGTATTTGTTGAGGAAAATAAAACAAGGAATCACCGGGCAGTTTGTTCTTTATGGTGATGGTATCCAATACAATATCTTCAAGGGTATTATGCCCTAGTTTGGGTCTAAGACGCACATCCAACTTCTTGTTATAATTGCTTGAATCAGGATTTTGGGCGATAAGCAAAGCATTACCGGGTCCAAGAAAAGCCTTGGTGATTTTTATAAAAGTTGTATCAGTACCTGTTTCCAATAAGCCATAAACAATTGTAACATCTTTATAATCCGCATAATTATCTACATCTGTGCTACAGCCACTAAAAATGACAGTTACTATTAAAGCGAAAACAATATTTCGAATAAAAGGTTTAAGCATTTGTTTAAAATTTGCACAAAAGTAAGATTTATCCTTCAAATGTATTCGTAAAACCAATTTAAGATACAATTACAGAAGTTTTCGGTCTCTTCATCAATAGATTCGCTACATTTGCAGGCTATAAAGTTTTAATTTTAATCCATCTGATATGTATTTATCGAATGATATCCCCAAAATAACGACACATGTGTTGCAAGAAATGAAAAACAGAGGGGAAAAAATTTCTATGCTGACTGCTTATGACTATTCCATGGCTAAAATATTGGACGAAGCCGGTATTGACGTAATACTTGTTGGCGATAGCGCTTCCAATGTGATGGCGGGCCATAAAACCACCTTGCCCATCACATTAGATGAAATGATTTACCATGCATCTTCTGTTGTACGTGCCGTGAATCGCGCGTTGGTCGTAGTTGATTTACCTTTCGGAACTTATCAGGGTAATTCAAAGGAAGCCCTACAGTCGGCAATTCGCATCATGAAAGAGTCCGGTGCAAATGCCGTGAAGATTGAAGGTGGAGAAGAAATAATCGAATCTGTTGATCGTATCCTTACCGCCGGAATTCCAATTTTAGGTCATCTTGGCCTTACGCCTCAAAGCATTAATAAGTTTGGGACTTATGTAGTACGCGCAAAAGAAGAAAGAGAAGCCGAAAAACTACGTCAGGATGCCAAATTACTTGAAGAAGCAGGATGCTTTGGAATCGTATTCGAAAAGATTCCGGCAAAATTAGCAGCTGAAGTAACCAAATCACTACGAATTCCTACAATCGGTATTGGAGCAGGAAGCGAAGTAGACGGTCAAGTACTGGTTTTGCATGATATGCTTGGAATAAATATTGATTTCTCACCACGTTTTTTAAGACGGTATCTCGATCTGCATAAAGAAATTAAATCTGCGGTTGGCGCTTATATCAATGATGTTAAATCAGTTGATTTTCCAAACGAGAAAGAACAATATTAGACTGTTTTAATGATTGATTCCTTCGGCAGCCGTATTGTTTACGAAGACAATCACCTCTTGGTTGTAAACAAATTGGCGAATGAGATTGTGCAGGGCGACAAAACCGGTGACAGCTCTTTGGTTGATTTTGTAAAAGCTTATATCAAAGAAAAATACAATAAACCCGGAAACGTTTTTGCGGGACTGGTACATCGTATTGACCGTCCCGTCGGCGGTTTAGTAATTTTTACCAAGACCGGCAAAGCCCTTGCCCGCATGAATCGTATCGTTCAGCAACGCGAACTAAAGAAGGAATATCTAGCCATTGTCCGTAACAAACCCATCGAACCGGCAGCAAGGCTCCAAAACTTTTTGCTTAAAAATCAGCAGCAAAACAAATCCTACGTCATGCCAAACGAGAATAGAGGAGCTAAAAAAGCGGTATTAGATTATGAATATATTGCTTCTTCGGATTCATTTCACTTACTAAAAATCAGGCTTCATACAGGACGGCATCATCAAATTCGGGTTCAGCTGGCTCATATCGGCTCCCCTATCTTGGGCGACTTAAAATATGGCGATAAAAGGCCTTTGGTAGATGCATCCATTGCATTGCATGCACATAAAATTCAATTTATACATCCGGTGCAGCAAATTGAGATGGCATTGGAGGCAAATCCGCCATTAAAACATCCGTGGAGCTATTTTACCAACTACTTTTAACAGCCAAGTTATCAGAAAACGGTAAAATGGACCGCATTTTGTGCTTTATCAATAAAATAAAGTACAGTTGCCATGGTTTTACCATAAATTGGAGCTTCTAATTCATTTAAGCTGTTATTTTTGCAATTGTTATACATAGTTTATGATGCAAGGAACCGTTATTCGATCTACAGGAAGTTGGTATGCAGTGCACCAGGAAAATGGGAATATAGTTTCCTGTCGACTGCGTGGGCGATTTCGGCTTGATGGGATACGTACTACCAATCCGGTGGCAGTGGGCGATGAAGTAGATTTTTATATGGAACCGGGTCGAGCTACCGGTATTATTACCGCTGTGCACGACCGACACAATTTCATCATTAGAAAAGCCACAAAACTCTCCAGTTCGGCACATATTATTGCGGCAAATTTAGATCAGGCTGTTTTAATTGCAACCATTAACAGCCCGCGTACGTCTACTGGTTTTATAGATCGTTTTCTTACTACTGCTGAAGCTTATCATATCCCGGCTGTATTGGTATTTAATAAAATTGACATTTATGAGGATGAGGATATGGAGCAACTTCAAGAGTTGGAAACGGTTTATTCAAAAATAGGATACAAAGTATTGCGCGTATCGGCTATGACGAAACATAATGTCACTCAATTTAAAGAGTTACTAAAAGACAAGCGCAGTCTGCTCTCCGGTCATTCAGGTGTTGGAAAATCGGCTCTAATCAACGCAGTAGATCCGAATTTAGACCTAAAAACCGGTTCGATCAGCAGCGCACATCAAAAAGGAATGCATACCACAACTTTTGCCGAAATGTTTGAGTTGGAGTTTGGGGGATGGATTATTGATACTCCCGGAATTAAAGAGTTCGGATTGTTCGATTTTGAAGCTGAAACTCTTGCACAACGCTTTCCGGAGATGCGTGCATTAATGGATCGCTGCCGCTTTGCAAACTGTACACACCGCCATGAGCCGGGATGTGCAGTACTTGAAGCACTTCATGCCGAAGAGATTGAACTCTTCCGCTACCAAAATTATTTACAAATGTTGGAAACTGATTTTTAACCTCAAATTGAACTAAAATGCTTGCCAGACAACTATTATCCGATGGCGTAATGCCTCTAAAAACTAGTGATACCGGTCGGACAGCCCTCGAATGGATGGAAGATTTACGTCTGATGCACCTCCCTATTGTAAATGAAGAAGTGTTTTTAGGACTTATTTCTGAGTTGGATATATACAGCCTAAACGATTTTGATGAAGCATTGGGAAATCACCAGCTTTCACTTGTCAAACCATACGTACTAGAAGATCAACATCTTTATGAAGTGCTGAAAGTGATGTATTTAAATCAGTTGACGCTAATTCCCGTCATTGACCAGCACGAACATTATATGGGTGTGATTACCTTATCAAACCTGCTCAAACACTTTGCTGCTTCACTTTCAGTTCAAGAGCCGGGTGCCATTATTGTACTGGAGATGAGCGCCAACGACTTCGTCCTTTCCGAAATAGCACAAATTGTTGAATCGCATGACACGAAAATACTTAGTTTATTTATTCATTCCGAACAAGATTCAACCGAAATGCAAGTGCATTTAAAACTGAATCGGAAAGATGTGACGGCTTTATTACAAACTTTCCTTCGTTATAAATATAATGTAATGGTTTATTTTAGTGAAGATGATGACCATGATGACCTACGCGAGCGCTTTGATGGGCTAATGAAGTACTTAAACTTATGACAAAGGGCTTACTGATAACGATATTAGCCTTTATGGCACTCAGCCTTACTGCCCAAAAGCAAAACGGTACCAGCAACAATGTATTGGATAGCTGTTATGCTAAAAACACTGAGAAGCAATTCGTTATCGGTGATATTTCACTTCAGGGAAACAATATTACACGCGATCATATCATCATGCGTGAGTTGACGTTTCGTTCGGGTGACAGCCTTTCCGAACAATCTTTATGCTATGCGCGAAAAAAAAGCCGCCAAAATCTGCTAAACCGCTCGCTTTTTAACTTTGCAAGCATTGATACCCTCCACAGAAGTAGTGAAAATGATACATTAGATATTCGTATCGATCTGGTTGAGCGCTGGTATTTATGGCCCTTGCCGATATTTGAAGTAGCGGAACGAAATTTCAATGTGTGGTGGGAAACAAAAGATTTGCATCGTGCAAACTATGGTTTCTTTCTGACTTACAACAACTTCCGGGGGAGGATGGAAGAGCTCAAAGTACTTATTCGTGCCGGTTATAATCAAAACTATTACCTTTTTTATCATATACCCTATCTGACAAAGCAACAGAATTTGGGAATCGGCATTCAACTAGGGCGTTCTTTAAGCAGGGAAATTCCTTATATGACACTCGAAAACAAGCAATTATATTATAGGAATCCGGATAGTTATGCCCGTCAAAACACCTATGCAAAACTGGAATTTTCGTATCGAGACGGCATACATAACCACCATCATCTTTCATTGGGGCTCGAGTCACATCGATTTGCAGATACCTTAGTTTCATTAAATCCAAATTTCTTAAAAGACAGCATCTCGGCTTTTAAAATGTTTCAGATTTATTATCTATATAAACACGACTATCGCGATTCGAAACCTTATCCGCTGAATGGATATTATTTTGATTTAGAACTTGTTAAAAAAGGTTTGGGGATACTCGAAAATGAACCAAATTATTTAGTGGCAAAAGCCAGTGCAGATATTTATCGTCCAATATCCTCTAAATGGTATTGGGCATCATCGATTACTTTAAAATATGCTACTGACAAGGCAGAGCCCTACTTTTTTAGAAGAGGTTTGGGCTTTAACAATGATTTCGTACGCTCGAATGAATTGTATATTGTGGATGGATCTGCATTTGCGTTGTTTAAAAGCAATTTGAAGTTTGAGTTAATTCGTCCGAGAGTAAAAGAATTGAGTTTTTTCAAATATGAGAAGTTTACCAAAATACATTATGCTGCATACCTGAATCTACTTTTTGATGCAGGATACGCATATCATGCTTTTCCGGAGCCATCCAATACTTTACAAAACAGATGGTTAGCAGGCACAGGCATCGGCTTGGATATAGTAACATATTACGATTTGGTATGGCGTTTTGAGTATTCCATAAATCAATTTGGGAAAGCCGGGCTTTTTATTCATTTTGTTGCCCCCATTTAGACTAAATTATGTTAAAAATGATGCTGTTAAGTATTTAATTATTAATCTTGTTCACTTATTTCGCATAGCATGAAAATTGCCATCTTCGGAAAAAGTTTTTCTATAGAAAATCAGCCTTTTCTTCAAGGTTTTCTCGACATGCTTTTTGCTCGGGAGGTAGAATTATCAATACATCGTCCCTATTTTGAGCAAATTCGAGATGCTGTTCGTATGAAAGGCACTTATTCACTTTTTGATAATCATGTCAATTTCCCCAAGCATACCGATATTTTATTTTCTGTGGGAGGAGACGGTACATTGCTTGAAACTTTGCCATTGGTACGTGAGAGCGGTATACCTGTTCTTGGTATCAATGTGGGACGTATGGGATTTTTGTCCAGCATCTCCTCGCAAGATATTACAGAAGCAATTGATGCAATCTTTGAAAAACAGTTTTCATTTGAAAAAAGAAGTCTTCTTCAATTGGAGCAACCTGAAAATTTATTCCACGACCTGAATTATGCGCTAAATGAGGTTACCGTATTTCGTAAAGAAGCCAACTCACTCATTGTTATTCAGGTATTTGTGGATGAAGTTTTCGTGAATTCGTACTGGGCTGACGGGCTCATTATCGCTACACCAACAGGTTCAACAGCTTATTCATTGAGCGCAGGTGGTCCGATTTTGGTACCCGAAGCAGCAAACTTTGTCATAACACCCATTGCTACACACAATTTAAGTGTACGTCCAATCGTTATTCCGGATCATAGTACTATCAGGCTAAAAGTGGTAGGACGTCATAAACAGTTTACCGTGAGCATGGATTCCCGCATGGTGGTCGTGGATCAAGAAACGGAATTAGTCATTCGAAAGGCTGACTTTGGGATGAATATGGTTAAGATGAAAGGCAAGAGTTTTTTCGGTACCATACGTGAAAAATTGCTTTGGGGACTCGATGTTCGTAACTAGCTTGATAAAAACAGGATAAAATTTAATAAATTTGCCGGCTGAAATAGAAAATTATTCGACTTTATCACGATTTGATACATCGCATGGATTTCACTTCGGCTGTTTTATATATTCAGAATGATAAAAAAACTTGTTTTTATAGTTATCTTCGGGCTGTTGACTATCATTTCAACAGAGGCTCAAATTCTTGAGACGGGACTGCAAGGTGGTATTACCTATTACAATGGCGACTGGAACCCGGGAGTGCCTTATAATATGGTAAAACCGGTGGGAGGTCTTGTAGCACGCTATAGTGAAGGAACGCGATGGGCTTTTGCACTAAATGTTAATTCGGGTATGTATGCCACAGACGATCGTTTTGCCAGAGATGTAAAACCACTGTTTCCACCACAAGAAAGCAAAAACACCCTTACAAACAACATCTCCACAGCCTCCATCGTTGCAGAATTTAACTTCTACGACTTTTTCACGGGAAGTGAGAAAGACTTTATCACACCTTATATCTTTGGTGGTTTCGGGATGATGTGGCATGATACTATTTATGTAAATAAAGATATAGCTTACAATAATTATCATCTTCCTTTTAACTATGAAGAAAATAAATTTTCTGTTATCTTTCCCTTTGGAGTAGGAATAAAATACAGTATCAGCTATCGTTTTGGCTTATCTGCCGAATGGCGAATGATTAAAACATTTACTGATAATCTTGATTATATAATGGAAAATCGTACAGCACCATATAATGATGTTAATAATAACGACTGGCTTAACTTTACTACAATAAGCCTGACTTATAAGTTTGTGTTGGCAAAGAAGTTTATTTGTAATGATAACCCAAAAGTAAAATATTAGTTCTGCTGTTTATGAGTGTAAAAGGAGAAATAGACCTTCAGCGTTTGCCCCGTCATATCGCCATTATTATGGATGGTAATGGCCGTTGGGCGAAGCAGCATGGGCAGCATCGCATCTTTGGTCATCGTAACGGCATCACTGCCGTTCGTGAGTCGGCCGAAGCTGCTGCTGAGCTGGGGATTGAATTCCTTACACTATATGCCTTTTCCACCGAAAACTGGAATCGTCCAAAGCAAGAAGTGGACGCACTGATGCATTTACTCCTTCAAACAATACAGCAAGAAGTAACTACATTAAACAAAAACAATATTCGACTAAACGCAATTGGCGATTTAGAAAGTCTGCCCAAGCGAACCGGACAACAGCTTCAAAAAGTGATTGATGCCACACAAAAGAATGACCGAATGGTACTTACGCTGGCTTTAAGCTATTCAAGTCGTTGGGAATTGGTACGGGCAGCGCAAAAGTTAGCTGCCGAAATTGAGAAAGGCAAGCTAAAAGCTGATCAGGTCGATCAAAATTATATAGAATCCATATTAGAAACACACAATATGCCCGACCCGGAGTTATTGATACGTACAAGCGGAGAAATGCGTATCAGTAATTTTATGCTCTGGCAAATAGCTTATTCCGAATTGTACTTCACCTCTACTCTATGGCCCGATTTCAGAAAAGAAGACTTATATAAAGCCATATTGGATTATCAATGCAGAGAAAGACGATTTGGAAAAACAAGTGAACAAATTCAAAACCTAAAGAAAGAGGAATGAGCCCAAGTATACTGAATAAATATATTAAACCCCTGCTTTTGTTGTTTGTTACAACAATTTTCATGATTCAGCCACTTTTTGTGAACGGTCAAATATCGATTGGGTCTGACCTCTCCCCTTTTGATTATTCGCGTCCAAAAGAATATGAAATTGGCGGGATTACCGTAAACGGCATTCAATACTTGGATCAAAATGTATTAATCATGTTGTCGGGTCTTAAAGTAGGTGAACAAATTAAAGTGCCCGGCGATAAAATCACGGATGCCATACGCAAATTATGGGATCAAGGCTTATTTGAAGATGTTAGCATATCAGCATCTGATATTAAAGGAGGGATTATATTTCTGGTTATCGACTTGAAAGAACGCCCAAGGGTATCTAAATTTTCATTTGAAGGACTTCGAAAATCTGAGGCAGACGATATACGATCCAAAATAAATCTCAGCCGTGGCGATGTGGCAAATGAACATCTTTTTGTTCGTACACGCAATATCATTCAACAACATTTTGGCGAAAAAGGATTCCTCAACACCCATGTTGAGATATCTCAAGTACCTGACCCTTCGCGTGAAAATTATGTGGACCTCATTATCAAAGTAAAAAAGAACGACAAAGTTAAGATTCAGGATATTACGATTATTGGCAATGATGCTTTTACCGATGAACAAGTGCGGGCTGCCATGAAAGAAACAAAAAAGAAAGGGAATTTTGACCCGCTTAATCCACTTGGACCACTTACCGTAAATTTGGTAGCCGATGCAGTAACTTTAAAACCATATAAAGCAGTCAAACGCGTTGAATCGTATTTTGTTGATAATTACAGACTAAACATATTAAAAGCCTCACGCTATATCGAATCAAATTTAGATGATGATTTTGAAAATATTGTAAAGAAATACAATCAAAAAGGCTATCGAGATGCACAAGTTCTGAATCATTCCACATATCGAGTTGATGATGCCAATATCGGAATGAACATTGAAGTTCATGAAGGAAATCAATATTATTTTCGAAATATTAATTGGGTAGGCAACACCAAATACGATGATCAAACATTAAATAATATTTTAGGCATTCAAAAAGGTGATGTATACAACAGGGAGTTGTTAGAAACAAACCTGCATTACAATCCCAACGGTTTTGATGTCAGCTCGATTTATATGGATGACGGCTATTTGTTTTTCAATGCTGACCCTGTTGAGGTATTAGTAGAAAACGATTCGATTGATCTTGAAATACGAATTCGCGAAGGCAAGCAGGCTCGTATTAGCCAGGTAGGAGTTAAAGGGAACACTAAAACGAATGACCACGTGGTTATCAGAGAGTTACGAACAAGACCCGGTGATATGTTCAGCCGTGAGCTTGTAATCCGTACCACGCGAGAGCTTGCCAACTTACGTTATTTTAATGCCGAAACAATTGCCCCCGATATTCAACCAAATATGGCTGATGGAACCGTAGATATCAATTACGAAGTAGAAGAAACCTCTGCCGACCAAATTGAACTTTCAGGTGGTTGGGGCTATGGTCGTATCATTGGTACACTGGGATTGTCATTTAACAACTTTTCAGTTAAAAACTTATTTAAAAAAGAAGCATGGCGTCCAATTCCTTCCGGTGACGGTCAAAAACTGGCTGTTCGCTTTCAAACTTGGGGAAAAGGATATATGAACTATAGCGCTTCATTCACAGAACCGTGGCTGGGAGGTCGCAAACCTACATCCTTGACAGTTTCATTTTATCACTCACTATATTCAAACGGACTACCAAGATCCGACACAAACCGCAACTCATTTGTTATTAATGGTTTAACCTTTGGAATTGGACAGCGCCTAGTATGGCCTGATGACTATTTCACTTTGTTCCAAGCAACAAATTTGATGCAATACCAGCTAACAAATTACCCTTTATTTAAGGTAGGTACGGGAACAGGTACCTTTAATGTCATCAGCTATAATGTTATATTTGGTCGCAACTCCATTAGTCAGCCCATTTATCCACGTTCCGGATCCGATGTGTCCCTATCATTGGAAGTGACTCCCCCTTACTCACTACTTAGCAATAAGGATTACGCATCCATGACGGAGAACGACCGATTTAAAATGGTGGAGTTTTACAAATGGAAGGTGAGTACATCCTGGTATTTTGAAACAGTTAATAAATTAGTATTGGCAACACGCTTGCGTTTCGGATACCTTGGGGCTTACAACGATGAAATAGGTATTACGCCATTTCAACGGTTTTTCCTTGGAGGAGACGGTTTGTCAGGATATAATAATTTAGATGGAAGAGAAATTATTGCCATGCGTGGGTATTCCAACGAAAGTATAACCCCTCATTATGATAAAGACAGAAATATTGGAGGCAATATCTTCTCCCGCTACACCCTCGAGCTTCGTTATCCGTTCTCACTTAATCCAAGTGCCACCATATACGGCTTAGCCTTTGTAGAAGGTGGAAATGCTTGGCTTGGTGAAGAAGGCTTTAACCCTTTCGAAATTAAACGAGCTGCCGGCTTTGGGGTACGGGTATTCCTGCCTATGTTTGGTTTGTTAGGACTTGATTGGGGATACGGATTTGATGATATACCCGGTTTGCCCTCGGCAAACGGAAGCCAGTTCCACTTCTCAATCAATCAATCCATCGATTAAAAAAACTTTGGCAAGTTCTTTGTTAAGATTTATAATGAAACATTAAATATAACATCATGAAAAGTATTAAAATAGTATTAGCAACGAGTATTTTTGTGTTGGCATCGGCTTTTAGTGTGCAAGCACAGCTGCAAAGTCAGCGTATCGGATATGTAGACACAGATTATATTTTGAACAATATCCCGGAATACAAAGACGCTCAAGATGAGTTGAATTCTTTATCAGAAAAATGGGAAAAAGAAGTTCAGGAACAATTTGCCGTTGTTGAAAAGATGTATACCGATTATCAAACCGAAGCTGTGCTCTTACCAACAGATTTAAAGCGCAAACGCGAAGAAGAAATCTTAAAAAAAGAGCGTGAAGCAAAAGAGTTACAGATGAAGTATTTCGGCTCTGAAGGACAATTATTTAAAAAGAGAGGCGAACTGGTACAGCCTATTCAAGAAAAGATATACAATGCCATGCTCGAGATTGCCGAAACAAAAAATTACGCCTTCATTTTTGATAAGGCTTCAGGAGCCACTATGCTATATGCTAATCCACGCCTCGACCTGAGTGATGAGGTATTGGATCAGGTTGGAACCGTAATGCAAACCGTTCGTCGTGAAGATCGACAAAGACGTTAATGCATATTTAGCTTGTTGCACCACATATTTTTTGTGGTGATATGAAAAAATACATTACTTTTGCGCAAAATATTTTTTTAAATTATCTTTCTTAAAATGAAAACATTAACACGCGTATTCCTTTTTGCAGTATTCTTTGCATTTGCCTCACAAACTCAGGCACAAACAGTTAAAATCGGACATGTTGATTCCAATGAAATTATGGAAATGATGCCCGAGCGTACTGATATTGAAAATAAACTTAAAGCTTTTGAACAGCAGCTTGAAAATGAGATGCGTACAATGCTGGAAGAATATCAGAAAAAAGTGAATGATTATCAAGATAATCTGTCAACCATGTCCAACCTGATTCGCCAATCGAAAGAAAAGGAAATCACGGACTTACAAACTCGTATTCAGGATTTTCAACAAAATGCAGATCTTGAGTTTGGAGAAAGACGTGCAGAACTGCTTACACCGCTCATCGAAAAGATTAAAAAAGCTATTGATGATGTAGGTAAGGAAAAGGGCTATGCATATATTATTGACGCTGCAACCGGCGTATTATTACATGTTGGCAGTGGTGCGAACGACTTAACAACAGATGTAAAAGCAAAATTGAATATCAAATAAACTACGCATTGTTTTTTCGGACTTCCGAATAAATAATAAGATTAAGCGATAAATTAATAAGGGGCTGCCTATTTGTGAGGCAGCCCCTTATTGTTTTTAATAATATATGTCAATTATCATTTAAGATATAAGAGGCTTCCTGATTTATTTATAAATTTCGTACTCCCTTCGAATCTCAGGTTATAAAAATATACACTACTACCTAGCAGCATATCTTCACTAAGCTTCAAACTGTGATGACCAACTTCTTGTATCTCTTCTACAAGCCGCACAACCTCCTGACCCAGAATGTTGTAAATCACAAGTTGAACTAGCCCGTTTTCCGGCAAATTGTAAACAATATTGGTTTCATTCGTAAAAGGATTTGGATAAGCTTTCAGCTCAAATGAATCATCACCTTCAACATAACCAAGGTCACTGTCTAAAATTACACTGCTAATATGTGGATTAATAGTATTTAAATCTGTATCAACAAATTCACTCATTCCATCAAGCATAAGATAATTGGCATCCATAGAGGCTGGACGTAGCAATCGTGCGTATAACGTTAAAAACACTTCTTGTTCGTTCAAATGCATACCCTCGACATCAAAACATGCAAGCTGTATCAGACCATGTGCAGCATCAATATTTATAGCTGTTGTAGCAGATAAATAGTTTTCAACAGAAATAATTTCAATGAAACTGTTATCATAATACAGTTCAACACTAAATGCTCCCAAGTTCTCTATGGCACTTATTCGTAAGGGTATCTCAACCAGCTCTCCTATTTCGGCCTTTTGGACAACAGAATAATCGATTTGCTTTTGAAGTTTAGCACTTGAATTCATATTATATGAAATATTTAAGTCTCCACTAGCTACATAATAGATATTGAATCGGCTGTTATCAGGAGTACTTACAATATCAGCGGAATAGTAGAAATCTCCGGCTGAAGTAGATTCTGTATAATTACCGTATGCAGTAAATATAGTTTCCGGCGCATGTGGATAGTAAAAACCGGATCCAAACAAACGGAAATTAGGGGTATTATTAGGGTAGCGATCAATTAAACCCACAAAGCGCCGTATGGCTAATAAAGCGTCTATTCCACTAATATTCACATCGCTGTTCAAGTCAGCAATAACTTTAGCAAAAGCAGTTTGGTTGGAAGAACTCATAGGGGCTATCCAAGGAAAATTAAGCAAAGCTTCATGTTCAATATTCATGTATTGGATAAGCAAAGCATCTGTGGCATTCACAGCTTTAAAGTTATTCCAGCTCCAGCTTTCGCCAACAACGTCATCTTCCCATAAACGAATTGTATAATTTTTTCCGGGAATAATGCCTGAACTAAAAAAATAACCTCCATCAATATCTAAACTTACAGGTCCATCAACCAAAGTTTGATCATCATAAAGTGCAAGGAGAATATTTGCCGACGCAGGTAGTTTAGAATTAAATGCATTAAAACAAGATACCGTACCACTTATAGTAGATGAACTCGATTCAAAATGAGCGGTAAGTGTTACATCATTGAAGGGCATGTCAAATACAAGAGGATTTGCACTCAGGTCTTCCAAATAAAGACCATCAGCTGACCAGCCGCTAAATGCATAACCGCTATGAGCTGAAGCA
>CAZQBU010000008.1:23482-31464 GCA_964592175.1 uncultured Lentimicrobiaceae bacterium
AAGATGGACTGACCGTACCGCCCTCTTCAGCAGTGGCTGTAACAGTGAATTCGATAGGCTCAAAATGGGCAATAAGTTGGACATCATTGGCAGGCATTAAAAATGAAACAGGATTCGAAGTATAATCATCCAACTCAACGCCATCAGACGACCAGCCCACAAATTCGTAGCCCGTATAGGGATAGGCAAATGCCATAACTTCCTCACCTAAGTGGGCGAGATAACTCTCAGGACTAGCAAATCCACCACCATCAGAACTTACAGTCAAAACAAAGGTGTTTACCAATTCAAAATGAGCGGTAAGTGTTACATCATTGAATGGCATGTCAAATACAAGAGGATTCGCATTCAGGTCTTCCATATAAAGACCATCAGCTGACCAACCTGTAAACGCATAACCAATATTAGCTGAAGCAGTGACAGAGACTTCATCACTGAAATAGGCAGTTTGGAAAGATGGACTGACCGTACCGCCCTCTTCAGCAGTGGCTGTAACAGTGAATTCGATAGGCTCAAAATGGGCAATAAGTTGGACATCATTGGCAGGCATTAAAAATGAAACAGGATTCGAAGTATAATCATCCAACTCAACGCCATCAGACGACCAGCCCACAAATTCGTAGCCCGTATAGGGATAGGCAAATGCCATAACTTCCTCACCTAAGTGGGCGAGATAACTCTCAGGACTAGCAAATCCACCACCATCAGAACTTACAGTCAAAACAAAGGTGTTTACCAATTCAAAATGAGCGGTAAGTGTTACATCATTGAATGGCATGTCAAATACAAGAGGATTCGCATTCAGGTCTTCCATATAAAGACCATCAGCTGACCAACCTGTAAACGCATAACCAATATTAGCTGAAGCAGTGACAGAGACTTCATCACTGAAATAGGCAGTTTGGAAAGATGGACTGACCGTACCGCCCTCTTCAGCAGTGGCTGTAACAGTGAATTCGATGAGATCGAAATAAGCAATCAAACTCACATCTCTTTCGGGCATCACATAGGTGAATTCTGCTTCGGTAGAAATCAGATAGCCATCTTCTTCCCAGCTTTGGAACTCATAACCATTATTAGGAAAAGCCGAAACCGGCACTAAAGTGCCGGGCGCAAAATATCCACTACCCAAAACAGCTCCGGCATTCTCCGGGTAAGCGCTTAACGTAAGTTCATAACCATCTGCAACAACATTTAAGGATACGGGCACTATTACAACAGGATTCGCAACATCATTGGAAGTAAATACAAGATTAGCTTCATACAAGCCAATTTCAAGGCCGGTTGCATCGAGTGTAACATCAATTATTATCGATTGATTAGCTGCAACAGTGCCTGCATCAGGTGCTACAGATAACCAAGACGAGGCGGGAGCACCTCCCACACGTATAGTATATTCTTCAACTTCACCAAATAATGCATTCCCACATGGCATTGGTTCTGTTTCAGCCCCCCAAGTCATTCGAATACGCATTCGATAATCTCCTTCAGGGGTACCAATAGGTACAGTGATATTTCCTATAAAGCTATTTCCTCCATCGTTGGAATGCAAAAAATACTCCTCATTGGTGCCCTGATTAAATTCATAACTCTTATCCCAATCAATCCAAACAGTAACAAGATCATCAAAATCGGGATAATAAGTATTGTTTGAAACAACAATTGATTCATTTTCTCCGGGATTTATAATCGTGTATAAATGAGTATAATCACCTACGCCTGCTTGCCAGCCACTAAAATTATCAATATCACCAATCTGTACTCTTTCAATATACTCAAAATCCCCATATGAGGTTGTAGCACTGCAATATGTCGGCTGAATATTTGTAATAGTATAAGCTCTACAATCGTTGACAGGATTTTCGTCCCCATTCACGGTAGCACATACTTCTATTACATAATTTTGCCCCTGTACGCTAAAATTAGCTTTATCTTGAAAAGTGTAATCTATTGTTTCTCCAGCAGCTAATGGTCCCGGAATCAATTCAGCGACTTCTAATCCGCCATCAACAGCATAACTAACATTTATATTGTTTACAGGATTTGCACCATAGTTTTTTACTCGAATTGTAACTTCCTCTTCTTCTAGCCCAATAGCTGATTGTGGACTTAATAGGCTATGTATTCCAACATCTGTCTGGAGGCTTATACTCGGGTATAAGTATGCACCTATTAGCCAATTATAGTTTTGACCTAATGAATTTACGGACATCCATGTATGATTATAATAAATCCAATCACCAAAGCCCACCAAGGCGGGGCCTGCATCTGTACCACTTGGATATTGCTCATACAACTGTGTAAATTCACACGCAATCCAAAGATCTTCTGACATGATTTCGATATCCGTATGCAGCTCCACGATATTCCATGAATCTCCAACAGGGGAAAAGTTTTGTTCAAGCAATAACTCACCGGGACCACTAGTTGTCCCTTGTCCATATATCTTAATTTTTGCTAAATAAGGTTGATGGTTTATAAAAACCTGTACTTTCTTTAGCATCATACCTGTATATTCAAATAAGCTTGATGCCGGCCAATAAACAGCAGACTCAAATGTTCCATTACCGCCTAAGCCCAAAGAAAAATAAGGGCCTCCATTATAATATTTAAGTTCAACTCCTGCAGTATTTTGTGACGCAGTTGCTGTTGATGTTACATTTGTATGTTTCAAAATTGTATGCCCTTCCTCTTCCAGACGATTACGCACTCGCTGAGGATCTTGCTTCACATTATGTGGTTCCGAACTTAATTCAAGCTCAATATCGATCTCAAATTCCAGTTCGGTTAAACCAAGACTGGACACGGTAAGTTGCTTAACTTCAATTTCATCCTGTAATAAGGTAACATTTATTTCTTTCGGTTGAATATCAATAGTGGGTAAACTATTAGTTCCAACCACAATGGTTTTTGTTATTCGTTCCGATTCCCCCGGAGAAGGCGCTCCATAGATAGCTGACACGCCATACACATATACTCCATCCTCTAAGCCTTCATCAACAAGATTAAGGACAGTTGACCCAACTTGGCCAATTTTAACATTGTCTCGAAAAATATTATAACCATTTAGTTCTCCATAATCACAATCCGGATAACTTATTTGACCTTCAATTAAGAATGCCATGCCGTATGGAGTGTTTGTTTCACTGTCTTGAAGCTCAACCCATCCTTCATCTGTAAGTTGTTTGGCATTACCGGTACTTAGTTGTCCGGTAATTGTCACCGGAACACCCCAAGGACCGCTGGCACCACTAGCTGCCAGTGCGTATACTACCCAATAAGTACCTGGCTCAAGAACCAAATTAGGAGTCTCACATACAATCTGCATAATCGGTCGATCCACATTAGTCAATTCATTGACATCAGTACGGTATGCATTAGTCCATTCGGTAGAAGCAATCAAATTTGTGGTTAGATTACCCCAAATGACTTGTCCACCTGCATCCGGAGCAGCATCTAAAATCTGAACAAAGCCAGCAGTGAAGGTGCTTGTCATTCCTGAGCCTGTCTGGTATGAATAGAATGTAAAGTTTTCAATAATCCAAGTCTCATCTACGACAAAATCATCAGCAAGAAGGAAGTCTGCAGCTATGTTTACATTAGGCCCATAAGTATTTTGTCCGGAGTGTAAGTGGCTTACATCTGCACCGGCTGCACCTTGTCCGGGAGCATTTACAAATGGTCCGTTATCGAATAGCAAACTACCTACACCTGAGCCTGTTTGATGCTTCACACCCGTTATCACAGCAACAGGGGTTCCGTGTTGTTCAGAAATATCAGCAGGTTCAGAACTTCCAAGAGCAATGAATTCTACATGGTTTTTATTAGCTCCATGATAAGGAACAGCAAGGCTATTGCCATTGATTAGATTAGGTGGCTGCCAGTTAAGACTTACATTATTCCCATCAACAGTTCCATCAAGATGTTGTGGTGGCAAAAAACAAATTTCTTTTGTTTTAGCATTAGCTTGTATACCATGGGAGTAATCATATGATTCATCAAAGGAAAAAGCTTTATAATAATATTTGGTTCCGGGCGTGAGATTGCTATGGCTGAAGCTTGAGGCAGTACCTTGATACAACACTATGCCACCACCGTTTACCATATCGTATGCTCCATATGTAGTTCCATCTTCAGGTATTCCAAAAACCCCATCCCATGACCAAAGAATAAGAACAGAATTTTCATTGTCATTTTTATCCCAATTCAAATTGATTATTTGGGCATCTACTGTAGTCGCGGTAAAAGATTTAGGGTTCTGCACAGAGGAAGCATAAGAAGATGCAGCATTAAGTGCAGCATATGCATTTAACCTTCCACTACCTAATTGTCCGATATATGATGGATTTTGGTCATAATGATAATCTGTAGTAGTTATTAATATATTTTTTAGCTGTTCCGCTGTTAAAACCCCATTTACATATGACAATACCAAGGCAGCTACACCCGACACATGGGGACAAGCCATGGAGGTCCCTTGTAAAAAGCCATAACCATTATTAGTAAGTGTGCTCAACACTCCACCACCGGCATAATGCGTCTCACCTCCGGGTGCAGAAATATCAACCCAAGTGTCGTAGTTTGAATACCATGATTTTTCATCTTTGTTATTTGTTGCAGCTACAGCAAGAGCAGCTGAGTAGCAAGCGGGATACCATAAACCAGAATCATCATCATTCCCGGCAGCAAAGATTGTTATCCCACCAAACATAGCATCTCCCCCTCCATTCGCATTAAAGTAATCGATAGCATCCAAATCACCTGAATTATAAACCCCTTTATCGAGATAACCCCAACTATTTTGAGAAATTGCAGCTCCGTTGTCCGCTGCAAAAATTGGGGCTAAATGCGTGCCTCCCGAATCATCATCTGTGAAAATCTGGCAGCTCATCAAACTTATTCCGTCATTATTTCCGGAGCCGCCGGCAATAGCTGCAACACCAATCATGTTATTTGTTGTTGCTGCAACCGTTCCTGCCACGTGGGTTCCATGGTTCTCCGGCACAATGGTAGAATTATTATCTACAAAATTGTAACCGACACCACTCCAAATATTACTTGCCAGATCCGGGTGATTAATCTGTATACCCCCATCGATAATAGCAACAATTATATCTTTTTTGCCTGTTTCCAAGGTCCAAGCCTGAAGTAATTTAATATCAGCACCAGTAGTGCCATTTGCTTGACCGGTATTATGGTAGTGCCACTGTGCGTTAAAATCCGGATCGTTAGGAAAGCTTTGTTGTGTAGCATTCGTAGATATTCCATCAAGAAACAAGGGTTCTTCCATAGGCATTACTCGTTGTTTCTTGTAAATTGGTTCAGCCAATTCTACCTCAGGCAGCGTACGATACGCCAAAATCATATCAACTAAGTCCTCAGAATCCTTCACACGAAGTTTAAACCAACGATGAAAGCCCCAGGCTTTGTGCCGCTCGACATAGTCTGACATAAGCTGTGTAGAAAAGAAATAAGGCTCAACTGTTTCCACTGAAAAATAATCATTCAGTTGATCCACTGCTGCAATACCGAAATGTGAGATATTTTGTTGATTAGGCACACTGATAAGCTCTTCAATAGCTTGATCTTGTGATGCTGCCAACTTAATCAACAAAGTATTTTTCTCGTATGAGTTTGGAGATAAAGTGCGCAAATCAATATCCGGTCGTTCAGCCCGAACAACATTATATTGTTGTCCAAAAACATTTGATTGTAATCCAAATAAGAAGCAAAAAAGGATAAATAGTGTATAAGTGTTTTTCATAATAAATTGTTTTTATTTGTTATTTGTTTCAGAGTTAATAAAGATCATTTTTTAACCAAACATTTATACTTTATTTAACTGTGAAATCAAAGCGCCTTATATTCATGTAATGCCAGATAATATAGTCTTATTAAAGTCGAATTCGCGATATGGCATTCTCTATAAAACATATTTAAATACTCATGTTTACTATCTTAAACAATGATTTAAAGGCATATAGATGAATTCGGAATTTTCCAAACTCATCACTTTCATAGGAAACTGTATATTATCCCAAATAAATTAAATCCAGGATGACGATAAAACAATATGGGGTTGACTCATTTAGCCATCATAGTTCACCAATTCACAAGCGTTTCAATCTAACTTTATCGTAACAAGCTTATAATCTTCACGTTAGTGAACTTTAGTGCTAATTTAAAAAAGTGCTTATTACAAAATGAATGTTGATTCAATTTTGGCGATTTTTACATTATGAGCTGTGAAGCTGTAGCCAACTACCGCTTCACAACTCACGCTTGAAAATTTCTCAAAATTAGTTTCATGTATCAAGCAAGTTAGGTCAGCCCCTTAATGTTTTTTAAATATTTCAACTATTATTTAAGGTATATGAGACTTCCTGATTTATTTATAAATTTTGTACTTCCTTCGAACTTCAATTTATAAAAATAAACACTGCCACCTATCAACATATCTTCACTAAGCTTCAAACTGTGATAACCAAGCTCTTGAATCTCTTCCACAAGCCGCACAACCTCCTGACCCAGGCTGTTGTACACCACAAGTTGAACCAGACCGTTTTCCGGCAAATTGTAAACAATATTGGTTTCATTCGTAAATGGATTTGGATAAGCTTTCAGCTCGAATGAATCATTACCTTCAGCAAAACCAAGTCCACTGTCTAAAACAACAGTTGTAAGCCCCACATCTGTTACTAAAGCATTGCGATCAGCAAATTCCGTATAGCCTTCAAGCATGAAATAATCTTCCGCTTGATGGGCTGGCATTAGTAGTTTAGCATATACTGTGAAAACAACATCACCTGAAGCGAAATACATGCCGTTCACATCAAAATGTGCCAACTCAATCGCACCTCTACTGTTATCGATAGAAACCAAATCAAAACCATCTATCGCCAACACTTCCAACAAATCATTATCAAAACCCAAACCAATCGACATTGCTCCAAGATAGGCAGCACGGTCAATGCTGACAGGAATGGCTATCTCCTCCCCGACTTCTACCTGAACAACTTGTTCATAGCGCAATGACTGACGTGCTTTGGATCCATCTTGCGGTACAAAAGAAGCATTCACATCACCACTGGCAATATAATAAATGTTAAATGTAGTACGCCCTTCGACAGCAATAATATTTGCGGTATGGTAAAACTCACCAGCAGGAGTTGAGGCATTATAAACTCCATGAGGTTCAAACACAATCGGTGGCGCTTCAGGATACATCACATCACCACCAGCAACTTGAAAGTTAGAAACGTCAAATGCATCAATTAATCCAACCGCACGGCGCATTACTACGAGGGCATCAGAAGCGTTTACACTACCATTTCCATTAACATCGCCAACAGCAAGAGCAAAATTGGTTTGTTCACCTGCAGTAGACGGTGCAATCCATGGGAAATTCAACAGGGCATCATCATGTGAGCCCATATAACTTATAATCAAGGCATCAGTAGCATTAACACCTCTCCAATTTTGCCAAGTCCAACTATTACCAACCACAGACTCTTCCCATATCCGAATACTATATTCCTTACCAGGTGTAATATCTTCATCAAAGAAATAATCACCATTGTGATTTACAGCTTTAGGACCTTGAACCAAGCTCTGATTATCATAAAGAGCAATGCGTAGATTTGCTGCATATGGTATTTTGGAATGATACTGATTATAATAACTCACTTTCCCACTTATTATTTGGTTGTTTTCAACAAAATTAGCCGAAAGTGAAACATTATTTGCCGGCATTGTAAATGTAAATTCAGCCTCATGTGATAAAGTTTCAGCACCCTCTGTCCAACTCACAAAGACGTAACCTTCGTTGGCTTCAGCTTCTACGGTAACCTCATCACCTGAGTTAAAATAGCCGGCACCACTGACAGTCCCACCTTCCGAGGGGTTGGCAAACAACACCAATTCAAAACCAATAATTTGTTCAAAGTTTGCTGACAAACTTACAGCACGTGAAGGCATGACAA
>CAZQBU010000008.1:31564-83629 GCA_964592175.1 uncultured Lentimicrobiaceae bacterium
GTGACCTCATCACCTGAGTTATAGCTACCGGCACCACTGACACTACCACCTTCCGAGGGGTTGGCAAACAACACCAATTCAAAGCCAATAATTTGTTCAAAGTTTGCTGACAAACTTACAGCACGTGAAGGCATGACAAAGGTAAATTCAGAATTAGTGGACACTATTTCACTACCCTCAGTCCAGTTCACAAAAACATATCCCTCAGAAGCGGAAGCAGACAATGCAACTTCTTCACCAAAGTGATATATACCTGAACCACTTACTGTACCACCTTCAACAGGATTGGCTTGCAGTGTCAATTCATAATCAAGTTGTGCGAAATTAGCTGTTAAACTAAGATTTTGTGAAGGAAAATCGAATAGGTAGACTGCATCCGTTGAAACAATTTCGTCATTCTCATTTGTCCAGTTGAGAAACTCCCAGCCTTCGTTGGCTTCAGCTTCTACGGTAACCTCATCACCTGAGTTATAGCTGCCGGCACCGCTGACACTGCCGCCTTCCGAAGGGTTGGCAAACAACAGCAATTCAAAGCCAATAATTTGCTCAAAGTTTGCTGACAAACTTACAGCACGTGAAGGCATGACAAAGGTAAATTCAGAATTAGTGGACACTATTTCACTACCCTCAGTCCAGTTCACAAAAACATATCCCTCAGAAGCGGAAGCAGACAATGCAACTTCTTCACCAAAGTGATATATACCTGAACCACTTACTGTACCACCTTCAACAGGATTGGCTTGCAGTGTCAATTCATAATCAAGTTGTGCGAAATTAGCTGTTAAACTAAGATTTTGTGAAGGAAAATCGAATAGGTAGACTGCAGCTGTTGAGACAATTTCGTCATTCTCATTTGTCCAGTTGAGAAACTCCCAACCTTCGTTGGCTTCAGCTTCTACAGTGACCTCATCACCTGAGTTATAGCTGCCGGCACCACTGACTGTTCCACCTTCCGTGGGGTTGGCAAACAACAGCAATTCAAAGCCACCCATCACATCTACAACATTTAAAGTGACAGGGATAGATGCCATCGGATTTATAGAACCGCTTGAGGTAAATATAAGGCTACCCCCGTAAGTGCCTAAATCAAGGCCGGTAGCATCAAAAGTAACATCAAAAAGCATGCTCTCTCCCGCAGGTATTACACCCGAAAGAGGAGTTGCCGACAGCCAGCCATCAATAGAGCTACTTCCACCCACAAGGTGAGCAGCAATATTCCAGTTATAATCTAAATTATGGACATAAGCTGAGGACCAGACCCCATTAAAGAGAATCAAATCTCCATAACCTTGAACAGCAGGACCTACATCACAACCGACTGGCCATTTATCGGCACTTTGTATAACCTCATAGCCAATCCAGATATCTTCACCCGTAATCAGAACTGGATAATGAAGTTCAACCATATTCCAACTGTTACCGATGGGGTTAAATATTTGTTCATAAAGCAAAATACCGGGAGTAGATGAGGTGCCGGAATCGTAAATCTTTATCTTGGTAAATTCAGGTAAATAAAGGATAAATATTTCGACCTTATCAATCATGTTTCCTGCATAATGAGCCATTGTAGAGGCAGGCCAATAAGTAGAAACTTCGTATCTTCCACCACTATTAATCCCCATACCTTGGAAATTTATACCATCATCATAGCGAATTACATTATTGCTCCTATTAAATGGAGTAGGTTCATGATTTTGCACTTGACTCTTTGTCAACACCATTGGAATACTTCCTTCTTCCTTATAACTATTATTCAAAGCATTAGTCGTATTAATGGAGTCAGCTGCAATTTGTGGTTGAGCTTTAGCATTTATAAGCAAGGAAAAGTTTAAATCATCTCCACTATTGTTGGTTACAGTTAGTTGCTGTACCGAAGAATTATTTTGCGTCAATGTTTCTGTTAATTGGGTCGGATCTACAACAATTTCGGGAGAACCTGTCGGCAACACCTCAACTTCGCAAGTGATTATATCGGATTCCCCGGGATATGGTTCACCATAAACAGCACTTAGACCATAGGTATAGGTGCCGGGCGCAAGATTTCGATCCAAATAGGTGTAAACACTTGGTCCTGTTTCAACAATCTTCACACCATCTCGATATACATTATAACCTAAAAGCTCTCCGTTTTCGCATGTAGAACCAGCACTTCCTTCTACTCTACCTTCAATGATAAAGGCAATGCCGGAAGGTGTGTTAGTAAAACCGTCTACTAGGTCAACCCATCCGTCAGGGATAAGATGTTTGGCGTTACCGGTATTAAGCTGACCGGTTATGGTTACAGGTACAATCCAGGGACCGCTGTTTACTATGCCGGTTAGACCATAGACTACCCAGTAAGTACCGGGTTCAAGCACCAAGCCGGGAGTGGCACAAACAATCTGCATAATTGGACGTTCGGTATTGGTTAAATTATTTTCGTTGGTACGAAACGAATTGGTCCATGCTGTTGAAGCCATACGATTCGTTATAAGGTCCCCCCAAACATTCTGGCCACCGGCATCCGGAGCAGCATCCAAAATCTGCACAAAGCCTCCTGTAAAAGGACTATTCGTTTGTGAACTAGTTTGATAAGCATAAAACGTAAAACTTTCGATGGCCCAGGTTTCGTCCACTATAAAGTCATCCGCCATTAGAAAGTCTGCAGCTAAATTTGCATTGTGCCCGAAAGAATTCAAACCGGAATGTAAATGACTTACATCGGCACCGCCGGCACCTTGTCCGGGAGCGTTGATAAATGGGCCATTATCGAATAATTTATCGCGGGCACTTGTTGCTTGCATATGTTTTATGCCGCTCAAAACCGCTGCAGAAGTATTTGTATTGTCCGATATGTCCACTGGTTCGGAACTGCCCAAAGCAGGTGCTCCCAACGGTCTACCTCCCTCACGATAAGGTAATGATGTGGATGGAATAGCTGCCACCGGTGCTGTATATGCCGAACGACTTGCAGTATTGGTAACTGTAACATCATCAATTTTAAAGAAATATTGGTCGGAACAATCAGTATGTACAAAAGCAATATGGAGAGTTTCACCTGCATATGCACCTAAATCCAGTACTACCTCAGACCATTCGGGAGTTGCCTCAGCGCTATGAATTGTTTCTGTAAAGTCGACGAGTTCATTGCCAGTTGTACTAATACGAATATAATATTGCTCATTACTCCAGTTGGGGTCTTGTGCAGAAACCCAAAACTTAAGTTTGGAATCGGCAGTAACAGCAATAGGGGGCGTTATAAGCCAATTATCAGGATTTAATGCTCCAATTCCATTTAGGTAACTGGCACTAGTCATACAGTACAAGCCACTATGTGCCACAAAGTTACCATGACTGTTTGCTGTATTTATCCAATTTGTACCATCCGTATTATATACAAGCCAACCAAAAGGCAGTGTCCCGGCCTCAAAATCTTCATAAAACTCCAGGCTATGCAAAAGTGGGCTAGGCAAGTCCCAATTCAAATTCACTTTATTCCCCTCAGCAAAACCAATCAAATCTTGTGGAGGTGGGAAGCAGATGTCACCTATTGTTCTTGCATTTGCCTCTAATCCAATTGAATAGTTATTTGAGCCATCGAAGGACACAGCTTTATAAAAATACTCAATATTGGAGGAAAGATTCGAATGTTCAAAAGTTGTTGCAGCACCTTTATAGAGTACAGTACCTCCTCCGGCAATGGCATCACCTTCATTGTATATGATACCATTTTGCAATATTCCGAACGTATTATTTGTCGACCACAAAATAAGAACTTGGTCTTCATTATCATTTTTAGACCAGTTCAAATCAATTGTTGTATTATCTATTGCAGAAGCTGTAAAAGAACTTGGATTATCTACTTCAACAAGTTGGGAGCTGACACTCATCATGGCTTGAAATAAATTCAATCTCCCACTACCAAGTTTTCCTATAAAGTTTGGGTTTACATCATAATGATCGTCTGCTGTAGAAATCAGGATATCTTTCACTTCCTGGGCTGTCAAGAGTCCGGGGACCTTAGACAGTATCAAAGCTGCAGCTCCCGAAACATGACCGGAAGCCGGGCCATTCCCAACCACAAAGCCATACCCATTCTCGGCAAAGGTATTCAATATGGCTGTTTCATTCATTGAAATCATGTCGCCACCGGGAGCTGAAATATCAACCCATGTATCGTAATTGGCATAATAAGTCTTTTGATCTTTATTGTCGGTTATAGTCACTGCCAGGGTTTCCGAATAACATCCCGGATAAAACATACCGCTACTGTTATCAATGCCGGCGGGAAAAACAGATAGCCCGCCAATCATTACATCTCCTCCCCCATTCAATTTAAAATAATCAATGGCATCTAAGTCTCCATAATTATAAACTCCCGGTTCAGCATAGATCCAATTATTTTGGGCAATTGCTGCACCATTATCTGCTGCAAAAATCGGAGCCAGATGAAATCCATCCATACTGCTAGCCGAAAAGACTTGGCAACTCATCAAGCGGACACCTTTATTATTACCAAAACCGCCGGCAATACCTGCTACACCGAGCATATTGTTAGTAGAAGCTGCGACAATCCCTGCAGTATGCGTTCCGCGATTCCCAGCTACAATGGTTGCGCTATTGTTTACAAAATTATATCCAATGCCTTCCCAAATATTTCCGGCTAAATCCGGATGATCAATCTGGATACCATGGTCAATTATTGCTACGATAACATCTTTATTTCCTTGTTCTATTTCCCAAGCTTGCAATAAGTTAATATCAGCACCAATAGTACCACCGTACTGCCCAGTATTATGAAAATTCCACTGCTGCACAAAAAACGGATCATTCGGGAAATCATTTGCTGAAGTTGACGCCATATTCTCGTGCTCAAGCCGGGTTTCATATACTCCAACTGATTTTTTCTTAAATACAGGCTCTGCCAAGTCAACTTCTGATAAATTACGATATGCCATAATCATATCAACTAAGTCCTCTGTATTCTTCACACGAAGTTTAAACCAACGATGAAAGCCCCAGGCTTTGTGCCGTTCGACATGCTCTGACATAAGCTGTGCAGAAAAGAAATAAGGCTCAACTGTTTCCACTGAAAAATAATCATTCAGTTGATCCACTGCAGGAATTCCAAATACACTAAATCCCTGTTGGTTGGGTTGCAGATTCATTGCTTCAATGGCTGCATCCTGAGTAGGTGCAAGTTTAATCAGCAGCACATTATGTTCATATGCTTGCGCAGAAACTGCACGCAAATCAATATCCGGGCGTTCAGCACGAACAACAGCAATCTGCTGGCTAAGTGCATTTTCACTTAATAAAAATAGCAAAATGCTCATCAATAAAATGGAAGAGTAGATGTTTTTCATAGTAGTATATTGTTTTTGTTTTCTCAAAGAAAAACACAAAAATTCTAAAAACAAAATCTTTAACTAATTATTAAGAATAATTCTAAATAAGGATATTTAGTTAATTCTTAAAAACTTATTAGATGAGCTTACATTATAATCCGAACAACTGTTTACAAAGAGTATATTATTCAGGAGGCAGTATGACAGACCGAATCAATTATACCGAATGACATGGAAACTGATATTGGAAATGTCATCATTCTGGTTCATCCAGAAGCTTTTTTCCATGCATTTGACCAATTTAAAAATCGCTCTATTTCCTATAGCAGGGAAACAGTAGATGATAATGGTGTCATGGTTTATATATGTGACTTCAACTTTAAATACACAGACTTAAATACTACAAAGATCTCTGAATCACAATATGGCAACAAACTTTTAGCTTAACCAAATCCGGCAAGCGAACAGCTACAAACTCATTTTAAAGGCATGAAAATGCTTGAAACATCTATTAGAGATGGAGTTTTAGTATTTCAGGAAAGGGTTGAAAAGGCTAGTTTCAATACGATGCTAACAATTTGAGTTCTAGCTTTTATTAGTTGAATTCAAACACAATAAACTTTATGAAACCACTAAAAAAATGCCTCTGTTAAGATAAAACTATAGAGGCATTATTTTATTTTTTGTCAATTTACCAGCGCTATTTAATCAGCTTTATGCGCTTTTGATTTTTATAAGACGGGATAGACTTTTTGTTTTTTAGATAGTCAATCATATTATCGGCTGTACGCACCGAAAGGCTTTTTCCCACATCTTCATGTTCATACACATATACGGTCGGCATATAACTATTCATGGCAACCAAATAGCTTTTATCCATATCCATAGGGCTATCATCTTCATGGAAAAACTCAATATCTTTCACACTATTATCTTCTGCAATATGGTAAGTCAACTTAATACCCGAAGGAATAATCGGATTGAAATAATCAATCCGGAACGCATTGATTAACATCGCCTTAATCTCATGCCCGCTTAAGTTAAACAAGGTTATTTCATTTCCAAAAGGATCCATCAGGTAGACATCTTTTACTCGAATATCGCCTTTTGACAGTTCATTAATTCGGACTCCTCCCGGATTAATCAATGCGATATCCGCATTTGCTCCATGGCGCAATGCATCAACCATCAAATATCCTACTTTTTCGCGTGAAGTAAAATCAGCTTCGCCTTGTGCCAACACCTCATTCAAGCTAGGATTGTCATTCAATCGATCAACTATCTCGCGGATGCGAATAGCTTCTTTTCCATGTTTGCCCACCGGAATCAACTCCATATTCCTTGTTAAACTCCCATCTTTTAACAAGCTCATTTTGATAAGGCTGGCATGACCAAGCTTACTACCGGCCTGAGTAATTAAAATATCATTATGCAGCTGTTCAGTTTCCACCAAGGTATGGGAATGCCCTCCAATAATAAGGTCTACAACTCCTTTAGGGAATTTATTAGCCAGTTCCACATCGTTTTCAAATCCAAAATGATTTAAATAAACCAATACATCACTACTATCTTTTAGAAATAAATATTGTAAGGCAGTTTCAAAAGGATCGGGAAACTCAAAATCCTTCACATGGTCGGGATGGGTATCGGGGATACCTCCTTCGTTAATATCCAATACCGATACAATACTTATATCAACACCATTTGGCAGTCGAATAATTTTATAAGGTTTTATGGGAAAAGCCGATTTATTTGCAGGAATGCTGTTCGCACCAATAAAATCAAAGTTAGCTTTATGCAATAAATTCGAAAAGCCATCAGGTTTTGAGTCATATTCATGATTTCCAACGGCAGACAACTCAAAATCAAGGGCATTCATTAGTTTAATAATGGGCCATCCTTTTTCAGGATATTGATCATTTACCGGATTTCCGGTTTGATTATCTCCGCCGGATACCAGAAGCAAATTTGGATAAATCGCACGCAAGCTATCTACTATAAATCCAAGGCGCGGGAAATTATCTATTGCGGCGTGCATGTCGTTTACAGCTAAAATCTCAATCGTTTTTTCTCCTTGAGCCAGCTGTGTTTTAGTTGCTTTGGAACCAATACCGCAGCTTGAAAGAAACAGCATGAATCCTAAAGCATATCCAAAGAAAAATATTCGTTTTATTTTCATCATAGGGTGTTTTTTTTAATCTTTAATTTCGTTCCATCTTTCAGTCTGCCTTCATAATCAAGTGTATTTCCATAAATATCCTTCACTGTTGGCAAAGGAGCTGGCATGGCTTTTTTATGCCTGCTGTAATACATCCTCAAGGCATCTATTACACGGGCACCGCTAAAAATATCCAGTTCTGTTCGATTTACGGTTACTTTCATTTTGATAAAGGGGCAGGGTTTTTATTTCAACCGTTTATTTTAATGCCTCCACAGCCTTTTGTGCTGCACTGATGGCAGGAAGAGGCGATATTTCGGCACCAACTGCGCCTTTCATCCATAATTGAGGGATAATGCTTCCTTGCGAAAAGGCATGATACACTTCTTTAGCAAAGTCTTTTCCTTTAATATAATTCCCAAACTGAAACTCAATAAGTTGTCCAATGGGATAAGCCGACAGATATAAAGGATAATCTATCATATGCGAATAAATTGCCAAAATCGGCGAGTCTTTATTTCCAAAAACCGGAGCAAAGTATTGATTCCAAATGTCTATTGCGATTCTATTTACTGCTTGATTTAACTCGGCCGGTGTGGCATTCGGATTGTTATACATCCAACGCCATACATTAATATCTACCAAAGAGACGCCCATAATCTCAAAATTCGACCATAAATTATCCAAGGCTTCCAAATGGCTAGTCATTTCATCTTGCTGTTCCATTCCAAGCAGCTCCAAGTCTCGTGCTTGAAATACAAAAGCCAATGCTTCGGTAAAGGAAGTATTAGGCACACCTCTGAGCATATAATAATCCACATTATGTAAGCTAATTGTTTGCTCAACATTATGCCCAAATTCATGGATTGCAATATTGTAGCCCTTATAATCCATTCCATTCGCACCAATGCGAGTACGTAATCTTGCTTTTTCTGATTTCATTGCAGCCCCCCAAGCGTGTCCGGCACCCCTAGAAGGATCTACAATTACTTTGGATGCAATACTTGCTGCCGAATCTGCAGAAAAGCCCAGCTTCATCAATATATTGGGGAGGTCAGCGGCAAATGCATCTTTATTTGGATATTTTTCTTTCAATAGCTTATCCAACTTATCTATGTCAATACTGGAGCGGGTTTTAAAGCCATCGTACCAAATATCCCAAGGATGTAATTTCCGTCCCAGGCGCTTTTCAATAATTGAAGCCACATCTTTTAACACAGGATGTGAAACTAATTCCACAAAAATAGATTCAATATCTTCTACAGGAATTTCCATTTCACTTTCAAACTTACGCTGAATATAATTTGGAAAGTTTGGCGAATGAGTATCGATAGCTTGAGTGGCATGGAATAATTTTAAAAGGTGTTCATAACGTGTATCCGGCTCCCTTTCACTGGCAAGTGTTTGTCCATCAAGGCTAAGTGTATTGGTAAATGGATTCCACAGCACAGCGGCATTATTTATAGCATTTTGTGGTATTTGCTGACGAATGATGCGCAGCATTACCTCATAGATTAATGCTTGTTTTCCAAAGCCTTTTTTATCTGCATAATTTGCTTTTATCTCATCACGCAAGCCCCAATGTGAAATCAGTTTCATTTCTTTTTTGAACAGTTGATTTCCTTTCTTATCGGTAAGCTTATCCATTTGTATATTATAGTCTGAAATATACGCATCTGCAGCTGTAACTATTTGCGAATAATTTTGCAATAAGTTTGCCGGAGTACGCGAGTTAAACACATCACCCATGCGTGCAAATGCCCACTCTTGCCTAGTCCATTTTTCACCTAATTCAGTTTTTTCAGCCAAGCTGTAAAACGGAAAATTAAGCATACTAATAAATGCGATTTTATTGGCAAAAAAATCTTCACCAAGATGTGCACCGGGGCTATAACCTCCAAAAACACGATCAATAGCAAGTATTTCACCTTCATCCACATGCAAAGGAATTTTCAATCCCACATTCATTTTATTAAAACTGCCCCACAATAGTTCAAAATTATCTTGAAATCTATTGAAAATCAGTTCGCGCTCTTCAGCAGTTTTTGCAGAATATGTACTGCATAAATCAGCAAATTCTTGTGCTGAGCCATCTGAAGGCATCCAAAATTTGGCAAGCTGTCTCACCGCACGATCAATGCGCGCATGTTGAGAAGATTCCGACGATTTTTGAAGCTCTGAAATAACTTCACTTAAAAAATTTTTATCCATAACAGTATTTGCACTTCCAATTTGTTGAGCGGATAATTGAATACTCATACCGACAGTGAGTACAATCAATAGTATCTTTTTCATGCTTTCAGTCATTTAAAAATCAATTTGAGATTGAGTTTTTCATTTCGAATTCAGCAAAAGTAGGAAATAAACTGTGACAAATGGTTTCTTCACGCTACAATCCGTATAGAAAGCTAACTTCTAGCTTTTCTATAGAGCAAAAGCCAAATAAACAATTTCAACAAGAAAAATGTAACTACTGTCAAGGAAGCCTACAGAAATCAAACTGCAAATAATTCCGTATCTTTATCCGCGAAGAGAAGGAGGATTGAAGATGAATTTACGACAAAAAGAACTTAAAAAAATCGGTTTTAGAAGCGAAAAAGCCATTGAATTGGCTATGAAATTGGCACAAGATTTACCTGAAGAAAGCAGCAAAGAAGAGATATTGTCTTTTTTAAAAGCACTTCAGCTAGAGCCCGAGAAACACATCAACGACGCACATTGGGGAACTTTGGCTGCATTTTTTGTTGGCAGGAATGAAAAAAGAAAAGCTCGCCAAAAGAGGTCAGCTACTCCCAGCCCTTATTTCAAAATATATGGCAAGCATCAGATTGATCCTGAGGCTATTCGTCAAATGGAAAACGCGATGCGCTTGCCTATCACCGTCAAGGGTGCGCTTATGGCAGATGCCCATGTTGGTTACGGATTGCCAATTGGAGGCGTCTTAGCTACCGACAATGCTGTAATCCCTTACGGTGTTGGAATGGATATCGGCTGCAGAATGTGTCTTTCTGTATTTCCATCAGCTGCAAATAAAATTGAGCGGGACCGTAAGCAGATAAAAAACATTATTATGCAAGAAACTCGCTTTGGGTTGGGAGAGTTTAATGATGTACAAGACCATGAAATAGTTGACAGAAAAGAGTTTCGTGAAATTAAATTCTTGAAAGGACTACATCGAAAATTCACTGCTCAACTGGGTACATCCGGCCACGGCAATCATTTTGTGGACGTAGGTTATGTTGATGTTCCCGAAGGCTCTGACTTACTTGGATTACAATCAGGAAAATATTTTGCAGTGCTTACCCATTCAGGTTCACGCAATTTTGGTGCAGAAGTGTGTAAACATTATACACGTATTGCACGAGATAAATTGGGGCTGAAAGGGGAAGCCGCACAATTAGCTTGGCTTGAATTGGATTCGGAAGAAGGGCAAGAATATTGGGCAGCCATGAATTTGGCAGGCGATTATTCGCATACAAATCATCGTATTATTCATAATCGCTTGGCAAAAGCATTTGGCGAAAAGCCATTGAAGATTTTTGAAAATCATCACAACTTTGCTTGGAAAGAAAGACTCAGCAATGGGCAAAAAGTCATCGTACATCGGAAAGGTGCCACACCGGCAGCAATTGGCGATATAGGCATTATCCCCGGAACAATGGCTTCTCCTGCATTTATTGTAAGTGGCAAAGGAAACGAAGATTCTATCAATTCGGCTTCACATGGTGCCGGGCGTGTCATATCCCGTATACAAGCCAAAAAGACGCTTAGTCAAAAACAAATGAATGATTATTTGCAACAGCAAGGCGTCGAGTTATTAGGGGCAGGATTGGATGAGTCTCCTTTTGCTTATAAAGATATTCATGAAGTAATGGAACAGCAAAAGGATTTGGTTGACGTACTTGCAAAATTTTACCCGAAGATTGTAAGAATGGAATAAAATTCAAGCATAACAAGTTGATTATACACCTATTAGCATATAACACAAAAGGGCAGAAAATTCTGCCCTTTTGTGTTTTTTATTTCAAAACTCATGTTTATCTATAATCTTCAACAGGAGTTAAGCTACACATCAGGTTACGGTCTCCGTATGCTTCATCGATGCGTGTTACCGGTGTGAAATACTTATCGGTACGTTGATCTGCCATTGGGAAAGCCGCTTCTTCACGTGTATATGGGAAGCTCCAATCAGATGAAATAACCATCTCAGCAGTATGCGGAGCATTTTTGAGGATGTTATTTTCTTTATCTGCTTTTCCTTCTTCAATTGCTGCAATCTCCTTACGAATTGAAATCATTGCTTCAACAAAACGCTCAAGCTCTCCCAAAGATTCACTTTCGGTAGGCTCTACCATCAAGGTGCCATGCACGGGGAAGGCAACTGTTGGGGCATGGAAGCCATAATCCATAAGCCTTTTTGCAATATCCGTTACCGTAATACCGGCCGTTCTGCTAAACTGATTGCAGTCGAGAATCATTTCGTGCCCCACCATGCCGTTATTTCCGGCATAAAGGATTGGGTAATAATCTTTCAGGCGTACGCTCATGTAGTTTGCTGCCAAGATTGCAATCTTTGTAGCATAAGTTAAGTCCTTACCACCCATCATCTTAATATAACCATAAGATATGGGGAGCACCATTGCACTACCAAATGGAGCAGCGGATACGGCACGAATAGCTTTATCCGATCCAATTTTCACTACCGAGTGACCGGGCAGATAAGGGGTTAAATGTTTTGCCACGCCAATGGGACCAACTCCGGGACCACCACCACCATGTGGGATGGCAAATGTTTTATGCAGGTTAAGGTGACATACGTCGGCACCAATAAAGCCTGGGCTGGTTAATCCAACTTGGGCATTCATATTTGCACCGTCCATATAAACCTGACCACCATTTTCGTGTACGATATTTACCAGCTCGATAATTTCATTTTCAAAAACGCCATGTGTAGATGGATAGGTAACCATAACCGCAGCTAAGTTATCTTTATGTTCAACTGCCTTTTTACGTAAATCATCCATATCCACATTACCGTTTTCATCACAGTCAACAATTACAACGTCCATTCCGGCCATTACGGCACTTGCAGGATTTGTTCCGTGAGCGGATGAAGGGATAAGGCATATTGTACGATGTCCTTCGCCTTTTTGTAATAAGTATTCACGAATTACCAACAAGCCTGCATATTCGCCGCTTGCACCTGAATTAGGCTGAAAAGTCATTGAGTCAAAACCGGTTATCTCACATAAGTCGCTACTCAAATCGTCAATCATTTCAATATAGCCTTCCGCTTGATTGGTAGGAACAAAAGGATGAATATTGGCAAACTCAGGCCAGCTTAATGGGAACATTTCTGAAGCCGCATTTAATTTCATCGTACAAGAGCCCAGAGGAATCATGGTACGATTTAATGCAAGGTCACGATTTTCAAGCTTTTTCATATAACGCATCATTTCCGTTTCGGAATGATAGTTTTTGAATACCTCGTGCTGCATATATTGCGATTTACGCTCAAATTGCGCAGGAAAGGTCGTCATGTTGTTACATTCAACAGGGTCGCAAACAAAGGCTTTAAAGGGCTTATCAATAACTTTAGCTACTATTTCCAATATTTGATTTACTTCATCTAATGTGATAGTCTCATCCAAGCTAATACCAAAATGACGATTATCAATATAACGGAAGTTCATTTGATTTGCTTCTGCGGCTTTACGAAGTTGTGAAGTGGTAGCATTTTCAGGAAGTTCAAAATGCAATGTATCAAAGAATGCATCATTTAACTGGCGAACACCCAGCTTTTGCATTTCACTATTCAGGACAGCTGTTAAAATATTTATGTGTCTTGCTATATTTTTAATGCCTTCCGGGCCGTGATACACTGCATAAAATCCTGCCATGATTGCCAATAATGCTTGTGCAGTACAAATATTTGAAGTGGCTTTTTCGCGTTTAATATGCTGTTCACGTGTTTGCAAAGCCATTCTCAATGCAGGCTGATCATTGGCATCGCGCGATACACCAATAATACGTCCGGGGATATTTCTTCTATATTTTTCTGTAGTGGCAAAATAAGCTGCATGCGGTCCACCATATCCCATTGGAATACCAAGCCTTTGTGTTGATCCTACAACAACATCGGCTCCCCATTCACCCGGAGGGCTAAGTAAGGCAAGGCTTAATATATCAGCTGCAACAGCTATTTGAATTTGCTGCTCTTTAAGCTTTTGAATAAGAGGCTGATAGTTACAAATATTACCAAACTGATCAGGATATTGGAATAAAATACCGAAATAGCTTTCATCTGCTTCAAAAGTTTCGGGATTTCCTGTTACCACTTCAATATTCAATGGTATTGCGCGTGTATAAATTACGTCGAGTGTATGAGGAAATACATTTTCGGCAACAAAAAATCTGTTTGCACCGGCTTTTTGTTGTGCTCTGCTGCGCGAATTAAAGAACATTGTCATTGCTTCAGCAGCTGCTGTAGCTTCATCAAGCAAAGACGCATTTGCAATGGGCAATGCAGTCAAATCGGAAACTACCGTTTGAAAATTCAACAATGCTTCAAGGCGTCCTTGCGAAATTTCTGCTTGATAAGGGGTATAAGAGGTGTACCAGCCCGGATTTTCCAGGATATTACGCGTAATCACTCCGGGGGTGATGGTATTATAATAACCCATCCCGATAAAACTTCTAAAAATCTTATTCTTACCACCAATTGCCTTCATGTGGTTTATAAATTCAATCTCATTAAGCCCGTCGGCAACCTTTAATGGCTCGGGCAAGCGAATGTTTGAAGGCAGGGTTTTTTCTACCATCTCATCAAGTGAGGACATGCCAATAGCTTTCAGCATGTGATCGACATCGGCCTGACGTGGTCCGATATGACGATGTACAAAGTTATTTGTTATCATATTCTACTAAATATTAATTCGTTAGAAGTAATTTCAGAATCGGATACGGCAAAGCGGAAGCTGCCGTAAAATTGAATGCAAAGTTACAAAATGTTCCTGAATTATTGAATTAAAAAGCCGGGCAAGCTGAAAAGAATAACAAAGGAAGATTTTATGTGCTGAAACAGCGACTAAAGCAGCATTATAAGCTAAAAATCAAGTTCCATTTGAACCGATCCACTTCCTTCTTTTGGCTTAGGTTTTTCAACGGAATCAGATGATTTATCTGCTTGAACTTCTTTCGGTTTCTGAATAGCAGGCTCTTTTGGTTCTTCCGATTGGGCTACCGGCTTTTCCACTTCCGGCAATACATCAGCTACTTCATCGATTTCGGGCTCATCATCATCGTCTTCAATGGGTTTGTCAATGACAATAATTTGTTTGATGGGGTTATTTGAAATCCGTTTACCCTTTGCACGAATGCTTTTTACACCAATGAAATCTGCCACTTCTATTGTTTCATCATCCGGGAGGCGTCCTTTATCGGTTTCAGCATATTGTACCAACAGTTCCGGTTCATCATCAAAGAGCAGTGTAATAAATTTAGAATCAGGATGTTCGCCTATCAATGAAGTACGCTTTGTATAGGCAGCATCATCTTCCAGATTTGCCCGCTTGATATAGTGTAATCCGGTTTCTCCTTCAATATATATAACTGTTAATACAGTTTCGGAATCAAACTTTTGTAGCAGCAGCATATCTTCATCAAAGTGAGTTGAAAGATCAAATCCGGTTAAACGGAATTCACCATTCTCCATCACAATGAGTATTTTATCTTCTCCCATAAAATCGCCAAGATAGGTCCCTCTTTCATCGGTATTCAATCGTTTCACGATTTCATCATACCAAATGCTAAGGGCTCCTAGGGTGGACACACCACTTTCACGCACGGTAACATTACGAACGCTATGCTTGGTAAGGCGATTTCCTTTTGTTGCTCGTCCTTTAATACCAATGCTGGCAAAATCGAATTCGAAATTTGTTTTCTTCAACTTCGGGCGTGGCCTGAGTTGTACTCTGACAATTTCAGCTTCACCATTCGGGTTGGCACTGAAGTAGATAATCTTAGAATCCGGGGTTCCATAGGTAGCATGATATTCACGGTCACGTGTAATGCTTGTCACAGCAAATCGTTTCACAAAGTAGGGGCCTTGTTTCCCGTCTCTGTAGATACAGTTATAAATAGTGCGGTCGTCATTACGACGGAAAACATCCACATGAATAATACCCTTACCAACGAATGATTTGCCTGAAACCTTAGTAACTGAATAGGTTCCGTCTTCCAGAAATACAATAATATCGTCAATATCGGAGCAGTCGCACACATATTCGTCTTTTTTCATGGCAGTACCCACAAAACCTTCTTCCCTATTGACATAAAGTTTCTCATTATTTGCCGCAACGGCAGCAGCTTCAATAGTATCAAAGCTTCTAAGTTCGGTTTTACGTTCCCGTCCGGCACCATATTTCTTTCGAATTTGTTCGTAAAACTTAATGGTATATTTGGTTAGATGTATAAGGTGATTGCGCACTTCATCCATCTCATCCTCAAGACCTTTAATATGTTCGTCTGCCTTGAAAGTATTGTACTTCGAAATCTTTTTAATTTTAATTTCGGTAAGGCGTATAATATCATCTACTGTGATATCTTGTTTCAATAAATGGCTGAAAGGACGTAAACCAATTGAGATTGCTTCCAATACAGCATCCCAGGTTTCACATTGTTCAATATCGCGATAAATCCTGTTTTCAATAAATATCTTTTCAAGCGATGCATGATGCCATTCGGCTTCAAGTTCAGCCAATCGAATTTCAAGCTCTAACTTAAGTAATTCACGCGTTTGCTCGGTATTTATTTTCAATATTTCGCTTACACCCAAAAAGGCTGGCTTCCCATCCACTATCACACAAGAGTTTGGTGAAATAGAAATCTCACATTGTGTAAAGGCATAGAGAGCGTCAATCGTTTGGTCGGGTGAGACACCGGGTGCCAGATGCACCATAATCTCTACATCGTGAGCGGTATTGTCATCAATTTTTCGAATCTTTATCTTTCCTTTATCATTGGCGGAAATAATTGAATCAATGAGCCCTCCTGTTGTAGTAGCAAAGGGTATTTCTGTAATGACAAGGGTTCTTTTATCAAGCAAACTGATTTTTGCCCGCACTCGGATTCGTCCTCCCCTTAGCCCATCATTATAGCGTGTAACATCAGCCAGACCTGCAGTAGGAAAATCGGGTACAAGCTCGAAATCTTTTCCTTTAAGGTGATTTATTGAAGCATCAATCAGCTCATGAAAGTTATGTGGCAAAATTTTGGATGCAAGGCCAACAGCAATTCCTTCTACGCCCTGAGCAAGCAAAAGCGGAAATTTTACGGGTAATGTAACCGGTTCTTTATTTCTACCATCGTAGGATGCTTTCCAGCTTGTGGTTTTGGGATTAAATAATATATCGTTTGCAAATTTCGAAAGCCGCGCTTCAATATATCGTGAGGCGGCTGCACTATCTCCGGTTAAAATATTACCCCAGTTTCCTTGGGTTTCAACCGTAAGCTCTTTTTGCCCCAGCTGCACCAATGCATCACCTATTGATGCATCTCCATGAGGGTGAAACTGCATGGTATGTCCGATAATGTTGGCAACTTTATTAAATCTTCCGTCATCAAGTTGCTTCATTGCATGAAGAATACGACGCTGTACCGGCTTCAGTCCATCGCTGATTTCCGGTACTGCCCGTTCCAAAATAACATATGAGGCATAATCCAAATACCAGGTTTCGTACATGCCTGAAATATGCATTGTCCGGTATTGGTTCGGCTCATTTGGCAGCGTATTTTTTAATTCTTCATCAGATTTCATTATTCAAACCTTAAATTTATTTCCACAAGCGTATTATAAGAATTTCAGTCAATATAAACAATAATGCCAGAATTAGGAAGTAATGATACCATCTTTTAGCACCAAGCATTTGATCTAAATCATTGTCAACCACAATTTTATTTGAATCAAGGAATGTAATTGTTTTAAACTTTTCTTTCAATAAAGGCGCTATCTCCTCCTCATCGAAATAGCGTAGCACGGATTCCGAGCGATCATCATTCATTGCCACCAAGCTCAGCATTCTATCATTTTCAAACAAGCCATAATGCCCTGCCGGTATAGATTGTGGCGGAATAAACAGTTGTGGCACTCCTCCCAGCTGTCGTACAGCAGGGATTAACTCCTCATCATTTTCAAATCCTTTGATTCGCATGGAGCCGGCATCACCAATGGCTTCATTTCCCAATTCTATATCTACTTCATTACCGGATATATGATACAAATCTGTTGTTTTGGCTGACAATAAGGCCATTCTGTAAAACACAGGCACGAATAAACTATTGGTTGTAAAGTCACTAAATTCAGTATTTAGCGGCATAGCCATTGCATAAACTCTCCCCTTTCCATGTTGTCCGGCTAAAAGCATAGGATTGCCATTTAACAAATGAATTAGTGGCTGAGTGAGCGAGCCTGCAGCAAGTCGTATCGGATAATGTTTGAAAACAGTAGGGAAGTCGGGATTGTCAGGGATTTTAACAAATACATCTCTCAGCAGCGGATGTTGTTGTTCCACATTGAGCACCCTGGATTTTACAGTATCGGTATGTGCAGCAAAATCCATCCCATAACCTATTGCGAGTGTTTTCACCGCCTCGGCATTTTTGGATGAAGGAATAATAACCAGACTTCCTCCCCTTTCCACAAATTGCTCCAATGCCAGAGTAAGTCCAGAAGGGAGCTCTTCTACTTCATTCAATAATATCAGGTCGTAGCTTTCAAGTGCACGTATATCAAGTTGCAAGCGACTGTAAGAACTAAATCGGATGTGTTCATCTTCGAAAAACAACAACTCCAACCAGCTGTTTGGAGTATCCTCAAACACTTCAAGCAGTTGAATTTCGGGACGAATCTCAAAACTAAAGTAAAGTTCATCATCAAAAACAACGGGAAAGTCAAGCAGAGACAGTTTTGCCGGATGATAGCCGGGGCGATTAACCGAAAACTGCATAGATACTTCCAAATGACTGTTTGCCGGAATATCAATATTTGTGACGGCTGCTTGCACCCCTCCCACTTCCAATTGCAAGGGAATGGATTTGGCATCTTCTTCACCGGAATTACCGATACGTATATTGAGATTCAGCGGCAGACCGGCATGCAAAACCGGAGATTCAAACCAACAGCTGTCAACAAAAATATTATTGGCTATGGTTGGTTCCATGGGTACCACAAAAAGATTTAAGCTACTATCAGCTTCAATATTTTCCACATCTACTCCCGAACGTTGTAAATCTGTCAGTAAAAACATCAGTCTGCTATCAGCAGCTTTATCATATTGCAAGGTTTTTGTGCGCAGAAACACCTCACTCAATCTGGCCGGTGGTGCTCCAGCCCGTAATTGTTCCACTTCTTGCACAAACTCTGTCAAACTTAATGAACGCTGATGTGCTGGTAAAAAATCATTGGTAAACAAATAAAATCGATTGTTCAAACCAAATTGAAGTGCTATTTGTTTGGCAATTTGGCGTGATTGATCTACCAATGACAGTTCAGCTCCGGGCAGCTGCATGCTCATCGAATTATCAATATACACACTCACTATATTTTCCGCATCGGGATTAATACTAGTTTCTGCAGCACGATAGGGTTGTGCCAATGCAAAAACAAATGCGGCAATAAACAGCAGGCGGCTCAGCAATATAAGCAGATGCTTTATATTGCGCTTTTTGCTACTCTCTTGTTGAAGACTTTTAAGCAGGCTTACATTACTAAAATACAAAAGCTTATGTCTTCTAAAGTTGAAGAGATGAACAATCACCGGGATTGCAAGGGCAAAAAGCCACCAAAACATTGAAGGATAAAGAAAATGCATTTCTGGATTTTGAGGCACAAAAATAATGATTTCATTTTACAAATGCGGTAGAATACAGCAATGATAAAATAAAAAGAGGCTGCTCCATGTGGTGCAGCCTCTTCAACTATTTGTGTTTTAACATCTTAGACAACACCTTGATCCATCATTGCATATGCAACTTTGAGGAATCCTGCTACGTTAGCACCTTTCACATAGTCGATATGACCATCTTCTTGTGTACCATATTTCACACAAGCAGCATGGATATTAACCATGATTTGATGTAATTTCTCGTCTACTTCTTCACGAGTCCAGCTGAGTTTCAAGGTATTTTGTGACATTTCGAGACCTGAGGTTGAAACACCACCTGCGTTTACTGCTTTACCCGGGGCAAAGCGAATCTTATGCTTCTTGAATACGGAAATTGCTTCAGGCGTACAAGGCATATTGGCAACTTCAGCAACCATCCAACAGCCAGCTGCCATCAGATTTTCAGCATCTTTTTCATTTAATTCGTTCTGGGTTGCACAAGGCATTGCGATATCACATTTCACTTCCCAAGGACGTTTTCCGGGATAGAATGTGGCATTCGGATATTTTTCAGCGTATGGGCTTACAATATCTTGGTTCGAGGCACGCAATTCAAGCATATAGTCAATCTTATCGCCTGAAACGCCATCCGGATCGTAAATATATCCGTCAGGACCTGAAATGGTTAATACCTTTCCGCCTAATTCGTTAATTTTTGAAACGGCACCCCAAGCTACGTTACCAAAGCCTGAAACGGCAAAAGTATGTCCTTCAACTTTTTTACCCATGGTTTTCAGCATTTCTTCAACGAAATAAACTGCACCAAATCCGGTAGCTTCAGGACGGATAAGTGATCCACCCCAGTTGAGGCCTTTTCCGGTGAGAACACCTACGTGCTCCATCGTTAGTTTTTTGTACATTCCATAGAGGAAACCAATTTCTCTGGCACCTACACCGATATCGCCGGCAGGAACGTCAGTTTCGGGTCCGATAATTCTCCAAAGTTCCAGCATATAGGACTGGCAGAAACGCATTACTTCGCCTTCTGATTTGCCCTTGGTGTCAAAATCGGCACCACCTTTACCACCACCCATAGGAAGTGATGTTAAGCTGTTTTTGAATATTTGTTCGAAACCTAAGAACTTCAGAATACTGAGGTTCACACTCGGGTGGAAGCGAATACCGCCCTTATAAGGTCCAATCGCGTTGTTATACTGCACGCGGTAACCAATATTTACTTGTACCTGTCCGTTATCGTCAACCCATGGTACTCTGAAAATAAGCGTGCGATCAGGCTCAACAATACGCTCAAGAATTCCTTTAGCTTTAAATTGAGGGTTTTGCTCCAATACATCACCCAATGATTCAAGTACTTCGTGAACTGCCTGCAAGTACTCAGGTTCGCCCGGATGCTTCTTCTCCAGGTCCTTCATAAATTGATCCAAATTCATATTTTTGGGTTTAAAAATGTTATGTAAAACTGTTTGTTATCTATTAACACTGTTAATTTCTTAACAGGGCAAAATTAATACTTTATACCGTACTAAACAAATAAAGCAGGCTATTTATTATGCGATATACTATAATGGAAACAGTCTAAATAATAGGCTGATTTATGAAGTCGGAAATATGCAATCCAAAACGAATTTCAAAATCAAGGCAGGCGCAATGTATAGTCCATTCCAATCAACACATCAGCTGATGATTTGAGCTTTTGCACTTCTTTGTGCTCCTGCTCCAAAACACGCATCCTATATTCATTTTGTGGCTCCTTTCCTCGAAGCAGCTGTGCCTTTTTAGTTTCATGAAATGTGAGCTCAATGAAAACTCGTATGTCAACATCATCGGTTTTAATGGCATACAAACCATCAATAATGAGCATGTCAATTTCTTTATAATCGGTGGTTAGCTGATCTATTTGCTCAGTCACCAAATCAACACATGGACCGGTAGAGCTAAGCCCTTCCTTAAATTCACGAATATTTCGATTTAATGTATCCCAGTCGTATTCTCCCGGACCAACCACATTTTCTATGCCATTTTCCAAGCGCCATTCCGTACGTACATGCGGGTGTATGCGATAGTAATTATCAATATGCAAGGGCTTTGCAAAAATTCCGTGCTTGCGCAATCCTTTAGCCACCACATGCGCCAATTCCGTTTTTCCGGAACCCGATTCACCTGAAATAGCAATCATCATTTTGGGTGTACGCTTTTCGATAATCATTTCGATAAGCTGTTCGCCGGCAAGGCGGTGCTTTTCTTCAATTAAAAGAACATCTCCTAACATTGTGTATATTTTTTCTTGAAAATTAATATAATAATCGTATCAAAACCGGTTATAGCTTAAAGCTATGCCAAAGCTCTTTTTCTAAGTGTAGTTGTTCAGCATAAAGTCGAATATGGGTACTTTGATCTGCTTTAATCTGCAGCTTATCCGGAACTAATATAATCTGGTAGTTTATTTGCTTAAAGCTCAGTTTAAACTCCATTTTTTTCCAATGATTCGGCAATTTAGGATTAAACTGCAATTCTTGTTCTCGATAATTCAAGCCTGCGTAGGTATTCAGTGTAATAAGAATGGTACCGGCCATCACCCCGGCATGAATGCCTTCGCCGGTTGTGCCACCTTGTATATCGGAAAAGTCACTTCCCAGTGCATCTTGGTACAAGTTCCAACTTAATTCGGGCTGATTTGCTATGGAAGCCAAACGTGCATGCACCAACCTGCTTAATGTAGAGCCGTGGCTGGTACGTTTCAAATAATAATCCAGATTTTCGGCAAGATAATTCTCAGGCAATTCATAACCCATATGGCTTAAAATATCATCGACTTCATGCTTGTTTAAATTATAAAATGTCATTAAAGTATCTGCTTGCTTTGCCACCTTAAAATCATCCGGCGATTTACCTTCAGCCTTTAAAATACGGTCCATGCGATACACATTGCCATATTTTTCTCGATAATAGTCCCAATCCAACTCTTTCAAATCAAAATATCCATCATATTGCGCTATGATGCCTTCTTCATTCATTGGAACAGTAAGCTCGACACATATTTCTTCCCAATTTCGTCGTTCATTACTTGTAAAACCTTTATCCTTAGCATATTGCTCCCCCACAACCTGAATTATATCATTCACTTTTGAAAACATCCAAGCAGCCATGATATTGGTGTAGGCATTATCTTTTAATCCGCCTTCGGATTGGTTGGGCATATGTTCATGAAATTCGTCAGGTCCCATTACGCCACTTATTTCAAATCGTTTTGTTTTTGGATTTTTTACTGCTTTACTAGCCCAAAATCGGCATATTTCAAAGAACATTTCCATGCCATAATCCGACAAAAAGCTACGGTCATTTGTTATCCAAAAGTAATCCCAAATATTATATGCAATTGCGAGTGACACATGTCGTTGAAGCGAGCTGTAGTCATCACCCCATTCGCCTGTCAAGGGATTTAAGTGAACAATTTGTGTTTCTTCTCTGCCATCGCTACCGCTTTGCCACGGAAACATTGCTCCTTTATATCCATGGGCTGCCGCATATTCTCTTGCTTTATCCAATCGGCGATAACGATACATGAGCATGGATTTGGCAACCTCCTGAAAATGAATATCATAAAATGGCAAAATATATAATTCATCCCAAAAAATATGTCCGCGATACGCTTCACCGTGCAATCCGCGAGCCGTGATGCTTGCATCCAACTTTGTATTAAAAGGAGAAACTGAAACCATCAAATGGTATAAATGGAGGCGCAACATACGCTGCGACCAACGATCGCCTTCAATTTTTATATCAATTTTATCCCAAATTTGCTCCCATTTTTTGCTGCTTTCAAGCAATAATTTGGAAAATCCGACTTTTTCTCGAAGCATGGACAAGGAAGCTACATGTGCATCCTGAACAAACTCTTCTTTATCGCTACAAATTGCAGCTATTTTCTCCATTTTCAGGCTTTGACCGGCAACAAGCTTTGCCACTGAAGGGCGATATACCTGTTTTGAATTAATGATATCAGGCAATAAACTCAACTGCCCATCAGTAACAGAAAAATCATGATGTACGGCTATGGCAATTTGATGTTTTGATTGTGTAGTTTGTGCCAATAGATACAGCTTATCATCTTCAACTCCAGTTTCAACTATTTGTAAGTGCTGCTGATTCAAACTTTTATAGCGTTCTACTCCCTCATTGATGATGTCTCCGTCTATCCCACTCCACAATTCAATTTCAGCCTCATAATTCAAAGGCGTTAATTCATATTTCATAGCCGCAATATGGATGTTATCCATACTCACAAAGCGCTTGGAATTAATTTTTGTTTGTCGGCCTTCAATATCTTGTACTATCAATTCTCTTTCCAGCAAGCCTTTGCGGAAATTCATTTTTCTGTGAATTGATACAATATTTTGAGCATCAGGCACAATCCAATCACCGCCATTAATTCGAAATTTCAGAGAAAGCCAATTTGGGAGATTCACAAAATCTTCATTTTCAATGTCACGCCCTGAGACTCGACTTATTAGACGATTATACATCCCCGCCATATATGTCCCGGGATAATTGACGGCATTAGCAGAGGTTTCTTCCAAGGCTCCTCTTGTGCCAAAATAGCCGTTACCTATTGTTAAAAGAGATTCGCGTGAACGCTCAGCTTTTTCTTCATAATCGTAATAGCTGATGCTCCAACCATCTTCAAGGATTCCTTTATCAAACCAAGCAGATATCTCATTTATACCAAAGTCTCCCAAATCATCAAATACGACATCTGCTCCGGCAGTAAACAAATGCTGCATATTATCTTCACGCGCAAGACCGATAACAAGTCCGAAATTACCGTTTTGCCCGGCTTTTACTCCGGATACCGCATCTTCGACAACTACACAATAGGCAGGATCGCAGCCCAAATTTTTGGCGGCTTGAATAAATATATCGGCTTCAGGCTTTCCTTTTAAACCCAATTCCGCAGAAACCACCCCGTCCACACGTGTTTCAACCAGCTCAGACAAACCCGCTGCTTTTAATACGGCTTCGCAGTTTTTACTTGATGAAGCTACTCCCAGCCGGTATCCCTCTTCCCTTAAGGCTTTCATCAAGCGGACTGTAGTTGGATACACCTCCACACCATCACGTTGCAACACCTCATTAAAGGCTTGATTTTTACGGTTGCCAAGCCCGCAAATGCTCAAAGTTGTCGGAGAATCTGTCGGGTCACCATAAGGAAGTTCAATCTCGCGAGAAGCCAGAAAATCTGCGACACCATTATAACGCGGCTTCCCATCCACATGGGGCAAATAGTCATCTTTATGGGTAAACTCTTTAAACTCCAGACCTTTAGAAGCATAATAAGATGTCAAAAATTCATCAAACATCTCTTTCCAGGCAGCACTGTGTACCAATGCTGTTTTGGTAATTACGCCATCAAGATCAAAAATAACAGCTTGAAAATTCTTATTGCTCATAAATTGCATTCAATTCTTTTATTCTTACTACATTCATCTAATTAGGAACCCATATTTAACCAGTGATACGCATAAGGCGCTAAATTCACAACGGGTAAAAGCATTCGTTCATTACTTACAACATCCACAAATTCACCGGAATAGGACGGCAATTTAAACTCTTGCTTGAGGTCGGATAAATTATGCAAAACCAGTATTTTTTCTTCGCCATACTGCCTTTCATAAGCCAATATATGTGCATTAATCGTATTATCGTGATTCAAGGCATCCACAAAACGAAGGCTTCCCCTGCCAAATACTTTGGAAGCATTGCGAGCACGCAACATTTGTTTAAGCTGCTTCAGCACTTGAGATTGAAAACTTTCAGGGCTTTTTAATTGTTCAGCAAGTAACTCCCAGTCGACGCGCCCGCGCACCAAAAATCGGGTATCATCTTTTCCAACGACATCTCTCATATGCAGATAATAGTCCATATCATTTTCTTTACCGAACTCATCACCATAATATATTACAGGCGTGCCTTGTAAGCTAAGCATCATGGAATAAGCCAAACCTATTTTTCGTATGTCTTTTTGCATAAGATTTGCCAAACGTGCCGAAATCCCTTCGCCTTGGCGAAAATCCCATGCTTCTTCATGGCAATAATTATCGTGTATATATTTTCGATCCTCTTCCGAGACATACACCAGCTCCAAACTCAACTCATCATGGCAACGCAAAAAGGTAAACCATTGACTACTTTCAGGAATTTCGGGTGTTATTTCAGGGCTTAGAATTGTTTGAATCGGTGCAGCTTTTTGCGAGGCAATTGCCTTGTAAAACATTGGCATTACCGGGAAATGATAGGCTGCATGGCATTCATCACCATCGCCCAAATATTCCACCACCGTAGCCGGTTGTTGGCAAGCTTCTGCAAGTAAAAGTGTGCCGACTTGCACATAATCCAATACTGCCCTGAAAAACTTCACAATCCAGTGAGTTTGCGGAAGATTTTCACAGTCCGTACCATCCTCCTTCCACAAATAAGGAATAGCATCGGCTCGGAAACCATCTACTCCAACAGCTTGCCAGTAAAGTAAATTTTTAGTCATCTCAAGCAGCACTTTCGGATTTCGATAATTCAAATCGGGTTGAAAGTTAAAAAAGCGGTGAAAATACCAACTGTCACCTTCCTTTTCCCAGTTGCTACTTTCCATTCCTTTAAAAATGATGCGTGCATCTTTATAAAGATTGGTGTCTTTTGTCCAAATAAAGTAATCGCGACAAGGGTTATCTTCTGATTTACGGGCTTCCACAAACCAAGGGTGCTCTTCAGAACAATGATTTATTGCAATATCAAAAATAACCCGTATGCCTCTTTTATGCGCTTCCGCCAAAAACTCACCAAAGACTTCCTCTTGTTGTGCTTGCGTAAATCCTTCTTCCAAACCCAACAAATCATGACGGATTCGATCATAATTTCGGATATCGAAACCGGCATCGCGCATTGGGCTATCCAATACCGGCAACAACCACAAACAACTGACACCCAGATCCTGCAAATAATCCATTTTAGAAGTTAATCCTCTAAAATCGGTGGCATATAAATCTACATAAAGCGAATACACAACCGCATCTTTATACCAATCGGAATCTTCAGCCGGCTTTGATGAAATTGTTAGGTTATTTAAAAATTCATCCAGCATCTCAGATCCTTCATTCGGATATAATGCCTCCCATAGCTCATAAATCTTTCGTTTTATCGTCATAATTCGTGCTTTACTAAGTTCAATATATTTTCGTACAAAGCTATTGGTTTTTATGAACTTTCCATAGTTCGAGACAGAATATGAGGCTTATTCTGTATGCAATCGGTTACGGAAATTTCAAAATCGAACTTCTGACTGGGCAGCAATATGGGTTCGGCTCAGGTTTTACAGCTTTTATTGCAGATTTAAGCAAAAAACTATTTCATAAAGCAGTTGTTAAAAAAATCATCGCGCATCAAGGCTATAATATTTAAGGAAGTATTACCTTTGATGTGGACATAATAACACTGTAATTAGTATCACTAAAATCTAGACCCATGAAAAGACTTATATTCATTTTTATATTTCTGACACCAATAGTACTTTGGTCCCAAAGCACAGTTAGCCGTGCTTATTTAGGCAGCGATGGACAAATTTTACGAGAAGATATCACCATAAAACCAAGTGAAGCCATTCAATACGCCCCTTCCGGCATACAGCAAATGCCCGGCTTCCCGAAGAAACTCCCGGTGCATCCAAACTTCAAAAACATGCGAAATGTTACGCTTGCTGATATTACCGGCGACGGCAAGGAAGAAATTTTGGCAGCAAGCATGAGTCATCTTCGTGTCTTTCGATACGATGGCAGCCTTTTATGGGAAAAGCAGTTAACAGGAACCCCTGTTTATCCTCCGGCAGTTGCTGTCATGGATGCCAATGGTAGCTTGGGAATTGTTCAAGTAACCGGCGGAGTACCTAATAATGGAAGGGTATATTATTTAGATGTGAACGGAAATGAAATGCCGGGCTTCCCCTTATCATTCGATAATCATTGGGTAATTGCTTCAGCAGCCATTGCAGATGTGGACAATGATGGCGAAAAAGAAATTATCGTGCACACACGCACATCAAACAATCTGCATGTCATTAAATTAGATGGCACTATATTATGGTCTGTAAATATCGGTGGTACACCAGCTATCACCCCTTCAGTTGGAGATATTAACGGTGACGGCATGCCGGATGTGCTTACCGGTACCTCCAACGGTGTATTACATGCCTTCAACGGGGCTGACGGCAGTTATTTGCCCGGCTTTCCAACAACTGAGAACAATTCAGGCTTGAGCTATCAATCCCCACTACTGGTAGATTTGGATGGAAACGGCACTTTAAGCATTGTGGGTACCACACATGGAGATGAGCCAAACTTTTATATACGAGAAAGTGACGGTAGCTACCGTGAAGGATGGCCTATCCCTATTCCGGACGACAGCTGGAGCTATGCACCACCTAGCGTTGTCGATTTCAATGGCGATAACGATTTTAGGATTTTGACAAGCCGCCCGATAGGCGAAGAAATTGAACCTATGCTTTACGGATTTGATCCATCTGGAAATATGATGGACAATTTCCCTATTGAAAAGGCAGGTGGCTTGGAGTCGCCTATTTGCGTGGCAGACATAACAGGTGATGGAGAACATGATTTGATATTCGGTAGCAATTTAATGGTTGAGGAATATGGCTTTATCCATGCATATAAAATGGATGGAAGCGGAGAAATTGAAGGCTTCCCTCTTCGTCCAAAAGGCTTTACTTTCATGAACGGTCCCACGCTTGGTGACGTAAACGGTGACGGACTGCTCGACCTCGTATCACTTTCATATGAGCTTACATTTACACCGGCTGACTCTTGCTTTATCAATGTGTATGAATTGAACATACCGATTGAGGAGGCTGATGTATTATTCGGATGTTACAAAGGTAGCAACGACCGTAGTGGCTTCATTCCAAGGAAAGGACCTCAAACTGATGTGAGCGTATTTCCCACTACATTATCCCAAACACTTGCCACACATCAAACTGCAACACAACAGCTTACACTCACAAATAATGGAGATGAGGCATTAAATTTTGAAATAAGCATTCAAACTAATTCCAAAAACGCGAATACAGCAGATGGAGCTTCTCAAACCAAGAGTTTGAATTCAGTTTATTGTGACGCTTCTTCAATAGAAGAATACGAATATATTGCCAATGTTTCCTTTGGCGATATTAACAACAGCAGTGGCTGGCAAAGCGGCGTAGCCGATTACACCTCTATTTACAATCAGATGGAAGCAGGTGAAAGTGAACTACTTACAATCATAAACGGTGATCCCTCACCAAATAATAAAGCAACGGCATGGATTGACTGGAATAAAGATTATGAATTCGGTATCGGCAACGAAGAAGAATACATATTATCGAGTACAGATGGCGGCGCTAGCTTTTCAGGGACAATAAATGTACCTGAAAATATCGCAGACGGGATGTACCGTATGCGGTTACGTATAACTTATGTTGTATATCCATCACCTTGTGGTGAAGCTAGTAGTGGAGAAATCGAAGATTATACCATAAAAATAGGAAGTGGCAGCATTCAAGACAGTTGGTTGGCAGCCTCACCCCTTTCCGGCACTTTGGAAGCAGGTGCGTCAAGCCAGATTGAAGTAAATTTTGATGCATTTGAGCTCGAACCGGGAAGCTATACTGCTAATATCGGATTTAGTTTCGATGATGGCGGACAAACTACTTTAAATGTGCCTGTCAGCCTACAAGTCAGTAATCCCGACTTGCCAACGCCTCGAAATCTTGTTGCCACAAATATCGGTAGTGCTATTTTGCTAGACTGGGCAGAGCCTAATATACCTAGCGGAAATTATAACCTAACAGCATATAAAATTTATCGAGACGGTTTGGAAATAGGCACTACAAATTCTGATATATTGCGCTTCAAAGATGAAGTTGAAGCTGAGGACACCTATGTTTATGCCGTTTCGGCTTTTTATGAAGAGCCAAATCCGGGAGAATCTCCCATGATACAAACATCGATTACAATAACAAATCCTGTCAGCCTACCATTTGTTGAAGATTGGGCAGCAAGTAGTTTTGCTACAAATAATTGGAGTTTTACCCCATCTCAAGGGAATTGGTTTATGAATACCGGAGAAGGAAATCCGGCTCCTACCGCTAATTTCACCTGGAACCCACAAACGACTAACTACAGCTATTCGTTACGAAGCCCCGTGATTGATATTTCACCGGCGAGAGGCGATTTGTTTTTAGGCTTTGATATTGAGTTTTTGGATTATGCCAGCAGCATCTCCGAAAATCTACATATTTGGATTTGGGATGGAGAAAATGAAGAATGGCAAATGCTAGACTCTTTTTCAAATTCCGGTTCTTTTTCTTGGGAAAGCAAAATATATAATATCACTGAAGTTGCAAAAGGTAGCTATACACTTGTAAGCTTTGAAGCCACAGGATTGGAAACAGACAATATTAACGACTGGCGAATAGATAATATCAAGCTATTTGAAACAGAGAATACTGCAGTAATTACTGTCAATCCGACAGAAATGTACGAAGAGTTCCATGCTTTCGGTCAGATAAAAACTCAATTACTAAATTTAGGAAATATTGGAGTAGCTATGCTTGAATGGACAGCAGAAATTGAGTTTGACGAAGCTACTTCAGCAGGTATGGAATGGCTTAGTTTGAATGTATCTCAAGGAACAATTGCTCCCTTAGATTCAAAAAATATAAATGTCAACTTCAATTCTACCGATTTGTGGCCCGGTACGTTTTATGCGCAAATTATTATCAACAGCAATGATATAAACAATCCGGAAGTAATCGTACCGGTGATCATGGATATAATAGTTGGCTTGGATGAAGAACAGCATAACAGGGTAAAAATCTATCCGATACCGGCAAATAGTTTGCTACACATCGAACTGAGAGAAGGATTGGAAGCCATTCGCATCATGAATTCACTGGGTCAATTGGTGTGGGAAGAATATCATATTGAAAGCACACACAAAACACTAGATATCAGTGGCTTTGTCCATGGCGCATACAGCATGCAATTGGTGAATAAGAAAGGAGAAACAATTCAAACAACCATTTTAATTTCGAAATAACAATAGTTAGAAAAAGAACTATGCCCCAAAATGCACTAACAGCTTTTGGGGCATTTTTTTTCACTTAAATGATCCACGAGTTTCACATTATATAGATAAATCTACGATTACGAACACTATAATTGCTGTTGCATTAGATTAGGTGTACTTTTCAATTTGCCCTACTCAATGAAATGTATTTTAAAAAAATATTTGAATTTTATTTGAATAATGTTACACAATTAGTTAACTTTGCATTGTGAAAGTAAAAAGAGAAATCATATTCTACGGCGATTACTTTGAAAATTTATTCAAAACGCTTGATGATAAGGCAAAAGTCAAAGTTGATGAAATTCTCTACTTTATATCCATCTTGGACGTAATTCCAGCAAAGTATCTAAAGAAAATCATAAACATAAAAAACTTATACGAAATTAGAATCGAACACATAAGCAACATTTACAGAATATTCTGTTGTTTTGATAATGATAAACTGGTTGTTTTATTTAATGGTTTTCAAAAGAAAACTCAAAAAACACCTAAAAAGGAAATCGAAAAAGCAGAAAGAATTATGAATGAATATTTTGAACAAAAATTGAAGAGCAATGGAAACTAAAAAAAACATAAAAACATTTAGCCAACATCTTGACGAAAGATACGGCAAAATCGGCAGTGATAAACGAACTGAGTTTGAGATTAAAGCTAAAGCATATGCTATTGGCGAAATTATCCGTGAAGAGCGTAAGCAAGCAAATATGACTCAAGAAGACCTTGCAAAAAAGATTGGTGCTAAGAAAAGTTATATTTCTCGTATCGAGAACGGACATACAGACATACAGCTTTCCACACTTTACAAGCTGATTGAGCTTGGATTGGGATTAAAACTAAATTTGTCAATAGAATAACAAAATCTCTCATAAACTGTGGTTCAGAGAAATGTACACAAACGCTCCGTGCGTAGGTTTTAGGTGCTAATCTTAAAACTTCAAATTTTTGCTGGAAACTGTCTCTTGAATAAAAGCAGCTACTTGATTCAAAACCAATTCCGTAGCTTCTTTATACGGACTGTGTTTTGCGCCCGGCACCAAAAAAGCTGTCCCCTCTCCTTTGATTTTTGAAACGATACTATCAACTTGAGTCACACTGCCGTATTCATCATCTTCTCCTTGAATTATCATGCTTCGGCATTGAATCAATGGCAAAAAAGGCTCAATATTCCACGCTTTAAATTCTGCATTTAGCCATGTATCAGCCCACAACCAAAAGACAGCATCCGTCTTTTCGCCATGATACTTCTCAAGTTTTGATTTTAGGCTGCCATTTTCGAAGTACGGGATTGCATTTCGAATTCCTTGTAAAGTAATATCTTCCACAAAAACATGCGCGCCTTCGGTGATAAGTCCAACTATCTTTTTTGGATATTTTGCAGCCGCAATTAACGCTATTGAACCGCCATCACTATGACCGTATAAAAACACCTTGTCCAATTCCCAATAATCCAATAGCAAATTTAACAAATCGGCTTCTTGTTCAAGGTAATCGTTAGCGCGCTTAGTAACAGCAAAAGGCAAGGACTTTCCATATCCCTGACGGTCATAAACAAGAATATTACATTTGGTCTGATGACCTAATAAATCCGGAAAATCACGCCATAAATCAATGCAACCCCAGGAATCATGCAAAAAAACAATCGTTGGTCTGCCGGGATATGAATCATTTCGCTTGACAGCAATTTCATTTAACGGGATTTCAGACCTTATTTCATTCATTTTTGTCAAAATTATATACTACTTTTTTCATTACGATGATTGGATTAATCAATCTAGCCATCAATTACAAAGCAGTATTTTTTTACCTTTGCAAATTACGCTTTAAGCCTTATTTTACCAAATAAACTTGCTTTTTATGTCAGATTCAGATATTACATTAAGTCGAAACGTATTGGAAACTGTGGCAATTGCCGGAGAATATTGCAGTTTTTTAGAAAATTCCGGTAGCTATTCCAAAGCTGACTTTTATCATTCGTTAAACGGCTTAGTTCCTCTTTTATATTTGCGCGGATTGTTGTTACCTGCTATTGAACCGGAATTCCCGGAAGCTAATGAGCGCTATGTCACTGAGGAGCAATGGGATGGACTATTTACAAGCTTACGTGATTTTTTAGAGAATGAGGACGAATTTTCTTATATATCGGAGAATGAATACGGACACGAAGCACGGCTTATTGGCAGCATCGCAGAGCATCTTACGGATGTGTACCAAGATATGAAAGATTTTGTACTGCTTTTTAAAAAGCCGGCACTTGCAGCACGTGAAAATGCAGTTCACCAATGTAAGATTCATTTTAGAGAGCATTGGGGTGCACGTTTAGCAAACCTACTTCCGATATTGCACACTCACCGCAGCTCAGAGGAAAACACAGATCTTTTGGGTGATTTTCAAGACTTTTTGTAGGCAGTATAAATTGAAGCAATTCCAAAGCTGAGCCTTTTTTCTGCTCTGTTTTCAAAACCTACTTTCTTTAATTCTCCTAAAAAGTCATCCCCATCAGGAAATTTACCCACTGAATCAGGTAAATAGGTGTACGCATGCTTGTCTTTACTTACCCAACGTCCCACTGTTGGTAAGATATTTTTAAAATAAAAATTATATAGCTGTTTTATCGGAAACTTTCGTGGAAGCGAAAATTCTAAAACAGCCAGCATTCCACCATTTGTCAGCACCCTGTGCATTTCCAGCAATCCTTGATGTAAATCACCGAAATTTCGCACTCCAAATGCGACCATCACCGCATCAAAGCTTTGATTCGAAAAAGGAATTTGCTCGCTGTCAGCAAGTTCTAGTTTAATCTGTTGATCAAGCTTTTTTTGTATAAGCTTGGTTTTTCCAACCTCAAGCATGCCACTTGATATATCAATTCCCGTAATCGAGCTGTCAATTCGTTTCGATAATGCGATTGCCAAGTCGCCGGTTCCTGTAGCTACATCCAATACCGATTTAGGTTGATGTGCCGCGATCTTCTTTACAATACGTTTTCGCCAAAGCTTATCAATGCCGAGCGATAAAAAGTGATTCAAAAAGTCGTAATGACCGGCTATGCTATCGAACATATTCCGAACTTGTTCTTTCTTTTCATTTCCGTTAGCTGGATTCGGTTGCATGCTAAGAGTTTTAAATTTTGAATTGCTTAAAAGCTTAATTTCCTCAATTCGTTATATAATTTGGTTTTATCTACCGGCACTACCCCCACCTCTTCACAAACCAAACCACCGGCAAGGTTAGAAACAGCAGCTATTAATCGCGGTGATATACCGGCAGCCAAACACAAGCCGGCAACACTAATGACCGTATCCCCGGCACCGGAAACATCAGCTATATTTCGCAGATGCGCCGGCAAATGAGTGAATTCAGTGTCTCCCGATTTATTTTGTTCCGCCATTAATACCCCATGTTCCGATAGTGTAAGTAACACCTTTTCAGGATTTAACACATGAAATAATTTATTTACAACGGTCTGAATCTTGGCAAGTGAAAACTCAGCAAGGCTGACTCCAAGACCTTCGGTCAGTTCTTTTAAATTAGGCTTGAATAAACTGACATCTTTATATTGTAAAAAATTACGTTTTTTCGGATCGACTGCCACAGGAATTTGATGCTGTTGTGCCAACTTAATAATTTGCTTTATTAAAAATGGAGTCAGTACACCTTTATCGTAATCCTGTAAAATTATCACATCCACATTTTGTTGCTCGAGCTGTTGTTTTACAATTTCAAGTAAGGCGTGTTCTGTGGACGGATCAACTTCTTCGGTTGTTTCCTCATCAACTCTCAGCATTTGTACTTTATTCCCGAAAATACGGAATTTAGTAGTGGTCGTACGTCCTTTCACACGAATAAGACCGGATGGATCGAGCTGTTTTTCCTTCATCAGGCGTAAAAACAAATCGGCTTTCTCATCATCGCCCACTACAGAAACCAGCAATGGCTGAGCTCCCAACGCATGTACGTTAAGTGCTACATTGGCAGCTCCACCCATTCTGTTTAATCGATTCCCCACATTTACTACGGGCACGGGCGCTTCAGGCGATATGCGGTCTACCGTTCCAAACAGGTATGCATCAACCATTACATCACCAAACACCATCACTCGTAAACGCGTGAAGGAGTCAAAAAGGGAATCCAAAGCAAGTGTATCAGGCATCAGCTGTTATTTCAGTTTGGCAAGTGCCTGTGCAATTCTTCTTACGGCCTCACTAATTAGCTCTTTGCTTGTGGCATATGAAAAACGAATGCAACTATCATTACCAAATGCATCGCCGCTAACCAAGGCTACATGTGCTTCAGCCAGTAAATACAAACAGAGTTCAGAGCTGTTATTTATTTGCTTGCCCTCAAAAGATTTTCCATAATAATGGCTCACATCCGGAAACATATAAAAGGCTCCTAAAGGCATATTGGGTACTATACCGGGAACTTCTGACAATAGCTTATACAACAATTCACGTCTTTCTTTAAATTGACGAGTCATATCGATTAACTCGGCTGATTCGGTGGGATTTGTTTTTACAGCTTCCAGTGCAGCCTCTTGTGAAATCGTACAGCTACCCGATGTATATTGTCCCTGAATGATATTGCATGCATCTGCAATCCACTGTGGTGCAGCCATATATCCAATTCTCCAGCCTGTCATGGCAAAGCCTTTGGATAAACCGTTTATCAATACCACACGGTCTGCGATTTCGGGATATTCGGCTATGCTTGCATGCCTTCCTTCAAAGCGGATGTATTCATAAATCTCATCAGAGATGATAATTATTCCGGGATGGCGTGCAAATACTTCTGCCAATGCTTTAAGCTCGTCAGCAGAATATACCGATCCACTGGGATTACAAGGCGAGCTAAAGATAAATGCTTTTGTTTTCGAAGTAATTGCAGCTTCTAATTGCGCCGGTCCTATTTTAAAATCATCGGCTACACTCGATTCCAAGATGACGGGCTTACCACCTGCCAGCTTCGTCATTTCGGGATAAGAAACCCAATAAGGAGCCGGAATTAGCACTTCATCTCCATCATTTACCAAACTAAACAAGGCATTCATTATTGATTGCTTGGCTCCGTTTGAAACAATTATCTGCGAAGGTTTATAATTCAAATTATTATCACGTGCTAATTTTTCTGAAATAGCCTTTCGCAGCTCCTGTATGCCCGGAACCGGAGGATAGTGCGTTTTGTTAGCATCAATGGCAGCAACAGCAGCAGCCTTAACATGTTCGGGTGTATTGAAATCAGGCTCGCCAATGCTAAGCGTAATCACATCAATACCTTGTTCACGGAGCTCGCGGCTCTTACGTGTCATTTCAAGTGTGGCTGATTCAGTAAGTGACTGAACCCTATCCGATAAAATTCTTTTGATATCCATATGCGGTGCGTTTTAACAATGCAAATTTAAAAAATCAAATCAAATAAGTGATACTATTTTAGCACAAGTGCAAAATATATATCATACTGTAAGTGTAGATGTTATGCCAAATCAAAACGCTATTCACAAAATTTGATTGTTTTTTAATGTATTCAATTTGTTAATCTTTCTTTTTCGGATATCTTTGTAGTTCAGCTAAAGAATTTCATAACTACCTCTGTCTTAAGGCTATAAATAATATTGATGCTATGTTTTTGATTTTTGATACCGAAACTACCGGACTACCACGCGATAAAAATGCTCCTTTAACTGATTTCGATAATTGGCCCCGAGTGGTTCAAATTGCTTGGCAATTACACGACCAACAAGGGGCACTCATCAGTTCCGGAAACCATATAGTGAAGCCTGACGGATTTACAATCCCTTTTAATGCAGCCAAAGTGCACGGTATTACTACCGATTTTGCATTAAAAAATGGCAAACCCATACAAGAAGTACTCGAACATTTTAATCAAGCCATTAATCAAACCGAATATATTATTGGTCATAATATCGAGTTTGACAGAAATATTTTGGGTGCCGAGTATTTACGCAACAATGTTGAAACCAATTTTTTAAACAAACCACAGCTGGATACATGCACGGAAGTAACAGCAAATTTCTGTCAAATACCGGGCGGCCGTGGAGGTCGATTTAAATATCCGACACTGGAGGAGTTATACACAAAACTATTTGAAGAAGGTTTTAGCGGAGCACATAATGCCATGGCAGATGTGGAAGCAACATCCCGTTGCTTTTTTGAGCTTATTCGCACCGGGGTGCAAACGGAAGACAGCCATTTGCTGGATCATGACTTTTTTATAAAATTCAGAGCCGCCAATCCAAGTCAAATTCAAAAACTTGGTCTCGAGATTGAATCCAATGTGGCTACGGAAGAAGCTACAGATGCAATCACCCAGCAAATATCTGAAGGCGAGATAGATATCAGTGAAAAAAGCACACAAATCGAACATCGTTTTTCGCATCTACGGAATCATAGCACCTTTACAATACTGTATTCAACAATTGAATTGAAAGGCTTGATTCAAAAAGCTTTAACCGAAAAGATGCCGGCTATCGGCCTTACCGATACCGGGAATATGATGGGTGCTTTTAACTTTGTCAGCCTTGTTAATAGTCACAATAAAAAGGAACTAAAAAAAGTCAAAGAAGGGCTTAAAGAACAGCCTCAACTTTTAAAAGCTGTTCTTGGGTCCGAATTATATATCTGCCGCGACCACACAAATAAATCCATTAAAGATAACGGTTATTTAAGCCCACTCTATGCCAAAAACAAGGACGGCTATCAAAATTTATCCAAATTAAGCTCCATCTCCTATATTGATGGGTTTTATTATGTGCCACGGATTGACAAGGAGGTACTTATACAGTACAAGGACAATTTGATTGCCACTACAGGCTCCTTATCCGGTGAAGTGCCATCAACTTTGCTAAATATCGGTGAACAACAAGCCGAAGAAGCACTTTTGTGGTGGAAAGAGCATTTTCAAGATGACTTTTACATTGAAATAAATCGCCATGGCCTTGAAGAAGAAGAACATCTCAACACATGGCTGTTGGCTATGGCAAAAAAACATCACATCAAATATTTTGCTGCGAATGACAATTATTACTTGAACAAGGAGGATGCAGAAGTACAAGATTTATTAGTCTGTATCAAAGAAAATGCGCATCAAAGTGATCCTATCGGGCAAGGGCGCGGATATCGTCCGGGATTACCGAACAACGAATATTATTTTAAATCGGAGCTAGAGATGCATCGGTTATTTGCCGATATTCCGGAAGCCATTGATACCATTGAGGAAATAATAAATAAGATTGAACCCTTTAGTTTAGAACGTGATATTGTTCTGCCGGAATTTGAAATACCGGAAGAGTTTATCGACCCACAAGATGCCGCTGATCACGGCAAACGAGGAGAAAATAAATATCTGCGACATTTAGCATATGAAGGAGCCAAAAAGATATATGGTACACTGAATGAAGAAATTACAAATCGTATTGATTTCGAGTTGGAAGTCATTGCAAGCACCGGTTATCCGGGTTACTTCTTAATTGTTCAAGACCTTATTCGGGAAGCCCGTAAAATGGGCGTTTGGGTAGGTCCCGGTCGAGGTTCTGTGGCGGGCTCACTCGTTGCATATTGTACGGAAATCACGAAGATTGATCCGCTGCAATACGGATTACTTTTTGAGCGCTTCCTAAATCCCGAGCGTATCTCAATGCCGGATATTGATATTGATTTTGATGATGAAGGACGCGCTAAAGTAATTGAGTATGTGACGAATAAATACGGAAAGAACAAAGTTGCTCAAATCATCACCTACGGAACCCTTGGGGCGAAATCAGCAATTCGTGATATTGGAAGGGTGTTGGCAATGGACCAACAACAAGTCAACTATTTGGCTTCAACAACAAAAAACATAAAGTTTGGTGATTTTGTCAAATTTACTCCCAAAAAGCTGAATGACACTTACAGACCCGAACAAATCGAAGCCGGAGAGGCATTATTGGCTAAAGCCAAAGAAGATACATTGGAAGGAAAAATCATTAAAAACGCAATGGCAGTGGAAGGATTGGTACGCAATACCGGTATTCATGCCTGTGGCTTTGTAATTACACCTACCGATTTACGCGAAATTGTTCCGGTTACCATCAGTAAAGAATCCCCTCTTTGGTCTATCCAATATGATAACTACGTAGCAGAAAGAGCCGGTTTGTTAAAAATCGATTTTCTGGGTCTTAAGACACTTACGCTAATGAAAGACACTATTGAAATCATCGAAAAGAGGCATGGACGACGCATCGACCCGGATAAAATTCCGCTAGACGACCCCAAGACCTTTGAGTTATTTCAAGCCGGTGAAACAGTTGGTGTTTTTCAGTATGAAAGCCCAGGCATGCAAAAATACTTGCGCGACCTCAAGCCCACTCATTTCAACGATTTAATTGCAATGAATGCCCTGTTTCGCCCGGGTCCGAAAGCATATATTCCGGATTATATCCGCCGAAAACATGGTATAGACCCCATCATCTACGACTTGGAGGATATGAGGGAGTTCCTTGAAGAAACCTATGGTATTACCGTATATCAGGAGCAAGTGATGCAGTTGTCACAAAAATTGGCAGGCTTTACACGTGGACAAGCCGATACGCTGCGAAAAGCCATGGGTAAAAAGATACAAGACCTCATCGCCGAAATGTATACGCAGTTTGAAGAAGGCACCAAGGCAAAAGGATATCCGCAAAAGGTGGTAGAAAAGGTATGGAGCGACTGGAAAGCCTTTGCAGATTATGGTTTCAACAAATCACACTCTACATGCTATGCATATATTGCATTTCAAACTGCCTATCTAAAAGCAAATTATCCGGCTGAATATATGGCTTCCGTTTTAAGTAACAACAGTAACGATATCAAGCAGGTAACCTTCTTTATGGAAGAATGCCGACGGATGAATCTAAAAGTGTTGGGACCTGATGTAAACGAATCGGAATATCGCTTTACGGTAAACGATAAAGGTGAAATTCGTTTCGGATTGGGAGCGATAAAAAACATGGGAGAAGCGGCAGCAAACAGTATTTTGGAGGAACGCAAAGCCAATGGCATCTTTCGAACAGCCTTCGACTTTTTGAAGCGTGCAAGTTTTAAATCACTAAACCGACGAAATATTGAAGCATTGGTTACATCTGGAGCCTTCGATTCGATGCCGGGCATACATCGCGCACAATTCTTTTATCAAGAGCCAAATGAAAGTCAAACATTCTTAGAAAAAGCAATACGATTTGCTATTCAACACCAAGAAGAGCAAAACTCATCACAATTTAATTTATTTGGTGAAACTCTTGAGCTAGAAAAGATTGAACCTCAGTTTCCACAATGTGAGCCTTGGTCAAAGCTAAAAGAACTAAATATGGAGCAGGAGTCCATCGGTTTTTATATTAGCGCACACCCGCTTGATAATTTTAAAATTGCAATACAATATTTAACGAATGCAAACATTCAATTTATAAAAGAAAGGCTTGCCGAAATTTCCGGGCACAAATTATCGTTTGCAGCTCAAGTAACGAACGTAGAACATTTAACAAGTCAGCAAGGAAATGCATACGGTCGCTTTGAGGTTGAAGATTTTTTCGGAGTTATGGACTTAGTGGTTTTCGGTGAAACATACCTAAAAGTCAAACACTTACTAGATATCGGAGTTTTTGTTTTAGTTCATGGAACCATTCAGCCTCGTTACAAAGATGCTGAAAAGAATGAATTCAAGGTACTGGATGTCCGCCTGCTTGATACGGCAGTAGAAGAGTCAAACAAGACAGTATACATGAGCTTGGATGTAACAACTGCTGATGAAGAAGACCTAGAAATGCTGTCGGATACGATTTTAGAACACGGAAAGGGAAAACATCATTATGAGATGCTTATAAAAAATCATGATCTAAAATTACAATGCAGCCTAAAACCACGTTCCGGTAAAGTGAATGCCGCAACTTTATTGCCGGCACTTGATAAACTTGATTGGGTAACATATGATTTTAAATAAAATACAAATCCCAATCCTTGACATTTTTCAAATGATTCTTTTTTAAAACATAGATTACGTATCTTTGCAGCAAACATTTTAATTCTTAAAATATATTTAATATGGCTATTAATGTAACAGATGCCGACTTCAATGAAGTCGTTTTACAATCGGAAGTCCCGGTTATTGTTGACTTTTGGGCAGTTTGGTGTGGTCCCTGCCGTATGGTAGGTCCTATTGTAGAGGAAATAGGCGAAGACTATGGCGAAAAAATTAAAGTTGTAAAAGTGGATGTAGACAGCAGCCCCGCTACAGCAGCTCAATTTGGCATCCGAAACATCCCAACCATACTGTTTTTTAAAGGAGGTGAAGCAGTTGACAAACAGGTTGGTGCAGTACCGAAACAGGTACTGGTTAAAAAACTGGAAGCACTATTATAAATTATAATGTAGTTTAAAGACATACGACAACCTTGGTCGGTACTTTTACTGCCCAAGGTTGCTCGTTATATCCATATGAGCTATCAGATATCACGTGAAAACCTAAGTAGGTTTGGCAGCCTCGAGTTTTTGGCTCGACAGGTTGTAGAGGGCTTTATTACAGGGCTGCATAAAAGTCCGTTTCATGGCTTTTCGGTAGAATTTGCCGAACACCGCCTATATAATAGCGGAGAATCGACTCAACATATCGACTGGAAGTTGTATGCCCGTACCGAAAAAATGTTTGTTAAACGTTTTGAGGAAGAAACAAACCTACGCTGCCAACTGGTACTCGACCGCTCTTCATCCATGTATTTCCCCTATCGAAAAGCTCCGGACGCAAACAATCCCGACAAGTTTCTGTTTTCAGTCTATGCAGCAGCAAGCTTGATGGAGCTCATGCGTCGCCAACGTGATGCTGTTGGGCTAAGCCTTTTTGATGAGAAAATACAACTGCATACCAAAGCACGCTCAAGCCGAACACATCATCAATACCTACTATCCGAACTCGAAAAACTAATTGGACACGATACAGAACGAAAGGGTCAGTATACCGCAACAGCAGATGCGCTCCATCAGATTGCAGAGCTGAGCCATCAGCGCTCATTGGTGATTATTTTCAGTGATATGTTGGATGAACCAAATAAAGCAGATGAAGTCTTCCCTGCCCTGCAACATTTGAGATACAACAAGCATGAAGTAGTGCTTTTTCATGTAGTGGACCATCAATTGGAACTTGATTTGAAATTAGAAGACCGCCCCTATCGATTTGTAGACCTAGAAAGTGGCGACAAGCTGAAACTCAACCCCATATTGATTCGTGAGGCATATCAAAAAGCAATGCAAAAGCATAAAGAAGAACTTAAGTTGCGCTGTGGACAATACTCCATTGATTATGTGGAAGCCGATATAAATAAAGGCTACAATCAAGTTTTGATGGAGTATATGATAAAACGTAGCCGCCTATATTAAACCAACCAAAACATTTTTAAAAGGCAAAGTTCAACTGAAAATATTCAATTTTTATAAAAAATTACAAGTAATTTACAGATAATTAATTAGCTTTGCTCGCTATTGGTAAATTTACTTCCCTTTAGCAAGCGTTTTCTTTCATTATTTACCTTATTTAATAGTTTACGGCCTATGAGAAAATGGCGTATTGAAGACTCAGCTGAACTGTATAATATTAATGGCTGGGGCATCAAATATTTCTCTATTAACGAGAAAGGAAATGTAATGGTCTCTCCAAAACGCGATGGCATTGGCATCGATATGAGAGAATTACTCGACGAACTACTGTTGCGAGATGTTTCTACACCGATTCTTCTACGCTTTCCGGATATACTTGACAGTCGTATTGAACAGATGGACAAAAGTTTTAAAATTGCTGCTCAAGAATACGATTATAAAGGAAAAAACTTTATTGTTTATCCGATTAAAGTAAACCAAATGCGTCCTGTTGTTGAAGAGATTGTGACGCATGGCAAGAAATTCAATATTGGACTGGAAGCTGGGTCCAAGCCTGAGCTTCACGCGATTATAGGCGTAAATACAGACAATGAATCATTGGTGATTTGCAACGGCTATAAAGACGAAAGTTATATTGAACTTGCTTTGTTAGCTCAAAAGATGGGACGCGCCGTTTTTATAGTAGTTGAAAAGCCAAACGAGCTAAAACTAATTGCCCGAATTGCCAAGCGTCTGAAAGTGAAGCCTAATTTGGGTGTACGAATTAAGCTTGCAAGTTCCGGAAGCGGCAAATGGGAAGATTCGGGGGGCGATAACAGTAAATTCGGACTTACTTCAAGTGAACTGCTTGAAGCACTGGACTTCCTTGAGAAAAACAATATGAAAGAATCATTGCGATTACTTCATTTTCATATTGGAAGCCAAGTCACAAAAATTAGAAACATTAAAATTGCATTGCGTGAAGCTGCGCAGTTTTATGTTCAGATTTATAAGATGGGATTTCATCTTGAATTTGTGGATGTTGGTGGCGGACTAGGCGTAGATTACGACGGTACACGCTCGGCAAACAGTGCCAGCAGCGTGAATTACAGTATACAAGAGTATGTAAATGACGCTACTGCCGCCATGGTGGATGCCAGCGACAAAAATGAAGTGCCACATCCAAATATTATTACCGAATCAGGTCGATCGCTTGCGGCACATCATTCCGTATTGGTTTTTGAAGTCCTTGAATGTACTACCGTACCGGAATGGGACGACAACGAAGAACTTTCGGAAGAAGACCATGAATTATTGCATGAGCTTTATAATTCTTGGGAAAACCTGAACCAATCGAAGATGCTCGAAATTTGGCATGATGCGCAACAGATACGCGAAGAAGCACTCGATTTGTTCAGTCTTGGACTGCTTGACCTTACCACTAGGGCAAAAATTGAAAGACTATTTTGGAGTATTGCCAGAGAAGTGAATCAAATGGCCGGAGAAGTCAGACGTCCACCGGAAGAGTTAAATGTGTTAACCAAACACTTATCAGATAAATACTTCTGTAATTTCTCGCTATTTCAATCACTACCCGACTCATGGGCGATTGATCAGCTGTTTCCAATTATTCCACTGCATCGACTGAATGAAAAACCGGATCGACATGCCACGCTACACGATATCACTTGTGACTCGGATGGAAAAATCGATAATTTCATTTCAACACGCAATTTTTCACATCACTTACCTGTACATAGCTTAAAATCTAAGGATTCATACTATATAGGAGTCTTTCTGACAGGAGCTTATCAAGAGATTTTGGGTGACCTGCACAACTTATTTGGGGATACAAATGCAGTGCATGTTTCAGTTGTGGGAGATAAATATAAGATAGATCAAATAATCGACGGCGAAACAGTTGCCGAAGTACTGGATTATGTTCAGTATAACGCAAAAAAACTTGTTCGTACCGTTGAAACTTGGGTGACATTTTCTGTAAAACAAGGAAAAATATCCGCCGAAGAAGGAAAAGAATTCCTTTCTATATATAGGAGCGGATTGTACGGCTATACTTATCTTGAATAAAATCAATGACGGGGTTTACACAGGCAGTTTGTAAACCCTGTTTTTTTTAACATTTATCGTAGTTTAACAAACGAATCATCGAGAAGTTGCTGGTATTCACGAACTAGGGTTTCTACCATGGTGGTGATTGAAAAATCGTCAGCAAAGCGCTCCATTAACGCCAGACTTTGTTTACGATAAGCTTCCCTATCGGTAAAAAATGTAACTATTTCCTGATTAATCATTTCAGTAGTTGGAGGTAATCCACTAGTATTGACAAAGTTATTTAGCTTATAGTTCAAATAATTTTCCGAATTGATCAACTTTCCCATACGTTTATTATTTATGGAAATAAGCGTACAAGCCTTTAAGCCCGCTTCTATTGCCACACGCCCTACCCCCATAACAAGCTCGGGGAAGGAAGAATTTGAATGCAGGTCACTTTTAAAACCACATAACTTAACCACCTCATATCCAATCAACTGATTCACTTTTTCTGCTTTTTCTTTAACAATTTCCAAATAAGGTCCGTCTCCAAAAATATAAAATCTAAGTTGCTCGTAAGTTTTAACTAAATCAGGAATTGTGTCAAGTATAAGCAGGATGACATTGGAATGCGCTGCATCAATTCTACTGATATACGCCATTGAATAGGCTGTGAGATTGTAGTGCTTACCAACAATTGAAATCCCATTTGGAATGACAACCGACTTATCACGAATTTGAGGATAATATTTGGACTTTTGCAGTACAGCATAGCTTACAAAAACAAATAATGAAGGTAGTTTTCTGGAAAAATATGAACGCAAATCATAACGTGTCCGCCCATGAACGGTAGCCACCACAGGAACGCCTGTCAAAAAGCCGGCAATGGAAGCCGCTAATATAGGAAAGCGTTGATGCGCATGGATAATTTGAACTTTTTTAGTGGAAATAAGCCACAACAGCTGTATAATTTGAATGATTAAACTTTTGGAAAATAGCGAACGATAAATTAGCTGAATCTCTTTATCAAGTTGAGCAATATTTCTACCTTTTTGGCAAAGCAGCAATACCTCATGCCCTTGTGCATTCAATTCATTTGCAAGCTCAACCACATGATTCTCAGCACCTCCAAAATCCAAACGCTTAATAAATAGCAGTACTTTCAAAAAATGATATTATTGATTGTGAAAAATTCGGGCTCTTTTAAATAATATTCCATATGCGGAGAATTACTCACAAGCTCTTAATAACTTGGCAGGGTAAAACCACCTATATTATCGCAAAAGTATTAAAAAATCCTTCGAAGCCAAGCTTGCTTCCAAATTGTCTTAAGAATTCCTTAAAATCATGGAGCTATATCCACTAAATCTTTTAACTTTGTGTATTATAAATTTCAAATTATCATTCGATGAAAAGAGGCATTTTATTTTTTATTTTTACCTTCTTCCTTTTTGGATTGCAGGCTGAAGAAGCTCGATTGCTTCGCTTCCCGACAACCAATGGAACTGATGTAGTATTTTCCTATGCCGGAGATTTGTATAAAGTCTCCATCAATGGTGGTCAGGCCGAGCGACTTACCTCCCATATTGGCTATGAGATGTTTGCAAAGCTGTCGCCGGATGGCAAAACCATTGCATTTACCGGACAATATGACGGAAATACCGAAATCTATACCATTCCTATCACAGGGGGCGAGCCTTTACGCATAACCTATACAGCAAATAACTCACGTGACGATTTAGGCGATCGGATGGGACCCAATAATATCGTAATGGGTTGGACACCTGATGGAAAAGAAATCATTTATCGGAATCGTATTTCAGATGGTTTTGTTGGTAAGCTACACAAAGTCAACAAAGAAGGAGGTTTATCGGAAGTACTTCCATTGCCCGAAGGTGGCTTCTGCAGCTACTCACCCGATGGAAGCAAACTTGCATACAACCGAGTAATGCGCGAATTCCGTACATGGAAATATTATAAAGGCGGAATGGCAGACGATATATGGATTTATGATCCTAAAGCGCAAAGTGTTGAAAATATTACAAATAACGAAGCACAAGATATTATGCCCATGTGGATTGGCGATGATATCTATTTCATTTCCGACCGCGATTGGACCATGAATCTGTTCGTATATAACACAAACACTAAAACCACCACAAAGGTGACCGATTTCACTGACTTTGACATCAAATTCCCAAGTGCTAACGGACATTTTATTGTTTTTGAAAATGGTGGATATATTTACAAATTTGATACACGTAGCAGAACAGCCGAAAAAATCAATATCAGCCTGTCCTCCGACAATATTTTTGCCCGCAGCGAGATAAAAGAAGGCGACAAATATATTACCGCAGCAAGTTTATCACCTGATGGTGAACGCATTGTTGTAACAAGCCGTGGTGAAGTATTTGATGTACCGGCTGACAAAGGCGTTACAAAAAATATCAGCCGCACACCGGGTGCTCACGAACGTAATGCACAATGGTCACCGGATGGTAAAGCTATTGCTTACATATCTGACAGAACAGGTGAAACAGAACTGTATCTGCAAGAAATTGATGGCACAGAAGCTATTCAACTAACAAAAGATAATGATACCTATATCCGTACATTCCTTTGGAGCCCCGATTCCAAGTCATTGATTTATACCGATAGAGAAAATAGACTAAATCTCATTGATGTAGCAAGCAAAAAAGTAACTACACTTTTACAAGACCCGATGGGAGAGCCTTCCGGCATGTCATTTGCACCCGACAGCAAGTGGATTGCCTACACTCGCATGGAGTCAAACAATTTCAATGTGATTTATGTGTTGAATATCGCTGATAAAAAAGAATATGCGATTACCGATAAATGGTATCAGTCCTATAATCCAAGCTTTAGCAAAGACGGCAAATACATCGTATTTTCGTCTTCACGCGATTTCAATCCCATCTACGGAAGCAAAGAATGGAACCATGTATACAACTATAATAATGGCATCTATTTAAGTTTGCTCACAGAAGATACCCCCTCTCCTTTCTTGGAAAAAGATGCGCAGGTGAATAAAGAAACACCTAAAGCAGATGAAAAGAAAGATGAAAGCACAACAGTGAAATTCGATTTTGATGGCATAAGCGATCGCATTGTGAAAATACCCGTTAGCCCCGGATATTATCGCAACTTCTACATGGATGGTCAAAAAGTATATTACAACAGAGGTGGTACCGTAGCAATGTACGACCTATCAAAACAAAAAGAAGAAACCTTGGTTGAAGGCGCATATATGTCGGTAAGTGCAAATGGCAAGAAAGCCTTATTTATGAAAGGCAAACAGCTATATGTGAATAACTTACCTTCTTCAAAAACAAATCTAACCGATGCCGTAAACCTTTCAAACATGAAGATTACCACTGATTATCCGCAAGAGTGGGCTCAAATCTTCGGAGAAGCATGGCGTGTTTATCGCGATGGATTTTATGTGGATAATATGCACGGCGTGGACTGGAATGCTATCAGAGATAAATATGCTGTATTCCTTCCTTATGTGAAGAATCGACTGGATTTAAACTATATCATTGGCGAAATGATTGGCGAACTAAATTGCGGTCATGCGTATGTAAATCCCGGTGAGCTTGCACGTATCGAACGTGTTAGCACTGGTTTGCTTGGCGCAGAAATTTCACGTGACAAGAGTGGATTCTTCCGTCTTGAAAAGATACTGCAAGGTGAAACTTGGGATAAAAACCTCAGGTCACCACTACAAGAGCCCGGCATTGACGCCAAAGTTGGTGATTATATTGTTGCAATAGACGGCGTTCCGACAAATAGTGTAAACGATATGTATGCGCTTTTGGTAGGAAAGGCTAATGTTCCCACTGAATTATCTCTCAATAGCAAAGCCGATTTGAAAGGTGCAAGAAAAGTTGTCATCAGCCCCATTGCCAGCGAAAGTGAACTATATCATTATGAGTGGGTACAAGGCAACCTCAAGAAGGTGGAAGAAGCTTCCGGCGGAAGAATCGGTTATATCTACATCCCCGATATGGGCGTCGATGGCTTGAACGAATTTTCTCGCTATTTCTATCCACAGCTGGATAAAGAAGGTCTTATTATTGATGACCGCGCCAATGGTGGCGGAAATGTTTCACCAATGATTCTCGAACGCCTATCACGTGAGCCATACCGACTTACAATGCGTCGTGGCTCAAGCCGCGTTGGTACTGTGCCGGATGCAGTTCAAGTAGGACCAAAAGTATGTTTAATAAATAAATATTCAGCATCCGATGGCGACTTATTCCCTTGGGGCTTCCGTGCATTAGGCTTAGGAAAACTAATAGGTACACGCACTTGGGGCGGTATTGTGGGCATTTCAGGCTCATTGCCATTTATTGATGGAACCGATATACGCGTACCATTCTTTACGAGTTTTGACGCAAAAACCGGCGAATGGATTATAGAAAACTATGGCGTTGATCCGGATATCTTCATAGATAATGACCCCATCAAAGAATGGAATGGCGAAGACGAACAGCTCAATCGTGCCATTGAAGAAGTGATGAAAGAACTTGAAAACAGAGAACCACTGAAACCGGTTCCTGCACCAAGAATATGGAATAAACCATAATAAAAAACTCTGGGATATATGCTAAAACAGCTGCCTCAAAAGGGCAGCTGTTTTATTTTGTACTAAGCTGATTATAAATCTATTATAAAGAGAAAAAAGATTGTTTACAGCTTTAAAAATATCTTGATATTATAAATGAATAGGATGGATTTTCAATTTTTCTTGTACCCGGATTAGTCTTCATCGAAAAATAGATTAACTGACTTAATACCATCAATCCTTTTTATATCGGCAACTAGGTCCTTACCCCTACTTTCATTTTTAAGATTAATATAATATGAAAACTCCATCATTTCGTTTTCCATTTCACCCAAAGTTTTCACATTCACCAATTTATGTTTACGACAATGTTTTTTAAATTCATCCCTAAATGGATTCTCAGCCAATTTATCATTCATGCCGGATATTTGCAATAAAAACTCTTTGCTGTGTGGCAACACAAAACTGAATTTACTCAAAATAAGTTGTACAGAACCGATAATCACAGTTCCAAAAAATGCAATGGAATACAGTTTTACCCCGGCAGCCAAACCAATTGAAAGTGCAAAAAAGATAAACATAATATCAGATGCATCTTTCACGGCAGTTCGAAAACGTATAATCGACATGGCTCCTACCATCCCAAATGCACGTGCCAGATTGTTTCCAATAACCATAATCACGATGGTGGTAATCATGGTAAGCAGAATTAAAGAAACAGTAAAAGATGCTGAATAGCTAAGCCCCTTATACGTATATTTATAAATCATGGCAATAACTATTCCGCACAAAAGTGCCACCAACATATTGGCAATCACCTCGGCGGTAGAAATGCTAAAAACAAATATATCTTGAAATTCAGTAATCATAATGTAACTTATAATCTAAAAAGTAAGCATTTTTCGTTTCACGCTGGCATCATAGCCTTGTGTATATTTTGAAATGGCCTCGTGCCTGAGTTGAAATTCCTCCACAAAAGATCGAGCCCAAACAGGCATTTGATTCGTAAAGTATTTGATTTCCAGCACGAAATGACTATCAAATAAATAGCTATAATTCCCATCATAAAATAATTCATCTGTTGCCGGATAGCGTATGCTACGAATGTTTTTATCAAATGTCACACGCACTCCGGGGTCAAATCGACCATGCCAGGCTTCACGTTCGTACACAATCAGCACTGTTGGATGCAAAAAGTCTTTCTTCACATGAAACATAAAACGGCTTGCATCATCCAAAAACAGCTGCTTTCCGCTTGGGTTAATAATGTAATCTGAAATATTGCCTGTACTTAAAATTGCATCCACATCTTCGTATCGAAAATAACTTCTGTGTTTTTTTATACGGTTTTCGATCTTACGTTTTATCTCAAAAACAACAGTACTATTAGGCTGCCACGTATTATAACCTCTGATTCTAAACTTTCGCCTGAGTAGCACTCCTGCATTTTTTTCTTGGTAAAAATACAGATCCCGATTATCAAAATATATGCTTCGAACAGTGTATTGCAAGTGTCCGTTTGGAAAGCGAATCATATTTTTATCGGAAACCACAAATGGCTCCAGTCTTTTTCGCATCCTGGGCATCAGTTCATTAGGAACCAAATATTTCCGTTCATATCGAAGCGCTTTCATTCTCAATTTTCAAATACAACACTAAAAACTCGTTTGATAAATTCGGGGAAACTCACCCAGCCGGTATGAATAGTGGCATCGAGTATCATTCCGGGCAGTAAGTCCTCATAATTTTCAGTCAAAACCGCCGTCACAAATACATTTTGGTATTGACCTACCATCTGCGCCGAATTATCTATGGAGACTATGCGAGCCTGATATTCAAATCCGAAGCTGCTCGACTTAAAAATCAAATTTTGTTCTTTCTCCAGATACTGCACTTTGAAAACCGGTATTGGCATCACCACCAACAAGTCCGACTGATCTGCAACGGATAATATAATATCTTCTTCCTCATAAAAATCGCGTTTGTCTACGATTGTACCGTGTAGCGGTGAAGTGATATAAAAGGATGCCATGCGTTTTTTAGCTTGTTCAATCTGCAGCTCCAGCGCATGGATAGATGCGTTTATATAATCTACCTCCTCCTGCTTAGCTCCGGTAATCAATGACTCGTAATTAGCTTTCGCTACATTTTGATTTTGTTTCTTGACTATCAGGTCGTTATACGATATTTCATATAGCTCCGACGGCACATAACCATCTTTAAACAGATTCTCTTGACGTTCGGTTAATAGTTTTTGGGTGTTATATTCTTGCTCGGCGCGCAGCATTTCCTCATATGCCATCTTCACCCTTTCGGGCTTTTCACCGGAGGTATACACTTTTAAAAGGCTTTGCTGCACCTGAAGCTCGGCTAAAAGCTCAATATATCTCGTTTCTTCTTCGGTTGAACTTATAATCCCAATCGTATCGCCCTTGGCCACTTTCCCAAGACTGAAGATATTATCTTTCAAGTGAAACTCAGCCAAATCACCCCGCTGAAACTCAGTAACGGTAAACTCGGTCGTGGAATTCAATAAATTATTTTTAAAAATGGATACCAAGGTACCTTTACGTTCTTTTTTCAATATCCACTCATTGGGAGCCATAGTCAATCCACGCGAGTGAATAAAGTATGGAATTCGAACGAAATAAATAAGTAAAACCAGTATGATTGTGATTCCGAGAACGAAAAATATAACTTTCAGTGGTCTATTCATTACCGCTATTTTAAACAACATTATATAACGATACCCTATAAACCTTCTTGCTTTTATGAGTATGTTATGCTTAGCATTAAAAGTTCCACGTTTGCAATCGAAGTTAGCGTATTCAAATTGTTAAATCAGCAAAGCCTCCATTGCAAATAAAGAACAAATTTACAAAAAATAAACACTTGACTTGCAAATGTTATGTTTAATATCATACAATGCCTACAAAGCAAACATTCCAAGAGGTATGAGATTTTATAGTGCCCTCGATTGTTTAGGGCAGAATGAAGTTACACTACATTCGTAAATGCAATTTAGTTTATTTTTCATTTTACATGATAAAATACAGGATTTCAGTTATTAATATAGAATTTTCCTTGTTTTTATGAAATTGCTTTACGAATGTTATATGATTTGAATTTACGAATGTTTATATTTGTGTCGTAAAAAAGACGTTAGCGTTCATTGTAAAAAGACAAAACAGACGACAGAATGACAAAGGAATTTTTGCTGCATAGAGAAAAGAAAGAAATCGGAAACCCACCGCACATTCAGGCACATTTGTCTTTGCCTGACACAAATGCCAACGCTTCGCAAAGCCAAAAGAGCCTTCATTTTGCCGACACACCCAAGCCCACCCACCACCCATATATAAAAACATTAAAATAAAGTGTAATTAATATCCAATGTTGACAGTAGTCCGTTGTATGACTGTCCACATAGTCATAGTTTTGCAACATGGATATTAAGAAAAAATTTGGCAAGAATTTAAAACGTCTCAGGTTAGAA
>CAZQBU010000009.1:0-83550 GCA_964592175.1 uncultured Lentimicrobiaceae bacterium
AGTATCGCCGGGAGCGAAGAAGTGCTGATACAATGATGCAGGATTCACGGTAATAGCAGGAGCAGCAATCGATTCAACCTCTAAAGTTACAGGCACTGTAACTACCGGGTTACTAAGGTCATTCGAGTTGAATACCAAGCTTCCTTCGTAAGTACCTTCGGCAAGACCTGTCGCATCGAAGCTTACATCGATTGTAACAGAGGAACCTGCAGGCACAACAGCTGATAAGGGTGCAGCAGATAACCATTCACCGGTTTGACCGCTTCCTTCTGCAAGATATGCGGCAATGTTCCAGTTCACATTAAATCCTAAGCTTGAGATCGGATCCCATGCACCGCCAAGGGCAATCATATCGCCAAAACCTGCAGCTGCAGGACCGGCATCACATCCGGCGGGCCATTGACTGTCAGCGTGTGTGACTTCGTATCCAATCCAAATATCTCCACCTGTAATTGCAACAGGAGTATCAAGCTCAACCATCACCCAAGTAGATTCAGCACCGCTGAAGCTTTGGGAATAAATCAAGCTACCGGGAGCTGATGCACTTCCTGCACCATAAATCTTAAGTGTAGCAACTGAAGGTACACTATTGATATACATTTCAACTTTTTCAAGCTCCATGCCGGCATATTGTGCCATTGATGAAGCGGGCCAATAAGCTGAAACTTCAAAAGTACCACCGCCATTAAGACCTATAGCATCATCATTGATGCCGTTGTCATAACGTATTACTTGATCCAGAGTACCACGATTTGGTGATTCGGTTTGTCCTACAGTAGCTGCATTGGTAAGCATATCTGCTGTCAGCTTAGGCTGATCTGTTGAAACAACAGGAGCATCTACGATTCCATAGCTTAATACGCCACGTCCGGTATTTACTTCTATATCAAACTCCAAGGGTGCATTACCTGTATTGGTTACAGTAACTTGTTGTACTGCAGTTTGATTTTGTCCTAAAGTTTCGTGCAATTCGGTGGGGTTCACTACGATTGTTGCAGGAAGTGAAGGTACATCAATAACTACATCATCAAGGTACCATGAGTGAGCATCATCGCCTTCATAAACAAAAGCAATATAAATTGCCTGTCCGGCATAGCTTGATAGGTCTAATACGGTTTCTGACCATGGAATTTCCACTCCGGCAGGTGACCATACTTCAACAAAATCACCACTCTCCGGCAAGCCACTACCTGTACTGATTCGTACGCTGTTTTTACCGTAATAAGAAGGATATGCATGATAGCTCCAAAAACTTAATTCAAGATTTTCAGAAGCCGGTAAAGCAACCCTTGGAGTAACCAACCATCCTTCTTGCATAATACCGGGAGTACCATACATATGGAACATTGAGGTTGTACCACCGATGGTATGGTTTTGAGTTGTTGTAGATTCCCATGTGGACATGGCACCATCAACATTATAGATATTCCATCCAGCCGGTGGGATTTCTCCTTCAAAGTCTTCATTTAAACCATTTACGGTTTGACCTCCTATTACATCAAGTGTAACAGGTACAAAACTCAAAGAATTATGTTTGTCATTACTTTCTACAATAACATTTGCAAAGTATGTGCCAGCATCTACATTAGCTGTAAAGTTTACAGCAATATCAGCTGTTTCACCACCGGAAACTTGTCCTTGCTCGGGATTTAAGCTCAACCAACTACCATCACCCAATTGTAAGTTAGCACGGATATTAAGGTTATTATTGAACCCAACATCATAAAGGCGATCCCATGCTACTGCATCCATTGAAATAAATCCACCATTTGCAACAAAAGGTCCGCCATCTAAACCGGCAACATAATTTCCTGCGTTATGCGTATACATAACTCCAACCCATAAATCTGTACCATCTAGTTCAAATGGTTGATTCAGATTTACGGTATTCCATGAGTACGAATTTGGAACAAATACTTGCTCATAAAGCACAGAACCAGGTGCAGTAGTAGTTCCGGGTCCCCAGATAACAAGCTTTGCTTCAGTAGGTAAGTCATGAATAAATAAATCAACACTGGCCAACTGTGATTCAGCTAAGCTGGCAGTAATATCGGAAGGATATCTTGCGGAAGCATAAAAAGTACCTCCGCTATTTAAACCTACAGCATCTAAATTTTCGCCATCATAATGCAAGGTATATATAGTTGAAACTCTATCTGTTTCAGGCTCTCCACCTTTGGAAGCTATTTTTTGCAATTCAATATTCGTAGGAGTATGTACAGCTCCTTCTTCAACTTGTATAGCTTGTTTAGCATTGCCTTGAAGGAAGTGTACATAGGTTTCATAATTTAAAACACCGCTACCGGTATTTTGAATTTTTAAGCTTTGCTGTGAAGTTGCTCCTTCATTCAGAGTAGCTTCGAGCGAAAGTGGCAAAATCTGTATGGAAGGAATTTCAGCTCCAAAATCCATATAAAAGGTTACATACTCATTCTCCGGGGTGAGTGCTGCACCGGTAAATATCATTTTATCAGCAGAAACAGCATTCACACTAAAGAACATCCAATCTTCAGTTTCAACCATTCCTCTACCAATCAAGTATTGATTAAATGTCATGAACTCACCATCAGGATTTCTAACAAATGCTCTTCTTGAATCCGGGAATGGTGGCCAACCTTCAACACCAAATCCAAAAATAGTTCCATCATCAGTAACAGATACGGGGGCTAATTCTCCGGAATTATGTGTATTCGGAATAAACTCAATATTGCCACTCTTATCCCATAAGAATAAATCAGCACCTACATTACCAGCTACATAATTTCCATCGTGTGAAGCTGCTGAGGCTTCGCCATATTCGTCCGGATCAATTACAATCAATTCGCCATCATACCAAATAACAGGTGAACGTGATGCCATGGGCATATCTGCCCAGCCATAAACCACGCTTCCATCTTTACTGATTCCATTTGGACGGTTACCTGCAGTATGTAAATTGCCTATCATTTCGTAACCACCGGCAGCAGTCCATTTAAAGGCTTTATATACATAACCGGGATAATACTGCATACCAACAATTGTTGAACCGTCTGCCGTAACACCCCATGCTGAATTGTAATCACTCATTGTGGGCTCACCCGAATCGGGATTAATCCCTAAGTATGTCCATTCTTGGGTTTGTGGGTGCCAATATCCAGCCATGGTAACAGGCATGCCTCCCGCAACATATTCCGGATTACGAGTTGTTCCCGCAATAATACCGTCATCAGTAACACCTTCAATAATTGGTTCTTCACCACCAATAGCCTTTAGACCATCAGTTTTGGAATACCACCAGCCATCACCACCAAAACCTGCAATAGCCACATATTCTCCGTTTGTACTCATATCTACGGGGAATGTATAGTCAGGAATTATAATACTTACTTCAGCACTTGCACCTTCCATAAAAGTAGCATTTACCATCACGGAAACATTAGGGGTCTCCGGGTCGTTACTATTAATAAGGATTGATGCCTGATAATCTCCAAATTCAATGTTTTCAGGATTAAAAGCGATTGCATGAAGTTGGGTCTGCCCGGATCCAATGCTACCGGATGTATTCTCAATTGACATCCAACCTTCTACTGTACCAAGATATGAATGACTTATAGTATATACCAAGTCTTCAACCCCAATATTTTTTATTGCCAGATTTTTTGTGATTATAGCATTGTCCGGCACCGTTACATTCATTACTGAAGGGCTCACTGCAATAATTGGGTCAGTATTAAAGTCATCACCGACATAAACATCATCAACTACCCAGATATGTCCATAATCAGCAAAATATCTAAATCCTATATAAATTGTTTCGCCGGCAAAAGCAGCCAAATTCACAGCTACTTGTGACCAATCCTCGCCTACTGCATCGGGCGACCATATTTCAACATAATCATTAGCTGCAGGATCGGGGCTACCAGTACTTATATGTACACTGTTTGATTCATAATAAGCCGCGTCAAGATTCGTATTCCAAAAGGAAAGTACCATTGTACCACTGGAAGGGAGACTGATTGGCGGAGTAACAAGCCATCCATCCTGCCCCCATCCATACGAATGGAAAGCAGAGCGATTCCCCCCCGGGGTATGATTGAAGCCATCGGCGTAGGTCCATCCGGGAGCATCGCCATCTACATCATAAACTGACCAGCCTGCAGGTGGAAAATCTACACCTTCAAAATCCTCCGTTAAAGGAAAAGATTTTGGAGAGCTTCCATTCTGCGATGTGGCCACAAAATAAGGTAATAGAAGCAGAAATAGTAATGCGTATTTCGCACTTCTAAGATTTGTAAAATTCATCGACATTTCGTTTTAGTTAATTAATAATTGAGTTTTGGATTATTTATTCTCTTTATTCTTTTCAGAATTTGATTCCAATTTTTGGTCGGTCGATTCGATATAATCCAACAATTTGAGCAAAGCTTCTCGCTCATGCTGCTTTCTACGGATTATTTTCTTTAAATCCTGTTCCAAGGAAATTTCTTCCCTCCTTTTTGATTCTTGATTCTCTTCGTGCATGGATTTTTTTAACTGACAACAAAACTATTGTAATAAAACTCACACCTAAGTTAAATCAACGGCACATCACTGCTACAGTAAAATAAATCACTGCTACATTAGTGCTACAAATAATAATAAAAGACTGGTTATAAACTATTTAAAGTGAGGATAAATATTCGGTTAATCCGATTTCCAAATTTGTTAAATCAAGTTTTTTCCGTAGCCTCGTACGTGCCACTTCAATACTTCTCAGGCTTTGTCCGGTAATGGATGCTATTTCCTTTGTCGTCATATTTAATTTTAAAAATGCACAAAGACGACGTTCGTTGGTTGTTAAATCCGGATTGATTTGATGAAGTTTTTCATAAAACTCATTATGAACCCCTTGGAACCGTAGTTCAAACTCATCCCAAACCTCATCTTCTTGAGCTTGCTCCAAATCACGAATGATGCCACGAATTAATGACTGGTTTTCTTTCTTAAAATCAGTGCTGTGACTTAGCAATTTCTTCACAATACGATCGACAAGCTCGTTCTTTTTTATTTGATATAAAACTTGGGTAGCCATTTCTTTCTTTTGGACTTCAAGTTTTTTTTCTAAGATATCATTTTCTAACGTAAGGTTTTTCGCTGCAAAATCACTGTTTTCTTTTTCAAGCTTAATTCGCTTTAAACGATTTTTTGTTAAAATAAACAACATGGCGATCAATGTGAGCATCAATACCAATAGTATGGCAACAAAATAATACCAAAGCTCTTTGCGCTTTTGCTCAGCTTGAATAAGCTTTTCTTTTTCGGAAAATTGTGCACTCAACTCTAAAATCGTAAGCTCACGCATTGTTTCTTCAATATTGACCTCATCAGCATAAGTTTTCATCAAAATATGATATTTCAATGCTGAATCGGCATTCTCCTTAACCTGATAATAATCGAACAGATTATTATATATCCCTTGAAGGAGGCTCTTCCCTCCTACTATTGTTGCATAATCAACTGCCTTATAAAAATGGATACCGGCTTCTTGAAAGTTATTGATGGATGTATAATAGTTTCCCAAGTTCCTGTGAGATGCGGCCATACCTGCCAAATCATTAATTGATTCGCGCAAGACAAGTGCAGTACTCAAGGCTTCAAATGCCCTGTCAAACTTCTCTGTATCAATATATAAATTACCTAAATTATTATATAACTTAGCTAATGTTTCGTCAGTTTGCTTTAACTCCTTAGCAATTTGAATACCCAGTTGATAGTATAAAATAGCTGTATCAGGAATCCCTAACTCCCTGTAAATTACCCCTAAATTATTATACAAACTGACCATTTCAGGCACAGGTTTTCCTTCATTTACTTCATTAGCCAAGTCCGTAATAATCCCCAACGCATTAAGAAAATATGGTTTCGCCTGATCAAATTGTCCCATCTGCAGTTGAATAGCACCAATATTTGTAAGGCTAAATGCAATTTGTTGCTGATTCCCCTCGTCTCTTTTAAGTTCGTAATATTTAAAAAACAAACGCGAAGCATCTTCATACATTCCCAACGCAAAATATGCATTGCCCGTATTAAATAAGGTGTATGCATATAAAGCTTGATTGTTTTTCTTTTCAGCTAACTCCATCGCTTGTACAGCATATTCCACCGAACTCACCAAATCAGTTTTCCGACATGCATCTGACAGATGCATTAAAGTTTGTATGCGAACAGTATCATTATGAGCAACAAGCAACACAGCTTTCAATGAGTCAATGCTATGCTCATTCAATTCATTTGCATAAACTGTCTGCTGCTGAAAACACAACAAAGTAATCAACACACTACTAAGCAAATAAATGAAAATGTTCTTCTGTTTCACCTAATTTAAAATCATTACTAAGGTGTTAAGCACAAAGCTAATATGTTTTATACTTTTATTAGAAAAAAATCTAATTCTACTTTGATAGACAAAGCTATTTTAAAGTTTTAAGCATCTGCCTTTTATACATTTGTATTGTATTTTCTATACCATAATACAATGATTCACTTATCAATGCATGCCCAATAGAAACCTCTAACAATCCGGGAATCACAGACGAAAAATAACCAATGTTTTCAAGGCTTAAATCATGTCCGGCATTTAGTCCAAGTCCAAGTTTATGAGCTTCTAAAGCCGCTTCAATGAAAGGAGCAGCAGCTTTTACCGGATTCTCCGGATATTGAACTGCAAATGATTCAGTATAAAGTTCAATTCTATCCGTCAGTGTTTCAGCAGCGTATGTGACCATTTCCGGAACCGGGTCTACAAAAATAGATACTCGAATACCGGCTTCTTTAAACCGCTGAATCGTATCTCTCAAAAAAGAAGCATGCTTTTTAGTATCCCAGCCATGGTCAGAAGTTAATTGCCCGGGATCATCAGGTACTAAAGTGACTTGTTCAGGCTTATTTTGCAAAACCAATTGGATAAAATCTTCAGTAGGATTCCCTTCAATATTAAACTCTGTTTTAACCAAAGGCCGAAGTAAAGCCACATCCTTATAAGTAATATGTCTTTCGTCAGGACGAGGATGTATGGTGATACCATCTGCACCAAAACGTTCACAATCCACTGCAAACTTTTGTACATCCGGCACATTGCCACCGCGAGCATTACGTATTGTTGCTACTTTATTTATATTTACGCTTAAACGAACCATAATTTTTACTGATTTTCCGCAAAGGTAATTCTAAATTTAGAATCGATGCTTTTAAAATACACTGCTTTATCGGATATTTGCTAAAAAATTTAGGATGAGATTAGTAATTCAGCGTGTTAAAAAGGCATCTGTAAAAATTGAAGGAAGAATAAATGGTGACATTGATGCAGGCATGCTCATATTAGTAGGCATTGAGCATGAAGACACCAAAGAAGATATTGAATGGCTCACAAAAAAAGTGATTGCCTTACGCATTTTTCCTGATGAGCAGAATAAAATGAACCTCGATATTCACAGCATCAATGGCTCTATTTTAGTAGTTAGTCAGTTTACACTCCATGCAAGCACCAAAAAAGGAAATCGCCCCAGTTATATCAAAGCAGCGGCACCCGAAAAGGCCATGCCGCTCTACGAATTATTCATCAAAGAGCTTAGACAGGCCGGAATACATGTTGAAACAGGCGAATTTGGTGCCATGATGGATATAGAGCTAATTAATGATGGACCGGTTACAATTTTAATTGATTCAAAAAACAGAGAATAAATCAGCTTATTCAAACTTTTTTTTATGATAAGTTGCTAATTCTACCGATGGGTCTTCTACAAAATGTACATCCACAAGACCTAAAGCTTGGAGTTTTTCTTTCATGATGGCTTGCAGATGCCAAGCCACAGAGCCGGTAAAGCCAATGGAATACGATTTAAAATCTGGGACTCGAAATAAGTACTGCTCGATAAAGGCATCAAATGCATTCGTTATCAACTGCATACAAAACGGATGATCTAAATTCTCACCTACAAAGCGTGCTGTTTGAGCTAAATATGCCGAAGCCTTCGGTTCTTTATACACCTTATTTAATATAACATCTCTATTTTTCAGACCATCGGCATTAAATTTCTCTGCAAGCGAATCAGGTACTTCACCATATAAATAAGATTTTAAAAACATTTTGCCTATATACGCACCACTACCCTCATCCGCAAACACATATCCTAATGAAGGAACCTGAAACACAATTTCAGTTCCATCAAATACGCAAACATTTGTACCGGTACCTAGAACACAAGCTATTCCGGCTTTGTTACCAAGCAAAGCATGTGCCGCCCCCATAATATCAGGCATCACAGAAACATCAGCTTGATTAAAAAAGGATTTAAACGCATTTTCAACCATGGCACAGTTGGTTTTTGTGCTACAGCCGGCGCCATAAAAATAAATCTTATCAGGTAGTAAGCCACTGAGAGAAGGTATTACATTTTCTTTTAAAACTGTTTCAAGTTCAAAAATTGAATTATGAAATGGGTTAAATCCTGCAGTTTGAACCCAACTAACAACTTTTCCGGAATTCAAAAGCTGCCACACTGTTTTTGTAGCTCCACTTTCTACTAATAATAATTTCATGTGAAAGAAGATAAAACGTAAAATTACGTAATTTATTTATATCTGTACCTAGGTTTTTGATACAAAAATCCGATTTTTCTCTAAATCGATCAAGTAATTTCACTAAAATCAATTAACCGTTGATTATCAGATTTTTATCTAATTTTTATAAATTCATAGAATAAACAATTCCTTTTATCTTGTCCATTCCCTTATTCGTTTTAACCGTAAACTTGTTTGCGTTAATGAATTCACAATTCAATACTATTTTTGTAATCTCAATTGGTTGGTTGTTTTAAATAAGTTCGAACTAAATGCCCTTGAGGTGCCGGTCGTTTTTGTTGTTTTTTACGATTCGCACAATCCTCAAGGGCATTCTTCTTTTAAAATAGCACCTACTTCTACCCTGCATAATTCACCAATTCATAAGCTTGTCAATCTAACTTAATCGTAATAAGCTTATGAACATTGTGTTAGGAGATTTTACTGGTGTTTTTATAAAGTGTTTATTATATTTAATTTTGGCAATTTTTACGTTATGAGTTGTTCGCGGTAGCTTGTTACAGCTTCACAACTCACGCCTGAAAATTTCTCAAAATTAAATTCATGAATTACGCAGGCTACTTTTCTTTCTTTTGTTCATAAGAAAAATTGATTCGTCCTAAAGTTACGTTTCAATTTGTTTATTTTTGCTGCATTCAATTGCGTAAAATATTAATTTGAATATGACAAAAGTCAAGGAGTTAACTCGAATAGCATCACAAGTAAGGCGGGACATTGTCCGTATGGTACATGCCAATCAATCCGGTCATCCGGGTGGTTCATTAGGCAGCGCCGATTTACTTACTGCCCTTTATTTCGATCATCTTAAATTAGATGTAGATAATTTTACTATTGACGGTAAAGGCGAAGACATTTTTTTTCTATCCATTGGCCATATCAGCCCCGTCTTTTATAGTGTATTGGCTCGTCGCGGATATTTCCCCATTCAAGAGCTCAGCACATTTCGAAAGATTCACAGCCGTCTGCAGGGGCATCCCACAACCCATGATGGGCTACCCGGAGTACGTGTAGCAAGTGGTTCCTTAGGACAAGGCTTATCCGTAGCAATTGGTGCCGCAATCAGTAAGAAATTAAATAATGATTCACGCCTTGTATATGTGTTAATGGGCGATGGCGAGCAGCAAGAAGGGCAAGTTTGGGAAGCGGCATTATATGCCGGCAGTAAAAAAGTAGATAATCTTATTGCCATTATAGACTACAACGGTCAACAAATCGATGGACCGGTAGATGATGTGCTTTCACTTGGCGATTTGGGAGCAAAATATAAAGCCTTTGGCTGGGAAGTAAGCAGTTTTAACGGCAATGACATGGCAGAAACCCTCAAAGCACTGGAAAATGCACGGCAAAACGCAGGAAAAGCTAAGCCTCAATTGCTGTTAATGAAGACAGAAATGGGCTTTGGAGTTGATTTTATGCAAGGAACACATCATTGGCACGGCATAGCTCCCAATGATGCCCAACTCGAAGCAGCATTAAAGCAGTTAGAAGAAACATTAGGTGATTATTAAGAAAGTCAAACATGGAATTACAAGTTATAAATCAACAAGATACGCGCTCCGGCTTTGGTGCTGGTTTACTTGAAGCCGGAAAAAAGAATCCAAATATCATTGCACTTTGTGCCGATCTTACCGGCTCGCTTAAAATGGATGCATTTAAAAATGCATTCCCCGAACGCTTTTTTCAAATGGGAATTGCAGAAGCTAATATGCTTGGGGTAGCTGCCGGAATGACAATTGGCGGAAAAATTCCTTATACAGGTACATTTGCAAATTTTGCAACAGGAAGGGCTTACGACCAAATTCGTCAATCTATTGCTTATTCAGGTAAAAACGTGAAAATCTGTGCTTCTCATGCAGGGTTGACTCTTGGTGAAGATGGCGCTACACATCAAATATTGGAAGATATCGGATTGATGAAGATGCTTCCGGGAATGACGGTTATCGTGCCATGTGATTATAATCAGACAAAAGCAGCAACCATGGCAATTGCAGAGCATGAAGGTCCTGTGTATCTTCGTTTCGGACGACCTAAAGTGCCTAATTTCATGCCGGAAGATCATCCATTTGTAATTGGAAAAGCTGACCTCCTTAAAGAAGGAAACGATATCACCATATTTGCTACAGGGCATTTGGTCTGGCAAGCATATCTTGCTTCCCAAGAACTAAAAAAACAAGGGATTTCTGTTGAGCTGATAAATATTCATACCATCAAGCCTTTGGATGTGAAAGCCGTACTTAAATCAGTACAAAAGACAAAATGTGTTGTAACAGCTGAAGAACATCAAAAACATGGTGGCCTTGGTGATAGCATTGCCCAAGTTTTAGCTGAAAACTTCCCCGTTCCTCATGAGTATGTTGCTGTAAATGACGAATTTGGACAAAGCGGCAAACCGGAAGAACTGCTGGAAGTATATGATTTGGATGCCAAAGCTGTTGAAAATGCCGTTTTACGCGTGTTAAAGCGTAAAATAATATAGTAATCTCTGCCAAAATGCGTATTTACCTCATAGGATATATGGGTGCAGGAAAAACAACTGTCTCAAAAAGAATTGCCGGACGCTTAGGTTTTGATGCGGTTGATTTGGACCAACTATTTGAGGAGAAATACAAGATTGAAATAGCTTCATTTTTTACTAAATATGATGAAAAATCATTTCGAAAACTAGAAAGTGAAATTCTTAAAAGCACTTCAAGTCTTAAAAATGTTGTGATTGCCACCGGCGGAGGAACACCCTGCTTTTTTGACAATATGGAGTGGATGAACCGTCATGGAATTACGGTGTATATTGATATGAAAGCTGAAAGTTTGTTTAACCGTTTGACACTTTCAAAACGAAAACGCCCATTGGTACTTAATAAAAGCCATACCGAACTACTAGATTTCATCAAAATGCATTTGCAATACCGGAATAACTACTATTGTAAGGCTGACATTATTATTAAAGGTGAAAACTTAGATATAAATCAACTTTTGGATCATATTTCAACGCATATTGCATCCAAATAGTTTCTGTGTTAATTGCGTAACACAAAGTATTTTACACCATATTTAATATAAATCGTTCAGAAGTATTGCTTTCTATTAAAGTTAAATATACTTTAGCAAGCAAAATCTTAAATTTAATCATATGAAAAAAACAATTTTTACTATTTTATATACGCTGGCAGCAGTTTCTGTTATGGCCGGTGGTATAGTAACTAACACGAACCAAAGTGCATCATTTATTCGAAATCCGGCACAAGATGCCACCAAAGGAATTAGCTCTGCCTATTATAATCCTGCCGGAATGACCCAACTAAAAGACGGATTTCATCTTTCTTTAAATAATCAGTTTGTAAAACAAAGCCGTTTTATTTCTGTACATTACCCGGATGGTTTTGCCCAACAATCGGGTATCATACCTTTAAATAACACCGAATTCGAAGGAACGGTAACAGCTCCTTTATTCCCATCTGCCTACGCAGTATTTAAAAAGAATAAATTCGCTTTCTCACTGGCTTTCAATCCTATTGGAGGAGGCGGTAGTGCATCTTATGAGAATGGATTGCCATCTTTTGAATCAGCTGTAGCAGCACTCCCGGTCAGTTTAACTGCAGGCGGCATCCCCACAAGCAAATACAGTCTTGAATCGGAATTTGAAGGCAGTTCGATTTTTTACGGTCTTCAAGCAGGGGCAGCCTATCAAATAAGTGAGGTGGTATCACTTAGTCTTGGAGTACGTTATGTAATGATAAATAATCAATACAAAGGGCATCTGCGAAACATACAAATCAATCCGATGTTTCCAGCATTAGGATATACGGGCAATATGGTAGGAGCACCAAGCTTCTTTAACAGCATGGCGGATATGTTTACCGGATTGGCAGGTGTTGCCGAATCGTTACAACCATTGGTTGATGGTGGTGGAGCTGGCTTAACACTTAGCCAAGCACAAGCAATGGGATTTCTTACAGCCGAACAAGTTGCATCTATAGCAGGTGGCTTTGCACTTATTGATCCAAACATAGACCCCATGTTGCTGAATATTGCGCAAATTCAAGGTGCTTATGGACAAGCAAGCCCGGAATTTCAATTAAAAAGTATGGCAATGAGATTCAATGCGGATGCTACTTCAGATAAAGAAGTGGATGCTACACAAAGCGGAACAGGAATTGTACCTGTAATAGGATTAAACCTGAACTTCCATCGTGTTAATTTTGGAATTAAATACGAGCATAAAGCAGCGATAAACGTCAAAAATTCAACCAAAGTTGATGATGTAGGGCTATTCCCCGATAAACTTGAAGTCGCAAGTGATATTCCATCCCTATTGTCACTCGGTGTTTCATTCAACGCTACAAATCGATTGAATATCAGCGCCGGTTATCACACCTACTTTGATAAAAATGCAGATTACGGAAAGACATTGGACGGTGCACTTGTAGCAAACAAAGAAGTAATTGACAAAAACCTTTGGGAATTTGCCTTCGGCTTGGAATATTGGTTGAGTAAAAAGCTATTGCTCAGTGCCGGTTATTTGGTTACTGAAACAGGAGTAAACCTTGGTTATCAAACTGACCTTGACCACAGTCTTTCAACATTCAGTTTTGGTGGAGGTTTTCTGTTTAAAGCCACTGATGCTATCGATCTAAATCTTGGTGCATTACGTACATATTATAACCCAATCACCAAAGATATGGGCGGATATGGCGAAGCATACGACAGAAAATCATTATCCATAGCCATCGGAATAGACTTCCACTTTTAAAAGATAATTTATTACATTTTTATAATGCCTTCCCGTATTGCTATAGGAAGGCATTTTTTTTAAAAAAAATGAAAAATATCCTTAGCAACTTTTAACCCATTTTATGATAAGCAGCTGCAAAAGCCCTTAGCCTGCTTAATTCATGAATATAATTTTGAGAATTTTAAGAAATGCTGTTGCAAAAGCCCTTCGATTAACTATAATCATTATAAATTAGCATGAAAAACCACTGTTTTATCCGCTGAAAAGTCTTTTTTCAATACCTTTGTTTATTATTTAACAATAGAAATTATTACAGATAAAAAGATTTAATAACAGTAAGGTTTTAATCATGAAAAAAACACCTATCGACTTTAATAAAGTACAAGAAGCCGCACAGATTTGCGGCATTAAAGAGATTGGGAAAGCCTCAATTAGAGAAATCAAGAAGCTGGTTGACGTTATTGAAGAGCTGACTGAAAGCAAATTTGTCAGGATGGAGATGGGTATCCCCGGTTTACCCGCAGTGCGTTTGGGCGTAGAAGGGCAAATTGAAGCACTTAAAAAAGGAGTTGCAGCCCTTTATCCCGATATACAGGGAGTACCCGAATTAAAAACTGAAATAGCCCGATTTGTCAAACTTTTCATGAATGTGGATGTAAATCCTGAAGGATGTTTACCCACCGTAGGCTCCATGCAGGGAGGTTTTGCCGCATTTATGACATTAAGCAGGCTAAATAAAGAAAAAGACACCGCCTTGTTTATTGACCCCGGATTTCCAGTACATAAGCAACAGCACAAAGTGTTAGACATCAAGTATGAAACTTTTGATGTGTACAACCATCGTGGCGAAAAGCTTAGAGCAAAGCTTGAAGAGGTACTAGCCAAAGGAAATATTGCATATATTTTATACTCCAATCCAAATAATCCTTCTTGGATTTGTTTCACCGATGAAGAATTGAAGATAATTGGTGACTTAGCCAACAAATATGATGTGGTTATTCTGGAAGACTTGGCATATTTTGCAATGGATTTCAGACAAGATTACAGCAAGCCGGGCATACCTCCTTATCAGCCCACTGTTGCAAACTATACGGATAACTTCATATTGTTTATCTCCAGTTCAAAAGCATTTAGCTATGCGGGAGAACGAATTGGAATGATGGTTATTGGAGATAAGTTATTTACTAGAAGCTTCCCCGACTTAAAACCATTTTATGGCACGGAGCTATTTGGAAATGCCATGATATTTGGCACCCTGTATCCACTCAGCTCAGGGACATCACACTCCGCACAATATGGCTTAATTGCAATGCTCAAAGCAGTGAACGACGGCAAGTTTGATTTCGTTGAAGAAGTAAAAGAATATGGAGAAAAAGCGAAAATCATGAAAAAGCTGTTTACTGACAACGGCTTTAATATCGTGTACGACATGGACATTGACAAACCCATTGCCGACGGATTCTACTTTACATATTCCTATCCCGGATTCAGCGGAGTGGAGCTTTTAGAAAAAATGCTGTATTACGGCATCAGTGCAATTGCACTTGGCATTACCGGAAGTGAGCGTCTTGAAGGCATTCGTGCCTGCACTTCGCTAATTCAGCGCAGTCAAATGGGGGATCTTGAAGAACGCTTAATTCAATTCCATAAAGATCATCCAATAAAATAATTAAAATAACGCAAAAATCGAAATGAAAACCCAAGAAACAGAACGACTATTTATACTCTTTATAAATTGCTTGTTTTTAGGCAAAAAGACAGCCCTGTTTCCCTATTTTACGGTTTCATTTACGTAATTTTGTAGCAAAGCTTAAAATTCATTAATATTAAAATATTATGGCAAAAATAAGAGGAGCGATAGTAGTTGACGAGCAGAAATGCAAAGGCTGCGGGGTATGTGTTCCCGTATGTCCTACTAATGTCATTGCACTATCTGAAGACGTAAATGGTAAAGGATACCATTTTGCTTATATGGAACAACCGGATAAATGTACCGGCTGTGTGAATTGTGCAATTGTATGCCCTGACGGGGTTATTACAGTTTACAGACTTAAAGTTTAATAATTAAAAAAAGAGATATGGGTGAATTAAGATTAATGAAGGGTAATGAAGCATTGGCCGAGGCGGCTATCCGTGCAGGTGCAGATGCTTATTTTGGTTATCCTATCACTCCCCAATCGGAGGTGATTGAATATCTTATGGCAGAAAAGCCCGAAGACCGTACCGGAATGGTAGTGCTTCAGGCTGAGAGCGAAGTAGCTGCAATAAATATGGTATATGGAGCAGCCAGTGCAGGAAAAAGAGTTATGACATCCTCTTCCAGTCCGGGTGTGAGTTTAAAACAAGAAGGTATTTCATATATTGCAGGAGCCGAGCTTCCTTGTGTATATGCCAACGTGGTGCGCGGTGGCCCGGGATTAGGTACTATTCAGCCCTCACAAGCTGACTATTTTCAAAGTGTGAAAGGTGGTGGACATGGCGATTACAAACAAATCGTTTTAGCACCTGCCTCCGTACAAGAAATGTCGGATTTTGTAAAAGACGGCTTTGAATTAGCGTTCAAATATCGTATCCCTGTACTCATCTTATCAGATGGAGTTATTGGGCAAATGATGGAAAAAGTAAGATTATTTGAGCAAATGCCACGTTTGAGCGACGAGGAAGTAGCCGAAAAATACAAATGGGCTACCACAGGTAAGAAAAGAGGCACCGAGCGCCGCATTATTACCTCCCTCGACCTTGACTCACGTAAGATGGAAGAGCATAATCACCATCTGCAGAGAAAATATGCCGAAATCGCCAAGAATGAAGTTCGCTATGAAACCATTCAGTGTGATGATGCCGAATACATCATTGTAGCTTACGGCTCAAGCGCCAGAGTAGCGCAAAAAACCGTACAGCTGGCACGAGAAAAAGGAATTAAATTAGGATTGTTCCGCTTGATTACCCTTTTCCCCTTCCCTACCAAACAAATTGAAGAATTCTGTAAAAAAGGAGTTAAGGGATGGATGGCAGTTGAGATGAGTGCAGGACAAATGGTTGAAGACGTAAAACTCGCTGTAAAAGGCTGTGCCAAAGTTGAACATTTTGGACGTTTTGGAGGAATCGTGCATACGCCAGAGGAAGTACTAGAAGCATTGGAAGAAAAAATTATAGGAGAATAAGCTATGTCAACAATAACAATAGAAGATATTATTAAGCCGGAGAATCTGGTTTATACAAAAACAGATCTAATGACTGACAATGTTCTCAGTTATTGCCCCGGCTGCGGACATGGTACGGCACACCGTATCACCATGGAAGTAGTTGAAGAGCTTGGGCTGGAAGAAAAAACCATCGGTATTGCACCGGTTGGATGTTCAGTGCTAGCATATGAGTTCATGAATATTGATATGGTACAAGCTGCACACGGAAGAGCTCCCGCAGTTGCTACCGGAATAAAAAGGGTTTACCCCAATAAAATTGTATTTAGCTATCAAGGCGATGGTGACCTTGCCGCAATCGGTACAGCCGAAACAATCCACGCATGTAACAGAGGTGAAAGAATCGTTATCGTATTTATCAATAACGGAATTTATGGAATGACAGGAGGCCAAATGGCTCCCACTACCCTACCCGGAATGAAATCATCCACCTCACCATACGGGCGTGCCATAGAAACAATGGGTAACCCCCTTAAAATTACAGAACTGGTAGCCCAGCTCCCAGGCACTTATTTTGTAACACGACAAGCTGTACATACACCCGCAGCAGTACGAAGAGCCAAAAGAGCCATTAAGAAAGCTTTTGAAAATCAAGTTGCGAACAAACCCGGCATATCATTTGTCGAAATTGTCTCAAACTGTAACTCAGGATGGAAAATGGAACCTGTCCAATCCAACATTTGGATGGAAGAAAATATGTTCCCCTATTATCCTCTGGGCGATATCAAAGTTGATGGCGAATTGGTCGAAAAAAAATAATCTAACAAATATTTAAACCATGACCGAAGAAATTATTATAGCCGGATTTGGCGGGCAAGGTGTCCTTTCAATGGGGATGATATTGTCATATAGCGGTATGATGCAAGATCAAGAAGTAAGCTGGATGCCATCTTATGGACCCGAAATGAGAGGAGGCACAGCAAACGTAATCGTAATCGTTAGTGACGAAAGAATCAGCTCCCCCATATTAACCAGATTTGATACTGCAATTATACTGAATCAACCTTCAATGGATAAATTTGAATCTGCTGTAAAACCCGGCGGATTACTATTGTACGACCCCAACGGTATTACACGTCATCCCGAAAGGAAAGATATCAGAGTATTTCAAATTGAAGGATTACGTCTTGCCTCAGAAATGGGGAATGTGAGAATTTTCAACATGATTATTCTTGGTGGATTCCTTAAAGTAAAGCCAATAGTTAAAATTGAAAATGTGATTAAAGGCTTAAAAGTATCATTGCCGGAAAGATATCATCATCTAATCCCAATGAACGAAGAAGCTTTGACTACAGGAATGGCGAATGTAGTTGAAGTGAAATAAGCAAACCAAATAAAAAATATTAGAGTTTTCTAATTGAATTGGACCAAAACCCTTTTAAAGCCGTTTCATATTGCTTGAAACGGCTTTTTTTTGTTCATTTGCAGCATGAATGAAGCCCTGAAAACATATTTGGATGAAGCCTATTTACGCTATAACTCATCAGATTTTATACATGATGACCCCATCCAAATACCACATATGTTTACACGAAAAGAAGATATAGAAATAGCAGGCTTCCTTGCCGCAATTTTGGCGTGGGGACAACGTAAAACCATCATTAACAAATCGAAAGAGCTGATGCAACGAATGGATTTTGAGCCTTACAACTTCATTATACATGCAAGCGAAAGAGAGTTTGAGGTATTTCAAGACTTTAAACATCGCACCTTTAATGGGGATGATTGCCAAACAATTATGGTTGCATTAGCACATTTATATAAAGATTATGGCGGGATGGAGCAATTATTTACACAAGGATTTCAAAAGGGAGGAGCATATGCCGCCCTTCATGCTGTTTTTGATTTTATTTTTTCATTTCCTCATTTAAAACGCACCTACAAACATATAGCAAGGCCATCTCAAGGCTCGGCTGCAAAACGGATAAATATGTTTTTAAGATGGATGGTCCGAAGCGACAATATGGGAGTCGACTTTGGGCTGTGGAAAGGCATTAGCAGCGCCGACTTGATTTGTCCACTTGACCTGCATGTAGGAAGGGCCGCACGAAAATTAGGTTTACTGCAAAGAAAACACAACGACTGGAAAGCTGCTGTTGAACTAACTGAGAATCTTAAATTATTTGACCCGCATGATCCCGTAAAATATGATTTCGCATTGTTTGGTGCAAGTATGTACGATGATGAAGCAATACCCAAAATCTAATGCTAGTATCAAAAAAATGGTTTAATTTTTGCATGACAAGCTTTACAAAGTAGTTAAATAATAATAATCAGTTGATCTTCATGAATTTAGTAGTTCGAAACATATTAGTAATGCTTCTGCTTGTTGCCTTGAAAGCTTCTAAGGCACAACCACTGGCAATCAGTGATATAGAACTCATTCAGCTGACTGAAGGCACTAAAAATATTAAAAACCCGGTCTTTTCATTCGACAGCAACTGCTTATACTTTGAGAGCTGGACAGATGGGCAACCAGCCATTTTTTTTATTGAGTTGAATCAAACTGACAGCATTTTTGAACTGAAAAGCTATGCGGATAACTTCTTTATGCCCGCACCACATCCTGATAATATGAGCATGCTTGCTGTGCAGCAACAGAATTCCATGAACAAAATTGAAGTTTTCCCGGGAAGCGATAAAAAATTATACAAAATTTTACTTCGCAATATAGAAGTTAAAAATCCGGCATTTAATATTACCGGTAATATTTTATGTGCTGCCGGCAAACGTGATATTGACAAGCATTATCAACTGATGACATTTGATTTTAGATATGATAACCTAAACTTTCTAACGGAATCGGAACAAAATATTGAATACCCGAAATGGTCGGCAAATGGCAGTAAAATCAGCTACCACCATTCCAATCAATATGGTGTTCCGGATGGTAGGATACATATTGTGGGTTGGGATGGACTAAATAAACAGCTTATTCAACATGATACCTTACAGCTTTCTTATGCCGGATGGAGCAACAGTCAAAACAAAATTGTTTGTACGGCATCTAACGAAAAAGCCTATTGGTTGGTAGAAATAAAAATCAATGAAAATGAGTTTACTCCATTAGTTTACAGCAAGTATCCCATAAAAAATGCATCTTGGTCAGCGGATGGCACATTTATTGCTTTTGTGATTGAAGAAAACAAAAACAAATCTGAGTTGTTTCTTTTGAAACGAGATATGAACATATATTAAATTGCTCGACTATATAGCATTGATGGTTACTTTTGCTTTTGGTTGGTAATCTTTGTTTGATGTATCTTTGCGCCTTATACATATGAGTAATAATATTCGCATAAAAAATCGCAGAATCAGCTTTGAATATTTCATTCTTGAAACATTCACTGCCGGAATTGTATTGCAAGGAACAGAGATTAAAAGTATCCGCGAAGCAAAAGTAAGCCTAAATGAAGCTTATTGCGCTTTTCATGGCTCAGAGCTATTTGTAAAAGAAATGCATATTGCCGAATATAGATTTGGAACGCATTATAACCATGAGCCAAAACGCGATCGAAAATTATTGATGAATAAGCGAGAATTGAAAAAACTTTCTACGCGTGTAAAAGAAAGAGGCTTTACCATTGTTCCTACTGAATTGTTTATCGATGAAAACGGAAGAGCCAAACTCGAAATTGCTCTTGCCAGAGGAAAGCACCATTACGATAAACGAGAAGACCTGAAAAAGAGAGATACAAAAAGAGAAATTGAACGATTTACGAAATATTAAGACCATGAAAAAATTCATATTTTTCCTATTATTTATTCCTTTATCATTAAGTCTATCTGCACAAGATAAGATTGAATGGCTCAGCTTTGAAGAAGCACTTGTAAAAACAGCCGAACAACCCAAAAAGTTACTTATTGATATGTATACGGACTGGTGTGGCTGGTGTACAAAAATGGATAACACTACCTTCAGCGATCCAATTATTGCAAAATATATCAGTGAAAACTTTTATGCAGTGAAGTTTAATGCTGAACGCCAAGATACCGTTACTTTTCAAGGCAGACAATATATTAATGCAAAGGCCGGGCAAAAAAGAAGTTCGCATCAGCTTGCCCAAGTGTTAATGAACGGGAAAATGTCCTACCCTTCTTATGTATTCATGGATGAAGACTTAAAAGTAATAACCGTTGTGCCCGGATATTTTCCTGCCGATAAATTTGAGCCAGTCATCCATTATTTTGGAAAAGAAGCATTTAAAACAACAGATTGGCAGACATTTAACGGTAGATTTAAAAGTAGTTATACAAATCAATAAGTGCTAGCCGATTTTTTAAAACTAAGCTTTTAAGTGATTTATTAATTTTCCAAAGAATCTTTTATTTTATCAAAATTCAAGCTGTTTGCCATTGCATTGAATATTTGATGGTATTCACCTTTTTGCTTGAGAAGCTCTTCATGCGTACCACTTTCCACCAGCCTCCCCTTCTGAAGCACTACGATATGCTCTGCATCGATAATTTGTGAGATACTATGTGAAATGATAATTACAGTTCTGTTCTCTTTAATAGCATCAAGGCTGTTTTTCACTTGCTCTGTGGCAATTGCATCAAGATTGGCTGTAGGTTCATCCAAGAAAATAATAGGAGGATTTTTAATGAACATACGGGCAATGGCAATACGCTGTTGTTGACCACCTGATAACTGACTGGCGTCCGAGTCATATTGCGCCGGCAACTCCATAATTTGATCGTGAATATATGCCTTCTTGGCGGCTTCAATCACATCATCCATACTTGCATCTATCTTACCATACAAGATATTTTCGGCTATGGTACCTTTGAAAATATGGTTCTTTTGAAGAACAAGTCCGATATTATTACGTAGATATTCAGTATTATATTCGCTTATATCAACTCCATCAATAAAAATCTGCCCGGAAGTTGGCTCATAAAATTTGTCCAATAAATTTACAACAGTGCTCTTGCCTGCACCGCTTAAACCAACTAAAGCCGTAATTTTATTGGGTTGAACACTAAAACTCACATTCCTAAGTGCTACATTCCCATTTGGATATGTAAAACTGACATCTTTTAATTCTAATTTTCCTACAAGTTTCTCAGGAATATAATCACCACTTTGTTCTTGCTCATGATCCGCCTCAATAATTTCAAAAAAGCTTTCAGAATAAATCAGCGCATCATTCATATCATCATAAATCCGATGCAACTGCCTGATTGGAGCTGTCACATTATTAAACAACATAATATGAAACATAATTGCTCCAATTGTCATTTGACCGCTTAAAACCAAATAAGCTGTGAGGATAATTATAATGACCACCCCAATCTGCTCCACAAAACTCTTCAAGCTATTAAACATATACGATGTTTTACGCGTTTGGAGCTGATTTTCTGTCATATCATATTGTATTTGCCATTGTTTCTCAGCTTCGATCGGCTCTCGTACAAAGGACTTAATAACAAGAATGCTATTTATTATATTAATGATTTGGTTGTTCTTTGTTTCGCGATAGCCACGCATTCTTCTCCTGAATTTTCCTAATTTGACTGCTTGTCGCTGACTAATAAAAAAGTAAATGGGAATAATACATAGACCAACAAGCCCTACATAAAAATTGGCAGAAAACATTACAATTAGTGCTACAGCGGCATTGGCAAACAAGGGTAATACATCAATGAAGAAATTCTGTACCATACGGGTCAAGCCGCTAATACCCCAATCAATTCGAGTTTGAAGTTTTCCGCTTTCGTTTTCACCGGAAGTGAAAAAAGCCATACGATAAGTTAAAATACGCTCTACAATGGTTTGTGATAAGTCACGAGCAATGAGTATACGCAATTTTTCTCCAAAAAACTTTTGCCCAAATTGAATACCGGCATAAATAATTTCTTTTGAAAGTAAAATGATTGTAATTATTAACAGCAGCCTAAAACCTTCATGCAGCATTTTACCTTCAAGCATCATATCACTGATGCTGTCAACCGTAAATCGCAATACATATGCATTTATCTGTGCAGCAAACGAGCCAATTAAAGTAAGTAGCAAGGTGTAGAATATCAGATGCTTATAAGGCTTGATAAAAGGAAGTAATTTTTTAAATAAGGAGCGAATATCCATAAAGTTTCTTTAATTCTTACAAAAGCAAATGCAATTCAATTGCAACAAAAGTACAATTTCCCATATGATTTATGCATTCAGTTGAATACCTCAATGTTCCCTGCATAATTCACCAATTCATAAGCTTAACAATCTAACTTTATCGTAACAAGCAGTTAATCATAGCGTTTGGAGTTTTTAGTAGTAATTTAAAACGTGTTGATTACAAAATGAATTTTGATTTAATTTTGGCAATTTTTACGTTATGAGTTGTTCGCAGTAGTTGGCTACAGCTTCACAGCTCACGCCTTAAAATTTCTCAAAATTAAATTCATGAATTAAGCAGGTTTCATATTTAAAGATTATACTTTCTGCGATATTTTAACATATTTCATGCCAATTATTTATTTATAATTGATTCGATTTTCATTATAGAAGTATAATTATATTAAATTTGTTTTTCCAACGAGTGATTATTTGTTTTAAATCACTATTTTCTGGCTTTGTAATCTTGATAAATATATACTTCACATTAATAATTACAACAATTCAATCCATTAATAATCAAATTTTTACATCTTATGAAAAAGAATTTAGCAGAATTTCTCGGCACTTTCGGGCTTGTACTCGGAGGTTGCGGAAGCGCAGTGTTGGCTGCCGGCATACCCGGTTTAGGCATTGGATATGCCGGTGTTGCCTTGGCATTCGGATTAACGGTTTTGGTGGGTGTTTATGGACTCGGTCATATTTCCGGAGCTCATTTTAATCCTGCCGTAACTCTTGGTCTTTTAGCCGGTGGACGTACCAGCTCAAAAGAAGTAGTACCTTATATCATTTCTCAAATTTTGGGTGCATTAGTTGCTGCATTTGTAATTTATATTGTTGCTTCAGGCAATTCAGACTTTGCCATTGATAACAGCAAAGCAGGCGCATTTGCCGCCAACGGCTACGGGCACTTATCGCCTCATGGTTATACTGTTTTGTCCGCTGTTGTTATTGAGTTTGTATTGACGTTCATGTTCTTAATTGTCATCATGGGAGCAACAGATACCCGCGCTCCAAAAGGCTTTGCCGGCTTGGCAATCGGTTTGATGCTGACGCTTATTCACCTCATCAGCATTCCGGTAACAAACACATCCGTAAATCCCGCTCGTAGTATTTCACAAGCTGTTTTTGCAGGTGGAGATTATGTAGGGCAGCTGTGGCTGTTTATTCTTGTACCAATTGCCGGAGCAATGGCTGCAGGATGGGTATACAAATCATTCCTTGCCGAAAAGAAATAATATCTTAAACCCTATTAAGACAAAAAAGCTGATAGTAATAAATTTGCTATCAGCTTTTTACATTTGAACAACATCTAATAATACTATAAAATTTATTCTTCCGAAATTTCTATTTTCACAATCTTATCCCCTGCCCTAATCTCATCTATCACATCTACATTTTCAATTACTTTACCAAAAACTGTATGATTTCTGTCAAGGTGGGCAGTATTTTCTCTGTTATGACAAATAAAGAACTGTGATCCTCCGGTATTTCTTCCGGCATGTGCCATGGATAATACTCCTCTGTCGTGATATTGCTTTTCGCCATCCAGCTCGCATGGAATAGTATATCCCGGTCCACCGGTTCCATTTCCTATCGGACACCCCCCTTGTACTACAAAATCAGGAATCACACGATGAAAAGTCAATCCATTATAAAATCCGGATTCACTTAATTTTACAAAGTTTGCCACAGTAGCGGGTGCATCATCTTCATAAAGTTCGATAACCATCCTGCCTTTAGATGTTTCTAAAATTGCTTTTTTCATAAATAGGATACTTAATATTTATAATTATTTATTTAATACATGCTGATTATTTAACTACACGCATGGACTTATTCCATCGTAGTTTACCACCAAATAAGGGCTTTTCTTTATCCAGCGAAAGCCATACAAAAACTGCTTTTCCAACCACATGGTCTTCGGGCACAAAACCCCACATCCTTGAGTCAGCTGAGTTATGTCGATTATCTCCCATCAACCAATAGTAGTTCATTTTGAACGTATAGGTAGTTTCTATTTTATTGTTAATCAATATATTACCTGCCTTGTCAATTTCAAGCGTATTCCCTTCATAAGCTTCAATAATTCGCCTATAAAGCGGCAAAGTCTGCAAGTTTAAGTCAACGCTAACACCTTCTTGAGGGATATATAAAGGTCCGAAATTATCAACATTCCATGAATATAAATCACTGTTCGGGAAGATTTCATCCGACCGCTGCCCCGGCTTATCGAGCAGTTTTTCAACTGATTTTACATAATTCAATGCTTTCAGTTCGTTGGCTACTTCATCACTTATCCAAAACAAATATTCGCCGGGCAAATTCCCGCTTCTACCTTCCGTGATATTGTATTTATCAAGCAATCGTTGATTTAAAATCGAGCCGTCGGTAATCACATGATAGCGAAACTGTAAAGTTCCTTGCACGGGATTGGGCATTCCATTGACAAATAACTCCCCTTCCACTATTTCAATGGTATCACCTGCCATTCCGACACAACGTTTAATATAATTTTCCCGTTTATCTACAGGGCGTGCCACTATTTTACCAAAATTCCGCTCATCCGACCACACCCTACTCCTTCCGTATTGACGTACTAATTGATAATAGCTTACATTACTTTGAAAACGAAGACTTACCGTGTCTCCATCAGGGTAATTAAATACTACGGCATCATTACGTTTTATTTCGCCCATGCCCGGGAATCGGTAATAGGGCCATTTAATCCATTCGACATAAGATGAAGCAGTCTGACTCCATGGCAAGGTATGATGAACAAATGGAAATGCTATCGGAGTATTGGGAAGGCGTGGACCGTAAGCCATTTTACTGACAAATAAAAAATCACCAACCAATAAAGATTTTTCCATACTGGAGGTAGGAATGGTATATGCTTCAAACATAAATGTTCGAATGATTGTAGCAGCAACAACTGCAAAAATTATTGCATCAAGCCACTCACGGACCGGTCCTTTCTTGACTTTTTCAATTGTTGTAGGGTCACGATACGATACATCTTGAAATGAAAGATACGGAAGATATATAATCGGAAAAACTACTGCAACAAACTGTTCCCAAAGCTGTTCTTTACCAAAACATCTGATTAACTCAATGAGCATCAGCATATAAACAAAGATATTAATAAAGGGAACCAGAAGTAAAATATACCACCAAAACGGCTTTTTGATTATTTGCAGAAAGACATACAAATTAAAAAATGGAATCAGAGCATAAAATCCTTTGCGGTTTGCTTTTTCAAACAGTTTCCATGCAAAAACTGTAGGAATACCGAGCAATAAAGGAATAATGATTATAAGTTGCAGCATATTTAAATTTTTTGCGAATTTAAAAAACTTGCCATTATGCGACTAAGGTTTTGAGTTAATTATTCATAATCAAATAAATAGAATTCTATAGCATTGACTTTATTTGCATATCTAAATAGTTATTTGAAAATTTTACTTCGTATCGGACAACTGCAATAAATCAGTCATTGTGAAAATCCCTTTTTTATCTACCACAAATTCTGCAGCTTTTATTGCGCCCAACGCAAAACCTTCTCTGCTGAAAGCTTCATGGCTCAAGCGTATCATATCAACATTTGAAACTGCTTCAACGCTATGATAACCATTCATTTCGCCTTCGCGGCTCACGAAAACAGGTAGTATGTTTTGAGCTATTTGTGCTGATTCCGCAATTTCCCATGCGGACAATTCATCTTGTGCATTTATAATATCATTTGCAAGTTGAATGGCAGTCCCACTTGGTGCATCCAACTTATGAATATGATGTTTTTCTTCAAGTCGGAATGAATATCCCAAGCCATTCAGCGATTTAGCCAATTGTCGGTTAAGATGAAATACAATATTCATACCCGGAGAAAAATTGGGAGCATAAAACAAAGTTGCATTATTTTCCATGCATAAGTTGCGCACCTCCTCCATACGGTCGTACCAACCGGTTGTACCTATTACTATGGGAAGTTTTAATGCAAAACATCGAGATAAATTATCAAAAGCCGCAGCAGGGATACTGAAATCGATAGCGACATCGCAAGATTTCAATTCGGCTGCTTTAGTTTTCCAATCAGATTCATTATCAATGATACAGCCAAGCTTATGTCCTTGTTCGACAGCAAGTTGACGGATCATTTTACCCATTTTTCCATCGCCTAATATGGCTATTTTAAGTTGTTTCAATTTATAACGAAAATTTTAAAGTGAAGAAATTTGCTTTCGGGGAATAACTGTAAATCGGCATTTCAATTGGATTTGGTGTCACCGGAAACAACTCCAAACTCAGCTCATCCGAAACATCATAATAGAAGAGGTGTGCATCTACCGTGGCATCTACAATATTTAATAAGTACCAGGCGCCAAGTAAAATCCAGCTCAGCTCCATATTTCGACGGTAATAATCTCTAATTGTAATTAAATCGGAAGCAGAATAGCGTCCCACATATTTATTATCGATTGGATAATCATGTTCTCCGGATACATAGTTGAATGCTTCTTTAGCAATTCGAAATTCCTTACGATTATCTAATGCAAAATACGTTATCGTTCCAACACCGGCATATACAATGGGTATTTTCCAGTATTTTTTGTTGTATGCCTGCCCTAAACCCGGCAACACAGCCGAGTATATCGATGCTTTGTGTGGCGAATGCAGTTTTATTGCAGCCAAAGAATCGGCACCATCATCCTTTTTACTCTGTGCCTGTGATGGAGTTGAAAGGATTAAGAAAAACAAGGAAGCTATGACTGCAGCAAGGCGCATTAAGAATTTCTTTTTATCAATGCATCAAAAATACGTTCCAGTTCGGCATCATTACTAAATCGCAGGCTTATTGTTCCTTTGCCGTGGGCATTTCGGCGAATATCCATCTTGGTATTTAGCTGTTCAGAAAGTGCATGCAGTTGCTGTTTATAAACTGCAGGAACCACATTCTTAGAAACAGGCTTTTCTTCGGTTTCAGGAAAATTGATTTTCCGAACTATCGCTTCGACCTTGCGTACATTCAATTCTTCGTCAATGATTCTTTGCAGAACAACCAACTGATCTTTTGTACTTTCCAATCCAATTAATGCGCGTGCATGTCCCATGGATATATGTCCGTCACGCAATGCAACCTGTACTTCAGCAGGTAATTTCAGCAGGCGTAAGAAGTTGGCAATCGTAGTTCTATTTTTACCTACCCGATCACTCAATTGTTCTTGAGTTAGTTGACATTCATCAATTAATCGCTGATAGGAAATAGCTATTTCAATGGCATTTAAGTTTTCACGATGAATATTTTCGATAAGCGCCATTTCCAGCATTTGCTCATCATTTGCCACCCTAATAAAGACGGGAATGGTATCGAGCCCGGCTAATTTAGTGGCACGCAGCCTTCTTTCGCCCGAAATAAGTTGGTATTTATCAAATCCCAGCTTACGCACTGTTACGGGCTGCACCACCCCTTGAGATTTGATGGAGGCAGCTAATTCCCTTAATGCCATATCATCAAATTCAATTCGCGGCTGAAAAGGATTGGCTTCAATTTTTTCTACGGAAATTTCAGCAACGGCACCGGCTACATAATTACCGGAAATATCTGCTGAAGTGATATCAGTTTCAGGGCTTTGCAGGATGGCATCCAAGCCTCTTCCCAAGCCTCTTTTCTTTGCTTTTGATGGATTTTCTTTACTCAAATTATTCTCCTCCGAATTTATCATCTACAAGATTATTTTTACGTAAAATTTCTCTTGCAAGATTTAGATAGTTCACTGCACCTGTACTTGCAGCATCATGCATTATAATCGTTTCCCCATGGCTGGGAGCCTCGCTCAAGCGCGTATTTCTATTAATGATTGTATCAAATACCATTTGCTGAAAATGTGTTTTCACTTCTTCAACCACTTGACGCGACAAACGCAAGCGCGTATCAAACATGGTAAGCAATATACCTTCAATATCCAAGTCCGGATTCAGGCGTGATTGCACAATCTTAATGGTATTCAACAGCTTACCAAGCCCTTCAAGTGCAAAATATTCGCACTGAACGGGAATTATAACCGAATCGGCTGCAGTTAATGCATTGATGGTTATCAAGCCGAGCGATGGTGAACAGTCAATAATTATAAACTCGTAATCATCCTTCACCTTTTCAATGACATTCAACATCTTTTTCTCCCTGTCAGGAAGATTTATCATTTCGATTTCGGCTCCCACCAAGTCGATATGAGCAGGCAACAGGAATAAGTTTGGCGTGGAAGTTTCGGTAATAACTTCTGCAGGCTGTATCGATTCAATGATACACTCGTAAATACTGTTTTCGATGGTTTTTGGATCAAAGCCAAGGCCTGAAGTGGCGTTAGCCTGTGGGTCCGCATCGATTATAAGTGTTTTAAATTCTAAAATAGCTAAACTAGCAGCCAAGTTAATGGCTGTTGTGGTTTTTCCTACTCCACCTTTTTGGTTTGCTATGGCAATGGTTTTACCCATATAAAAAATCTATATATTTATTGTTGGCTACGGTTTATGGCAGCTTTAAATTTAGTGTTTACGTATCTTAAATTAAACAGGAATTCTATTCACTTTATTGTGTTGTTTACAGAACCCCATTCATTTTAAAAGACCAAAAGTTTAGGCTTAGGTCTTTGGCATATGTAAAATTTCTTTTAACTATTCATCCGCTGAGGATTCCTCTTCCTTTTCAGATGAGTTCGAAGCTTCATCCTCGATATCTTCCGGCTCTTTGCCGGTTTCAATAAAATGCAGCGAATCATTAAGCCCCTTTAAGAACTTTTCAAAGTCTTCCTTGTATAAGAACAACTTGTGTTTTTCATAAAAAAACTTCCCCTGATCATTACTGAACCGCCTTTTACTTTCGGTAATCGTAAGGTATTTTTCATCATTGCGAGTCAGTTTCACATCAAAAAAATAAGTTCTTTTACCAGCTCTGATTGCACGAGAAAAAACTCCATCCCTTCTCTCGAAATTTTCATATTCTTCCATCATCACTCAGTATTTGATTCAAAATATTCTATATGCAAAGGTAAAAAACTTTTTAAGGCAGACCTCAAAAAATAAATCTAAGCTGCTTAATTTTATATTATGTCCGATTTAGTTAATTTTGTGGCTTGTTTTATATTAAGTCTTCATTTACTGACAAAGTGCGCTAAGGCTTAATTTAACTTGAAAACTCTTGCGAAGAGTTGAAAATTACATCAAGTTCATGAAAAAACCTTTTAGTGTACTTATTTTTCTAGCCATAGGATTTATTCTTTCTTGTACTAAAAATGAATATCATTTTATTTCCAATGACAAAAAAATTACAAGTTTTGTTTTGGAATCATCGCTAAATCCCATTTTAAAAGAAAGTGTAGAAACCCAAATTTCCAAGAATTTTATCCATCTGGATATTCCCCATTTTGCTATGGGAATGGATTTCGTGGCGAGTTTTGAACATAATGGTGTTGCTGTTTATATTGATACTTTGGAACAAATATCAAAAGTCACTCCAAATAAATTTCACTTACCTCTACGATATACGGTAGTAGCCAAAGATGGCACGATAAACAAATACAATGTTTCTGTTAACTGGGCAGATACCATGAAAACTCTACTTCCTCGCATATATATTAATTTGTTTGATGATCAACGAGTTGAAGATATAAATAAAACGAATTATATAGACGGTTCTATTATAATTAATGGGATAGATAAAGATGATTACTTTGTAGGAGAAATTGGAATAAGAGGAAGAGGGAATAACAGCTGGGGCTTACCTAAAAAACCGTATCGAATAAAACTAACTGAAAAGGCCTCACTTTTTGGTCTTCCTGCCTATAGTAACTGGATTTTACTTGCTGAATACTTGGATGGCACCATGCTATATAATTCAATGCCCTTTAAAACCGCACATTTACTCGACATACCTTATACAAACCACATAATACCGATAGAACTTGTTATAAATGGAGAGATCCAAGGGGTTTATGCATTTACCGAGCACAAAGAAGTTGGAGAAGGAAGAATTGATATAGGGAAAAACGGCTGGTTATTCGAGCTGGATGAAACGATGGATGAAGATTGGCAATTTGTATCATCAGCTTATGAATTGCCGGTGATGATACAATACCCGAAAAGCAAGAACATGACAGAAACATTATTCGATGAAATGAAAACTGACTTCGAACAGCTTGAAGCGTTGGTGTTTGATGACAGCTTCCCAAATAATGATTTTCTTAACTATTTTGATGATCTTGCTTTCATTAACTACATGATTGTATATCAGTTAACACTTAATCAAGAAATCAACATCCCACGAAGTACCTATATGAATAAGCCAGCCGGAGAAAAATATCAAATGGGCATTATTTGGGATTTTGATTGGGGATTTGGCTATAGTCTTACGAATACACATTATGATTTAGCTACCGCAACAGCTCCATTATTTTGGGGAGGAAAGCCGGGCTCAGAATTTTTTGAAAAGATTTTCAACTCACCTCATATGAGAACCCTCTTTAAAAATCGTTGGGAATGGTTCATCAATCATAAATACGATGAATTGAAAGAACATATGAGCTTGTATGCCGAAATCATAGGACCTAGCTTAGAAAGAGACCACGAAATTTGGGGTGAACGAGGTTCAAGTGGAAATTCCAAAGAAGATCTTCAAAAAGTATTTGATTGGCTAGATACCCGAGTTGCTTATGTAAGTAGCAAATTATAATCTTACAAAATCTCATAAATAATTATAATCTAACGGGTTATAAAGTGTAAACTTATTATAGCTAGGTAATAGATTTCAGGCTGGCAAATCCATTATCAATAAGTTTATGTTAAAATTCAAGCCATACAATATTTTGAACAAATTAGAGTTTGTAAGCATATCAAAATACATGCATACGCTTTAAATTTGTATCATCATAAAAAATAAATCATGAAAACAATAAACAAAAGTACAAGCCTATTTTTATTCATCCTACTCTTGATGCCGATGATTACGTTGGCACAAGATAAAGTTATTCCGGCGGCAAATCTACCTGCAGAAATACAAAATTTTATCAAAACACATTTTCCCACACAACAAATAGTAGTGGCTGAAATAGATTATGAGGGAGTTTTTAAGGAATATGAAGTGAAATTAAATGATAAAACTAAGCTGGAGTTTGACAGAAAGTTCCAAATTAAAAAGCTTGAAAGCAAATCAGCTCTGCCTAAGAGTGTTATTCCTAACAAAATCAATGAGTATATGAAGGTAAATTACCCTAATAACAATATTACCGAGTGGGAGAAAGAACGAAAGCACCAAGAAGTTAAGTTAGACAATGGCTTAGAGCTAGAGTTTACATTAAAAGGCAAGTTCATTCGTATTGATTACTAACACATTGAAAGACATGAAAAACAAAACATATCCGCTGATTTTGGTTACTTTGTTGCTTTTGTTTTCTACAGCTGCCTGTAAAAAAGAAAGCTTGCTCAGTGAAAATGAAGTACCCTACGAGATTGAATCATATATCTTGACCCATTTTCCAACACATAAAATCCTTCAAGTTATTAAAGATATCGACGGTTTTAAAAAGACCTACGAGTTAATTCTCGAAGGAAACATCAAGCTTGAATTTAACCGTAAAAAGGAAGTTATTGAAATTGAAGGAAGCTCGAAGTTACCTGATAGCGTAATTCCGCAAAAAATCCGAGAATATGTGAAAACAAACTTTCCAAATAATTTTATTTTGGAGTGGGAACTCGAAAAAAGGACACAAAAAGTCGGTTTAGATAATGATATAGATTTGATTTTTAAAATGGACGGAAGCTTTGTCCGTATTGACGACTAGCGAAAAGAATTCCCTTCATCATTTTTCATATTACCGAAAGAATCTTTCAATCGTCAAAATCAAACACAATAAAAAAACAGTTAATTTTAGAACTAAATTTAAACGAAACTAAATTTGATAATTATGAAGTACATCAATGCAATTCTATTTTTTACATTCCTGTTTGTAACTTCTTGCAGTAAACCAGATCCTCCGTATCCGGATGATATAAAATTCACAAAATTCATTTTGGAGCAATCCTTAAACCCAATATTGGAAGAAGATGCTATTGGAGTAATTAGCGGTAATGAAATACTGCTTCACCTGCCAAAAATAGCTCAAGATGTTGACTTAATTGCTAGTTTTGAACATAACGGAGAAAGAGTTACCGTAAATTCAGTAGAGCAATTTTCAGGTAAAACCGAAAATAACTTCAATCAGCCATTGGAGTATGTAGTTCTTGCAGACGACAACACAAAAAATAAATTTACTGTAGTAGTAAATTGGTATGCCGACAGTGGTCCGGTTTTGCCTCATATCTATATTAATTTAAGAGACGGCATGACTATTGCTGATATGGGTAAGGAAGAATATTTAGATATAGAAATTATTATTCATGGAAAAGGCAAATATGATAATTTTCAAGCTGATGCCGGCATTCGTGGCAGAGGAAATACTTCATGGGAATTACCCAAAAAGCCTTTCAGAATTAAGCTTAATCAAAAAGCCTCCCTCTTTGATTTGCCTTCCTATAAGTCATGGGTTTTATTAGCAGACTATCTTGACGGTACCCTGCTTTACAACTCAATTCCCTTTAAAATGGGTGAAATGTTAGAAGTACCTTACACCAATCATATCATACCGGTTGAAGTAACCGTAAATGGTGAATACCAAGGAGTTTACTCATTTACTGAACATAAAGAAGTAGGTGAAGGCAGAATTGACATCGGAGATAATGGGGTACTTTTGGAAATGGATGTCAACTTTGATGAAGATTGGCAGTTTGTTTCCGAGAAATATTATCTACCTGTTATGATTCAGCATCCGAAGAGTGCAAATATAGATGAGCCGCTTTTTGAGCAAATAAAACAAGATTTTGAAGCATTTGAAGCACTCCTTTATGATAGCTCGTTCCCAAATAATAACTATTTAGATTATTTCGATGATTTGTCATTCGTTAATTACTTGCTCATTTACACTTTAACCCTTAACAGGGAAATTAATCATCCAAAAAGTGTCTATATCAACAAACCCGAAGGCGAAAAATACCGTATGGGCATAATTTGGGACTTTGATTGGGGGTATGGGTTTACCGAGCAAAATCCACACTATGAATTATCATCTGCCTGGGGACCATTGCTTTATGATGGAGACCTCGCCGGCTCACAGTTTTTTATACGAATAATGCAAGACCCGCATATACGTAGTTTATTCAAAGAAAGATGGAATTGGTTTAAAAGCAATAAATACAATGAGCTCAAATCTCATATAGCTTTTTATTCAGAAACCATCAAACCGGCTGTGGCACAAGACCATGAAAAATGGGGCAATAGAAGTGCAAGTACAAACCAAGATGAGAACCTTCAAAAAGTATTAAATTGGCTTGACGAACGCACTAAATATATTGACAGTTATGTATCCGGATTTTAAAGAGTTTTAAATTCAGTTTATTAACGAAAATAATTAAGAAAAGCTGTCTATGTTTAAAAGACAGCTTTTTTTTATGACTAAAAACCCATACTAAAACAACTGCGATTACAGCTTTTATTATTTAGAATCGTTTTATTTAGCATAAAACTATTTGGTTTTTTATGTTTAAGGCCATATATTCTAACAAGCTTACTACCTTTGTAGTAATTTAATTTAATTGTTTTTCTAAAACTTAGTATCCATGAGGAAAAACTTGTATTTTTTCATTTCTGTTTTCTTTACACTCTTTTTGTTTTTATCTCAATTAAGCTATGCGCAAACTTATAATTTTCCGATAGGAAAAAAGCTTGTCGGCTTTGAGGTCAAAAATTCAAACGAACAAAGTTTTAGCTTTCGTCACGGCATTTCGTCATTAGACATTAGCGATTTTGATTCGGACCATGGCTCAGGGCAGCTTGTAGAGTTGCCGGGCATACACTTACCCTCCCAAGCCGGAGCGCCCAATCTTCCTTCAATAAGTAGGATGATTGCTATTCCACAAGGTGCAAAAGCAAGATTGGAGATTAAAAACCTCAAACAACAAATTGTTGAAAATATTGATCTTTTGCCTGCACCGGCAATTCCGCTGGACACGGATGATGCCCCCTTGCAATACATCAAAGACCAAAAGATTTATGCAGAAGACGGACTTTATCCTTCCCTACCTTTCCAACTTTCAGAACCGATGAAAGTTCGTGGGGTAGATGTAGTAATGATGGGGATTACACCCTTTCAGTACAATCCTGTTACAAAAGAATTAATAATTTATTACGATATAGAAGCCGAAGTGGTTTTTGAAGGCGGAAATGGTGTTTTCGGTGATGAACGCCTACGCAGTATCTGGTGGGAGCCCATCCTTCAAGACCATATTTTTAATAGCAATATCTTACCCGAAATCGATTATTCAGAACGGGCAGTTCGTCAAAGCCAAAGTAGAGACGAAAGTGCAGAATATATCATTATCACGCCGAATAATCCTGTATTCACCCAATGGGCTGACAGCATTCGTATTTTCAGACAACGTCAAGGAATTAGCACAAAGGTTGTAAGTGTAACCGACATTGGTGGAAACACAGTTACAGCTATTCAAAATTACGTAACCGATGCATATAATAACTGGGACTTCCCTCCTGCTGCCATACTCATGTTAGGCGATTATAGCACAAATGCCACAGATGGAATTACTTCACACACATTGAATAATCACCCCGGCGGTTACAACCCTTATATTTCTGATAATCCATTTTCCGACATGACCGGAAATAATTTACCCGACATTGTTTTTGCACGTATCACAGCACGTAATGCTGCTGAACTGGAAAACATGATTAACAAATCATTGGATTACGAGCGTAACCCTCCCACAAATGCCGCTTTTTATGACAATCCAATTACAGCAATGGGATGGCAAACAGAGCGTTGGTTCCAAATTTGCTCCGAAACAGTAAATGGCTTTTGGGAGCATGCTTTAGGTAAAAACCCTGTACGCGAAAATGCAATTTATTCCGGCTCACCGGGAGGCACTTGGTCATCAAACCCCAATACTTCGCAGGTGGTCAACTATTTTGGACCAAACGGATTAAATTACATCCCTGCAACTACTTCGCATCTTACGGATTGGGGTGGAAATGCAACACGAGTGAACAATGACATCAATAGTGGGGCATTCATGCTACAGCACCGCGACCACGGTCTGGAAACCGGCTGGGGAGAGCCACATTACAGAAACGAACATCTGAGCGGACTCAATAATGCCGACTTGACCTATGTATTGTCGATTAACTGTTTAACAGGTAAATTTAATTATGGTCAGGAAAGCTTTACCGAAGCATTCCACCGTCACAATCATGGTGCACTTGGTTTGTTGGCTGCTACAGAAGTATCTTATTCATTTGTTAATGACGTATTTGTATGGGGCGCATTTGATAATATGTGGCCCGATTTTATGCCCGATTTCGGAACAACACCCGAATCAAGAGGTATATTACCGGCTTTTTCAAATGCTGCAGGAAAATATTTCCTACTACAGTCAAACTGGCCATACAATCCGGAACATAAAAACATTACATATCAGCTTTTCCACCACCACGGTGATGCCTTTATGACGGTTTATTCCGAAATGCCACAAGACTTAATGGTTGATCATATGTCAGTATTACTGAGTGGTTTGGATGTATTTGAAGTTACAGCAAATACCGGCGCATTGATTGCATTAAGCATTGATGACGAAATTATTGGTATGGGGGTAGGTAAAGGAAATAGCCCTACTCAAATACCGATTATCGGACAAGAGCCGGGAGTAGAAGTGCTGATAACAGTTACTCTACAAAACTACTATCGTTACGAACAGATTATTGAGTGCATTCCTCCATCAGGTCCCTATGTGATTTTCAATGCCTATGAAATTGATGATTCACAAGGAAATAACAATGGTCAAGTAGACTATGATGAAACCGTTTCATTAGATATTACCCTTAAAAATGTGGGTAGTGAAGCCACTTCAAATCTTTCTGTTGTAGCAAGTAGTGATTCTCCATATATCACACTGTTAAATAATAGCTTTACCATCAATCAAGTTGCAGCCGGTCAGCTTGGAATAGCTGCAAATGCAATAAGCTTTACCACTGCCGATAACGTACCAAATAAACATATGGCATTGTTTGAATTAGCCATCACGAGTGGAAGTGACCAATGGACTGCAAAATTCACTATTCCGGTATACGCACCGGCATTATCAATTTCAGCAATGTCAATTGATGATGCTTCCGGCAACAATAACGGTCGCCTCGATCCGGGTGAAACAGTGCAAATCATTTTCACTGCCAAAAATACCGGACAAAGCGATGCACATGATATGATTTCTACTTTTGTTAATTCCAGTCCTTATTTAATTATAAATGAGCCTACTCAAACCATACAAAAGGTAGAAGCTGAAGAAGAATTTACAATTAGCTATACCGTTACAGTAAGTGGTGGGGCTCCAATCGGAACCGTAGCAAACTTTGGTCTCGGTTTAGAAGCAGGGGCTTATACTGCTGATGCCGAATTTATGTCAAAGATTGGTCTTATCATCGAAGATTTTGAAACCGGTGACTTTAGTCAATTTGACTGGGTGCATGGTGGGCAACAGCCTTGGCAGATTGTCTCCAATGAAGTTTATGCCGGAAGTTTTGCTGCAAAATCAGGTTCCATTGGTAATAGTCAAAACTCACAGTTGTCAATCCAATATGAAGTTGGAGCAAATGATACAATTTCATTCTATTATAAAGTATCATCAGAGAATAACTACGACCATCTTCGTTTTTATATTGACAATTCAGAAGTTGGAAAATGGTCAGGTTCAGTTAACTGGACAAAAGCCAGCTTCCCTGTAAGTGCCGGTGTACATACTTTCCGTTGGGAATACAAAAAAGACTATTCGGTGTCAAACGGTCAAGATTGTGCTTGGATAGATGATGTGGTATTTCCTCCTTTAATTAATACATCAGCATGGGCAGGTCCCGATTTAGAAGCTTGTATAGGCAATACCGTACAACTTAATGGTGCGGCAACGCATTACAATAGTGTACAATGGGCAACATCAGGTACAGGAAGCTTTAGCAATGCCACAATCCTTGACCCGGTATACCTTCCCAGTCAAGCTGACTATAATGCGGGTAGCATTACTTTAAGCTTAACAGCAAACGGTAGTACCACAGTTACTGACCATATGGAGCTAAGCTTCTACCCTGAAGCAGAAGTCTTCGCAGGTAATGCCACAACAATTTGCCCCGAAGATCAGTTTGTTGCATCAGCAGCAACTGCATCAAACTATGCTTCTTTATTATGGTCAACAAGTGGTGACGGTAGCTTTAGTAATACGAGCGAATTGAATGCAAGTTATACACCCGGTCCGAACGATATAGCAAATAAATCCGTGACATTGTCCCTGAAAGCTACAGGCATGGGAGATTGCCCCGATGTTATTTCTGAAGTTCAAATAACAATTTATCCTCTTGTAGAAATTGTAGTTACAAACGCAGCTGTTGTTTGTACGGATCAAGTCATGGAAATGACTGATTATGTAGAGGTTAAAAATGCACTAAGCTATGAGTGGACCACATCCGGTGATGGTGAATTCACTAACCCGACAGCTTTAGAAACAGTATATACACCCGGCACCAACGATATTGCGCAAGGCGGAGTAACTATTACGTTGAGTGCACAAGGCGAAGGCAACTGCCAAGCAGTAACCCAAGCACTTGACTTTAGTATTTTTGAAACTCCTGAAGTTGACTTTGGACAAGATCTTCATATTTGTCAAGGTGAAGAAGCAACAGTTGAGATACATTTGAGTGGTCAAGGACCATGGGAAGTTGTATTTAGCGAGCCATTCAATCAAATCACTATAGAAGCAAGTCCTTATCAGTTACAATTCAGTCCGACAGCAAATACACAAATCTCTGTTTTAACCATTGCTGATGCAAATTGTCAAGCAGAATCAGATGCGGAAGTTTGGGTATATGTTTATGAATTACCGGTAAAACCGGAAGGCATAAATGCACCGGATACAGTGGATTTCAAAGACGGATACCAAAGCATATTTGATATTATTGAATCAGCATATGCCCAAGAATATACCGCGTATCTTGAGCCGGAAGAAGCCGGAACAATAGACACTGATGCAGCACAAGTCATTATAGATTGGAATCCTGATTTTCTTGGAGAAGCTACAATTCGCATCCTTGCTTCAAATATTTGTGGCGAAAGTGAACTGTCTGACCCGCAAACTATAGAGGTAATGAGCACAATAGGACTTGATGAGGCGCTGGAAAACAGTTTTAATATCTTCCCAAATCCGGCGAATGATAAGGTAACTGTTTCCTCCACCCTGCCTTTGCAAGCCAGCTTGAAGTTATATATAAAAGATATGATGGGTAGAACAATCCACACGGAAATGATTCAATCCGATAAGAGTGGGTTTACACATCATATTCAAATCGGAGATTATGATTCGGGAATGTATTTGATTATTATCGAAAGTGACACATTCCAATATAATAAGAAATTGATTATTTCGAACCAAAACTAATCACTGTTGAAAGAGCCGTCAATTTATTTTGACGGCTTTTTTTTAGCTTTATTGCCATCAATGCCGAATCTACTGTCAAGTATAAGGCAAAAAAAATCCTGCTTCATTTTATTAAAGCAGGATTTTTTATAAGAAGTCTTATAGGTATTACCAAATCTGAGCGCGCTCCTCAGGTTCTAGAAACATCTCATGAGAAGCTTGAATATCAAATGCATCATACCATGCAGGAATATGTGGCAATGCGCCATTTACACGCCATTTACCTAATGAATGTACATCCGTTCTGGTACGTTTTAAAATTTCCTCATGACGGATATTCCCTGCCCAAACATTAGCATAAGCAATAAAAAAGCGTTGTGCCGGTGTAAAGCCATCCTTATCAGTTAGTGGATTCTCTTGCATCAACTTTTCAAATGCATGATATGAAACAACTAAACCGCCATGATCAGCAATATTTTCTCCCAGTGTAAACTGCCCATTGGCATTTAGACCGGGGGCCACTTCAATATTATCATAAAAGTCGACAAGTACTTGAGCACGTTCAGTAAATTTCTCCGCATCTTCAGCCGTCCACCAATCTTTCAGATTACCTTCTTTATCAAACTGACGACCTTGGTCATCAAATCCGTGCGTCATCTCGTGTCCAATTACCACACCAATGGCACCATAATTAAATGCATCATCTGCTTCCATATCAAAGAATGGATATTGTAAAATACCGGCTGGGAAACAAATCTCATTTGTAGTGGGATTATAATATGCGTTTACAGTTTGAGGTGTCATCAACCACTCGTCTTTATCAACAGGCTTGCCTATCTTATCCAGCATATAGGCAGTACGGAAAGCTCTGGCACGCTTCATATTCGCCCAATAGCTATCTTTTTTTATTTCCAAAGCTGAATAATCACGCCAGCTATCCGGATATCCAATTTTTACATGAAAAGTAGCCAACTTCTCTTGCGCATTCTTTTTAGTATCATCACTCATCCATTCTAAGTCGTCAATTCGCTCACCCAGAGCAACTTGCAGATTATGTACTAAATCCAGCATGCGTTCTTTGGCTGCCGGCGGAAAATGTTTTTTTACATACATCTGCCCCACAGCTTCGCCTAATGCACCATCCACTGAGCTGATTGCACGCTTCCAACGAGGCTGCTGTTCTTCTTTACCCGATAATACTTTACCGTAAAAATCAAAACTCAGGGCTTTTGTTTCATCATCAAGATAGGAAGTAGCACTGTTTAATACATTCCAAGTCAGATATGCCTTCTGAGCATCAATGGATTCAGTGGCAATAACGCGCCCTACTTCAACTAATTGCTCTTTTTGTGAGACAGATAATTCAGTAAGGCCATGAATACCAAAATCATTGAAAAATTGCGTCCATTCTATTTCAGGAACAAGTTTTTGCAGCTCATCAACTGTCATTTTATTATAGTTTGCATAAGGGTCGCGAAGCTTAAGCTTATCATAAGCTGCTACAGCCAAGCGGTTTTCAATACGCATCACATCTGCGGCAGATTTAGCAGCTTCTTCAGAGCTATAGCCCACCTTTTCAAAGAGGTTTACAATGAGCTCAAGGTATTTTTCACGAATATTTCTGCTTGTTTCATCCTCTTCCATATAATAATCACGTTCACCAAGCCCAATTCCTCCTTGGTAGGTTTGAACAAGATGTTCTTCACTATTCATCGGGTCAGCCCCAACATACAAATTGAAATAAGGTCTTATTCCTTCTTTCATCAAAGCGGGTAACATATGAATCAGTGCACTCTTTTCAGTAAGATTGGAAATTCTCTGTAAATCTTCTTCCAAAGGCTTAAGTCCTTCTTCATTCAGCTTCACACTATCCATTGCTAAATTATACAAATCAGCAATCTTTTGTTCCACACTTCCTTCGGGTGAAGTTTTGGCGGCAATATCCAGGATTAAATCCTTTAATTGCTCTTTATTATCTTCCGCCAGTTTATCAAAGCTACCATAACGAGCATATTCGCCGGTTAAAGGATGTAACACTTGCCAGCCACCGGTGGCAAACTGATAAAAATCATCCCCACTATTGGCAGTTTGATCCAAGTTTTCAAGTCGAATACCGGCTGTAGTTTCTTGTACAGCCTTGTTTGTTGTACATGCGTTCATGTAAAAAATAATTGAAATTAAAATACTTCCTATAAGGAAAATAGATTTAGGTTTTAACATATAAATATTGATTTTGTGATAGTTACAATATGAATCAGCATAAATATTCAGCTTGCAAAACTACAGCTTTTATGGGATGAAATAAATATTTCATTAAAATGAAAGTTTCAAACGAGATTTAAAGCTATTTTCCGTAAGCCTAATCAAGCGATTAAACATCATTTAATGCCTTTAAATCAATCAATTAGGTTGGTCATACAATTCTTTGGCACGTCTGGCAAGTTCCGCATCTAAATTTTGAAGAAAAACACGTGTTTTATGTAAGGTATCCAAGAGCACTGCTTGACTGTCCAGCTCATCAATATTATGTTTAATAGCATCACGAGCCCCTTGTAATGTATAGCCTTTTACTTTTACCAAATTATAAATGATATGCAGATAGCGCACATCACGGGCAGTAAACAATCGATTTCCCTTTTTATTCTTTTTGGGGCGCAGAATTGAAAATTCACTCTCCCAGTATCGAATCAATGAGGTCGATACATCAAACATTTGAGCTACTTCTCCAATGGAATAATATAATTTGGATTGCTGTGTCATAAACAAAATCAATCCATTGTTTGGGAAGGCAATAAGGAAAGCTCCAAAATTTGCTCGTATTCTTCCGGTGTGATATCGTTAAAAAAGAAGTGAATTGGATTGACAGGCCTTCCATTTTTACGTACTTCATAATGGAGGTGTGAAGAGGTTGATTTACCGGTATTGCCCACACGGGCTATCAACTGACCACGTTTTACTTTTTCGCCTTTACGAACATGAATAGCATTCAAATGTGCATACATAGTCGTGTAACCGAATCCGTGGTCGATGGTAACGACATGTCCATATCCGTAATAATTTTTATCGGCAGATGCAATGATACCATCACCGGTAGCATAAACCTCCGTGCCTATTGGTGCAGAAAAGTCAATACCTTGATGAAACTTACCTACTTTATAGAAAGGGTCAAGACGAAAGCCAAAATGAGATGAGATTCGCCGTACATCGGTATCTTTTAATGGCTTTATAGCCGGTATGGACGCCAACATCTCGGCTTTATTTTTTGCGAGCTCAAGCACTTCATCAAACGATTTTGACTGTACATAAAGCATGCTTGCAATGCGGTCAAGGCGTTTTGCAGTTTCTACAACAATCTCGGAATTGTGGTAACCCAACATATTTTCATATCGGTCTACCCCACCATATCCGGCTTTTCGAATTGAGCTTGGAATCGGCTCGGCTTCAAAAATTAAACGATAAATATTATCATCGCGCTGCTGCATTTCATTTAACAAGGTATCCAAAATTTCGAGCCTTGCTTGCATGCGATCATACTCTAACTTCATGAATTCCAACTCCCTGCTTTGCATACGCTCCTTTGGTGAACCCAAAAAGTAATGGGCTAATACCACAAAGCTTAATGCTAAAGCACCCGAAGTTAAAATATAGTAGAAAAAACGTAAAAAACGCTTTTTCCAGCCAATTGTATATTTTTCGTATGCTAAAGTTTTATGATTAAAAACGTATTTTGGTTTCGCCATCTTAACCTGCTGCAGCTATTTATACATATAATATGGCGCAAAATTAATATTTTAAGCTAACTTTGCAAGTTATTTTTACTTTTTTATTCTTAAAATCAAATCACAAATAATTACAAATGACCTCTTTAGAGATTAGAAGCAAATTTTTGGAGTTTTTTAAATCCAAACAACACCTTATCGTACCCTCAGCACCTATCGTTGTAAAGAACGACCCAAGTCTTATGTTTACCAATGCCGGAATGAATCAGTTTAAAGATGTGTTCCTCGGTAATGCAAAGCCAAAGTCTGAACGTATTGCCAACACACAAAAGTGTTTACGCGTTTCGGGCAAGCACAACGATTTGGAAGAAGTGGGCTATGATACCTATCACCACACCATGTTTGAAATGTTGGGCAACTGGTCATTTGGTGATTATTTTAAGAAAGAAGCTATCGAATGGGCATGGGAACTTCTTACAGATGTCTTTAAGCTTGATAAAGATCGTTTATATGTCACAGTTTTTGAAGGAGATAAATCTGATGGCTTGGATGCAGACCAAGAAGCATACGATTTCTGGAAAGAGATTATCCAAGAAGACCGCATACTTTACGGAGATAAAGCTGATAATTTCTGGGAAATGGGCGATACCGGTCCCTGCGGTCCTTGCTCCGAAATACATATCGACCTTCGTAATGAAGACGAACGATCCAAAATAGACGGCAAAGAGTTGGTAAACAAAGACCATCCTCAAGTTATTGAAGTTTGGAATCTTGTATTTATCGAATTCAACCGCCAAGCTGACGGCAAGCTAGTGCCTCTACCTCAAAAACATGTCGATACAGGCATGGGATTCGAACGCTTGACGATGGCGCTGCAAGGAAAATCTTCAAACTATGATACGGATGTATTTCAACCTTTAATTCAGTATATCGCCAAAATGGCACATACCGAATACGGCTTGGATGAAGCCAAAGATATTGCCTTGAGAGTGATTGCCGACCACCTTCGCACAGTTGCCTTTGCCATAGCCGATGGACAACTTCCTTCCAATACGGGAGGAGGCTATGTGATTCGAAGGATTTTGCGTAGGGCAGTCCGTTACGGCTACACCTTTTTAGGTTTCGAAGAGCCGTTCGTGTATCGTATTTTCCCGGTACTAGCAGAACAAATGGCTTCTGTATTTCCGGAATTAAATCAACAGAAAGATTTAATAATCAAGGTAATACAAGAAGAAGAATCGTCATTCCTACGTACATTAGCACATGGCATACGTAAATTCGAACAATATATCGAAACCCATAAGACACAAAAGCTGGTAGATGGAAGTTTTGCGTTTGAGCTTTTTGATACCTACGGATTTCCTGTAGATTTAACAGCCTTACTTGCTCGTGAAAAGGGATTGGAAGTTGCTATGGATGATTTTCAAACTCATTTGAATGAACAACGAGAGCGATCACGAAAAGCAGCAGAAAAAGCTTCGGGCGACTGGGTGGTGTTACACGAATCAAACCACCCGACAAAATTTGTCGGATACGATAAATCGGAAACAGAAGTGCAGATTGTACGATTTAGAGAAGTAGTTAGTAAGAAGCGGAAGCACTACGAAATGGTGTTTGACCAAACACCATTTTATGCCGAAGCAGGAGGACAAGTAGGTGATACGGGAACAATTGAAAATGAAGATGAAACAATTGAAATCTTCAATACGGTACAAGAAAATAATTTGATTATCCATCTCTCAGCCCGCCTACCTTTAAATCCTGAAAAACAATTCATTGCTCGCATTGATGAGGCAAAACGAATTGCAACAGAAAAGAATCACAGTGCAACACACTTAATGCATGCCGCTTTACGACAAGTGCTGGGGTCTCATGTTGAACAAAAAGGATCTTTGGTAGATGCAGAGCGCCTTCGTTTCGACTTTAGCCATTTTGGCAAAATGAGTCGTGAAGAAATTCGCGAAGTTGAGCATTTAGTTAATGACAAGATTCAAATGAATATATCGAGTCATGTTCAGAATAATGTACCTCTTACTAAAGCACAAGAAATGGGCGCCATGGCATTATTTGGTGAAAAATATGAAGATGCGGTTCGTGTAATTAGCTTTGACCCCTCCTATTCCATCGAATTATGTGGCGGCACCCACGTGGATACCACCGGAACGATTGGCAGCTTTAGAATCATTAGTGAAGGTGCAATTGCTGCAGGTGTACGCCGAATTGAAGCAGTAACAGCAAAAAATGCAGAGCGATATGTAGACGGTTTTATTGATCAAATTCATCAAATCAAGGAAGTTGTAAAGTCAACCGGTGATATTGTAAAAGCGGTACAACATCAAGCTGAACAAAATCACAGCCTACAAAAGAAATTGGAACAACTGCAACAAGAGCTTGCCTCAACTATTGCAGAAAAACTCATGCTTACAACACAAACTCATGCTTCGATACCTGTAATTCAAGCACGCATCCAAGATGATGTAGAAATGGCCAAAAAGATTGCTCAAGAAATACGCCAAAAATCCGAAGAGCATATTGCAATACTTTATAGTGGAAAAGAAAACAAGGCAATGATTTGTTTATCAATTGGAAGCAAAACGGCTGAACTAAAATCATTTGATGCATCAGCCATCATTCGCCAAGTTTCATCTGAAATTCGTGGTGGTGGCGGCGGCTCAAAGCTGTTGGCAACAGCAGGTGGAAAAAACGTTGACGGCTTGGATAATGCAGTTAAGAAAATTATTGAAATAATAAGTGCATAAGCCTATATTTCAATAGATTATTCAGCTTTTTTACGTAAGCTCAATAAAAGAGCTTGCATTTGTTTGGCATCAATGGGATAAATACGCATGGCATCATTAATGACAATGCCTAGCATGATTTGGTCTTCAATAAGTTCGTTTAGCCAACTTATTAATTCAGCAAAATCCATATCTGCCAGTTCGTAGTCTTCCCATTCCTCTGTAATAGCTGACAATGCCATTTCTTTATCATACCATATAGGTAGAAAGGAAGTGTTATCAACTGATTCTATCATTGCAAATAAGCCATCTTTTGCTTGTAAAAGCCAAATCTTTTGCTGTTTGGCTATGATTTCAATAATTAATTCAAAGCTAATATCTGTCACGGTTAAAAAATTTAATATTCTTCGTATTCATCTAATTCGATCCATCGATTCATTAGTTTATCCAGTTCTGAATCAATTTCTTTCATTCTATTTCCAGCTTCTTCCATCATTACAAAATCCGTAGAAGAATCCTGAAGCAATTGTAGTTTTTCTTCTTTTTCTTCCTCCAATTGTGTCATTTTATCTTCAATTTCTTCATATTCCTTTTGTTCTTTGAAGCTGCGCTTTGTTTTTTCAACTTGTTCTTTTTGTTCCCTAATTTTCGCTTTGGGTTTATCAGAATTAGAAATTGCAATTCGTTCCCTTTCTTTCAATTCCATCATTTCCTTATACTCGGAATAATTTCCCATAAAGCCTTTCACTTCCCCATCACCTTCAAAAACAAACAGCTGATCTACAACCTGATCCATAAAATATCGGTCATGTGATACTATAAGAAGACAGCCTTGATAATTTTGAATAAACTCTTCTAAAGCTTGCAGTGTCAGCAAGTCAAGATCATTTGTCGGCTCGTCTAAAATCAGAAAATTAGGATTACTAACCAATACGGTTAATAAATATAATCGTCTTTTCTCACCTCCGCTCAACAAACTCACTTGCTGGTTTTGCATGGATGGAGGAAACATGAATTTATTCAGCATCTGGGAAGCAGTCGCTGTCTTACCGTTACCTAAAGGTACATATTCGGCAATTTCTTTTACTACATCAATGATTTTTTTATCATCGGAAAACTGTATTCCCGCCTGTGTATAATATCCGAACACAATTGTATCACCCGGGAGCACTCTTCCACCATCAGGTTTAAGTTGTCCGGTCAGCAGATTAAGGAAACTCGTTTTTCCTATTCCATTTTCTCCAATAATACCAATTCGTTCGCCTCGGTTAAACGTATAATCAAAATTCTTAATAATTGGAAAATCGCCGAATGACTTACTTACATTCCGCATTTCAAGTATTTTATTCCCAATTCTGTTCATTTCGATTTTTAGCTCAATCTGCTGAGGATCCCTACGAACGGATGCCTTTTCTTTAAGTTCATAAAAGGCTGCAATTCTACTTTTCGACTTTGTGGTACGTGCTTGGGGCATGCGGCGCATCCATACCAGCTCTTGTTTCAACATTTGCCCGGCATTATGCGCTTCAGCACGAAGTATTTCTTCCCTTTCAGCACTTTTTTCTAGGTAGTAGGAGAAATTTCCTTTATGCTGATACATCTTTTCAAAACTCAGTTCCAGAATATTATTACATATGCGATCCAAGAAATAACGGTCATGTGTAACCATTAACAAGGTACAGTTTTGACGAGATAAATATTTTTCTAACCATTCTATCATGTCCACGTCCAAGTGGTTTGTGGGCTCGTCAAGAATGATTAGGTCAGGTTCTTCCACTAGTACAATGGCTAAAGACAACCGCTTTAATTGACCGCCAGATAATTCGGAAAGATTTTGATCCAAATTTGTCAAACCAAAACGGTTCATCATTTCAGTAAGGCGTCTTTCATAATCCCAAGCATGGTATGCATCCATACGTTGGCTAAGCTTTTCCAATTGAAGCTGATAGTCTGCCAATTCCATTTGTTGGTGTCGGTCAACAAGATTATTGTATTCTGCAATAAGCTTTTGCACCTTATTGTGTTCGCTATTAATAAATTCTGAAAGGTTCAAATTCAAGTCATAGTCGAATTGCTGTTGAAGATAAGCCACTCTAATGCCTTCAGCAAACGTAATATTCCCACTATCCGGCTCATCTAGTCCGACCAATAAACGTAATAGCGTTGTTTTTCCTGCTCCGTTGAGTGCAATTAATGCAGTTTTATCGCCCCTTGAAATACCAAAACTGACATCCCGAAAAAGCACTTTATCCCCAAAGCTTTTGGATATATTTTCAACAGATAAAAAATTCATGGCAATCTTTATTTGATGCCTTTACATCAAAATCAAATTTAATTATTAACAATTGTAACTCAACGACTTAACAAAATACAACTAACTAAACACAAGAGAGCTTGATTTGCTAATCATAATTTTTCTTCATGTATTGCAAGCGCTCGTATGCAGCGGTATTTTCAACGGTAGCATTTAACATTCCGCGAAAATCATCAACTGTTTTAAAGCCATTTTTCTTCATCCAATCCCTCAAGCCGCTAACAATTTCTTTAAGGTATGAAATACCGTTTTGATATAGTGTGGTACTAATCTGAGTTACATCGGCTCCAGCCAACAGTTGCTTTGCCACTCCTATTGAATAATGAATTCCGGTAGCTGCTGCCAAATCCACATTAAACTCATTGGCGCTTAACAAAGATATCCATCGCATTGCTATCGATTTCTCATCAGGTGCCGAATAATAGTTATCTGTGATAACACGTTGATTTCCTATATCAATATCCGGCATATAAAAGCGATTAAACAAAACCAATCCACTTACTCCTGCATCCACAAAACGCTGCGACATTGCCAGCATATTTGTGAAATATGGACCTATCTTCACTGAAATAGGAAGCGAAGTATGTTGTCGAACTATATTTACAATATCGATATACGTATCTTCGATATTTATTGATGGAACAGTAGCATCAAAAGGAAAAATTACAATATTCAATTCGATGGCATCTGCACCGGCTTCTTCAATTTTTGATGTAAAAGCAGGCCACTCCAGCGGACTCACACAGTTGATACTAGCGATAATTGGCACTTTCGTTTCCTTTTTTGCCAAGCGGATAAAGTCTAAATATTTATTTAGAAAAACAGTAGACGAATGATTCTTGATATAATTTGTTGATTCATCGAACCAAAAATAACGTTCTTTATTCACATCATATAACCCACTATTTTGAATAATTTGTTCTTCATAAATAGATTTCAAGACAATTGCCCCGGCGCCATATTTGGCACAAGCTTGAATATTTTCTATGTTTCCGGTAAGTTTAGAGCTACTTACAACAATCGGGTTTGTAAGATTAAGTCCTAAATAACTGGTTGATAAATCCATACCTTAAATAAATCCTTTTAAATTTCAGTCAATAAATATACTACTTTACTTAAGCCAATGGCAAAAATACAAGATAAATTTTAATGTTTATTTTTAAAGCAACAATCTTCATCATATTAGGCTGAAACGTCAATAAGTTTTTTTTCTTTTTAATCAATTTCAATTGAAAAGTTTTTTCTCTTTTAACACAGCTTTATTATCAAACAAGAAAAACTCCAGCGGCATATTGTTTTGTGTGTGCGTAACACAGCTAAAACATGGATCATATATCAAAATGGCTGCCTCTACTTTCTTCATAAGTTCTTCACTTAAACTTGGGTCATCTTTTAAAATCTCAGCTGCCACCGCTTTCACGGCCTTATGCATCGCCATGCTATTATGCGCCGAAGGTACAATCAGCTCCGCCATTTCGATTCTATCCAATTCACTAATTTTATAATGGTGGATTAGTGTGCCACGCGCAGCTTCAACACAACCCACACCTTCCTTTTGCCTTGTTCCAACCACAACCAAATCGTCTCCAACGATAGCCGGGTCTTTCAAAAGTTCCAATATCACTTCGGCAACATGTAAAGTTTCTATAAGTCGTGCATAATGAGTATGTTGGCAATGGTTATTTGGCTTCCCTTTCGTAATTGCCTTAAATTTTTCAAACTCATTTTGTGCCTTTGGGCTGGGGATATAATCAGCAGTATTCATACGTGCCAAAGGTCCTACCCTATACCAGCCTTTTTCTTTTCCGAAATTAATAAAGTAGGGAATATTCGTCGAAGTCCAGGGCAGTTTTTCTTCAGTAATGATTTGTTGATATTCTTGATAGTCCACATCATCAAAAAGCTTATTCCCTTCACTATCTTTTGCTCGAAGCACACCATGATACAAATCCATGGCACCATCTTTCCGAATCAGGCTTAAATGATTTGAAGGGAAATGGGAAAACCCATCAATAAAAGCTTTATTAAATTTCCTGTAATGCGTAAATATTTCAATTGCTTCCAGAGCCCAATCAAGCATTTCCTCCAAGGTAAAACGCCCATCAGCACTTAAAAAATTAATTCTTTCTTGCTCGCTGAGACTTTGATGAATTCCTCCGGGAATAGCGCCCGTTCCATGAATCTTTTTTCCGGCAATGGTGCGGATAATTTCCAAGCCCAACTTACGCATCATTAGGCCATGGATTGCCAAATCCTGCTTTTGAGCTGTGATTTTATCTCCTTGTTTAATTTTATTCCCGTAAGAAGGAAAAAAATCATCCGGCTCCCCTAGTTGAAAATAGTGCAATACATGCGATTGTAAAATTTGACTGTAATGCATTAGGCGACGCATCTTTTCAGCAGTTGGAGTAAGGCTTGTACCGGTTCCGGCACCCACAATCACATCCGTTGCCTTGGCAGCTGCCAAATGGTGTCCCATAGAACATATGCCGGGTAAACGCATTACCAAGCCGGGTGCCTCCCAATAAGGGCGCTGCACAATTAAACGCTCAAAGTCACGAAACTCAAGTATGTGCAACCGACAATCTTCCAACTGATTATGCTCGTTCAGATATAAATATACCTTAGCGTGACCATCCAAACGTTTTACAGGTTCCGAACTTACTTTTTTTGCCATAACCGAGCCGCAATGCCCCCTCATTTAAAAATTGAAAAGACTATAAAATACATTTTCTATAGATTGCTTCAAGATACGATTTTTTTCATCATAACTCATAACAAAAATACAGACTTTTTTCTATAATTCTAAGGTTTTTACAAATGAAACTTTAAAAAGCAGCAGCTTTAATTGCCCTTAAAACATGACGTTTGCCTGCAGGACCTTTCAAGCGCTGCAGTTCAAAACCGGAGTCACGTAAATTATTTTTCACACTTCCCTTTGAACTATATGTAACTAAAACCCCTGCAGGCTTTAAAGAATCATAAATTCGTGAAAACATCAATTTTGTCCACAACTCAGGTTGCTTTTGTGGGCTAAACGCATCAAAGAAAACCAAGTCAACGGTTTCGGGCAAAGCTTGGAAGTTTAAAAAATCAAGCTGATGCTTTACAAATGAAAAATTATTTGTAACAGCCTGTAATTTAGCGAATTCACACTCATGTAGCTGCTTAAAACAGCTTTCTAACTCTGGTTTCCCAATAAGCTGTGGATAATGAAGCTGCTCAATTAAACTCCAGTTTAAAGGATATAATTCAATGGTTTCATAATGAATTTTGATGTGCTGCGCACGACTTAAAACCAACAAAGCATTTAAGCCGGTTCCAAAACCAAACTCAACAATATGCATGCTATCCGCTAACAATCGTTCTCGGACAAACTGAAAACCATTTTGAATAAAAACATGTTCGGATTCCGTTAAAGCACCAAATGAGGAGTGATAGCTCTCATCAAGCTGAGCATTGAGCAAGCTTTTTGAAGCATCTGCCGTTTGAAAAATATGATTTTCTTTCACAATTTAGATGATTGAGTTTTGTTTTGCCGACAAGAATCATTAATTTTGATATCGAAACACAATATTATATAAGTATTCCATGATATCTCACAAGAATATTAGTCAAACATACCTAAAATAATTCAGCCATGCTCTATAAATTAAATCTTTCAAAAATATTGTTTCTCGATATTGAAACCGTATCACAATATCCCAGTTATAATGATTTGGATGAACGTGCCAAAGAGTTGTGGGACAAAAAAGCCCGTTATATCAAATCGTCTGAGGAGGACACAGCCGAAAGCTTATATAGCCGAGCCGCAATTTATGCCGAATTTGGCAAAATAATTGTCGTTTCAGTAGGTTTTTTTAACGGAAACGAATTTCGTATAAAATCATTTTACGGAGATGATGAAAAAATTCTCCTTGAAGAATTAGTGCAATTATTACAACGTTTTTATAATCTACAGGACGATATTCTTTGCGCCCATAACGGCAAAGAGTTTGATTTTCCGTATTTATCGCGCCGCATGCTGATTAACGGCATTTCACTACCATATATACTTCAAATTGCGGGGAAAAAACCATGGGAAATTCGGCATATAGATACCATGGAGCTATGGAAATTTGGTGATTTTAAAAGCTATACCTCGCTCGATTTACTGACTTATATTTTTGATATCCCAACCCCAAAAGATGATATAGATGGCAGTATGGTAGGGAAAATATATTGGGAAGAGAATGATCTTGAACGTATTAAGAATTACTGTCAAAAAGATGTGTTGGCAATTGCCCAGCTGCTTCTTCGTTATATAAACGAACCCCTAATTAAAGAAGAAAATATTGTAATAACACCCTAATAATCAAATTTTTAATGAGCAAACACAAATTATCTAAATCCACTTATATCCGTTCGCGACAATGTCAAAAATCATTATATCTTCATACTAAAAGACCATTCCTTCGTGACAAGTTAAGCCCTGAGCAACTCGCTAAATTTCGTCGAGGTACAAATATTGGAATCTTAGCCCAAGAATTGTTTCCAGAAGGTATTGATATGAAGCCGCGTTCCCCCGCCTTATACCAAAAAATGAGGGACGAAACTAAAAAACTGATACAGGAAAATAGCACAGATATTTTATATGAAGCTGTATTTCAACATGATGATGTGCTTATCATGCTGGATATTTTGGTTAAAAAACAGGGAGAATGGCATGCGTATGAAGTAAAAAGCTCAAAAGCTATATCCGAAGTATATATTGAAGATGCGGCATTGCAAAACTATGTGATACAAGGTTCGGGTATACAACTAAAAAGTTTTAATTTGATTTATATTGATGAGAACTACATTTTGGGCGACCAATTAGATATCGAGCAATTATTTATTTATCAAGATGTTAGCAAAGAGGTAAATGCAATGATGCCCGAAATCCAAAAGTCAGTTGCTGAAGCCAAAATAACTTTAGAGCTTAAATCTTCCCCGCCAATCCCAATCGGAATGCAATGTTTTAATCCCTACCCTTGTGATTTCATTGGACATTGCTGGAAAAAAGTAAGTGCAGAAAGTGTGCTGCATCTTCAAAGCCTTGAACAGGGAAAGCGCTTTGAAATGTATTATTCCGGTACTGAAAATGTTTCTCAAATAACTGATATTTCAGAATTTTCAGAAGAAACACAAGCTGAAATACAAGCAATCCGTGACAATAAACTTCATATCAATAAAGAAGTTTTTACAGAAGTTTCTTCACAGCTTCAAAATAAAGCAAAGCAAACTGCATTTGTCAAGCTAATAATTACTGAAGCAGCACTTCCTTTTATTAAAGGTAGTAATCCATACAGTTTTCCTCCGGTAGCAATTTCCTATCAAGTTAATAATGAGTCGGTTTTTATCAGCTTTGAACAAAGTGCAGAAGGGTTAAACCGATTTGTTGAGGTTTTTTCTAAGCTTATTAACGAAAATTCCTTAGTAGTTACAGATGATGTGTCAACCATCAAAAAATGTATTCAAAGTTATCATCCGGTATTGACTGAATTCAGTTTGGACGAAGAAAAGCTAATTGGTATCAAACAAATCTTAAACAGCTGTCAAAGTTTTCATCCTAAACTGAAAAAAGACTCCGATATTTCAGCTATCGCGAAGATTCTGGGTGGTAAAGGAGCAAAACTGACGCATCCTTTATATATCATAAAAGATATTGAGGAAGCGGCATCCACTGAAGAAAACGAAGTGGTAGCAGCTAAACTAAAAGCCTATACTGATGCCATAAAATCTGCTTTTACATTTCTTTTGCAGTAGGCAGTATGTTTAAGGTTTTATGAGTTTTATATATTGATGTGTGTTCCCATTTGAAACCGCAAGCAAATAAACACCCGACTTGAGTTGTTTCATCAGGCTGCGCAATTGATTTGTTTGTAAAGCCGAGAATTGACCATTAAATACAATACGTCCTTGTATATCAGATAATTTTATATCCAAATTTTGTCTATAATCTGTAAACACAATTCGAAAATCATCGGTTAAAGGATTTGGATAAATATCGATAAATAGTTCAACACCTTGTTTTCCGGTATCAATAGAAGTTAAGAAAGAAGCCGCTAATACCATATCAGGTATTCCATAGCCCATATAAGCATCAGGATCAGACGCATAGCTCCCACTCTGCATTATCGCATCTTTTATTTCCAAATTCTTAAAGTTTGGTTTTGCTTGCCATAAACAAGCTGCGATTCCTGCCATCACGGGTGAAGAAAAGGAAGTTCCATTACTATATGTAAAACTATTGTTGCCACCGGCTACTGCAGTCCCTTGTCCCATTGCCATCACATCAGGTTTTATACGTCCGTCAGCTGTGGGTCCAATCGAACTGAAAGAAGCACGCTCACCATCCCCTTTGACAGCACCAATAGAAAAAACTTTAAATCCATCTGCAGGAGATCCGATATATGGGAAAGAATAATTGTTTCCGGAGTTTCCGGCACTGTTAAACACTAAAATTCCCTTATCGGATGCAATATCTGCTCCTATTGTGGCAACACAAGTGGCACCGTCCATATCGGAATACACATGGTCCCAATGCGAATAATCAAAGTCAATATATCCCAAAGAGGAATTAATAACATCAACGCCCACACTGTCAGCAAATTCAGCTGCAGAGACCCAGTTGTATTCTTCAACCAAATGCTCATATCCGACAAATTCCGAACGCAACAGCCAAAATGAAGCTTTGGGTGCAGTGCCAATCATTTGTCCGGGAATATTTGCCGCAATCGTACTTAATACGGAAGTGCCATGTGAACTTTCATTATACACTTCTCCGCCGGGATGAACAAAATCTTTTGTACCCAAAATTTGACCATTATCCCGGATGCTGTCAAAAGCAATATGCGTATTGGTTCCAATAAAACCGGCATCAATAATAGCCATGACCATTCCCTCGCCCCGATAGCCATCCTCATGCAAAGGAATACCATTCAACTGATTGATTTGGGTATAAGCATTTCCATAATTATATGTACTACGATGCTTGTAAGGTACTGAATTCGTTGGTTGCAAGTGGTCTCCAATATCTTCTTCTTTAAAAAATATTTTTTCAACTTTCGTAGAAGCCTCTGCACCATTTCCAAGCGAGCGATATGATAGTACAAAAGGTAATGCATTGATGGCATCAAGAATTGATTGATTATCAGCGGAAACAGTTACACCATTCAACCATTTGGAAGGAAACAACAACTCAGCACCTGTATTTGCAACCGCTTCCAAATAAGCGGGATTTACAGGCAAATCCTGCTCAATGATAGGTACTTCATGATGCAGTCGACGTAGCAACGCACGCTCTGATAAAAATGCAGAAGGATTATCGATATTATATGGAGTTCCCTCTTTATCAGTGAATTGAACATAGTAAATATTTGGTGCAATCTGTGCACTTAATAAAGTGGATACAAGTAATAAAAAAGCTAATGACAGAATATTTTTCATATGGGTAAACTATTTTTCAGCAATTATATGAACTATTTCAGTGAAACCATTACAAATGCGGTTAAAACTTGAGTTAAAAATTAAATTTTAAATAAAATCAAAAACAAAAATACGGATTATAGTAATTCTCAATCCATTAACATCCAATGATTATTGTCTTGTATTGCATCGGGAATTAACTCACTCCCCAAAACAGCCTCTTGGAGATGCTTGTTTTTCGCAATAGATGCAATAAATACACGGGGATTTTCTTTCCAAACGGCAGCATTGTGATAGATACACTGTTCTGTTCCATCCGTAAATTTAAGTTTCAATTGAATGGGAATGGGCAAGCCGCCGATATTTTCTATCACAAGCTCATTATCTTTTGTTAGTTTTCTGATTGCCAAATCAGTATATGCGTTTTCATAAAACCAGGGTTTAAAATACCAATCTAAACTTTGGTCTGTAGCCGTTTCCATACTTCTAAAAAAATCAAGAGGTGCAGGATGTTTCCCATTCCATTGTTCCATATAATAATGCAAGGCTTTTTTGAAGTTTTCATACCCCAAGGCTTCAATTAAAAAGTGGTATGCAAGTGCAGGTCTTGAATAAGATGCAAGTCGTAAACTGAAATAATCAGCTCCATGCAAATGATTTAAAATCATCGGAGGTTGGTCCCTTTCGGTGCCTGCTCCCACAAGATATGTTTTAATGGTTGATTTTAAATAATTATCCCCAGAATACAGACTATCTACTAATCCTTGAGGCAATATCGAAGCCCAGCCTTCATCCATCCAGGCATATTTCTTTTCATTTGTACCCATAAAAAAGGGCATATAACTATGTGCAATTTCATGAAATGTTAGTCCCAATAAATCGGCTTCATCATCAGGTGCACCATTTATAGCCATCATGGGTGTCTCCATACCTCCACTTTTTAAACCATTACTCACCGTAGTCATTTGCGGATAAGGGAAGGACCATCCCGGCAATTCATAAGATAAATAGCTAATCGATTTTTTACTGAAATCTGCCACTTTTCGATATACCTCCATCTGCTCCGGGTAAACAGCAGAAGCCAATACACGCCTTTGTGAATTTGGATCAACTACCACACTCACTGCATCCCAAACTAAGCTTTTACCTACTGCAAAACTAAAATCAGGTACATGAGCTGCTTTAAATTGGAAACTCTGCTTCCCTCTTTTCCGAAACACCTTTTTGGCCACATAATCAGCTTTACCAACAATTCTAACTATTTCATCACTTGTTTTCGCCTGTTCATATCTTTCAATGACTTCTTCTTGATAAATAGTTTCAGGCGATTCAAGTATACCGGTAGCCCAAACCGCATAATCCTTTGGAACAGTAACAGTTACATCATAATTATTAAAGTCGTTATAAAACTCCACGCTCCCATTATAATTAATCATATCCCAACCATCCAAATCATCATAAACAGCAATTTGTGGATACCAATACGCAACAAAAAATACTTCTTCACTGTATCTTCCCATTCTGATGGTGCGCTTTTTCGGAAAACTCACCTCCCAAGCAATTTGAATATCTACACTTTTTTGAGGCGCTAATGATTTAGACGGATATGCTATCAATTTTGTGCCGCTGCGTCGTAACTGCTTAGGATTATTTACATCCAATTGCTCATTCTCAATAAGGAGCTTTTTAATCTGCATTCCGGCATGTAAATCATCCGTTCCTATATCCCAATCTCGACTGTTGCCAAAACGAAATATATCCTGTAATAAATTAAATACCAATATATTAAGTGTATCGGGACTATCATTATAATATCGAATATCTGCTTCTGCCCTTATCTTTCCGGCAAGCGGAAATGCTTCCACTTTTATCGTATAATCTGCATGATTTTGCCAATAATTAGCTCCCGGTACCCCTTCATATGTGCGAGTCCCATTTTGATGTGCCTTCAATATATTCAGAGGCATATAATAATTGTTTTGCTGAGAAAACAACTGAAAGGGGAATAAAATCAACAGAAATAGACTGAAAACTACTGAACACCTCATAGAATCAACTAATTTAAACGGTAAAAATACAGATTTTTCAAATTCTATATTTAACCTGCTTAATTCATGAATTTAATTTTGAGGAATTTTCAGGCATGAGATGTGAAGCTGTAGCAAACTACCGCGAACAACTCATAACGTAAAAATTGCCAAAATTAAATCAAAATTCATTTTGTAATAAACAGTTTTTAATCACCACTCAAACCTCTTAAGGTAATGATCATAAGCTTATTACATTAAAGTTAGATTGATAAGTTTATGAATTGGTGAATTATGCAGGTTAAATTCCCAAACATATACTCAAAATCAAACACTCTTGGATTACTAGGACCTTCTAGGAAGATAATTAGGCTGCAAAAGCATTTAATTTTCGGTATTTTTATTTATTTTGCAGGCGATTCGTATCTTGTTCATACGTAATACAACAATTTAATTTCAAAATCATTCGCATGCGAAGTATCAATCCCTATAATATGGAGCTCATTGCCGAGTATAAAGAGTGGTCCATAGAAGAAACTGAAAACGCCATCGTTAATGCAGACAGGGCACAGCAGTTTTGGGCAGAAAAACCATTACAAGATCGCCTTTTATTCATCAAGTCACTTGCAGCCGTTATTAGAAAAAGGGAACAAGAAGTAGCTGAACTGATCGCTAAAGAAATGGGCAAACCGATTCGAGAATCAATTGCTGAAGTTGAAAAATGTGCCTTTTTAGCTGATTTCATCTCAAAAGAAGAAAATCTTGGTTTAGCCCCTAGAAACGTGAACACCGAAGCAAAATACACCTACATAAGCTACGAGCCACTAGGCTTGATTTTTACAGTAATGCCATGGAACTTCCCGCTTTGGCAGGTTTTGCGTTTATCACTGCCAGCTATTGCCGTGGGGAATGCAGTCTTATTAAAACATGCTTCAAATGTATGGGGTACGGCACTCCTTATCGAAGATTTATTTAAGGAAGCCGGCTTTCCGACACATATCTTCACCACGCTTTTACTTACTTCAAAAGCTACCCAACCGGTTATTGCTCATCCTGCAGTGCGTGCCGTAAGTCTTACCGGAAGTGAATCAGCCGGGAAAGCAATTGCCGGATTAGCAGGGAGCCATCTTAAAAAAGCAGTTATGGAATTAGGCGGATCAGATGCTTTTATTGTTTTGAAAGATGCGGATATTAAACTGGCAGCCGAAACTGCCTTAAAAGCGCGTATGTTAAATAATGGACAAGTATGTATTGCCGCCAAACGCTTCATAATTCACGAGGCTGTATATGAAGAGTTTATCGAGCATCAGTTAAAGCTATTTTCCAATTTACAAATTGGCGACCCTATGCTTCCAACAACAGATATTGGTCCCCTGGCACGCCCCGATTTATTGCTACAATTGGAAGCTCAACTGGAAATATCCATCAATATGGGTGCAAAAGTATTAGTTGGAGGAAAACGACATCAAACAGTAGCAAACACCCTCGAACCCACGCTCTTAACAAACATCAAACCAGATATGCCTGTCTGGAAAGAAGAAACTTTTGGTCCAATTATGCCAATTATGAAGTTTTCTACCATTGAAGAAGCCATCCAACTAACAAATGATAGTGAATATGGATTGGGAGCATCGATATGGACACAAGATATTGAAGCTGTAAAAGAAATATTACCGAAAATAAAAGCCGGCAGCGTGTTTGTGAATAGCATGGTAAAATCAGACCCACGCGTGCCATTCGGAGGAATCAAAAACTCAGGCTTTGGAAGAGAATTATCTTTTGAAGGAATTAAAGAATTTGTAAATATCAAAACAAACTGGATTAATTAATGCGAATTGACATTATTACCATATTTCCATCGATGTTTGACGGAGTTTTCAGCGAGTCAATCATTAAAAGGGCTATTGCTAAAAACCTAGTACACATCGAGTTACATAATTTACGTGATTATGCGACGGACAAACATAAAAAAGTGGATGACTACCCTTTCTCAGGAGAAGCCGGAATGGTCATGCTAATTGAACCTATTGACCGCTGTATCAGTCAGTTGAAACAACAGCGTCATTACGATGAAATAATATATTTAAGTCCTGATGGGGAAGCATTTAATCAATCTATTGCAAACTCATTGTCACTTAAACAAAACATTATTTTACTTTGCGGGCATTACAAAGGTGTTGACGAGCGGGTGCGTAAGCATTTAATTACAAGAGAGATTTCTATTGGCGATTATGTGCTTTCAGGTGGTGAGCTAGCAGCTGCAGTAGTAACAGATAGTATTGTCCGGCTGCTTCCGGGAGTGCTGGGTGATGAAACTTCCGCCTTATCTGACTCGTTTCAAAACAAACTTATCTCCGCTCCGGTTTATACTCGACCACGAAATTATAAAGGATGGGAAGTGCCCGAAATCTTGTTGAGTGGTGATGATAAAAAGATTGTAGCATGGAAATATGAACAAGCAGTTGAACGTACAAAAGCACGTAGACCAAAACTGCTGGATGACACAGAATAATTTATCTTTGTCAAAAATTACAAAATTTAGTATCGTTTTTTAAAAAAAAAGTTAGTGATATGACACAAGATTTAACATTGGGAATCGGCTCGCGAGTGAATCATCCTCAATATGGGAAGGGAGTTGTTATTCAGGTTTATACCGACTCTTATGAGATTACTTTTTTAGATTTTGGAACAAAGACAATCCTAAGGTCTTTTACTGGTTTAGAAATTCTGGATTTTGAATCCACAGAAACTGATTTACTGAGTTTTGAAAAGGTTGAACGAGTTTTCACACGCTTATTACGTCAATTTACCGATATCCAAGAAACTGTTCCTATGGGTTCCAAATGGGATGGTGGATTGATGATTCTACAACCCGGCGACAAAAGCTTAAAAGCAAAGGAAGTACCGATTGAAGTATTTTTTAACAAAATAATCATGGTGCGAGACAGGCTGCGCGTGATGGAACAACGCATAAACAGTTCGAAGCTTACGAATGAAGAAAAAGTAAATCTGCAACAATATATAACTCGAATTTACGGCAGTCTGACCACATTCAATATTTTATTTGCAAATCGTGAAGACAATTTCGTGGGCGAACAAAGCAAATAAGCAGGTTAAAATACTGAACCTAAAGCAAAAGCTATCGATCTGGAATTTTTCTGACTTTTATTAATTCTATACAACTGCAAGTATCATAGTTTTGTAGTACTTTTGTATAGTAAACACATATATATTACCATCATGAAAGAATTGGTAGATAATCTAAATATCATATTGGAAGACAGTGATGTACCAAATATTTTAAACTATATTTTTGAAAGATTCGGAACAGAAGTAGCTTTTGCAACAAGCCTTGGGCTCGAGGATCAGATACTCACCTATTATATTTCTTCATATCGTCCTGAAATTCGCATTTTTACATTAGATACCGGGCGACTTTTCCCCGAAACCTATGATTTACTCGACACGACTGTCGCACGTTATAAGCATAAAATAGAAGTTTATTTCCCTGAGCAACAGGCAGTTGAGCAAATGGTAAATGAACACGGAATCAATTTATTTTACGACAGTATTGAAAAGCGCAAGCTTTGCTGCAACATCCGTAAAACACAGCCACTTAAGCGTGCATTACAAGGATGCAAAGCTTGGATTACCGGGCTTCGGAAAGAACAAGCTGTCACACGGACTGATTTAAAAATTGTTGAATGGGATAGCGTAAACGGCTTGATTAAATTCAACCCCTTAATAAACTGGACCGAAGAAGATGTAAACTACTTCATCAAAAAGCACCAAATCCCATATAACCCTTTGCACGATAAAGGATTTCCAAGTATTGGCTGCCAGCCATGCACACGAGCAATAGCACCGGGCGAAGATATTCGAGCAGGACGCTGGTGGTGGGAAAACCCCGAACAAAAAGAATGCGGATTGCATAAAGCATAAGTTAATGCCTGTCTGCAGGAATGAACAAAGAAATACTTCGACTTAGCATACCGAACATCATCAGCAATATCACCGTACCGCTCATCGGTATGGTTGATGTAGCTTTGATGGGACATTTGAATGATAGTATTTATCTTGCGGCAGTAGCTTTGGGGAGCGTGATATTTAATCTGCTTTTCATGAGTTTTAGCTTCTTAAGAATGAGCACAACAGGCTTTACAGCCCAAGCCTATGGAGCCGAAAACCATGCCCGAATTTCAGAAATACTACAACGTGCCACCATCATCGCCATTAGCATTTCTGCATTGATACTTCTTATACAAATGCCCCTTGCTTATGTAGGATTTTCAGTCCTTGAAGGCGATGCCGAAACCAAAGAAATCGCACGTATGTATTATAATATTCGAATTTGGTCGGCGCCTGCAAGCATGATGATGTATGTATTTATGGGATGGTTTGTAGGCATGCAAAACACCCGCTTTCCAATGATTATTTCTATTGCAATCAATCTATTGAACATCGTTTTAAGCGTACTCTTTGTTCGTTTTTTCGATCTTCATGCAGCAGGTGTAGCCCTAGGAACTGTATTAGCCGAATATTTGGGACTCATTTTGGCATTTTTACTTTTCAAAAGACATTATTCGGAATATTCCGGGCTTATTTCGATTAAAATATTGCTTCAAAAACAGCCTCTGATTCAGTTTTTTAAAATAAACAGCAATCTATTCATCCGTTCTCTCATTTTAATTGGTGCATTAAGCTTTTTCACCAGTCGCGGCGCATCCTTAGGCAATGAAATACTGGCAATTAACAGTATTTTAATGCAATATTTCCTAGTGTTTTCCTACTTTTTAGATGGCTTCGCCTATGCAGCCGAGGCGCTCACGGGCAGGTTTGCAGGAAGCCGAGATAAAGCAAATTTTGCGTTGACAATAAGCTATATCTTCAGATGGGGATGGGCTTTAACAGTGTTATTTGGCATATTTTTTCTCGTAGCCTATACTCCGATGATTCGCCTACTCACTAACAACAGTGAACTTGTCAGCCAAGCCTTTGCCTACCGCTTTTGGATGGCAGCAATTCCTTTATCCTCTTTTGCCGCATTTATTTGGGACGGCATTTTTGTTGGAACACTATCTACACAGCTAATGCGAAAAGCAATGATTATTGCCGGGATTCTCGTTTACCTACCTGCCGTATATTTTTTAATGCCTCTTTGGGGAAATCACGGACTTTGGATAGCTTTTCTGCTATTTATGGGTAGCAGGAGCCTCGCTATGTGGTATTATTCTCCCAAAATCGTCTTTCAAACCACAGCCAACTAACTGAATTCAGCTGTTTAAATCTGAAAAAGACTTAAAATCTTAGGCATACTTCCTGAATTTTAGTCCTGATTTCGTATCTTTGCAAGATAATAACCAAATGGTAAGAACAATGAAAAAGGACATGAAAAAGCCTAAACAAAACAATATAGCATTCACAAAAGAGGAAGTATTAAATGATTATCGCATCGCGCACGAAAGTCGTGAAATGAGTTTGCTCGGCAGGCGTGAAGTATTAACCGGAAAAGCCAAATTCGGAATTTTTGGTGACGGGAAAGAGGTACCTCAATTAGCTATGGCAAAAGTATTTCAAAAAGGTGACTGGCGCTCGGGCTATTATCGCGACCAAACCTTTATGCTTGCGGCAGGCATGGTTACTTTGGAAGAATTGTTTGCACAATTATATGGCGACACGGATCCGGAAGCCAATCCCGGAAATGGAGGGCGACTGATGAATAACCACTTCGCTACCCGCTCATTAGATGAGCTCGGAGATTGGAAAAACCTGATGGAGATGAAAAACTCCGCCGCAGACACCTCCCCTACAGCAAGCCAAATGTTACGACTTGTAGGACTTGCACAAGCGTCAAAACATTTTAGAGAAAATAAAGAATTGGCTGCCTTTACAAACTTTTCAAGCAATGGAAATGAGGTGGCTTTTGGCACTATCGGAGATGCTTCTTCAGCGGAAGGGCATTTCTTTGAAAGTATAAATGCAGCTGGAGTGCTTCAAATTCCAATGGCTATTTCAGTATGGGATGACGGATGGGGGATTTCTGTACCAAGTAAAAAGCAAATCACAAAAGAAAGCATTTCCGATATTTTACGGGGCTTTGAAAAAGAAGAAAACACGAACGGCTATTACATCTACAAAGTAGAAGCCTGGAATTATCCCGAACTCGTAAAAGTATATAAGGAAGGAATTGAAAAATGCCGAACCGAACATGTGCCGGTATTATTCCACGTAATTGGTTGTACACAGCCACAAGGGCACTCCACATCCGGCTCACACGAACGATACAAATCACCTGAACAACTGGAAGAAGAAAAGAAACGAGACGGTTTGCTTGGTTTTAGAAACTGGATACTACAAGAAAAATTTGCGACAGAAGAAGAACTTGATGCCATCGAAAAGAAAGCACAAGAACGCGTAAAAGAGGCAAGACGAAATGCATGGCATAATTTTCAGCAGCCAATTATCGATATGCAACAAGAACTAATCAAATTAGTCGATATCACAAGCTGTAACTGTGCCAAAACCGCTAAAATCGAAAAGATTGTCAAAGAGTTGGAACGTATTGGAGAGCCAATTCGAAAAGATGTGGTCTCCTCCGGACGAAAAATTTTACGCTTACTATGCGATTCTTGCAGTGATCCGGAAAATTCTTTGAAAATCAATGTCAGAAGTTGGCTAGACAAACAAATGGAAGACGGAAATTTGCGTTATAGCTCTCATCTATATTCGGATACCAAATATGCTGCTTTAAAAGTGGAGCCTATCGCACCAAAATATGCAGAAAAGGATGAATGGATACCCGGAAGAGAAATACTTCGCGACAATTTTGATAAAATTTTTGAAACAAATCCATTATCACTTGCCTTTGGTGAAGATGTCGGAAAAATCGGCGGCGTAAATCAAACTTATGAAGGCTTACAAGAAAAGTACGGCAAGCTGCGTATTTCAGATACCGGCATTCGTGAGGCAACTATTTTAGGACAAGGCATTGGGCTTGCAATGCGAGGATTACGTCCTATTGCGGAAATACAATATTTCGACTATCTGCTTTATGCTTTACAAGCCATTAGCGATGATTTAGCCACTTTACATTACCGTACAAACGGTGGACAAAAGGCGCCGCTTATTATTAGCACACGAGGGCATAGACTGGAAGGAATTTGGCATGCCGGCTCTCCATTAAGTATGGTAATTGACTCCATACGCGGAGTGCATGTGGCTGTTCCTCGAAACATGACGCAAGCAGCAGGTTTTTACAATACCTATATGGCTTCCGATCAGCCGGTACTTATAATTGAACCGCTGAATGCTTACCGCCTACGTGAACGTAAACCTACAAATATTGGTGAATTTAGAATAGCGCCGGGACAACCTGAAATACTTAAAGAAGGAACCGATATTACGGTAGTAACCTATGGCTCATGCGTACGAATTGCACAAGATGCAATTACACAGCTGCAAGAGTTTGGGATTGATGCTGAACTGATTGATGTGCAAACCTTAATCCCCTTCGATATCAATCAAACCATTCTCGAATCTTTGAAAAAGACGAACAAAGTGCTGTTCTTCGATGAAGATGTGCCGGGTGGTGCAACAAGTTATATGATGCGCCAAGTAATTGAAGTACAAAAAGGATTCAGATACCTCGATAGCGAGCCGCGTACACTTACCGCAAAAGAACATCGAGCTGCGTATAGTACTGATGGCGATTATTTCTCTAATCCAAATGCAGAAGATGTATTTGATGCAGTTTATAATATTATGCACGAATATAATCCGAAAAGATTCCCAAAAATATTTTAAACTGATTTTAGCTTTTAAAGACAGATAGTTTTTCTGTTTGGAAATGGGATTTATCCAAGAATATACGTAATATTGTAGACTGAACTTCAACAAAGTATGCGCTGGATAGTACGTGTTTTATTTCTTGCCATGACAGTAGTGCTTTTTCCGCAGAATAATCAACAACTATTACTGCCGGAAAAAGAGCTTACATCAGGTATCGAGCTTAATCAATTAAAGCTTATTGAAAGTCATGAAATAGTAATTGATGAGCATAATTTAACACAAGAAATAGTTCCAGTAGATACTGCATTCAACTATCGCATTCGTTATGCGCATACAAATATTGGAACTGTTATCAAACATAGTGCACAAGCGATTGAACATGCTGTTGTAAGTAATTTAACCTCACCATCAAACCCTGCAGTACTTGGATTATTAGTTGATAATCAATCTCCTACCCTTTTTATTGAATTCGAAAATGATATTTTTGTCGAAAAAGATTACTATTTCACCAATGGTGCAGCAATCGGCATGATTCATCCGGCTTTGGAGCGATATTTCCCGAAAAGATTATTCCCATTTCAAAATCAAATTGTCAATCCATATTACGGATTAAGCCTGCGCCAAAATATGTATACTCCAATTAATCCCGAAGCCATTTCAATAGATTATGGAGATCGGCCTTTTGCCGGAATTATGCTGCTGAATTACTTCAGTAGCGGCTACATCCCTTCTAAATCATTAACCATTGTTTCTGAAATACAGCTTGGTGTAATTGGAAAATATTCACTGGCAGAAACATTTCAAACACTAGCCCATCATCTGGAGCCTACAGGCTGGGAATTTCAAATTGCAAACGATCTTTTGCTGAATTATAATATCGAACTTATTAAAGAGCTCGTGAAGACGCCCACTTTTCGTGTAAATTTGAATACAAAAGGAATGGCCGGCACATATATTACTTCCCTGACTCTTGGAACAAGTTTTAGCTTTACTCCGGGAATTGGCTTGTTCAAAAAAAGACCGCAGTTAAACCATGCCAGCCAAGAAAATCAACATATAGTGTTTAACAATCTCCCCTTTATACTTTATGGCGGCATTGGCGGGCAATTAGTTGCCCATAACAGCACCTTATCCGGTGGATTATTGAACACTAAAAGCCCATATACTTTCTCTTCCGATGAACTTCATTCATTAATCGGACAAGCCCATATTGGATTTGCATTTGTAAGTAGAAAAAGCAGTATTGGTATAAAGCTGGTATATTTGACACCCGAATTTAAAGGTGGGCGAGCTCACCAATGGGGGGCAATTTCATTGGCACAACAATTTTAAAAAAGCGAAATGAGCATTCATAAAGATAACAATCCAAAATCGCTGCAAAGCAGCGGAAAAGAAATAGATTTCCCGACAACTTATGATTTAAAAGTAATTGTCGAGCTAAATAAAGAAACAGGTGTTTCTCAAAAAGAAATCGAAAGAATTTTAAATAGATTAAAAATACCATTCCGGTTTTCAGATATTAAACTAAGTAGTAAACAAACGTATGTAAGTCATAACATACAAGTTACACTCATGGATAAAGCGCAAATGGATGAACTATATAAAAGTTTAAATCAAGTTCCGGAGGTAAAATTTGTTTTATAAGTCAAATAAATTCCATAGTAAAAACCTAATTAAATGCATGATATAGAACCACATGAGAGCTGGCGACACCTTTATAGAGCGGAAGATGATCCACATTCTCCCTTTTATAAGCGCAGCTATCATGAAACGCTATGTACCAATGCAATATATAATTATCTGATTCATCCTCAATGGGATGAGTTTGGTTCACAAACATTATATGCCAAACTGCTTTTTTGCGATTATGGCAATCAGTTTTGCATTATTGAGCTCATTGGCGAGTGGAATGATATTTTATATAACGATGTCATGTTTTTATATCGTGAAATCATCGAATGGCTCATAGATAAAAACATTCAACACTTTATCTTAATCGGTGAAAACATATTGAACTTTCATTCAGACACCGATGATTATTATATGGAATGGTTTGATAATCTGGACGATGGCTGGATAATTTGTCTTAATTTCAGAGAACATGTGATTAGCGATTTTGTCCGGGCTCATTTAGACTATTATCTTGCTTTTGGCGGGCAATTTGACAAGTTTAACTGGAGAGCATTTCGTCCGATTGACTTATTCAACACACTTAATGCAATGCTTCAAAAACGCCTCAACCCATGAATCCAAAGCCGGCAGCAGTAATCAGAATATACGGTCGCGTACAAGGTGTAGGCTTTCGATACCATACACAAAAATATGCCCGCTTTTTGGATGTAAAAGGCTTTGTTCAAAACGAGTCGGATGGCAGTGTGTTAGTTCATGCCGAAGGTGAGCGATTGGATGATTTTATTCAATGGCTATACCAAGGGCCTCCTAGGGCAGATGTAAAAAACATCGAATTTCTGTCGAAATCAGCAAAAGGCTATACTGATTTTAGCATTAGAAGATATTAATCGGCTGCCAAACCACAAAGTTGATATAACACCCGAGCACCGACATTTCCATCCCATTCATCATCTCCCGGAGCCACCTCACACAAATCAAAACCTACAATTTGCTTGCCGGAAGCCTTCAAGCGGTTCAATAAATACATCAGTTCTTCAAACTCCATACCCCCCGGTACCGGAGTGCCCGTATTTGGGCATAATTTTGGGTCTAAACCATCAATATCGACTGACACATACACCTTTTCAGGTAATGCATTGATAATTTCCGTTACTATATCCTTCCATAAAGCACCTTCGTACATTGATTTTCGAATATCGCGATCAAAAAACGCCTGCACTCTTCCCTTGCTTGCTTCAATAAACAATGCCTCCTCCTCGCAATAATCTCTTATTCCAACTTGAACAAGCTTGGTTATTGTATTGTATTTTAATGCATTATAAAATATTGAAGCATGTGAATGTTCGAAACCTTCAAATGCATTTCGCAAATCGCAATGTGCATCAATATGAAGTATGCCGTAGGGGTCTTTATCTGATAAATAAGTATGATATCCTAAAGGAATGCTGTGGTCGCCACCCAAAACACCCACAATCTTGCCATGTGATTTCCAATAATCTATTCGACCGGATAGCCAAAGCTTCAAATCTTCATTTGCTGCACTGATTGCTTCATAAAGCCCTGCATATTTGCTAGGATTCACCTCCATTTCGCCCGTTTCTATCGCTTCAATGATTGTTTTGGCATCATTTTGTAAGATATCATGACGGTCTTTTAACTCTTGTGGAAACTCATCCAGCCATATGCCTTTCTTCCATAATTCAGGAAAATCATGATGATATAAATCCATTTGCATGGAGGCATTGTTCACCGCATCAGGACCATCAGATGTTCCACCACCATAACTAACTGTCAGCTCCCAGTTTACCGGAATAATGATAATAGCAGCTTGTTCGGCACTATGAGGCAAGCCGTAAATTCCAGCATCAGCAGCGGCAGCTGAATTCGGATCAAAGTTTACTAGCGTCATATCAAATCTTATAAATTAAAAATCATACAAAATTAAGCATTTACAACAACAGCTTCAAAATAATGCAGCCTACAAATCTTATACTCAGTTTTTAGAAAAACAGTAAGAATCTTATTTCTTTATTTGAATAATAAACGTATTTTTGCAGTCCCAAATGATTTATATGCGAAATGGCACACATAAATCAAGAAGGTTCTTTTTATTGCGGGCATTTAACTCAGTTGGTTTAGAGTGTCACCTTGACAGGGTGGAAGTCACTGGTTCGAATCCAGTAATGCCCACTTTTTTATCCTAAAAAAGCATTGCTTAGTCTAATCTTAGCAATGCTTTTTATTTTTTGTACAAAAAGATGTTTCTAAACTGCTTAATTCATGAACTATGCAGGCTAAAAGCCCATCATACTACCTATTTGGTAGATGGCAAAGGCAATCAACCAAGCAATTCCGGTAGTATAGACTGATGTAAATAAAGGCCATCGCCATTGTCCTGATTCTTTACGAATTGCGGCAAAAACTGCAACGCAGGGGAAGTATATCAAAATGAACGCCATAAAACTCAAAGCCACCAATGGTGTAAATACGGCTTGTCCTTTCTTGGGTCCGCTTTCATATTTCTGATCCTGAAGCTTATGGATTAGACTTTCGGTCGGTTCATCATCCGGTCCGGTTTGATAAATTACTCCCATTGTAGAAATAATCACTTCTTTTGCAGCCGATCCGGCAAGCAAGCTCACACCCATCTTCCAATCAAATCCCAAAGGGCGGATTGCAGGCTCAATAAATTTACCAACTCTACCTAAGTAAGAATATTCTTGCTTCCTGCTCATGCGCTCATATTCAAGTTCAAGCGTCAATTCATCCATATCTGACTCGGGCGCATCTTGTGTAAACATAACAGTCGTGTGAAGATTAGCAAGGCGAGCATCCATTTCTTGATCAATATGTTTGCCTTGCGGGAAATAACTCAATACCCATATAATCACAGATGCAAGCAAAATAAAGGTACCCATCTTTTTAAGATATTGTGCACCTTTAAACCAAGTTTGTCGAAAAATAGATTTTGCTGTTGGCATTCGATATGGAGGTAGTTCCATTACAAATGGAAGCTCATCCGCTTTGAACAAAGTTTTCTTGAATATCCATGCCACTAAAGCCGCAAAGAAGATACCTGTTAAATAGATTAGGAATAATAAAGTCCCTTTATATGCCGTGAAAAATGCACTAATCAGTAAGATATAAACAGGATAACGTGCACTGCACGACATAAATGGAATAATCATCATCGTAACCAAGCGGTCGTTCTTGTTTTCGATGGTACGCGTAGCCATAATTGCCGGCACATTGCATCCAAATCCCATTAATAGCGGGATAAAAGATCTTCCGTGCAAACCAACTCTGTGCATCAACTTATCCACAATAAAGGCAACTCGCGCCATATAACCCGTGGTTTCAAGAAGGCTAAGGAAAAAGAACAGAATAAGAATATTAGGCAAGAAAACAATCACACCTCCTACTCCACCAATAATGCCATCTACCACTAAATCACGAATCATGGACGGAGGCAACAGCCGCGCAACATTATTCCCGAGCCACCCCATAAAGTCCTCAATCCAAATCATAGGATATTCACCCAAATAGAAAGTTGCTTGAAAAATACTCCAGATAACAAGTAAAAATATTGGATAGCTCAGGTATTTATTTGTCAATATTTTATCAATATTTCGACTCTGATTTCCCTTAGGCTCCACAGTTGCCTTGTATGTTTCTTTCAAAGCTCCTTCAATAAAGCCATACTTTGCATCCGTGATAATCGTCTCAGTCTCAGATTTATGAATAGCTTCGATACGGACTATTTCTTCACGCACTGCTTTTTGAATTTTTTTATGATTCGGCAATGACTCTATTCGAAGGCGTTCTTCCCTATCGCATTCAAGCAGTTTTATTGAAAGATAACGAGGGGATAACACATTGGTAATATGTTCATTTCCTTTTTCATTAAGCAGCTTTTGAACTTTTTGTATAGCAGTTTCAATATCCGGTCCATAATTGACATGAATATGGCGTGTATCCGGATCACTATCTTCAAAAACCTGAATAATTCTATCCAAAAGTTCATCAATGCCACGTCCTTTTGAGCCTACTGTGGGTACTGTTGGGATTCCTAGTAGTTTACCAAAGCTGTCGTAATCAAATTCATCGCCTTTTTCTTCAAACTCATCGAACATATTCAGTGCCATCACCACTTTCACATCCATATCGATAAGCTGAGTGGTAAGGTATAAGTTTCGCTCGATATTGGAGGTATCGACTACGTTTAAAATCACATCCGGCAGCTCATTAAAAATAAACTCTCGGACAAAAAGCTCTTCCGGCGAATAGCTTGTGATACTATAGGTTCCGGGAAGGTCTGTCAGCTTAAAATTATAATCTTTATAGCGTAAACTCGCAGTTTTTGCTTCAACAGTTACCCCCCCATAGTTTGCAACCCTTTCGCGCGAATTGGATGCAATATTAAAGATGCTTGTTTTACCGGAATTAGGATTTCCAACCAATGCAACGGAAATATTCTTTGTTTTTGGTATGGGTCGCAAATTCAACGCTTGCTCTAAAGCTTGCACGCCAAAAAACTGATTATTTTCCGGAGCTTTAAAATCATCACCGGTATATACTTCTATAAGAGCTGCCTCGGAGCGTCTAAGTGACACCTCATAGCCCATGATATTATATTCTATCGGATCACGTAAAGGCGCATGCTTTATAACAATTATTTGCTTGCCCGGAACAAAACCCATTTCTATAATTCGCTTACGAAACGCACCTCTTCCCTTGACCTTTGTGATAATGCCCTTCTCACCTTGGGCTAATTCTGATAGTACTCTCATAGTAATTTTTCTTGATTACAAAGTAAGCACAACTAAGTTTTGAAAAGTATACCGATATATAGGTATTTAACCTAATAACAAATGAGTGTCATTTACGTTCATTTTTTTCCTTAATTTTGTCGCGTTTATATTAAGTAATTATTAAAGCATGTTTGAAGGATTAAGTGAAAAGCTGGAGCGATCTTTTAAAATTTTAAAAGGGCAAGGCTATATAACTGAGATAAATGTTGCAGAAACCCTAAAAGAGGTTCGTAAAGCTTTAATTGATGCCGACGTGAACTACAAGATTGCCAAGGATTTTACGAGCAAGGTAAAAGACAAGGCAATTGGTGAAAAAATACTCACTGCGGTTTCACCCGGTCAGCTGATGGTAAAGATTATGCGTGATGAGCTTTCGGAGCTGATGGGCGAAGATTCTCAGGACATTAATTTAAAAGGAAATCCATCCGTTATTTTAATTGCCGGACTTCAAGGAAGTGGTAAAACCACTTTTTCGGCCAAGCTGGCACATCATCTCAAGCGCAAAAGAGGACGACAGCCCCTACTTGTTGCATGTGACGTATACCGCCCGGCAGCAATAAATCAGCTTCAGGTTTTAGGCGAACAGATTGAAGTAGACGTCTTTGCAGATGAAGCTAACAAAGACCCCATTGCAATAGCAAAACAAGCTATTACACACGCTAAAAACCATGGCAAAAATACTGTCATTATTGACACCGCAGGTCGATTGGCAATTGATGAGCAAATGATGAAAGAAATCGCAGCCATCAAAGATGCCGTACAGCCGCAAGAAATTCTGTTCGTAGTAGATGCCATGACAGGGCAAGATGCCGTAAATACAGCCAAAGCCTTTAACGACCGACTAAATTATGACGGTGTTGTATTAACAAAGCTGGACGGCGATACCCGTGGTGGAGCAGCACTTACTATTAAAACAGTGGTGGACAAACCCATTAAATTTGTGGGGGTTGGAGAAAAAATGGATGCACTCGATGTGTTCCATCCAAAGCGAATGGCAGAACGTATCTTGGGAATGGGTGATATTTTAACATTGGTTGAAAAAGCTCAAGAACAATATGACGAAGCAGAAGCGCGAAGCCTAAAAAAGAAACTTGCACGAAATGAATTTAATCTGAATGACTTTCTCAAACAAATTCAACAGATTAAAAAAATGGGTAACATAAAAGACCTTGCAGGCATGATACCCGGAATGGGCAAAGCACTTAAAGACACTGAAATTGAAGACGATGCCTTTAAAGGCATTGAAGCCATCATATATTCAATGACCCCTGCGGAACGCGAAAACCCGAAATTACTCAATGGAAGTAGACGCCGTAGAATTGCTGCCGGGAGTGGAACAGATATCGTAGAAGTAAACCGCTTAATTAAACAATTTGAAGAAACATCAAAAATGATGCGCGCCATTACCACACAAGGCGGAAGCCGAAAAATGATGCAAATGATGCAGCAAATGCGCAAATAATAATATAACCTATGAAAACAAAAATTATTGATGGCAAACAAGTTGCCGAACAAATCAAATTAGAAATTGCAGCTGAAGTTGCAGAAATGATTGATGCCGGTGCTCCCGCACCTCATCTTGCCGCTATTTTAGTTGGTGAAGACCCTGCAAGCCAAACCTATGTTGCTTCGAAAGAAAAAGCCTGCAAAAGAGTGGGTATGATGTCAACAGTATACCGCTTGTCAGCAAATATTTCGGAAAAAGAACTTCTTTCAACAATTGATTTCATCAACAACGACCCCGAAATTGATGGGTTTATTGTTCAACTGCCTCTACCAAAGCATCTTGATGAGGTAAAAGTAATTGAACATATAGCGCCAGAAAAAGATGTGGATGGTTTCCATCCAAGAAATATCGGTCGCATGCAAATCGGACTCCCCTCCTATTTACCGGCTACACCGGCAGGTATTGTTGAACTGTTAAAGCGAAGTGATATCGACGTAGCAGGTAAGCATTGCGTTATTGTAGGCCGTTCAAATATTGTAGGAACTCCATTAAGCATATTGCTGTCACGAAAAGCGGAAGGTGCAAATGCTACCGTAACACTCTGTCATAGTGCCACCAAAAATCTTGCCGATATTACCCGTCTTGCCGATGTCCTCCTTGTTGCAATAGGAAGACCCGAGTTTATTACTGAAGACATGGTTAAACCCGGTGCCGTAATCGTTGATGTGGGAATTCATAGAGTAGATGATCCCGAAACAGCAAAAGGATACCGACTGACAGGTGACGTTGCATATAAAGAAGTTGCTGCAAAAGCATCAGCCATTACCCCGGTACCCGGTGGTGTTGGTCCCATGACAATTGTTTCACTTTTGCAAAATACTTTGTTGGCTGCAAAGAAAAAGATTTATCAAGATTAATCATTCAGTATTAGCTCTCAGTACTTTCAGGCTTCTTAATACGACATACACGCTGACACACAAATATCACTATGAACGATTTTGACCCACTACTGGAAGCCGGCAAAAAGCTCCCACTTATGGAAGAGTTCTACACCATTCAAGGTGAAGGACATAATATGGGGACAGCAGCTTATTTCATCCGCATTGGAGGATGCGATGTGGGATGTAGCTGGTGCGACACCAAACAATCCTGGGATGCAAAATTATTTCCACCTACTGAAGCTGACGATATCGTAGAAAGGGCTTCCCGATTTCCGGCAAAAACAGTCGTTGTAACCGGTGGGGAGCCCTCTCTATATCCTTTAGATTATTTCACTGAAAAACTCCAAGCAGTAGGAATAAAAACAATGGTGGAAACCTCCGGCGCACATACTTTAACCGGAAAATGGGACTGGATTTGCTTATCACCAAAGAAATACTCCCCACCAAAAAATACCATATATCCGAAAGCAAACGAATTGAAAGTGGTTATTCAAACCAAAGCAGACCTAGAATGGGCTGAACAAAATGCACGTCTTGTATCAAAAAATTGTATATTATACCTTCAACCCGAATGGAGCGTTTCTGAGAATATTATGCCCTGGTTAACAGATTATGTAATGAATAATCCAAAATGGAGAATAAGTTTGCAAGCACACAAATATATGCGTATTCCTTAATTGCTTTGCTGTGGATACTTTTGCTCCCGGCAACCGCACAAGTTCATACTGATATTGAATCAGAAGGAAAAGAAATATCCAAAAAAGCATTAAAACATTTTTACAAAGCAGAACAAGCTTTGTTGATTAATAATTTGGAAGTCGCTGAAAAAGAAGTTAGTAAGCTACTAGCAATTGAAAAAGACTTTGCCGAAGCATGGCTGATTCTTGCAGAAATAAAACTTGAAACAAATAAACCACAAGAAGCTATTTACGCATATCGTAAGTTAATTTCAATAGATAGCATAAATTATCCAATAGCTTTTGCAACACTCGGAAAACTGTATTATGAGCATGCAGTTTACGATTCTTCGGCATATTATTACAAACAAGCACTGGCACATAAAAGCATTAAAGAAGAAGCTCGCAACTTACTGAATAACAGACTACACACTTCAATCACAGCTACTGAAATAATCAATAATCCATTTGATGTCATACTGGAAAACATCGGCTCCACAATCAATACAAATGCCGATGAATATATAAACAGCCTTCGCCTTGATGGCAGGGAGCTTTTGTTTACACGTAAAACAGCGATTGATCCGAAAAAAAACATCTATGAAGAAGGCTTTTTCATTAGTTCATTCGACACTCCAAGTAATTCTTGGGAAAAGGCAAATCCATTTCAACCCGAATGGGAAGGAATGGGAAATATGGGAGCACTTTCGCTTTCAGCAGATGGCAAAACACTGCTTCTGACCGGATGCGGCTGGAATAGTGGGTTGGGAAGCTGTGATATTTATATATCAAACTTGAACCATGGCATATGGAGCCCTCCAAAGAATATTGGAACACAAATTAACAGCAGCGCCTGGGAAGCACAACCTACATTATCAGCCGACGGAAACACCTTGCTATTTGTGAGTAACCGTAGTGGAGGCAGTGGAGGCTCAGATATTTATATGTCCGTAAAACTGGAGAATGGAGAATGGAGTAAAGCAGTAAATCTTGGAGAAACGATTAATACCACAGGCAATGAAATGGCACCATTCCTCCACCCTGACGGCAAAACTCTTTATTTTTCATCCGACGGTCATCCGGGCTTGGGCGGAATGGATTTGTTCGTAAGTAAACGAGATGAAACCGGACGATGGACAAAACCGATTAACCTGGGAAGCCCAATTAATTCAAAAGAAGATGAAATAAATATACTTGTTACTACTGAAGGGAATAAGGCATATCTATCTGCCAAAAAAGAAAACAATATTGAAAATTACGATATTTATTCGTTTGATTTACCTGAAATTTTTCAGCCTGAAAATGTAAGCTATTTACGTGCGCTGGTTACTGATAAAGAAAGCGGAATTTCTTTGGCAGCAGCATACAAACTATTCGATATTGATTCATATAACGCACTGGTTCAATCAGGTACACTAAATGAAGACGGCTTACTGCTCCTCCCGCTTCCGGCAAATCGTCAATATGCACTGCATGTGCGTATGGATGGGTATCTGTTTCATTCACTCAACTTTAAACCTGAATTTAAGAAAGCGAAATATTATGATGTACAAATAGCTTTAGAGCCTATCAAAGCCGGAAAAACAGTTGCATTAAATAATGTTTTTTTCGAGTTAAACAAAGCTGTACTGCAGGCATCTTCATTTTATGAATTAAATGAAATCGTAGCTTTCTTGAAAGTAAATCACAGCCTGCAAATCGAATTGGGAGGGCATACTGATAACACAGGCTCCGAGACTCATAATTTAAAACTCTCAGAAAATCGAGCCAAAGCAGTAAAAAATTATTTGATAGATAAAGGCATTTCCCAAAGTCGGATCGCCGTAAAAGCTTATGGGTCGTCAAAACCTGTTGCCGACAATAATACCGAGGAAGGACGCCAACAAAACCGTCGAACTTCATTTACAATTTTGCCTTAGATAACGCGACTCAGCTTAAAGCTTATTTTGAGTAAATCTTCATCACGTAAAATAATAAGATGAACGAAATCACCTATTTTATTACGAAATATTGTATTAATCTCATCTAAAGTTAACTCACCGGCTCCTTTCCCATCCACAGCCAATAAAATATCGCCTTCAGATAATCCTGCAGCAATTGCAGGGGAATAATCGCTAATAAATGCAATCTTAAATGTATCGAAATTTTCACCTTCTGCAGCTACACCAATGCCGCTGTGATTAAAATCAAATTTCCGTTTGAATTGACTGTTTTTACGAAAATAAATCTGCGCATTGCCATAATCAAGAATAATATTAAAACGGCTCAACACTTCGGCACCAATAGCTCCCACTCGCTTTTTATCCCCTACCAAGGTTTCATTTTCTAGCCCTTGAACATAAGATGTTATTACATTTTTTAACACAAATTCATTCAACTTTAACTTTGGCAAGCGCGCAACCCTCCCATGCAAAGCCCCACCCAATCCCCATCCTACAATAGTTGGAAGATTTTTCTCAGGAAGTATCACATCGGTTTCTTTAGCCAATTCTAATAATAAACCATATCCGGCTCCGGTATCAACTAGCAAGCGCCCCGAATGGATACTCCCATCAATTTGTTCAAAGTTCAAATCAAGATATGGGCGTTCATTCATGAAAAACAAAGGAAGTCTTTCATATTTTCTATGAGCTTTAAAAAGATGAGAATCAAATACATTAATTCTTCTTTTGTGGTAATTTATTTCAACCACAAAATGCCGTAAAAAGTCATATCCCAAAACCCCATGCACCTCTGTTCCAAGATGTTCCGACAAGTTCAACAGCTCATCATCAAGCACTAAAAGTGATAAGCCACGTCCACTAATTCCCGGCAATGAAAGACTTACATTTGAAAGGACAACAGCATTTAACTCATCCAGTCCACCAAAAGCACGTATCGAAACTTCACGGGCTTGTGAAATATTTTGATTAGCAACAGCACACTCATTTATTAAAGTAGTACGTACACCTGTATCTAAAATAAAGCGTAGATTAACACTGTCATTAAGCTTTACCGGCACAATGACAAGATTATTTTTCAGCTCAAAATCAAAACTGGCAGACTTCTCGTTATCCAATCGAAATCCAATGAAATCAGCCTGAGCTAGATTTGAAAACAAAGCTAAAAATACAGTTATGAAGACTTTTTGCCACATGATATAAATTAAAACATGTACTTATCTTTCAAAGATACAAGTTTACTTCATATGATTAAGAAATTATATCAGGGTAAATTAATTGTATAGGTATACGTCACTTCAGGCTTGGTAGCCGTTTCGCTCTTCTTTTCAGCCACTTCCTTTTTGGCAGGCGTAACGGTATACTGTATTGTTTTCTTCTTTGGCAGCTTGAATCGAATGTTAACTTTACTTTTTGTCCGCACCCGCACACCTTTATTTTTCACTTTTCCATAACGTAAAAGCTTTGCCAAACGCATTGCTTCTTCGTCACATCCATATCCAAGACCTTTAAAAATACGGGGATTATGCACGATTCCATTATCATCAATATCGATTTCCACAATTACAGTGCCTTCAATTCCGGCTTTTACTGCTTCTTCAGGATATTTTAAATTCTCCTTTAAAAACTGAGCAAAGGCCTGTTTACCGGCGGTATAACGTGGAAGTTCGAGAAACCTTCTTTTCTTTCTGTGATCGGACATAAATTTCTGTTTAATGCAAAAATAACGGTTTTTTGGCAATAAAAACCTATAAAAATAAAATACCCGTAAAACATCACCAAATTTCAATACGAAACAAGTCCGAACGCTTGGTGCGTTCCAAAGCTGAGATATATGTAGAAGATAAAGGACGTATTTCTTTAGCTTTTAGATGGTTATAAAGAGTTTCCAAGGCTTTTTCTGCACTATTATTCTGTCTGCTGAGATGTGCCAAGAACACATGAGAAAAAGAATCACTCCAATTCGTTGCCAAAAATTCTGACGCTTGATTATTGCTAAGATGCCCCCTATTACTTTTTATTCGCTCTTGAAGATAGGGCGGATACGGACCTGTAGCCAACATTTCATCATCGTAATTTGATTCCAATACCAAAATATTCGAATTGCGAAGATAAAGTTGAGCAACATCATTAATATACCCCAAATCAGTAGCCAAGCAAAATTTATGACTGCAATTTTCAACATAAAACCCGACCGCTTCCTCTACATCATGTGAAACATAAAATGGAATAACCCTAAATCCGGCAATTACTAAGGGGCGCCCGGGTTCCAGCTCATTAAAATAAGCACTGTCGGCAGCTTGGGTAAAACGGTTTGTACGAATTCCTTTCAGCGTACCGGCTGTAGCATAAATCGGGATTTTAAAGTGCTTTGTAGCTGCCTCAATACCTCGAATATGATCGATATGGTCATGGGTTACCAATATTCCTTTTATTAATGATAAATCTTTTGATATCTCTTTCAAATTACGCCGTATGGCACGCATCGAAAGGCCCGCATCTATAAGTAATGCACCATCGCCATGACCGATATAGTAACAGTTTCCATCGCTACCGCTACCAAAAGAACAAAATTCAAAATGAGCTAAAGAAGAAAATAAATCCATGTGCTGTAAAAGCGACAAAATTAAAATTTAAAAATCGGAAACAGCCTAAAACAAACCACAAAACCAATAAGAAATCAGAAACAATTGCCCATCAGCTATTTACAGCATAATTTTTCATGAAAATAGAATTTGTCCAGCCGAAATCATTTTTATAAAATCCGATTTACATTTTATGTACCTTTGTTGTAGCTATTTCCATGTTTCAAATGATATGATTTATATTAAAAAACACATAGTTAGCTAAAACATAATTGATTTAAAACAAAATATTTATGAAAAGAAAGTTTATCTCTTCCTTATTTATTTTAGGATTTTTACTGTACGCAATTAACAGCTTTGCACAAAGCAAAACAATTACTTTGGACGAAATTTGGAACAGCCGCATATTTTCGCCTGATATGGTTTTTGGCATGAATCCCTTAAATGACGGAAATACCTATGCCGCAATAGAAAAAGGGAATTTGGAAGTATACGATTTCACAAGTGGTGATAAAATTAAAACCCTTGTACATGCCGATGATTTAAAAGTCGAAGATTCTGAAAATGGCATAAATCTGCGAAGCTATACATTAAGTAAAGACGAAAGTAAAATGCTCATACCTACTGAGACTGAGCCTATTTATAGACGTTCCACCAAATCATTATATTATTTATTTGACCTTAAAAATAAAAAACTGCAAGCACTTTCTGAGAACGGGAAGCAACAGTTAGCAAGCTTTTCGCCCGATGGGCAAAAAATCGCATTTATGCGCGACAATAATTTGTTTGTGAAATACATTGAAAGCGGATTGGAAAAGCAAATTACAACCGATGGTGAATACAACAAAATAATAAATGGTGCAACCGATTGGGTATATGAAGAAGAGTTTGCTTTTGCCAAAGCATTTTTCTGGTCGCCTGACGGTAAAAAAATCGCTTTTTATCGCTTTGACGAATCAGAAGTTAAAGAATTCCAAATGGCGATGTATAACGGTTTATACCCCGATCAGTATAAATTCAAATATCCGAAAGCCGGTGAAGACAACGCCATAGTGAGCATCCATGTTTGGCACGAAGTCGACAATCGCATCAATACAATGGATATAGGCACTGAAACAGACATCTACATTCCACGCATCAGCTGGACACAAGATGACAATCTACTTGCAATTCAGCGGCTTAATCGCCACCAAAATCATCTCGAAATACTATTGGCAAATCCTTCAAACGGACAAACAAAACTGCTATATGAAGAACACAATACATATTATATAGATATCACCGACGATTTATTCTTCCTTCCCGATGGCAAACATTTTTATATAAGCAGTGAAAAAGAAGGCTATAACCAAATATATCTTTACGATATGAATGGAAAACTTGTCAGAAAACTCACAAATTCAAATTGGGATGTGACAAAAATTTACGGTTTTGACGCAAAACAAAATAAAATATACTTCCAAGCTGCCAATAACAGCCCGATGGATAGAAGTATTATGTCGGTGACCTTAAAAGGAAAAATCACTAGTATTTTGGAGTTGGAAGGTACAAATAATGCCATCTTCAGTAAGAACTTCAGTAAATTAGTAAACTACAATACAACGATTAATACACCTTATTATATAGCCGTGTTTGATAACAAAGGCAAGAAGCTTCGCCAGCTCATCGATAATGCCGACTTAAAAGCCACTATGAAAGAATATAATTTCGGTGAGTTCAGCTTTTTTGAAGTGAAAGATGAGCAGATTTTACTTGCTGACGGAAGCAATGCAAAGCTAAATGGCTATATGCTGACACCTCCGGATTTTGATGCATCGAAGAAATACCCGGTCTTAATATACGTATACGGTGGTCCCGGCTCACAAACCGTAACAAATTCTTGGGACGGCAGTAACGGACTCTGGTTTCAAATGCTAGCCCAACAAGGTTTTATTATAGTTTCGGTTGATAACCGTGGAACAGGAGCCAGAGGCGAACAGTTTAAAAAGATGACCTACCTTGAATTAGGGAAATATGAAACAGAAGACATGATTACTACTGCCCGCTACCTTTCAAAATTACCATATGTTGAAGAATCAGCAATAGGAATATTCGGCTGGAGTTATGGTGGATATATGTCGAGCCTGGCAATAACCAAAGGAAATGATGTATTTAGTTCTGCAATTGCAGTAGCACCGGTGAGCAATTGGCGATTTTATGACAATATATATACAGAACGCTTTATGCGTACCCCACAAGAAAATGCTAACGGCTACGATGACAATTCTCCAATAAACCATGTAGACAAACTAAAAGGAAATTACTTGCTTATTCACGGTAGTGCAGATGATAACGTGCACTATCAGAATGCCATAGAAATGACGAATGCACTGATAAAAGCCGACAAACAATTTGAATTGATGATTTATCCCAACAGAAATCACGGCATTTATGGAGAAAACGCTCGTCCACATTTATATAAACTCATGACTGATTTCTTACATAGAACATTGAATTCCAAGTAATTTTTAGAAATAATCAAGGTTTTTATCATAAAAGGCTTGAATTAAAAGATTTTTTGTATTTTTGCGCCCCGATATATTAATTCAATATTATTAATCATTTAAAGAAAGAGAGTGTATTTAACATGATCATTGTTCCTGTAAAAGAAGGCGAAAGCATCGACCGCGCATTAAAAAGGTATAAGAGGAAATATGAAAGGACCGGAGTGGTCAAGGAATTACGTAGACGTCAAAAGTTTACAAAACCCTCTGTTATCAAACGTGAACAGAAGATGAAAGCAATCTACATTCAGAAACTGCGCGACGAAGCCGACAACTAAAATTCTTTTGCAAGAATTTTCTTAAAAAACTTTGATGTAATGAAGTTTATTTACTAAATTTACATCAAAGTTTTTTTATGCTCGTACAAATTTTCATAAAATACCTGCAAACTGAAAAACGCTTTTCACCTCATACGGTTAAAGCATACAATACTGACTTGAAACAATTTGAAAATTATATCGAGTCAACTTATAACGTAAATATCCACCAAGTTGACAATACAATCATACGTTCTTGGATAAATCACTTACGGCTCCAAAAGCTTGATAATAGAAGTATTAACCGTAAAATATCAAGTTTAAAGTCTTGTTTCCATTTTCTGCATGCCAACAGCCATATAATGGAAAATCCGACTGAACGTATCAAATTGTTAAAAACAAAAAAGCAAATTTCAGTTTTTGTTCCCCAATCTGACATGGAACGCACACAGCCGATACGAGACAAAGAAAACTTTAATGAATTACGGGATTCGGTTATTTTTGAAATTCTTTATCAAACCGGAATGCGAGCATCGGAATTAATCAGTCTTAATATACAAGACATCGATTTTTACAATGCTACCATTAAAGTAAAAGGAAAAGGAAATAAAGAGCGTATATTGCCGTTTACAAATATATTGGCCGAACAATTAAAAGATTATATGAAACTGCGCAACGAATTATTCCCCGATACAAACCACCTTATCGTAAGTGCACGCGGAAAAAAAGCTTACGAAAGTATGCTTTATCGGATTATTCGGAAAAGATTGACTGAAATCACAACAGTTTCTAAAAAGAGCCCACATATATTACGCCATAGCTTTGCTACCCATATGCTAAATAACGGAGCAAGTTTGATTGCTATTAAGGAGCTTTTAGGACATGCTAGTTTGGCTGCAACGGAAGTTTATACACATAATTCAATTGAACAATTAAAATTAATTCATAAAAAAGCTCATCCAAAAGGAGGAGCCAAATAAATCAAACAAGGAGGTTATTATGAACGTAAACATCAATTCAGTACATTTTAAAGCTGATCAGAAGTTAGAAGTTTTCATCACGAACAAAATTGAGAAATTGACAAAAAAACACCCTTATGTCATTGGTGCGGAAGTGCTACTCAAGCTGGACAATACCGACAGTCCTGAAAACAAAATATCAGAAATTAAGCTTTTGATTAAGGGAAATGACATCTATGCAAGTAAGCAAAGTAAAACATTTGAGGAGGCTACCGACAATGTTATTGATGCTTTAAAGAAACAACTTGAAAAATATAAAACAAAAATCACAAAATAGCCCCATTGATTATCAATGCTTTACAATTTATTTTACAAACAAAGTATTTTTTTTCGAAAAAACCTTTGTCAATTCAATTAAACTATCTATTTTTGCAGACCTTTTTACAGAGGTCTGTAATTTTATATAAACGTTCTTAGAAATTATTGCCGATGTAGCTCAGTTGGCCAGAGCAGCTGATTTGTAATCAGCTGGT
>CAZQBU010000010.1:0-22287 GCA_964592175.1 uncultured Lentimicrobiaceae bacterium
CAAACCCCCATAGTGGACTCTCACCACCAAGTTAAGTACCATGCACGGCACACAAGAAAAAGCCACTCAATCATTTGAGCGGCTTTTGTACTCCCTAGGGGATTCGAACCCCTGTTACCAGGATGAAAACCTGGCGTCCTGGACCTGACTAGACGAAGGGAGCATCCTTAAATTGTGGCGCAAAGATACAAAAACAATTAAATCTACAAACTTTTTCTAAAAAAATTTTCATTATTCTGCAGACTCATCTTGTTGAAACCTGAAACCCAGACGTTTAGCTGTTGTAACAGGGATTGCATCCAGCGTATTCATCATCTCCCCAACCGAAATAAGCTTGATTGCATCAAAGGGAGGAGTAAGTAAATCGAAGTTAATGGTATATCCGACCGCAGATAAGATGATATTTTTCACTGCAGTACTGTCAAGCGTATTCTCGTTGAATTCATTTTGTAAAAAACCAAGTTCACGCTTTCCTTCAGTAAAAAAATGATTCTCCTTATTCACAAACACCCTGCCTATGAGATATCCCAAATCATTTTTTCGCTTATAGCGAAATGAATCTGCCAAAAAGTTATAAATATGTATTACCCCGCAAAAAGACCGCTGCTTATCCTGACGAATATAAGCCGAGCGCATAAGTTGATGGTCGCGCGAAAACTCAAATACATTGGTATGCATCAAAAACAGCAATACATCGCTGCCAAAAGTGAGTTCAATTTCAAAATCACCGCGCTCACGTGTATCAAAACGAACTTTTTGCTCTTGCTGCGAAGCTTCATACTGCTGATGAAACGCCTCATTAATTTCGTGTATTTGCTGCTTAAATAACTGAAATGCCTGCAAGGTTTTGTCGTAAACAGCAAGCTTTAAACTTGTTTTATCTACTAAGGTAGTAAATAGCTCCGAAAATGTTTTCTCTTCCATAGTCTATTCAAATGTAAATGAAATCTGAAATACCTTATTTCGAAGCTCGGATAAGGATTCAATATATATATGCTTATTCAAAGGATTGTCATATATAATATTTGTCAAGCCATAACTCATTTTAGCTTCAACCCCAAACTTAAAATATGAAGTATAAAAATCAAAGCCCACGCCTACATCTGCGAAAACATCACCCCTATTTAAGTCGATCAATTCATCATTTAGTTTATCCACAGGCTTAGTTGCTCGCCCCATTTCAATAGCCGGATTAATACCGCCTATAAGATACGCTGCTATATTATTCAGCCGTTTGGAACGGTATTTTACATGCAAAGGAAATTGCACCAAAACCGAATTCATTGAAATTTTATGGACAGGATCAATCTTAGAGTTATCAACAAATCGGATTTCTCTATCACCAAAGCTAAGAGTAGGTATCAAACGCAAATCAAAATGATTGCTTAAGCGCAAATTCCCGACTATACCAACCGCAAAACCGTAGGTGTTCCTAGCTACTGATATTGAATCCATTATTGAACTATTAGATGACGTAAAGGAGCCATCAATTGCGGGCTTCCAGCTGAGCAACATTTGATTTCCGGCCAAAATAAAGCCAAAGTGATAAGGAGCCATATCGTATTTTGGCAGATTGATAATGGTTCTTCGTTGCTGTGCTTGGCTTTGATATGAGTTTCCAATCAATGCAAGCAACACAACAAATGCAATCAGTTTATATTTTTTCAAGACATTCAATTTTCTTGCAAACGTAAGATTTTTCAAAATATTACACCACATAAAATTGCAACTTGTGTTTTAGGCAGTATTTTCAGCTAAAAACAGCCTAAAATCTAGCTTTAAAGAAGTAACACAAGCAAGCTGGTCAATCATGAAATTAGATTCATTTTCAATTTATTGAAATTTCATTTTTTTTATTTCTGTTAAATGCGTAAATTTGCCCCCCTTTTAAGGGTATAAGTGTACACTAAACAGTTAATTATATGAAAATTTTCCAAACAGAAGAAATTCGAAATGTTGCCCTTGTTGGCGCGGCAAAATCCGGTAAAACCACTTTGGCTGAGAACATGCTGTTCGAGGGGAAGATGATTAATCGTAAAGGATCTGTTGATGATAAGAATACAGTTTCCGACTATCGTCCCATTGAGCTTGAACGTCAAATATCTGTTCAGACCAGCCTTTTACATACTATTCATAAGGACAAAAAGATAAATATACTTGACGCTCCCGGTTTTAGTGATTTTGCAGGAGATATCCGTGCAGCCGTAAGCGTTGCCGATACTGCAATTTGTATGATAAACGGGCAGGCAGCCGTAGAAGCTACCACTGAAAATGCCTGGCGTCAAATTGAATATGCCGAGGTCCCGACTGTATTTTTTGTTAGCCAGCTGGATCATCTGAATGCCAATTTTGATGAAACCATTCGTCATATGAAAGATTATTTCAGTGATAAGGTAACCGTTATACAGTATCCCGTTCAAACCGGTGAAGGCTTCAACAGCGTGATTGACCTGCTTTCAATGAAAATGCTCAAGTTTGGAAATAACGGTGGTGCCCCTGAGGTTTTGGATATTCCTGCCGAAGAAATGGACAAAGCAGAAGGGCTTCACAACGAACTGATTGAAAAAGCCGCAGAAGGTGATGAATCACTGATGGAAAAGTTTTTCGAGAATGATACACTCAGCCCCGAAGAAATTAAAGAAGGTATTAAATTAGGACTTATTTCACGCGGATTGTTCCCCGTATTATGCGGTGCTTCAAAGCACGGTATAGGAGTACACAGCCTGATGGACTTTATCGTGGATATCGTACCATCACCCAATTTGGTACCCGGAAGAAAAACCACTTCAGGAAAAGAGTTCAATCATAGTACATCGGACCCTGCCGCATTATTTATCTTTAAATTAGCTAATGAGCAGCATTTAGGAGAAATTTCATTGTTGAAAGTATTTGGTGGCACAATTACTGAAGGACAAGACTTGGTTAATCCGCGTAACGGAAACAGAGAACGAATTTCGCAACTGTTTGCCATGAACGGCAGAAACCGCGAAAAAGTTGATAAACTCGTTGCAGGTGATATTGCCATTACCATTAAACTAAAAGATGCACGCACAAACGATAGCTTGATGGAAGCCAAGGCTGCCGATGCCGGCTTTGAACCCATTGTTTTCCCCGAGCCTATCTTTGATACTGCTATTAAGGCTGTTAGCTCTACCGATGATGAAAAACTGGGCAGCGTGCTGCAAGAAATGCACCGCAACGATCCTACTATCATTGCCGGATACTCACGTGAATTACGCCAGCTTATCGTAAAATGTCAGGGTGAATACCATATCAACACCATTAAATGGTACTTAGACCATGTACATAAGATTCCGGTTGAGTTTGCATCTTCCAAGATTCCTTATCGCGAAACGATTACCAAAGCGGCACGTGCTGATTATCGTCACAGAAAACAATCCGGAGGTTCTGGTCAGTTTGGTGAGGTTCATATGATGATTCAACCATATTTTGAAGGATATAAAGATCCGACTGACTTCCCTGTACGTGGTACTGAAGAGCATAAACTTCCATGGGGTGGAAAGCTTATCTTCAACAACTGTATTGTTGGAGGAGCCATTGATGCCCGCTTTATGCCTGCCATTCTGAAAGGTATTATGGAGCGCTTGGAAGAAGGTCCGCTCACAGGTTCATATGCCCGCGACATTGTAGTATATGTGTACGATGGTAAGATGCACCCGGTAGACTCCAACGAAATTTCCTTTAAATTAGCAGGACGTCATGCATTTAGCACTGCCTTTAAAAATGCAGGACCAAAAATTATGGAGCCTATTTATGACATCTCCGTAAGAATGCCTGAAGATATGATGGGTGCGTGTATGACAGACCTTCAAGGACGTAGAGCCGTAATCATGGGTATGGATGCCGACGGTAAATACCAAGTTATTCGTGCGAAGGTGCCATTGGCAGAAATGGGACGCTATAGCACTTCATTGAGTGCCATCACCTCAGGTCGTGGTACATTCTCAATGGCATTTGGTGAATATGCACAAGTGCCGGGTGATGTTCAAACGAAGTTGCTGAAAGAATACGAAGAACAACTTAAAGATGACGAATAAGAATTTATTCTTTTCGATATATTCAAAAAAAGCTTCCGCCGAAACGGAAGCTTTTTTGTTTTCTAAGGCATTGGTATTAAGTGCCAAAAAAAGTGAAATAGGTAATACCAAGGCCAAGCAAATTATCCTATAAAATATTGAGGTTTGGACTATCTTCCACCTCTCCTTTTAAATACATATAGGTTTCATCAAGGGCACTTTCATCATCCGTGATAACCAATATTTTGTCACCCACCAAAAGCTCCGTATTGCCACGAGGAATAAAGTACAAATCATTGCGTTTAACCATGGCGATTAGGGTTTGATTTGGGATATTAAGGTCGACCAAGCGTGATCCGTTTGCTAAATATTCTTCTTTAATGGCAATCTCGCACATATACGACTTGATGTCATCTGCCATTTCAATATCAAAGTTTTTCAACTTGCGTATAACAGGAGCTTCTTCAGCAAGTTTAAGCCATCTTGCCATACTGCCTACCGTAGTTCCTTGTACCAAAAGGGAAATAATTGTAATAAAAAATACAATATTGAAAATTAAATTGGCTTGGGTTATGCCTGATATCCAAGGATATGTAGCAAAAATAATTGGCACGGCACCACGCAGTCCAACCCAAGAAACATAGTTTTTTGCATGGAGCGACATCTTGCGAAACGGCAACAAACAAGCATGCACTGTAATAGGGCGTGATACAAATATCATGAATAAGCCAATAATGATTCCCAATCCTGCGATGGGCCACAGCTCAGAGGGATTTACCAATAAACCCAAGGTAAGGAACATAAAGATTTGCACCAGCCAAGTCATTCCGTCAAAAAACTTTAGGGAGCTGCGTTTGTGTACAAACTTGCTGTTTCCAATAAATAAACCACCTACGTAAACCGCTAAATATCCGTTTCCGCCCACAAAAGTGGTAAATCCAAATAAAAACAGCATTTGTGTAGTCAGCAGTACGGAATAGAGTGCGTCGTTATCAAGGTTTATTTTATTAATAATCTTTACGGTGAGTTTTCCCAGTAAATATCCGAGCAAACCACCCAAAATAAGCTGCTTAAAGAACATGATAACCGCTCCCCACACATCTATTTCGGGCAGCTGTAACAATTGAATAAGTACAATTGTCAACATATATGCCATCGGGTCGTTACTACCGCTTTCGAACTCAAGCAGGGGGCGCAGATTCTCTTTTAACGCTAAATTCTTGGAACGTAATATAGAAAATACGGATGCCGAATCGGTGGATGACATCACACTGGCAAGCAGCAATGACTCAAGCAGTGAAAAAGTAAATGCCTGAAAGTAATTATTGGTAAGCCAGTAAACAAACAAACCCGTGATGACTGCTGTCAGCATCACACCAAGCGTGGCAAGTATAAAGCCTTGTACTGCAATAGGTTTCACCTCGTTGATACGGGTGTCCATACCGCCGGAAAACAAAATAATATTCAAGGCAACAACTCCGACAGCCTGTGCAACACTCGGTGAATTAAATTCTATTCCGATACCGTCGGCACCAAATAAAATACCGATAAACAAAAACAACAACAAGGTAGGTACGCCAAACCTACTACCCATCTTCCCCACCACAAGACTCACAAAAAGCAAGATGGAAATTATAAGCAGTAATAACTCAATACTAAATTGCATAATTTAACAGCAGCTAAAATAAGTTTCCAAATTTAGCTTATTCTACTGAAAATACCATGATTTATTTTACGATTGCACAAGCAATAATCAAACTATCACCCCACTCCCAAGGCAATAAGGCTGTTCGGCATGGTATAAAACACCAAACTGTCCGGGTGCAACTCCCGAAATAGCTTGTGAACTTTGAATTACAATATTTCCGGATTCTATTGCAAGCTGTCCGCTATTAAATTCGGGTTGATGACGGATTTTAAATCGGACCGGCATGCCTTCGGCTAGCTTAAATTCAGGATGTAACAGCTGCATATCGGTCAAACGGATTTCTGTTTTGTATTGGGCTATCGGATCGTAGCCATTCGAAACATAGATACTATTTTCTTCGGTATTCTTATCTACTACAAACCAAGGACCTCCACTTAAGCCAAGCCCTTTACGCTGTCCGATGGTATGAAACCAAAAACCCTTATGTGTACCAAGTATTTTTCCGGTTTCCATCTCAATGATTTGCCCTTGTTTTTCACCTACATAATGCCGAATAAAATCGTTATAATTTACTTTTCCCAAAAAACAAATTCCCTGGCTGTCAGGCCTTAAGGCACTTGGCAGCTTCATTTCTTCGGCTAGCCGGCGCACTTCGGGTTTATGAAGATCTCCCAAAGGAAAAATCAATTTTGACAATTGATTATAAGTGATATGTGCCAAAAAATAAGTTTGGTCTTTAAGCGGATCTGCCGCAGTTCCAAGGAAGAATCCTTGTTCATTCTCAAGCACTCTGGCATAATGACCGGTAGATATTTTATTAAATTGATATCCGTATCGCTCTTCAAATGCACCAAACTTAATCAAGCGGTTACACATTACATCCGGATTGGGTGTAAGTCCTTTCTTCACCGTATCCATCGTATAAGCAACCACACGCTCCCAGTATTCTTTTTGCAGGTCGACAATTTCCATTCGACAGCCATACTTATGTGCAATAAATGTGGTGATTTCGATATCTTCTTCCGAGGGACAATCCATAAAGCCGGAAGTGTTTTCCATGCCTATCTTAATATAAAAAATCACCGGATCATATCCTGCCTTTTTCAGCAAAGGAATGGTTACCGAGCTATCAACTCCACCGGATACCAACGCAGCTACTTCCATCATGTTCAAATTAAAATGCAAAGGTCGTTATTTTTTTATTTTAAAGCCGTGAGCCATACATACACAAAAAATAACTCAACAAAGCAATTACTGCTTTTTTAAATGAGAAAAAAGCTTTAGATGTGACTAAATAATCAATTTGCTTAGCTATAAGCAATAAAAAAAACAGGCCCAAAAGCCTGTTTTTTTTGTTATATAAATATTTTCTGATTACATCAAGAAACTCAACAGCATACCTGCTGCAACTGCTGATCCAATTACACCGGCCACATTGGGTCCCATGGCATGCATCAACAAATAGTTGGAGGAGTCATAGTGTTGTCCTTCCATATGGGCTACACGTGCACTATCCGGCACCGCCGATACGCCTGCAGCACCAATAAAGGGGTTAATCTTGTCGTCACCTTTGAGGAATAAATTCATAATCTTGGCAAACAAGACCCCTCCTGCCGTGGCAACCGCAAAAGAAGCTGCTCCCAAGACAAAAATCAAGACCGACTCGCTCGTCAAGAACACGTCTGCTTGTGTTGAAGCACCGACAGTCAATCCCAAAATAATTGTCACTATATCTATTAATGCATTTCGAGCTGTATCAGCAAGTCGTTTTGTAACACCACTTTCTTTTAATAAGTTTCCAAAGAACAGCATTCCGAGCAAAGGAAGTGCACCAGGCGAGATAAAGAGAGTGAGCAACAATCCAACTATTGGGAACATAATCTTTTCAAGTTTACTTACCGAGCGTGGAGGCTTCATACGTATGCGTTTTTCTTTATCATTGGTAAGCAAACGCATAATAGGAGGCTGAATCACGGGCACCAACGCCATATACGAATATGCTGCAATGGCAATGGGTCCAATCAGGTTTTTTGTAGGGATTCCTCGAACCGGGTTTCCACTCGCCAGCTTAGACGAAAGGAAGATTGCCGTAGGACCGTCTGCACCACCAATAATACCGATAGCAGCAGATTCAGACATGTTAAAGCCCAAATACAAGGCGCCGAGCAAGGTTAAGAAAATACCTAGTTGTGCAGCAGCACCCAATAAAATTAGTCGTGGATTTGAGATGAGCGAAGAAAAGTCAGTCATCGCACCAATACCCAAGAACACCAAAGGAGGATAAATACCTTTGGTTACACCGAAATACAAGTAATTTAATACGCTGCCTTCCTGATAAATTCCAATCTGAAGGTCTACACCATCAGCTTGGAAAAAGGGGATATTACCAATTAGGATACCGACCCCTATGGGAACAAGTAAGAGTGGCTCATACTCATATCGTATTCCTAGAAATATAAAGAACAATCCTATCAGAAGCATTAAGATATGCCCCGTTGTAGCATTGCTAAATCCGGTAAATTCAACGAACTTCCTTAGACCTTCGCCGGTTTTTCCCAAGGCGAACTTAAAGAAGTCAATGTCGGCATCTTGATCCGTAACCATCTCGGTTTTCAACAGCTTTGAATCACTGATTTTGTGTGCCATTCCTGCATTGGAATTAACAAAAAGGTGAGCTAGGCTGATGAATGCCAACAGTCCAAATATTGTTAAAGATTTACGTAAGTGCATAATATTACTCCATTTCAATTAGCAAATCTCCTTGCAGGAAGTTATCGCCAACATTAACCTTAATAGATTTAACCGTACCGTCTTTTTCAGCCAAAAGATTATTTTCCATCTTCATAGCTTCATAAACCAACAGTTTATCACCACGTTTTACGGCAGCACCGGGGTTAATCATAATTTGAATCACTGTACCGGGTAGCGGAGCAATAATTTTGGCTACCACCGACTTTTCTTTTGCCGACACTTTCACATCTGAAGGCGACATGCTTGTAGGCATGGCAGAACGTACCAAAATCGGGGTTTTTGATTCTACTTTTTTACGTTCGACATCAACTTGATACAAGGTGCCATTTACTTCGATCTCAGCGAGGTCGCCATCAATCTTTTGAACTTCAACCTCGTAATTATTTCCTCTTATATTAAATTTAAAACTTCTCATTGCTGTTAGGGATTATCGGTTCAGATTTCTCATTCCATAAATTTTTGAACTCCATGGTGAATACGTACGAGACACCTTCTTAATTGTAATAATATTACTTTCTTCGTCGTGTAATTGGGTTGACATATACAAAGCTAGTCCTATTGCAGCAGCTACTTCTGCGGGTACAGAGATATCTTCATCCGATGCTTCGGCTGAAATCTTACCCGATCTTCTCAGTTTAATTTTAATATTTTTATTTACCAGCTTTGATACGGCTGAAAAAGAAAAGTACAATAAAACCAAGGCTGCGAATACAACAGAATAGCCCACTATGGCAATTACGATACCTTCAACCAAGGTTGTGGTAGATACGTCGCTAAATAATGCTAAAAGTGTCATAATCAATGTTTAAAGTGGGATATTTGAATGCTTTTTCGGTGGATTAACATCCTTTTTGGTAGCTAATGCCTGTAGTGCACGAATCACGCGGAAACGTGTATTTCTGGGCTCAATCACATCGTCAATATATCCATAACGCGCTGCTTCATAAGGATTAGCAAATTTTTCGCGATATTCATCTTCTTTTTTACGGATATACTCCATTCTTTCTTCCGGGTCTTTGATTTCGAGTATGGTTTTACCTTCCAATACTTCAATAGCTCCGGATGGTCCCATTACTGCAATTTCGGCTGAAGGCCATGCATAATTAATGTCGCCACGAAGTTGTTTTGAACCCATCACATCATGTGCTCCTCCGTAGGATTTACGAAGTGTAATAGTAACTTTTGGAACTGTTGCTTCGCCATAAGCAAACAACAGTTTAGCACCGTGAATGATGATACCGCCATACTCTTGTCCGCTACCGGGTAAGAAGCCGGGCACGTCGACAAGGGTAACAATCGGCACATTAAATGCATCGCAGAAGCGAACAAAACGTGCAGCTTTTCGTGAAGCATCAATATCCAAAACTCCGGCAAGGAAATTGGGTTGATTTGCTACAATACCTACCGGCATTCCATCAAAACGGGCAAAACCGGTTACGATATTTCTTGCATAATTTCGCTGTATCTCAAGAAACTCACTGTTATCCACAACAGCATGAATGACATCTTTTACATCATAAGGCTTATTCGGGTTTTCCGGGATAATATTATTCAAGCTATCCTCTAAGCGGTTAATGGGGTCGTTACAGTCTGCCAATGGCGGATCTTCCAAGTTATTTTGTGGGAGATAAGACAATAATTTACGTATCAGTAAAAGCCCTTCTTCTTCATTCTCCACCACAAAATGGCTTACGCCTGATTTTGTTCCATGAACCCATGCACCTCCAAGGTCTTCGGTTGTAATATCTTCTCCGGTAACTGTTTTGGTGACTTTTGGTCCTGTCACAAACATATAGCTTGTGTTTTCGCTCATTAACACAAAGTCTGTTAAAGCCGGCGAATAAACAGCACCTCCGGCACATGGTCCGAAAATAGCCGATATTTGGGGTATTACACCCGATGCCATAATGTTACGCTGGAAAATCTCGGCATAGCCTGCCAAGCTCCTTACACCTTCTTGAATACGCGCGCCGCCACTATCGTTAATTCCGATAAGGGGGGCACCTACCTTCATGGCTTGATCCATGATTTTACAAATCTTGTTGGCAAAAGTTTCGCTCAACGAACCGCCAAACACGGTAAAGTCTTGTGAAAACACATATACCACACGACCGTCAATAGTACCGTGACCCGTTACAACACCATCTCCGAGGTATTGTTGTTTCTCCAAGCCAAAATCGGTACTGCGGTGCGTAACAAACATATCAAACTCCTCGAAGCTGCCTTCGTCCAAAAGTATTTCGATACGTTCGCGGGCCGTATATTTTCCTTTGCCATGCTGTGAAGCAATGCGCTTTTCTCCTCCGCCTTTCTTGGCTTCTACTCGCTTTTCAAGTAGCTCTCGTATTTTTGATTCAATAGACATGATATAAAAAGCTATGATTATTTATTTTTATCTTCACATAATTCTGTTAATACACCAAATGTGCTTTTGGGATGCATAAAAGCAATATGCAGACCTTCAGCACCTTTGCGCGGAACTTCGTCAATCAAACGAATGCCGGCAGCCTTGGCCTCTTCCAAAGCCGATTCAATTCCTTGAACAGCAAACGCAATATGATGAATGCCTTCTCCCTTTTTCTCAATGAATTTTCCAACAGGTCCTTCCGGATCCGTGCTTTCCAATAGCTCGATCTTTGTTTGACCGATTTTGAAAAAGGCAGTTTTAACGCGTTGATCTACAACCTCTTCGATTGAATAACAGGCTGTACCCAACAGTTTTTCGTAAAAAGGAATAGCCTCGTCAAGACTCTTAACGGCTATCCCAATGTGTTCAATATGAGTAGGTTTCATATAATATTATATTTTGTGAAATTTTTCACAAAATTAAATAAATTTTTCTTTATATAAGCTATACTTATGGCCTCTTTATAAGCTGAATGCCCAATAACACCTACATTTAGAATCTTTCTATACAAGCAAGCGTGTTTTTATACCAAAAAATATACTCTCAATTCTAACCTGATAAAGGAAGTTGAACCGATTTTTTTTCAACCAAAAATTCGAATTAGGCATTACTTTTGATAAGAATTACAGGAAAATAAGCGCATTAATACTATTTTTGTTGCGAATACATGCGTTATGAAACTTGGATTCCGGATTTTCCTGTTATTACTTTTTCCGCTTATGTTGCAAGCCCAGCAACGTACTGTCATTCATGTGGAACAAGCCAAATTACAACGCTATGATCAACGTGCCGGAAAAGATGTGGAAAAACTAATAGGCAATGTCATCTTACGCCAAGACTCTACATGGTTTTACTGTGACAGTGCTTATTTAAACGAAAAAACCCGAAACTTTGATGCCTTCGGGCATGTACATATCGAAATCAGTGATACCCTGCATATTTATGGCGATAAACTCAAGTATACAGGCGACAGCCGTATAGCCGAAATGTGGGATAATGTTCAACTGATTGACGATACCACCGTTTTGAAAACAGAATATCTCATCTATAACCGTATTACACAATTTGCGCATTATCCCGATAGCGGCACCATAACAAGCGGACCAAATCTTTTAAAAAGTATAAGAGGCTATTACAATAGTGCGATAAAAGAATTTTATTTTGCCAAAGATGTGGAACTGCAAAATCCTGAATACACCATATTTACGGATACGATGAAATATCACACGCCTAGTGAATTTGCTTATTTTTATGGACCAACAATCATTAGGGGCGAAGAAAATACTATTTATTGTGAAAATGGAACTTATGATACGCGTAATGACAGAGCACAACTAAGTGACAACATCCAGCTTTATACAAACGAACAAACTGTTACTTCCGATAAACTGTTTTATAACCGCCAAACGGGATTTGGTGATGCTGCAGGAAATGTGGTAATTACAGATACCCTAAACAAAATGATTGTTTTTGGCGAACAAGCAAAGATTTGGGAAAAAGAAGGACACTCTTTTGTCACAGATAGCATGCGTTTTGTCAACTACGACCGAAATGACAGCCTTTTTATGCATGCCGATACACTTTTTATACATTTTGATAATGATCGCAAGGCTGAAAAAGTGCTTGCACATTATGGAGTGCGTTTTTATCGTAGCAATATACAAGGGCAATGCGACTCTTTGATATACCATATGACAGACTCCACACTTCGCATGTACCACGAGCCCATCCTATGGTCTGAACAAAATCAACTCACCTCCGACTCCATGTACATCATCAACCGAAATGGGCAACTCGATTCATTAATAATGTACAACAGTGCCTTTATTGTTGCAAAAGATACCATTAAAGGTTTCGATCAAATTAAAGGAAAAAACATGGTTGGATATTTTATCGAAAACGAATTGGACCGCATCTTCGTGGATGGAAATGCACAAACAATTTATTGGGTGCGTGAAGAAGACGGGGAGCTCATCGGGATAAACATTTCGCAATCAAGCACCATGTTGATTCGCATGCAAGACAGTGAAATTCATGATATTCGTTATTTCTCAAGCCCGGAAGAAGTCATGTATCCCGAAGAGGAATTACCGGAACATGAATCAAAATTAAAAGGATTCCAATGGCTGGAAGCTGTGCGCCCTACTGATAAACACGATATTTTCAGAAGGCAACAAAAAGAAAAGACAGAGACCGAATCAGAATAAACTGAATTTCACATAACGCTTCGGATTCAAACGAATATCTTCAAGCAGCTTTTTCATTTGCTCGGCAGAATTTTCCAATTCAATATAAAGGCTGTCGTTGTGCATCAACTGCCCAATCGTACCTTCACCACTATTAATAGTATGCATTAATGTGTTTAATTCACTGATGGCAGAATCCGTATGCCGCATAATACCTGCAATATCCGCTTGCGTCAACGAATCGGTTAAGGCAGCAAGATTTGATAATATACGAGTTACTTCAGCATTATTCTGTTCGAAATTATGCGCAACCTGTTCGACGCTATATAAAATTGATGCCAAGCGCGATTGTTCGGTATCCACAAATGCATCGATTGATGAAGTGGTTTGCTCCAAATTTTTTATCGTAGATGAAATGCTTTGAAGGCTGGAAGTAATATTTTCTTTTGCAGTTTCATTTAAAACCGTTTGTAAAATAATTACCAGTGAATCCACAGATGAAATTAAGCTTTCTGCCTTGTTTTTCAAAGGCAATACCTGCGCATTCACCTCATCCATTAAGCTGGCTTCAATTTCTGCCAATAAAGTGTCTTTATCATTTGCCAAAACATCAGCATCACCAATCAGTAAATCAACGGCTTTGGAGCCCATTAAGTCGGAACTGATAATCCGTGCCACCGTATTTGCCGGCAATGGAAATTTAGTATGTATGGCAAGCTCCACAATAAGATTCCCACTCAAATCGGGATTAAAATAAATTGCGCGCACCTGCCCTACTCGTAAGCCATTCAAAATTACCGGATTTGAATTTACCAATCCACTAACTTGATTGTATTCTACATAGAAGATGCGCTCCCTATTGAAAATATCCTTCCCTTTGAGGAAGTTATAGCCCCAAATAAATAATAAAAGTGCCAGCAGGAAGAAAAGGCCGACCATGTATGTTTTTCTATTTTTCGAAGCCATGAAGTAAAAAGTTTTATCTAGTTACAAAAGTAATACACAAATATATATAAAACGAATAAACGGGCTTATTTCAACTTTTCTGCTTCCTCAATGCTTATTCGCTCTGACTTTAGGAATACAACTACAAATGCATCATTAAACCCCAATGACTTTAATTTTTGTCGATGTTTGGAAGCCTCATCCATACTTGCAAAGCCACCCGAAGTGTATTTATACAATCCGTTATGAAAGTATGAAGAAAGAGATTCAACTTGCTTGAAACGCTTATCGGAAGCGGGAATTTCATTTGGAGATGTATAAAATTGAACCCTATAAATCGGCTTATCGGGAGAAAGTGCAGCTTCATTTACACTGCTTTCAGCAATTTTAACTGCTTCTTGCTCCGCCTCAACAACTTTCGCCACTTCCGGTATTGCATTTTCTTTTTCAAATTGCAATTTATACTCCTTAAAAGCACGATAAATTGCCGAAGCCAAATACACTTTCCCTTGTTCTGAGTTCATGAATTCCTCTTCGGCAGGATTTGTAATAAAGCCCAATTCAATCAAAATACTGGGCATGGTAGTTCGATAAAGGACTAGGAAACCGGCTTGCTGAACACTACGGTCTTTCCGCCCTACCCTTTGCGTAAATTGTTCTTGTACATTTTGTGCCAAACGCAGACTTTGATTTTTGTTTTCACTTTGATACAACGAAAGTGCGATATAAGCTGCCGTGCTGTTCGGGTCAAAACCGCCATATGTTTCGTCTTGATTATCTTCCAAAAGAATAGCCGCGTTTTCCAACTTTGCCACCTCCAAATTAGCAGCAGTACGATGTTCTCCCATCACAAAAGTTTCAGCTCCACTAACACTCGTATTAGCAGCTGCATTACAGTGAATCGAAATAAACACATCCGCCTCATTTTTATTTGCAATGGCAGCACGGCGGTGCAATTCAATGAACTCATCCTTTGAACGGGTATAAACAACTTTGACATCAGGCAGGTTTTTACGAATATATTCACCCGTTTTCAATGCCACATCAAGTACAATATCTTTTTCTTTTGATTTTTTTCCAAGCGCACCAGGGTCACGTCCGCCATGCCCGGGATCAATGACAACAGTAGTGATTTTGCTGCCTTTTTGAGCAAAACTATTGTCGGTAAGAAGCAAAAGCATCATCAACGTAACAATTACGCAAAGAAAACGTTGAGATATTGAACGAAAGCTATTCACTTTTTGAAACTATATTTGCAATCTAAAATAATGGCTATATAACGGACAAATTTAACCTAAACGTATTGATAGCAGCAAGTTTTAAACGCTTTTTTTTATATTATACAGCATTAACCATGCCAATTGTTCGGTTTTTGCTATTATGTCTAAGTATATCCGGCACCCTGACTGTCAGTGGTTTTCAGTCGGGATACAACTTGCATTACCCACTTGATGACAGCCTAAAGTTGATAGGCACAATAACGGATAGCATTCAGCCAAATATCACGACAAACCTTCCGGATAGTCTGATAAAACCCAAACAACGGATGCTGGAAACCAAGGTGGAACGCTCTGCAAAAGACTCTACCATACAGGATTTAAAGAACCGAAAAGTATATCTTTTTGGTGATGCTCTCGTCATTTATGGGGATATACGCCTAGAAGCAGAATATATAGAGTTTAATTTTGCTACCAATCAGGTGTATGCACGCGGCGCACCCGATTCAACGGGGACCATTATAGGTGAACCTCGCTTTACGGATAAAGATCAAACCTTTGAGTGTAAGGAACTTCATTATGACTTTGACACTAAAAAAGGGCTTATCAACAGTGTGGTAACCGAAGACGGACAAGGTTATCTACATGGCACGAAAGTCAAAAAGATGGAAGACAATACCATTAATATAGAGTCCGGAGCATACACCACTTGTAATTTAAAAGAAAACCCGCATTTTGAGTTTCGTTTTAAAAAATCGAAGGTAATTCCGGACAATAAGATTGTAACCGGTCCGGCATATTTAGTTATTGAAGGAATGCCCACGCCTTTGGCTTTGCCGTTTGGGATGTTTCCCAACAAAAGAGGACAGCGCTCGGGAATACGTATCCCTTCATACGGTGAGGCACGAGACAGGGGTTTTTATTTTGAAAATGGAGGCCTGTATTGGGCTATAAATGATTATATGGATTTGGATATTTTGGGTGATATTTATACGCGCGGAAGCTGGGCAATAAAGCCTACTTTTAGATATGCCAAACGATATAAATACAATGGCAGCCTAAATACAAGCTATGCAATCAATATTTTGGGAGTTGAAGGCTCGCCCGACTATCAAAAAAGCCGCGACTTTAGAATACGTTGGTCGCATAGGCAAGACCCTAAAGCACGCCCCAATGGCAGATTTACGGCAGACGTGAATATTACGAGCAGCAATTTCAACACCTTTAATCCGGTAACAACGAATGATTATTTGAGTAACGAGCTCAGCTCATCCGTGGCATATCAAACAAATTTTGATAATAAATTATTCTTAACGGTTAATGCCCGTCACCGCCAAAACACCAAAACAAAAATGGTGGAAGTTTCGCTACCCGAAGTGACCTTTAATACAAACCGATTAAACCCCTTAAAGCGAAAAAACAGTGTAGGAAAGTCAAAATGGTATGAAGAACTCAATATGAGCTACACCATGAATGCCCGTAACAGCATTAGCTTGCCGGATAGCTTGCTTTTTGAACATGATGCCCTCAAACAGCTAAAAAACGGGATACAACATAATGTACCGATTAATCTTCCATTGAAGATTTTAAAACATTTTTCGCTTACCAACTCTATTAATCTTACCGATAGAATGTACTTCAGCCATCAGCAGAGGGAATGGGTACATGACACCTTATTTCAAGGCAATGATACCATCGTAGGATACCTAAATATAGATACAATTCAAAAATTCAATAATGTTTTTGACTTCAACTTATCTTCTACATTGACTACCAAGTTGTACGGAATGTTGGCTTTAAAAAAAGGTCCTTTACGTGCAGTACGTCATGTGATTACACCGCGAGTAGGCTTTAGTTTTACACCTAATTTCTCTGATGAGAAATGGGGTTATTACGACCGTTATATAGACGAAAACGATATTGAACATCTTTATTCAAAATACGAAGGAGCCATTTTTGGCTCACCTGCACGGAATAAATCCGGTCGCATTTCTTTCGGTTTTAGTAATAATTTGGAAATTAAAGTGCGCTCACGTAAAGATACAATTAGCGGAATGAAAAAAGTAGTGCTTATCGAAGATTTAAGCCTACAAGGCAGTTATGATTTAGCACGCGATTCTTTGAACTTTTCGTATATCACCTTGAGTGGACGTACGAGACTGTTTAAAAACCTGAATATACAGTACTCGAGCAGCTACGACCCCTATGTGCTTGATTCAAACGGGCGACAAATCAATCGTTTTGAATGGGCAGAAAACCGTAGACTACTACGCCCCACACAAGCAACTTGGAATTTTGGAGCCAATTGGCGATTCAGCCATAGCGATTTTAATAAAAACAAAAATAAACCTAGTGGGAAAGAGCCCGAAAATACCATGGCAACAGAAGCTGAGCTGCAAGAGCTAAGCCAGCATCCGGAAGAATATATCGACTGGAACCTCCCTTGGTCTGTTTCAATCAATTATAACCTGCGCTATTCAAACAACATCAGTTATTTGGGCTTTGAACGCGCCAATGACAGAGGTATTATTCAAACATTAGGAGTTTCGGGCGAGATAAATATTACACCAAAATGGAAAGTATCCGCGCAGACCGGCTGGGACTTTGAAGGCAAGGGATTGTCATATACCTCCGTAAATATATATAGAGACCTCCACTGTTGGGAGATGCGCTTCAGCTGGATTCCCATTGGACCACGAAAAAGTTGGAACTTTACATTAAACGTAAAAGCATCATTCCTTCAAGGCCTTGAGCTAACCAAGAAAAAAGACTTCAGAGATATTTATTAAAACTAACAATCACTTAATATATAAAACATTACTTTTGTTTTGTATTACATCATCTTATTACATTTTAAACAGCATGTTTCGAAACATTCTATTTCTGCTTGGCTTTATACTCACTATTGCCGCTATATCCTTAACAACTAAAGCCCAAAATTTTACGGATAGCAATTTGCCAATTGTCATTATCAATACTGACATCAATCCGCATACCGGCTTACCATATATAATACCGGATGAGCCTAAAATTCCGGCAAGCATGAAAATAATCTACCGAGAAGATGGTTCCAGAAATTATCTCACAGATCAAACTAATCCGGAACACCTGAATTATGATGGCAGGATTGGAATTGAAATGAGGGGTTCCACTTCACAAATTCCGCCTAAAAAACCATATAGCCTGACCACACGAAAAGAAGATGACATTTCCAATAATAATGTGTCTTTATTAGGTATGCCAAAAGAAAACGACTGGATTTTAAACTCCTTTGCATTTGACCCTTCCATGTTGCGTGATGTACTATCATATCAAACAGCACGTAGCTTAAATGATTATGCAGTGCGAAGCGTATATTGTGAAGTTGTCATCAATGGCGACTATAAAGGGCTTTATATTCTTACTGAAAAAATCAAAATCGATAGCGACAGACTCAATTTAGTCAAACTTACAGAAGATGAAAACGAATTGCCGGAACTGAGCGGCGGATATATTACAAAAGCCGATAAAACCACCGGAGGTGACCCTGTTGCATGGTCAATGCCTTCTTATGCAGGACTATGGGGATGGGTAGAGTATATTCATCACCAGCCAAAACCCGACAATATAACTTCAGCACAGCATGAATACATAAAAAGTGTCTTCTTTGATTTCCAAGATATGATGACCGCAGGAAACCATTCCATTGTTCACGGATATCCTTCCATCATTGATGTGCCCACTTTTATCGATTTTATTTTAATGAATGAGCTGGCTTCCAATGTAGATGCGTATCAGTTTAGCACATTCTTTCATAAAGACAGAGATGGAAAATTACGAGCCGGTCCGGTTTGGGATTTTAATCTTACCTACGGGAACGATTTATTTTGGGCAGGCTATAACCGCAGCAAAACCAATGTATGGCAATTTAATTATGACAGCAACAGAGGCTCCAAGTTTTGGAAAGATTTATTTGATCAATCTGATTTTCGTTGCTATCTCGCCAAACGTTGGAACGAGCTGACTCAAATGGGCATGCCGATGCATTATGAAACACTGACAACAAAGATTGACAGCATAGTGGATTGGATTTCGGAAGCCGTGGAACGCGAAGATCAGCGTTGGGGAACCATATATAACCACAATTCACATATTAGTGAAATGAAAACATGGCTTCAAGCACGTATCAACTGGCTAAACAATCAATTGACGGATTTCCAGGCTTGTGCCGACCCATTTATTCCCCAACTTGTAATTTCTAAAATACATTATCATCCCAAGTCGGAACAAGGCTTTGATAAAGATGATTTAGAATATATCGAAATCACTCATAAGGGAGCCGAAACCATTGGATTAACAGGTATCTACCTGAGTGAACCGGGTATAGGGTTTCAATTTGTACCCTATATGCCCGCATCGCCGGGAGAAAAAATTTATCTCGCCTCCAATGCAGAGGTGTTTGAACAGTTTTATGGCTTTGCCCCCTACGCAGAATATTCGCAAAAACTGTCAAACAAATCCTTCAAACTCGTACTCAAAGATGCATGGGGAAATATCATCAATCAGGTGCATTATTCCGATTCGGCGCCATGGCCTACGGAAGCAGACGGAAATGGACCACATTTGCATTTAATTGATATCGACTTGGATAACAGCTTGCCTGAAAACTGGATTGCTTTAGAAGAAATGCTGGTACACGTGCCGGAAAAGCCAATGCCGCAACATAGGCTGGAAATTATGCCAAATCCAACTGTGGGATTAACCCATATCCGCTACAATCAGAGGTTTGATGAAATCCGGATTTATAATACACAAGCACAAATCATTCTAAATCAAAAATTGGAACCGACATCCGCGCATTCATTCAATACTTCTGCAATAAAACCGGGCATATATCGCGTGGCAATACTGAAAGAAGGGAAAATAATCAAAAGTACTTCACTAATTATTCAATAAAAATAAAAGCTGTTATTTATTCTAAGCTACTATTTTACAGCATTTTATAATATATATATTACATCTATGAGCTAGGAGTGCACTCACTGCTTTAAAGTTTGGCACAGTTTTGGAATTATACATAGTACATTGTTAAACAGTTCCAAAACTTTAGAGACATGAAAAAGTATCAATTTATCATCGCACTGCTGCTTCTGGTTGGAAGCGCTCGATGGCTCAGCGCACAAAATAATCCGGAATATCTCGGATTACCCGGTGACAATCTGAATTTGTATGCCGTAATGGATCTGTTTCGTGAATCAGAAACACTTGAAGCTTTTGAACGCAGCCTCAACGATCCTGATTTAATGATAAATAACTTAGATCTTAACGGCGATAACTATGTAGACTATCTCATGGTATTCGATTATCCGGACGACAAGGTTCATAATATTGTTTTACGAGTTGCTCTCAATGAAACGGAATATCAAGATGTGGCCGTTTTTGTGATAGAAAAATTTGCCAACAATTCAGTAATGATTCAACTCATTGGTGATGAGCTTCTTTACGGTAAAAACTATATTGTAGAACCCAATTATAGTGAAACTCCAAATCCCGGTTATGCCGGTAAGACCACCACAGTGACACGAGTGGACAAGAATGTAAAAGTAGTACATACTACCTATTACGAAGTTGCACGTTGGCCTGTAATAGTCCATATACACCGTCCTGCATATGTGGTTTGGCGCTCATCCTGGAGATGGGGTTATTATCCTACTTACTGGAGTGCTTGGCATCCCTACTATTACCACTATTATTATGGTTATCATTATGGATGGAACTCACACTATTATGCATATTATCGCCCTTGGCATCATATGAGATATGCACACTTCAACAAGGTATATTATTCCGGAATACGGCACTATTCACCTACTGTTGTTATCAACATCAACAAAAACTACTATGGAAATACCTATAGTAGACCTGAAACAAGAGCTGAAGGCGAACGGGTATACGCACAACGCGTTTCATCCGGAAGTACCGTACCTACTCGAGGAGCAAATAGATCGGTTGTTGAAGATCAAAATAGCAGAGGTACTCAAACCGGAGGTACGGTGATTCGTGCCAATACACCACAAGTTGGAAGCAGTTCTCAAAGAGCTGTTGGTGGAGCATCTGATAATGCAGTTAAAAGAGCAGAACGTCCTGTACAAGCCGTAAGAGCAAATGACACTGAACGGAAAGCTGTTCCTGCAAGCGGCAACGCTAGCAGAACAAGCAAACCGGTAGAGGTAAACAGACCGACTTCCAATACCGGACGCACAGGCTCAGCCGGTACAGTCAGAAGTTCTACGCCTGCAGCATCAACTCCTGCAGCAACTACACCTTCAACGGTAAAACGTAGCGGTACCAGCACAACGGTTCAAAAACCGACAAGCACAAGAGCTGCTACAGCACCTACGCAGACTGTACAAAAAGCGGCAAAGTCTACAACACCGCAAAGCAGCACACCGGCAAAACGTGCTACTTCAGAAGTGAAAACTGCCAGTCCTGCAAGTACACCAAATACTGCAGGAGCAAGAAGGCAGAACAGATAAACATATAATGCCTTTAATTTATGTTCTCAACACCGTAGCCTCAGGTTGCGGTGTTTTTTTATTGTTTCACGCAAAGAGCGCAAAGTGGTTTACGCAAAGAGCGCAGAGAAGCATCTTAGCGAGCTTTGCGACAAGCTTAGCGAACTTTGCGTGAAAAAATCACAAAATATTTGCCTGAAGTCCTTATAAGTTATTCACAATCCTGTAGATTCCTTCTTTTAACAACTTCGTATTGAAGTTAATCAGTAATGCCAACTTTTTATCTGCCAGCCTTAAATAAGTCCTAACTTCGACACTGGGACACCCCAATTCAATTTTCTAAAAATATAGTCAGGAGCAAGAAGGCAGAACAGATAAACATAGAATGCCTTTAATTTATGTTCTCAACACCGTAGCCTCAGGTTGCGGTGTTTTTTTATTGTTTCACGCAAGATTTCATGCTAGGTTTCACGCAAAGAGCGCAGAGAAGCATCTTAGCGAGCTTTGCGATAAGCTTAGCGTCCTTTGCGTGAAAAAAACACAAAACATTTGCCTGAAACCCTTATAAGTTATTCACAATCCTGTGGATTCCTTCTTTTAAC
>CAZQBU010000010.1:22387-80003 GCA_964592175.1 uncultured Lentimicrobiaceae bacterium
AAGAGCGCAGAGAAGCATCTTAGCGAGCTTTGCGATAAGCTTAGCGTCCTTTGCGAGAAAACAGCACAAAATGAATCACCCGAAGATTGCAGAGAAGCATCTTAGCGAGCTTTGCGATAAGCTTAGCGAACTTTGCGTGAAAAAATCACAAAATATTTGCCTGAAACCCTTATAAGTTATTCACAATCCTGTGGATTCCTTCTTTTAACAACTTCGTATTGAAGTTAATCAGTAATGCCAACTTTTTATCTGCCAGCCTTAAATAAGTCCTAACTTCGACACTGGGACACCCCAATTCAATTTTCTAAAAATATAGTCAGGAGCAAGAAGGCAGAACAGATAAACATAGAATGCCTTTAATTTATGTTCTCAACACCGTAGCCTCAGGTTGCGGTGTTTTTTTATTGTTTCACGCAAAGAGCGCAAAGTGGTTTACGCAAAGAGCGCGGAGAGGCATCTTAACGAGCTTTGCGATAAGCTTAGCGAACTTTGCGAGAAAACAGCACAAAATGAATCACCCGAAGATTGCAGAGAAGCATCTTAGCGAGCTTTGCGATAAGCTTAGCGAACTTTGCGTGAAAAAATCACAAAATATTTGCCTGAAACCCTTATAAGTTATTCACAATCCTGTGGATTCCTTCTTTTAACAACTTCGTATTGAAGTTAATCAGTAATGCCAACTTTTTATCTGCCAGCCTTAAATAAGTAAGTGTTTGAGCAAAATGTACAGGAGCAAGGTTTTCAACTGATTTTATTTCGATGATTACTTTATTTTCCACAAGTAAATCAATCCTGTAACCAATATCTTGTTTAATACCTTTATAAATTAATGGCATAGAAACCTGAGTTTTTACTTCCAAACCCGCTTCCCTTAAATCATACGCTAGCGCTGCCTCATAAACCGATTCTAACAAGCCGGGTCCCAGTGTTTTATGCAGTTCCACTGAAAGCCCAATTATTTGATAAGACAATTCATTTTCATTCATTTTCAGCAAATTTTAATAAATATACAAAGGGATAAGCTTTTATGGCTTCATTTTAAACCACATCATTTAAACATAAGAAATGATGCGTTTCCTATACCGAAATATTATTTCGAAACGATTATTTTCTTTTTCTGCTGTTGTCCGTCACTGCTCAACACCACAAAATAAGCACCGGCAGGAAGCTCGTGTTCACGATTATCAAAAACATAAGTATGTTTTCCGGCTTCGGTCACATTCTCTTCAATCAATAATTTCAGTTCGCGTCCCAATAAATCGTGCAGGCTTAACTTCACTCTCGAGGCTTTGATAAGTTTATAAGTAATCAAGCTATAATCAATGAATGGATTCGGCATATTTTGTTCCAAAGTCATCAAGTTATCCTCTTTGGAAGGCAGTTTAACCGTCATATCTACAATAGCCGTATAAAGACTCAGCTGACCATTACTTTCACGCCTTGTCCAAACGGGACGCACCATATTATCCACCGCTGCAATATTGGTATAATCGCCAAAGAACTGTCCACTAGCCGGTAAAAATGGCGATTCGCTTATTTTAAAGTTTTCAAATGTTTCACCACCATCATAGGAAACAGCCATATAAACATCGGTCATATTATCCGTATGATTTCTTCTGTCGTAAAACACAAAATAAAGCGTTCCGTTCGACTGATCGACTGCCATCCAAGTAAAAAACTGCTGGCTTCCCGGCGGATCGTCATTTACACGCACGGGCTCTGTCCAGCTGAAGCCCCCGTCAGTCGATTTTACTAGCCAAATATCGGTATCATCGGCTCCATTTCTTTGATCCGAAAAATTTATATAAATGGTGCCATGATGCGGTCCACCACTAAGGTCGCAAATGGTCACAGGCATTCCATTGGCGCGATAAATCCCGGGTATGCCAAAGTCCCAGCCACCGGGCTGATCACTTACCGGAATATTATAATCCAGCCAGGTTTCACCTCCATCGATTGAACGGTTAAAAACAATTCCGGCCGGTCCGGACCAAGATACATATACTTCTCCGTTTGGACCTACTGCAGGCACCGCACCCTCGACTGTATTGCCGCTATCGACACAATCACCGGGAATTTCATTAATATATAGTGGTTCTGACCAGGTTTGACCGCCATCGGTGGATTTACTAAATCGGATATGAGTTTCACAATTGGGACTGCTTGAGCCATAATCGTCAAATTGTGTCCAGCTGACGTAAATCGTATTGCTTTTTGTATCAACGATTGCCCACGGCTTATCTTGTTCCTTGCCGCCATTATAACCGACTGCCGATCCATCCGACCAGCTGCGTGTTGTTTTGTCAAACTTTTGGCATACAATACGGTCAATCCAACTTCCGACCGAAGGATTGGAAAGGTGAAAATAGTAGAAATCGCCGAGCGTATCTGCAATTATCACCGGGTCGCCCCAGACCCCATGTTCCGAAGATGTTAAAACACCTCCAGACCAGCTGTAACCACCATCGTCAGAAAAATACCAATAGTTTAAGTTTGAACCCACCATGATTTCTTGTGTATTCAAAGGATTTATTGCAATACTTGGTTCATTGGGTCCGCTAAAATTTTCTATTCTAACATTCTGATACTGTGCCTGAGCTGTAAAAAACAGGATTAGCAAAGGCATTAAAAAAATATTTTTTCTTAAACTCATAACTTTATGATGTTAAGGATTTTTCTTCTGAGGCATTTACTGCACATGCTATCGCGGAATCTCCGGTAATATTTACGACAGTTCGAAGCATATCCAAAGGTCTATCTACCGCAAAAATAAGTGCCACACCTTCCGTTGGAATGCCCACCGAAGTCAACACAATAATCAGCATAATCATACCTGCACCGGGCACGGCAGCTGAACCGATTGAAGCCAATGTGGCGGTAAGAACAATAGTAAGTTGCTGAACCATTGTAAGATCCATGCCATAAATTTGTGCAATAAATACAGCTGCCACAGCTTGATACAAACTTGTACCATCCATATTAATGGTGGCTCCAAGAGGTAATACAAAGCTTGCCACTTCCTTTTTTACCCCTAAATTTTCTTCACAGCACTGCATGGTCATGGGAAGGGTTGCCGCGCTGGAGCTGGTAGAAAAAGCTAATAATTGAGCCGGAGCCATCCCGCGAATAAATTGCTTGAAATTAAGTTTGGTAAGTAAGCTGATAGCCGTTGGATATAGTACAAATATCAAAAGCAATAGTCCAATTATGACTGTGAGAGCATACATGCCCAAAGATCCGAATAATGCCCATGTATCGCCCGGATTGTCGCCGGCTATATCGGTTGTAATTCCCGCAATAAGCGCAAATACACCCACGGGTGCAATATACATGATGATATGAATCATGCGTAGCACCACCTCATTTAGCGAATCGAAAAAGGCACGTAATTGCTTTGTTTTGTCATTATTTGTCAGCACAATGGAAATACCAAACAGCAATGAAAAGAAAATGATTTGTAACATGCGGGTGTTATCCGTTAGCGCATCGAAGATATTATCGGGTACTATATCCACAATAAACTGTAATGGACCATGCTCTGACTCTTCAATGACCGTTTGATTTGCAACATATTGCGCTCGGAATTCGGCTGACTTTTCAGCTGAAAGAAAATTGCCCGGCTTGATAATATTTACCACAATCAATCCTACTGTTACAGCCAATACCGTAGTTAAAAGATACAAACTGATTGTTTTTAAGCCAATCCGCGACAAACGCGTCACATCATCCAAGCCGGCAATGCCACTGATAAGCGATACAATGATAAGCGGAATTGCAATAAGCTTCAATAAATTGATAAAGATTGTACCCCAGGGCTTAATCCAGTTGCTTGTAAACTGATGCCAGCCAAAATGTACAGCGATGACACCAAACAAAATTCCTGCTGCAAGCCCAATCAAAATTAACACATAAAGCGGTAAGGATTTTTTCATCGAACAAGGGTTTCTGAGATAAATTTGCCGTAATAATCTTCAAAAATAGAACATTTAAAAAAAACTACTGTTATATTATCAAACTATTATCCTGCATACTTCACCAATTCATATGCTTATGAATCTAACTTTATCGTAATAAGCTTATGAACATAGCGTTAGGAGATTTTACTAGTAAATTCAAAAAATGCTTATTAGAAAATTAAATTCATGAATTAAGCAGCTTATGCTTCAAAAAGTAGTTAGCAACAGAAAAACTCTTTGAAAATCATATCAAGCATTCTGAAAAAGTAGTACTTTGCAACAAAAAACATTCGCATATGCATATTACAAGTATTGCAACTTTTATTCTCATTTCAATTTTTGTATTAGGCGCCATCTTATCGTGGTATATATTGCTTTTTGGTAAATTCAAAACATGGTATTTCCCACCTATTTTAAAAGAAGAAAACTTAAAGAAAGGCTTTTTGATACAATCATTTGTATTTGTTTTTGCTGCCGCCATTGCCTATATGCGCCTTGGTCAGCTTCAGCAGGAGCATACCGATAACGTCATTGAAAACATGATTTACGGATTGTCTAGCTTATTGTTATTCAGGGCAGTAGGTGATTTTAAAAGCTTTGGCTTATTTGCAGCGGAAATAACAATGCCCTATGCTAAAATAGAGAAGAAACTATATATCCCGATATTTTTGTTGCTGTTCATTCTGAGTATTTTTCTGGCAGCCGGTTAATTTTTTATCCTGCATCCTGAAAAATATATGTACCTTGCAACTGCATACTTTTGTTATGCAGTGAAACATCAAAAAAACCGTCAATCAGCTGATACTTCTGGCTGATTCGGTTGAAAAGCGAAATTTTGCTAACTATTATTTTTAATACAAAAGTCTGACATTCAACTTAAAAAATAACGTATCTATTATGAGTAAGTCTTCAACAGAAAAAGAACTAAGCATCAATGAAAAGAACTATCGTTTTCATTCATTACGAAATTTCGATCCTGCTATTATTGAGCGTTTACCATTCAGTATTCGCATTTTATTGGAAAACATAATCCGAAATCATGATGGTTTCAGCATCACGGACGATCATATCAACACTTTGGTAAACTGGAGTCCGGAAGCCATCGACAAGGATATTCCGTTTATGCCGGCACGCATACTCATGCAAGACTTTACGGGAGTACCTGCTGTAGTAGATATGGCATCACTACGTTCCGAGTTTGTTCGTCATGGCAAAGACGGTCAAAAAATCAATCCGGCCATACCGGTCGATTTGGTTATCGACCATTCCGTTCAAGTAGATTATTTCGGCACTGATTATGCATACGACAAAAATGTATCGCTGGAGTATGAGCGCAACAAAGAGCGCTATGAATTGCTAAAATGGGCTCAAAAAGGATTAAATAATTTCACTGTCGTTCCTCCGGGCATGGGTATTTGCCATCAGGTAAACCTGGAATACTTGGCTAAGGGCGTCATAGCTCGCGATGGATGGCTGTTTCCCGATACCCTTGTAGGAACCGACTCCCATACTCCCATGGTAAACGGTATAGGTGTTATTGCATGGGGTGTTGGAGGCATCGAAGCGGAAGCAGCAATGCTGGGACAGCCCATCTTCTTTACTTGTCCTCAAGTAGTTGGATTAAAGCTTACCGGAAAAATTCCAAACGAATGTACCGCAACCGACTTGGTATTGTCTATCACAAAACTCTTACGTGATACCGGTGTAGTAGGAAAATTTGTGGAGGTATTTGGCGACGGCCTCGACTATTTGTCGGTAACAGACCGCGCGACAATTTCAAATATGTCACCTGAATTTGGCTGCACCGTAACTTATTTCCCCATTGATAAGCGTACCTTGGAGTATATGCATGTGACCAATCGTACTGCCGAACAAATTGAAATAGTAGAACAATATTGCAAAGAAAATCTCTTATGGCGTACAGGAAACGAAGAAATAAATTATTCTACGGTGGTAGAATTAGATCTTTCAAGTCTTGAGCCAACCGTTTCAGGTCCAAAACGTCCACAAGACAAGATTTTGGTAAAAGATTTAGGTTCAGCCTTTTCAAATATATTGGAAAATGAATATCGTCGGGAATATCAACCCAAAAACCAGCGCAACGAATATGCTTGGCTTATTGAAGGAGGTTCAGGCACTGAATTTACTTTTGGCACAGTACCAATGAGCGGCGAACTGCATTCGGAGGTTATTGCCAACAATCAATTACATTCGGTACGTATCAAACAAGCCAACAATGAGTTTGTAGTAAGCGATGGCAGCATTGTGATTGCAGCTATTACGAGCTGCACCAACACATCCAATCCTGCAGTAATGGTAGGAGCCGGACTTTTGGCTAAAAACGCAGTTGAAAAAGGCTTGCGCACAAAATCATGGGTAAAGACATCTCTTGCTCCCGGTTCAAAAGTGGTAACCAAATACCTTGAGCGTTCGGGCTTGAACAACTTCCTTGAAGCCTTGCGTTTTCATACCGTCGGTTATGGTTGTACATCCTGTATCGGCAATTCGGGACCTCTGCCTCCGGCTATAGCAAATGCAGTTGACAAGGGAGAGCTTGTAGTGGCATCTGTCCTCTCGGGAAACAGAAACTTTGAAGCGCGCGTTCATCCGCAGGTAAAAATGAACTTCCTGATGTCACCTATGTTGGTTGTGGCATACGCCTTAACAGGTCGTGTGGACATGGATTTAATTAATGATCCAATTGACTTTGACCCGAATGGACAAGCCATATATTTAAAAGATATCTGGCCTTCGCGTGAAGAAATTCAACAAACCATGAATGACTGCATGAAGCAAGGAGATTTTAAAGAAGTATATGATGTCATCTTCGATGGCTCCACCGACTGGCAAGACTTAGAAGTGAGCCTAGGCGAAAACTTCGAATGGGACCCTCAATCCACTTATATCAAAGAAGCTCCTTTCTTTGAAAATATGAGTGCTGAACCGGAAGCAGTGAGCGATATTCAAGATGCACGAGTATTATTGTATCTAGGTGATTCTGTCACTACGGACCATATATCGCCTGCCGGCTCATTCAGTGAAGACTCTGCCGCAGGGCACTATTTAATCGAAAATGGAATCGCAAAAGAATATTTTAATTCTTACGGCTCACGCCGAGGAAACCACGAGCTAATGATGCGCGGCACCTTCGCCAATGTGCGGATTAAAAACAAAATCACCGATAAAGAAGGCGGATTCAGTCGCCATCTGCCTACGGGAGAAGTGAAGTCTGTATACGATACTGCCATGCAATATAAAGAAGATAATACACCTTTGATTGTATTGGCAGGAAAAGAATACGGTTCCGGCTCATCGCGCGACTGGGCAGCAAAAGGAGCATTCTTGCTCGGGATAAAAGCAGTAATAGCCGAAAGCTTTGAGCGTATACATCGAAGCAATTTGGTGGGAATGGGCGTGGCTCCTTTGGTATTTACAAATGGCAATACCGCCGAACTGCTTGGGTTGGACGGAACTGAATTTTATAGCATCAGTGGGCTGTCAAGCGAACTGAAACCTCATAAGCTACTGGATGTAAAAGCAGTACACTCAAATGGAAAAACCACTGAATTCCAAGTTGAAGCACGTTTCGATTCTGAAATCGAGATTGAATATTATAAAAACCAAGGTATTTTACAGTATGTTTTCAGACAATATTTGAAAAACAGCTAAACTGTAAAACCACTATTAAACTTCTTACTGATTTAACAAATGGAATCCCGAAACTAAAACCGGGATTCCATGCTTTAACCGTTATTAATACCATGAATCAATTGCCAAGTTTTGCTGAAAAAGTCATTGCATTCAATCGGAATCTTTGGTTTAATGAAAAGTTACCAACTGATTTCAAAGTGCTAAATCCATTTGTGGATAATCCTGAAACCATGGAAGTTATGGAACTGTTCTATCGTAAGTTTTATAACGATAATATGACACGGAAATTCATTATTGGCATTAATCCCGGGCGACATGGTGCGGGTGTTACAGGTGTTCCATTTACCGATACCAAAAGACTGGAAACAGTCTGCGGCATACCCATGAAAAGTGTTCATACACACGAAGTTTCATCAGTTTTTGTATATGCAATGATTCAAGAATTTGGCGGAGTGAATGAATTTTACAAACAGTTTTATATCAATTCACCTTTTCCATTGGCAATCATTCGAAAACAAAAAAGCGGCAGCTGGGTTAATGCCAACTATTATGATGACAAAGAGTTATTTGGTTGCCTGAAGTCATATATGATTCAAACGCTTAAAAAGCATATCGAGCTTGGACTTGATACCAACAAGGTCTTTGTTCTCGGAAAAAAGAACGCCGATTATATTCGTGCACTCAATAAGGAGCAAAAGTTATTCGGAGAAATCAGTGTATTAGAGCATCCTCGCTATATCCAACAATACAAATCCAAGGAGCAACAGTTGTATATTGATAAATATTTATCTGTACTAACTTCCTAACAGCTTGGCGGCAGTTGTGGGCTGCAATTCTTTAAGAAAATCAAGCAAAAAAGGCAATTCATTGATTTCCTCATCAATGAGGAATCCATTATATGTAATCACATCTACATCAATGGTACGTGGGGCATTTTTATTTTCGGTACGTATCCTGCCCTGCCTTGCCTCAATATGTTTTAATGCCATTTGCAATTCCGTTAAACTCTTTTTTGTTTCAAGCAGTATGGCAGCATTTAAAAAATCATCTTGTTCGGTAAACTTTAGTGCTTTTGTACGCACAAACTCGGTACGTTGGCTAATAAATCCCAAATGTTCCAAGGCATCCAAAGCTTTTGCAAAATTTTCTTCCGCATTTATATTTGAGCCCAAAGCTATCATGGCTGTTTTATACCTGTCGGCATCGGACAGCTTCACAAATACATTATCGGCAAAACGCAGGGCGTGAGGCTTTTCAAGCTTTACCTCAATGCTTTCAATGGAGGGATGATAATCCCTAACGGTTTCATAAATTTTTTCAGCCAGGTAGTCGATTAAATTAAATTGTTGCTGATCTACGAGTGTCACAATCTGTTTTTTAAGTGGTTTATAATCAATGGCATGCGCTACATCATCGGTTATCACAGCTTGGGACGCATTATATTTAAACGAAATTGAAATAATAACATCCTGCAGTTTGCGCTTCTCCCAATCGAGGAAACCGATATACGCTCGGAGCCTGAGATTTTCAATGGAGATAGTCGTTAGTTTTGGTAATGAATTGTTATACATTGTTTTAGAATTGCTTTTTAATGAATTTTGTTTGTTGACATACTGTTGTTTCAGATTAAATGATCTCCCCCGTCGATATATAAAATTTGTCCGGTTACAAATTTAGCATTTAGCAAAAAACGAAATGCATGTATTATTTCGGTAATGTTTCCAATGCGTTGCAGCGGAATATCTTTGGCAAGTTCCAATAAGTAGGCTTCATCCTTATCTTTTGGAGGTAAAATAAGTCCGGTTGCAATTGCATTTACCCGAAAGTGCGGCGCTAGCTGTACGGCGGATAATTTGGTGAATTCTTTCAACAGCTTTTTGCTCAGTAGATAATCCAAATGGTTTGTGAAATTCTTTTCTACTTTCGTATCCAAGAAATTTATTATTTCTCCTTTTTTGTACACTCGTGCAAATGCTTTTGTAAGCAAGTAAATGCTTTCAAAATTAATGCGCATTTCTTTTTGCAGCATGCTGCTTCCCACATCTTCAAAGCCGGAGGGACGAAAGTCCGATGCCGAATTAACAAGTAAATCAAGTGTTATGTTTCTATCTTTAAGCGATTGGAAAATATGGTCATAATCATTTTCTGACATAAAATTAATTCCTAGCAAATCCACCTCAATAGAATGATGCTTTTCCAATTCTGCTTTTAGAACTTGTACTTTTTCAACTGAACTATTATAATGAAGCACGAGATTAATGCCTTGACTAGCAAGCTCTTGAGCAATTGCTTTTCCAATTCTATCGGCACTGCCGGTTATCATTGCATATTTTTTCATAGGTTCCAGCTGTTTCTTGATTTTTTTAACCATAAAAGGGCTGAAAGCAGAAAAAGAAGTGAAAAAACTTCAACTAATTTCTATTTCATACTTTTACGCCACTTACTTGTATTATTAACACGAAAACTTGGCAAAAGTTTCAACAGCTAAAATAAGTTTAAATTTGCTGTTTTTATTCACAAATCTTTAAAGATTCAAATCAAATGGCGGAAAAAGCCTCCAAATCTGTTCACAGCCAAGGTCGTGGTTGGATTTTAATGGCATTGATGTTTACCATCATGCTTGCCGCGATGGATACGACTATTGTATCTACTGCCATTCCGCATATTGTAGGTGATTTGGGAGGCTTTTCACAATTCAGCTGGGTATATTCTATTTATCTTTTGGCGCAAACCGTCACCATTCCGTTGTATGGGAAGCTTGCCGACTTATATGGACGCAAGCCTATTTTACTTTTCGGGATGCTAATATTCATTATTGGTTCTGTAGCATCTGCCGCATCTTGGAATATGATGGCGCTCATTGTATTCCGTGGCGTACAAGGATTGGGAGCCGGTTCTATTATGGCTACCGTAAACACCTTAGCAGGTGACTTATACTCGGTTGAAGAGCGTGCCAAGGTACAAGGATGGCTTTCGAGTGTGTGGGGTATTGCTGCCATTATGGGACCTTCGCTCGGAGGAGCATTTGCTGAATATATAACATGGCGATGGATATTTTTAATCAATCTTCCGATTGGTGTGATTGCCATGGTCATGATAATCGTATTCCTTAAAGAAAAGATTGTCCAACAAAAACATCATATTGATTATCCGGGTGCCGCCATGATGTTAATCAGCGGTGTAAGCCTTATCTTTACCTTGGTGCAGTTAGGGCAAGGCTGGTCGTTATTCTCTATGCGAACAATAGGGATGTTGTTGTTATCGGTTTTCCTGATTTATAGCACCATACGAATGCAAAAGAAAAGTCCGGAACCAATTATGCCAAACTGGATTTGGCGTAATAAGATACTGGTTGGTTCCAATCTTGCCATGATTTGTATGGGTTCCATCATGCTTGGTCCCAGCATGTTTTTACCGGTTTTCTCACAATCTGTGCTTGGTTTGGGCGCTATTGCGGCAGGATTTGTTTTAGGAAGCATGAGCATTGGTTGGCCTTTGGCTTCATCCTTATCCGGCAAGCTGTATCTACGTATCGGATTCAAAAGTACTGCGCAAATTGGCACTACTATTATCATTCTGGCTATAGCCGGTTTTCTGCTTATCCCGTATAAGGCTTCCGTTTGGTGGTTGGTTGCCGATCAAGTGTTTCTGGGCGCCGGCTTCGGGCTGTTATCCACTCCCACCTTGGTTGGCGTACAATCAATTGTTCCATGGCGCCAACGCGGAATGGTTACCGGTGGGAATATGTTTTCTCGCTATATGGGACAAAGCATAGGTGCAGCCGTATTGGGCGGTGTGTTCAACAGAACAATGGCAAATAAACTGCTAGAAGCCCCTAGCAATCTTAAAGCTCAGCTACCTCAAGAAGTGAATGAAGTAATTGAAGTATTGCAAGCAGGAAATATACAGGATACGGTTAAGAATTATCTGCAATATGCATTTTATGAGTCTTCCCATCATGTGTATATCACAATGGGAACAATCGCATTGGTATTAATGCTTGTCCTTAGCATACTTCCCAAGAAATTTCCCCTAGTGAATGAGGATGAGACGGGGCGTTAAACACGAATTGATTCAAGCGAGCTCGCAATCATCTCAATCGCACGGTCCACACTTTCTTTTTTAGTCCGGAATGCCAATATAGCAATCCGAATAACAAAACGATTATCAATAACCGAAGAGCTCAAATATACATCTCCCTTGGCATGCATGATATCCATCAGTTGGCGGTTTTTAGTATCTGCATCTTCTTCGAAGGGATACCAAAAATAACTGACTGATAAATCAGGAGAAGGACCTACGCTAAAGCCAAGCTCTTTCAACTTTATTCTAAAATATTCCGTCAAAAGCAGTTTTTCTTCCAAGCAGGCTTTAAACGGCTCAATTCCATGCAATTGAAGTGGCAGCCACACCCGTAATCCTCTAAAATGCTTGGTCAGTTCGGGGGAGATATTTGCAGGACTTTGAATCAGCTCATCTGCCATTGCATCTTGCATATAATGTGCTGTATAATAATGCGACTGAAGCACTGAAGTCTTATCTTTAATCAAAACAGCACCTGCACCATAAGGCAAAAACATGCCTTTATGGGGGTCAACAATCAATGAGTCCGCACGATTGATTCCTTTAAACAAATGTTTTCGCGAACCAAGAATAAAGAAACCTCCATAAGCGGCATCCACATGAAACCACATTTTATGCTTTTGAGCGATATCTGCCAGGTCATTTAAGGGATCAACCGCACCGGTATCGGTAGTTCCGGCGGTACCCACAAGCAAGAAAGGATATATGCCGTCTTGGACATCTTTTTCAACCATTTCTGCCAAAGCTGCTGCATTCAACCGATGATGTGCATCCATGGGTACGTATCGAAGCTTGATATCTTCTAAACCAATGATACGCAATGCTTTTTGCAGGGAATGATGCACTTGCTCGCTCAAATAAACAGCAGAGTTTTTGATTTTTTCGTTTTTTATTTGATGCTTATCCCTTGCAGCTGTAAGCGCAACTAAGTTGGATATGGAACCACCTGACAACAAGCTTCCGACAGCATCTTCCGGAAATTCAAAAACAGTTTTTAGCCAGTTTATTACCTCATTTTCTACGGTTGCCGCTCCCGGCGAAGCATAATACACGCTTGCATAAGGATTTGTTATTGCAGCAATAAAATCAGCCATGGCAGCTGCATAAATACCGCCACCCGGTATATAACCCATAAAATTACCTGAGGCAGCCTTTATCCCTGTTTCCACAACTTCTTTCTGATAAAGCTCCAACAAAGAACCGATTGAATGTTTGGTCCCCGAAACAGCCAATGATGTAGGTTTCTTTTCGCTATAAACCTTTTGTTCGGGCAAGGCTGAAAGGAAAGAATCCGTATAAGACTGTACTTCTTGCATCATTTGACGACGTTCAAACTCAGGAATATCAAGCTCACGGCTTTGTTCGTCCAGCTTTTGAAGCTTGGCAATTATATCATTTATATCCACTATAATGTATTTAATTTAGATTTATATTCTTCGATATTCAGGTTTTGGAAGGCCAACTTAATCCAATTCTGATCTTGTGGCGATTGAAATTCGATTCCATCCATTAATAGCAACCACAGCCATAATTACTGCTGCCAATTCTTTTTCCGTAAGATATTTTGCCGCATTTTGATAAATATGGTCCGGCACATAATCCCGTGTGAGATAGGTCATGGATTCGGTAAGCTCCAAAACAGCACGTTCTTTTTCAGTATATAATTCGGTTTCGCGCCAAGCGTCCAAAAGGAATAAACGTTGGGCAGTTTCACCCAGTTTAAGTGCGTCACGCGTATGCATATTAATGCAATAAGCACAGCCATTAATTTGTGAAGCGCGTGTTTTTATCAGCTCATACAGTTTCTTATCCAATCCACTTTGAGCTAAATATTTCTCTAATGCAATCATTGCTTCAAAGGCTTCCGGAGCAATTTGAGCGATTTTTATTCTTTTTTCCATGATGAAAGTATTTTAAAATTATGGTAATCTATTGATATTTAAGTGTTAATGATTTTTTTAAATTCAATTTTTCATTTTACAATGGTACAAATTTAGATGGCGGATGCAAAAAGTTGTACTGATTTTGTTTAAATTGCTTTTAGATTTCATCTACTGTCTCCTTCCTATTCGTATTTGTCAATATCAAGCGCAGAGCTGTATCTTTAGAGATATAAGCCCATGCCCAGTTAATAAAAATGATGAGCTTATTTCGTACGCTTAGTATCAGCATAAGGTGGAGAAACATCCAAACCACCCATGCAGAAAAACCTTTAAATTTTAAATGTGGCAGGTCTACCACAGCTTTATTTCGTCCAATGGTAGCCATCGAGCCCAAATCGTTGTATTCATATTCTTTTAGTGGCTTCCCTTTTGAAAGACGCTTCAGGTTTTTTGCCAGTGTTTTGCCTTGATTTATGGCAACATTTGCCAGTTGAGGATGTCCGTTCAGATATTTTGGTGTTTCCATATATGCCATATCACCAATGACATAAATATCTTCCAAACTTGCTATTTTATTTTGCCTGTCAACTGAAATTCGATTTGATCTAGTATAAAGTTCATCAGGCAAGCCTCCAATTGTATTTGCTTTAACCCCGGCAGCCCAAATCAGACTTTTTGTTTTCAATGTACTGCCATCACTTAAGGACAGCAGTTCTCCTTCATAATTTTTTACGAAAGTCTCCATCAAAATGGTCACTCCCATCTTTTGTAAATAAGAATAAGAGGTTATTTGCGCCAAAGGACTCATATTTCCCAAGGTTTTATTACTTCCTTCTATCAAATAGATTTTCAGTTTTGAAAAATCGATTCGCGGATAATCTTTGGGCAATACATTTTGTTTGATTTCGGCAAAAGCTCCTGCCAGTTCTACTCCGGTAGGTCCTGCTCCGACAATGACAATATTCATCAGGGCTTCACCCGGCTGCTGCAATGCTGCAACTTGCTCAAAAACCTGTAAAATATGATTCCGGATTGCAATGGCATCATAGGTGCTTTTTAAGCTAAGTGAATTTTTACTGATTTGCTGATTTCCAAAAAAATTCGATGCACAGCCTAAAGCCAATACCAATATATCGTAATGAAATTCTCCAATCGTGGTATGAAGCAGTTTCGAGCTCGAATCCACGCGTAAAACCTCAGCAAGTCGGATACGGACATTCTTTTTGTTTTTAAAAATATGACGTAAGGGAAATGAAATACTTGAAGGCTCTAATTGAGATGTGGCAACTTGATAAAACAAGGGCTGAAACTGATGGTGATTGATTTTATCTATCAGAATCACTTCGAATAAGTCTTCATCCAGTTTTTTGATGAAATTAATCCCGGCAAATCCACCTCCAACAACGACAACTGTTTTTTTTGTTTTCATGATAAGCCGATTTAAAATGGCAGCTATCGGAATAATTAGGTTTGCTTTCTTAAAACCCCTTATCTATCCCTTAGAACTGCCGCGTATTACACGCTTATTTCTATTATTTAAAGTTTTAACAATCAGCAGATACCAATTGTTTCTGCGATATAAAATATTTTACATTCTTTAACAATAGATTGTGTTAAAACGGTTTGTTTTGTGACTCATTGTTCATACAAATTAAGCTCAAAAGCTCCGCATAAAAACGCATATAGCTACTTCTACTGCCACTTCCGATAAACAAGCTTTTGATTTGCGGTTAATCTTCTTATTTTTGCCACATTCTAAAACGGGCTGATATGTTTAAAAAAGGAAAAGTACCTCATACCTACGTTATTGTTTTCTCAATTATATTTTTTGCTGCCTTACTTACTTGGATTATTCCTCCTGGAAAGTATATCAGCGTTGAAACCGAAGTAAACGGACAGCCTGCTCAAGAGTTGGTGTTTCAATACAAGCATCAGTTAACGGGAGATACAGCCACGGAATTTCATACTGAGCCCCAAACTTGGCAAATATTTTCTGCACTGTTTAAAGGATTTGTAAAACAAAGCTCAATTATTGTATTTATCCTGATGATTGGAGGTGCATTTTGGATTATGAACCAAAGTAAAGCGGTCGATATAGGCATCTTCTCTTTTTTAAAACTCACCAAGCGCCTGGAAAATTACAGCTTCATTCGACGAATAGGTGTGGAAAACATTATTATGCTTCTCATCATGATTATGTTCAGCATATTTGGGGCTGTTTTTGGAATGAGTGAAGAAACCATTGCATTTGCAATTATTTTAATTCCATTGGCTATTTCGATGGGCTATGATTCTATTGTAGGTGTAAGCCTTGTCTATGTCGCAGCACATTTAGGCTTTGCCGCTGCAGTTTTAAATCCGTTTACAATCGGTATTGCACAGGGTCTGGCTGATTTGCCTTTGTTTTCAGGCATTGAATACCGTATTTTCTGCTGGTTTATCATTAATGGAGTCGGCTTTTTCTTCATCCTTCGTTATGCCGCAAAGATAAAGCGTAATCCACAGCTATCACCCATGTATGAACTGGATGAATATTGGCGCAAACGTGGTGAAGCCCAAGAAGAAGCAATAAAATATTATACTCCCGTGGCAGCATGGATTGTATATGCCATTGTATTGGTGGCTTTAATCTTGTTTTCTTGGTTTTATCCAAGCACTACACTCAAAATAGGCACTTCTGAATTTCACTTTAATGTATTACCGATTGTTACCTTCATTTTTGCTGTTGCGGGTGTTCTAAGCCTTCGCAAATCGGTACACTTTTTCATATTGTTACTTTTGACTTACACAATCTTATTCCTCATTATCGGAGTAATGGGTTACGGCTGGTATGTGATGGAAATAGCTACCTTATTCATGGCTTTAGGAGTTGCAAGCGGTATTTCAATCAATCATTCGGCTGACGAGATTGCAAAAGGCTTTTTGGATGGGGTAAAAGATATTTTATCTGCAGCTTTAATTGTAGGACTTGCCGGCGGTATCATCGTGATTTTAGAAGATGGCGGTATCATTGACACCATCTTATACGGATTATCAAAAGCTATGGGTAACTTCGGAAAAGTAGCCTCCGTAGGCTCCATGTATGTCATCCAAACGATTATCAATATTGTGATACCTTCCGGTTCTGCAAAAGCAGCCATCACCATGCCCATTATGGCACCCTTTAGTGACCTGATCGGCATATCGCGTCAAGCAACAGTAATGGCATTTCAGTTTGGAGATGGATTTACCAATATGATTACCCCAACATCCGGCGTGCTGATTGCCGTATTGGGAGTGGCACGTATCCCTTATCAAAAATGGGTTAAATGGATTTGGCCATTCATGCTCATCATGGTTATTCTCGGCTTCCTCCTTCTGATACCTACAGTTACCATGCCGTTAAACGGATTCTGATATAAAAGCCTGAAGATTTTACGCAGAAAAGCATCAGATGCCTTTCATTCGTTCAAACAGCTGATAATGGTCGCCGTTCATCCCCATTTTTGTATAGACGGTTTGTGCAATCCGGTTTGATTTGTCTACATATAAGCGTACTCCGCCCACTTTCTCATCCTCATTCATCAAGGATAAGATATGAGCATACAAAGCTTTATACACCCCTTTTTGCCGGTGTTCGGGCAGCACATATACCGACTGAATCCAGTAAACTGTACGATTGCGCCAATCGCTCCACTCATAGGTTATCATAAGTGAGCCAATAATGATGTTGTCCTCCAAAGCAACAAAATAGCAGCCTTTTGCGGAATCATGAAACACTGCACGCACTCCTGCTGTCAGTTCGTTTTCATCCAACTTCAGCTTTTCGGTTTCCCATGCCATCTTTTGCTGGAAGTCAACAATTAGGTTCACTTCTTCTACTTTTGCTTTTCGAATTTGTATCATATCAATTTTATGTACTTTTGCATATGCTATCAGGCAAATTTATTCATTTTATTCACATGAAAACTTCCCAATGAGTGATCAAATCAAACACGAGTGCGGAATAGTTTTGATTCGGTTACTAAAGCCACTCGAATATTATCTTGCTAAATACGGTACTTCGCTTTACGGACTTCAAAAACTACATCTTTTGATGCAGAAGCAACATAACCGCGGACAAGACGGTGCCGGAATTGCAGGCATTAAATTAAATATAAAACCGGGCGAAAAATATATCTCACGACTGCGTTCAAACTCGAGCACCCCACTAAAAGACCTTTTCCATCAGGCATATGGCATATTTAGGGAATTGGCAGCCAAATCACCGGCACGACTAAATGATGTGCAATGGTTAAAAAGGCATTACAATTTTACGGGAGAGCTGTTTTTGGGACATTTGCGTTACGGCACATACGGAGCAAACAATATTCGTAACATCCATCCGGTGGTACGCGCCAATAACTGGATGACACGGAATTTATTGCTTGCCGGCAACTTCAATATGACAAATGTGGATGAGCTTTTCGAAAAGCTGGTGGAGCTCGGGCAATACCCCGTTGAAACCACAGATACTATTACGGTACTCGAAAAGATTGGTCACTTTCTGGACGAAGAAAACGAGAAAATATATCAAAAACACAAAGCTTCGGGCTTAAGCAAAAAAGAAATCACCCAAAAAATTGCAGACGAGCTGGATGTGCGGCGTATTTTGGAAGAAAGCTCGCAATACTGGGACGGAGGCTATGTAATCACAGGCATGATGGGACATGGGGATGCATTTGTCATGCGCGACCCCGCCGGCATACGCCCTGCATACTATTATATTGATGATGAAATAGTTGTAGCAACATCCGAAAGACCGCCAATTCAAACTGCTTTCAATGTAAAAGCCGAACGGATTAAGGAACTAAAACCGGGGCATGCACTCATTATAAAACATAATGGCGTTTGTACAGAAGAGATGTATAAGCAGCCGGTTGAAAAAAAGTCGTGCTCCTTTGAGCGTGTATATTTTTCTCGCGGTACGGATGCCGATATATACGATGAACGAAAAAGATTAGGAGGTCTTTTAACGCCTTCTGTTTTGAAAGCCATTGATTATGATGTGGCAAATACCGTCTTTTCTTATATCCCAAATACTGCTGCGGTAGCTTTTAAAGGATTGGTAAGCGCATTGAGCGAATATTGTGATCAGCTCAAGAAAGACAAGATAATGGCGCTTAAAAACCCAATAGATAAAAAGGAATTGGACGCGATTTTCAATTTGCGCCTGCGCCTTGAAGATATCGCGGTAAAAGACATGAAGCTGCGAACCTTTATCACGCAAGACAAACAAAGAGACGACCTCATCGCACACGTTTATGATGTTACCTACGGAGTGGTTCGATCTGGACAAGATAATCTGGTGGTGATTGACGACTCCATCGTTAGAGGCTCTACCCTACGCAACAGTATTATAAGCATATTGGACCGCTTAGACCCACTGCATATTGTCATTGCCTCATCCGCACCTCAAATACGCTATCCGGATTGCTATGGTATTGATATGGCTAAATTAAGTGATTTTATTGCATTTAAAGCAGCTATCGCACTTTTAAAAGATACCAAGCAAGAGCATATTATCAATCAAGTTTACCAGCTTTGCAAAAAGGAGATGCAGCTGCCGAAAGAAGAAATGCAAAACCATGTTAAGCGGATTTATGAACCATTTAGCGTGGAGCAAATTTCCGATAAGATTGCACAACTCATCACACCAAAAGGAATTAAAGCAAATGTTTCGGTGGTTTACCAAACGGTAGAAAACACGCATAAAGCATGTCCGGAACATTTGGGCGATTGGTATTTTACGGGCAATTATCCTACAGCGGGAGGAAATAGGGTCGCAAACACTTCATTCATCAATTATATCGAAGGAAGAAACGAAAGAGCCTATTAAAAACACTGATTACACAGGTCATTCCCGGCTTCTTGACTCGAGTTTTTATTGCTTCAATCAGTCGATATTCCAATGATAATGGTTTTTATCGGGCAAAAACTGTTAAGTTTCTGTTAAAAAATGCTGTTTCCAACAATTGACGAAACATATGAGTTCAAATTGTTGGAAATCCTTTGAAACTATAGTAATTTTGACTCGAATAATCCATTTATGTCAAACTAAATTAATTAAATTATGAAAAAATTTTACTTAACTTTTGGAATTGTGTTAATCACCTTGACTCAATTATTTGGTCAAGCTGAATTTAACACCGGTACTTTTGAGGTAGTAGTGAATTCATACGGGCGCATCCGTTTTTATACTGCTCCTCCAACTGAGATAAGGCAATTGCAACGTGCTTCTATTCTCGTAGCTGTTTCTCCTGAAGCAGTTTTCGACTATACAGAAGACACCGACTCTTTTGAGCCTACAGAGTTAATCGCAGAACCTGAGTTTGCTGATTTTGAAATTTACGGAGCTTACAATAACGGATATTCCGATGAGCCTCCACATGTAGTTGTTCGTTTAAATGCTTACGGATGGGAAAACAAGAGTTTTACCATTTTAAAGTATACGATTGAAAACACCGAAGCGGAAGACATGAATGCAATTGTAGGTATGGAAATCATACCCGAGCTAAATGAAGAGTATGGTAATGACACTGTAACATATAATGCCGATCACGGTTATCTCCGCTTCCATAGGGGTACCGATCTGAACATGGGTTTAAAAGCATTATCCGGTGACTTTACATCTCTTTCATATTTTGAATGGTACAGTGGTTATTCAGAGGATGAAAGCTATTGGAATTGGATGACTTCAGGCGAATTACAGTCTCAATATGCTTCAGAAACCGAGGATGGTCTTGTTGCCATTACCGGACAGGAAGCTCAAACTATTGAGTCGAATGGATCCATAGAGGTATATTTTGCATTTGCATTAGGAGAAGACGAAGCTGAAATGGCAGCTGCTTTGGAAGAAGCTGCAGCTATTTATGAAGATATCATCAGTGGTCTTTCAGATCTTAATACCTCTGACTTATGGCTTAATACAAATGCTCCAAACCCAGCACAAGGAAACACCACAATCAGCTATTCATTGCCCTCAAATGGTAATGTTAGCCTCACGATTTATGATCAGCTTGGAAATATTGTTGCCATACCTGTTCAAGAAAATCAAACTGCCGGACTTCACACTGTTTCTTTCAATTCGAATCAGTTGGCAGCAGGAATGTATTTTTACACCCTTAATTTTAATGGAAAAAGCATTACCAAGAAAATGCTTGTAACAGACTAATTTACTAATTGGTTGTTAACTTAAAACAAAAGCAGGATGCCGTTTTTCGACATCCTGCTTTTGTTTTAAGGCTTATATAGTACGGTTTACAACTTAATCCATGCAATATGTACAGCATGTGGACTTACATCTACAAGCCAATCTTCTACATCGGAACCGTCAAGATTTGACCGTAAAATTTTACCGTCAGGAGCGGAGTTGGAAACCTTATAGCCCCACAATAATTTCTGACGCTGATGATCTATCGTAATTCCCCAAGTAGCTTTACTACCATAATCGCCTATCTTGGCTAAAGAAGAGCCATCGAGATTGCTCATATAAACTCCATTTTCATCAATAGGGCTTGAGCTATCACCATAAATCACAAGATATACTTTACCGGTATCGGGATTCACTTCAATGGCTGTACCGTCGATATCGGCAATATGCTCGGTTAATCCGGTGCCATCACGCTTTACGGACCAATAACCACCGCTATAATCTGTTCTGTCATTTACAAAATAAATACGATCATCTGCAGGATTATACTGCATATCAATAGGATATTCAGGTTTACCGCCATCGGTATTTAAAAACACTTCCGGATTGCTTCCGTCAATATTACAACGATAAATCCCACCGGGTCGTCCCCAATATAGTTTATCATCAAGAACCATTAAGCCTTCCGGAGCTCCAACGATTTCCTGCCCGGGCACATTGGCATCCAAAATTCTTGTTGCATTCTTGCCATCGGCATCAAAGCTATATATCACTTTAAGGTTAAAGTCAGATACAAAAACCTTACGTGATACGGAGTCTACCGCCAAATTATAAGGGCGTGAGAAATCAACTTGCTCAAACTCTTGTACAATAGGCTCATCATCCGTCAAGATAACATAGTAAACACCTCCGCCTGAGGAACTTCTGGTTGTGAAATAGAGTACCTGCTGTGCACCTGCACCCGGATCTTTTACGTTTACTGCTACGGTTTTAGTTAAATTATTATAATGTACATCACTTTCGGAGGTACATGTGAGCTTCACCGCATATAAACCGGGCGTATCGAATGTAATTACCGGATTTTTTTCAGTAGATACAATTCCGTTTCCGAAATCCCATGTATATGCAGTTGCATTTAATGATTTATTCTCTATAATGATTTCACATGGAGCATTCCCATCATTGGTTAAAGTATATGTAAAATCGGCTTGTGTACTAGCGGCCGGATTACCAAGTTCATACTTTGAACATGCCATTATTACTCCAAACAAGAGAATAATTCCTAATAAATTAAAAAGTTTAAATTTCATGTCTAATATGTTTTAAATCAGTAACCTGGATTTTGTTTCATTTTTTTATTTGTTTGTATTTCGCTAAGCGGTATCGGGAATAAAGTTTGATACTCACTAATTCCCAGAACTGTTTCAGCTCTTCCTGTACGTACCAAATCGTTCCAGCGACGACCTTCAAAGGCAAATTCATGCCTTCTTTCGTTTTCAATGGCAATTTTTAAGTCGGCATGGGAAGCTGCTTGTGTATTCGATAAGCCGGCACGAGCACGAATAGCATTGACATCAGCCTGAATATCAGTAATGCTGCCATTTGTATAAGCCAATGCTTCGGCACGAATAAGATGCATTTCAGCAAGTCGAAGTACATAAACACGATCAACACCGCCTGAAACATCATTGTATTTTCCACCATAAGGATTGTTTTTCTCATCGTAGCGAATCGTCACATTCAAACGGCTGTCATTGGGTTCAAACGAATTAATCAAATCCTCCGAAGGAGCAATCTCATAACGTCCATTTAGGTCTCGGGAGTAATAATATTGCGCCAAGCGGTTGAAGTTTTGAATGTCATAAGCTATTTCCATCAACGATTCGGAGGCGTTACCTGCCTGCTCAAACAATTCTGCAAAAGTAGGAGCCAAACCGGAAGAAGCTGCAATTACATCACTAGCCAGTTGAATAGACTTCGTAGCATATGAATCATCTGCAGTAAGATGATAGCGTGCCAAGTATGTTCTTGCCAGCAATGCTTGAGCACTTGTCTGTGTTGCTCTGCCTTCACTATTTGACAAAGGGAGTAACAGTACGGCTTCTTCCAAATCCTTAGTTATTTGCTCAAACACTTCCTTAGCGGTGCTGGGGTCAAAATCAATTGTAGATAAGTCCAAGGTAGGAAGCATACGCAATGGTAAATTACCATAAAATGAAACCAAATAATCATACATCAGGGCGCGTAAAAACAGCGCTTCTCCTTCAGATTTGTTTTTACCTGTGGATGATTTATATCCAACCTCCGGTAATTTAAGCAACACACTGTTTACTTGATTGATTAGGCTATAGGAAGCAGCCCACATTCCCTCAGAAACAGCATTATCGGCTAATATATTATTTCTCAATATTTGACCGTATTCTTGTGTGGTACCTGTCCATTTCAGGTTGTCGGCAGCAATATCGCCTACAATTGCTGCATTTCTACTATACAGACCTATTGCTTGCAAGCCGCTATAAGCCCCTACGATAGCACGTTCAACACCCACGCTATCTTCCAAGGCAATATCACTCGATATATAAGCTGTAGGTGCAATATCTAGCACTTTATTACATGAAGTGCCTAAAAAAGTTAATGCTAATATGATATAAACTATATTTCTCATGTTCTTAGGTGTTTTCATGTTTATAATCCAAGATTTAATCCAACTAAAATAGTACGTGACTGTGGATAAGTAAAGAAATCTGTTCCCATCACGATATTATCATTCGAATAATAATTCACCTCAGGGTCCATTCCGGAATATGCAGTAAATGTAAACAGGTTTTGACCTGACACATAAAATCGAGCAGACTTCATGCGGGCAAACATCAACCATTTTGTTGGTACATTATAGCTTAAAGTGACGTTTTTAATGCGCATAAACGAGCCGTTCTCAATAAATCTGGATGATTTACGCTGATCTCCTTCTTTAGGAATCGTTGTAATATCACCGGGCTTTTTCCATCTATCAGCCATGAAAGCCATTTGATTGTCTTCACCCACACCGGAAGCCAAATAAATCTTTGACCCATTAAATATATCATTTCCATGTACTCCTTGTAAGAATATAGACAAATCAAAACTCTTATAGGCGAAATTATTTGTGATACCATAAATAAAATCAGGATTTGGATCACCAATTTTTTTACGGTCAGCAGAAGTAATTACCCCATCTCCATCCACATCTTCATAAACCAATAATCCGGTAGTGGGGTCTACTCCTAAGCAGTTATATCCATAAAAGATACCCACAGGCTCACCTTCTTGTACACGGTTACCTCCCCTGCCTTGGTCATCAATCGGCTGTCCTTCATACAGTTTCAACACTTTATTGCGGTTAGCCGAAAAATTTAATGCGGTAGACCAGTTAAAATCTCCTTGAATATTTTCGGTACTGAGTAAAAACTCTACCCCTTTATTCTGTAATTCACCAATATTGGCAGTAATGGAGGTATATCCTGTTGATGGAGGCACGGGTCTTGACAGCAATAAATCACGTGTATGATTATGATACAAATCAGCCACAAAAGTGACACGGTCATTCCATAAACCCAAGTCAAATCCAATTCCTTTTTGTAAAGTGGTTTCCCATCTTAAATCATTATTGGGAAGTTGTACAGGTGCAATTCCGGGTCTCTGCCCATAATTATAGCCTCCTCTATACAAACCTAATGATGAGAAATCACTGATGTCGTCATTTCCTGTCAATCCAACCGAAACTCTCAATTTTAGTTCGCTAATAGCCTTTACATCACGTAAGAAAGCTTCTTCATTTGCACGCCATGCAAACGACATTGCAGGGAAATAACCATAGCGATTATTTTTACCAAACTTCGATGAACCGTCAGCACGTGCAGTAACCGTAACAATATATTTATACAAGTAATTGTATTTAAATTGTCCGAAAAAAGAGTTCAAGCCTCTGTCGAGACTGCGAGCTGAAGCTGCACGAATAGTACCTGCAGAAGTAATATATTGAAAATGCTCATTGGGAAAATCGATGGCTTCGATATAGGTATTACGACGCGAATACTTCTCAATACTATAACCTCCCAATGCTTCAAAGTGATGCTTGTTATCCACCGAAGTGATATATTGCAAAACATTGCTCGACATCAGATTACTTGCATAAGTTGTTCCTTCAATACCCAAGCCGTTATACTTCGCTCCTTGTGCCACAGTAATCGGATCGTATTCATGCTCACGCAAAAAGTATTGATCGGCATTCCACTTACTGGTAAAGGTAAAGTTTTTCAAAAATTTATAATCTAAATAAACCCCGGCATTACTTCGGTTCGTGAATGCCTGATTAATCGTATGGTCAATGATAGCCACCGGGTTGGCATAAGGTCCATTTTCGTTATAACTTCCATCCGGGTTAAATACCGGATAAATGGCAGGCATAGAAATCGCATTGGGTATGGGGCCATAAAGCGTATAGTCTCCTTCCACACGATCGTTTGTAGAATAACTCATCGAAACACTACCACCAACAGTAAGGTTGTCCAATAGTTTATGATCTACACTAAGTCTTCCGCTATAACGTCCATAATCGGTCGATCGCACTACACCTTCTTGGCGATAATAGTTTCCGGACAGAAAAACCAATGTTTTATCATTTCCGCTACTAACTGAAAACTCAAGGGTTGAAGTGGGTGCTGTCTGCAATATTTCCTGCATCCAATCGGTATCTACTCCTTGCACATTTGTTCCTTTGTACTCATTCCATTGTGCGGCATTCATCATTTTGGGGATACGCTCTCCGGGCAATGTTTGCCATCCATATGAAGTGTTTAAATTGACTTGAGTTCTTTGTGCATTTCCTTTCTTAGTGGTAATCAGCATTACACCATTGGAAGCACGCGCACCGTAGATAGCCGTAGCCGAAGCATCTTTCAGAAAAGTGATTGACTCGATATCATTTGGATTAATATCCGACAATGCATCAATGGATTGTCCGCTATAACCAATCTGACCGAAGCTACCGGTAAGAACCGGGATGCCGTCAACAACTACCAGTGGTTGATTACTTGCCGAAATAGAACTCCCCCCTCTCATCTTTATTGAGTTTTGTCCACCCGGAGTTCCGGAGTTCATGCTTACGCTAACACCTGCCACTTTTCCCTGTAACACACCATCAATAGTACGAACAGGCGCATTTTGTAACTCTTCGGTTTTAACTACCTCGACAGAGTTTGAGATAAGTTTTTTACTCGAAGTGCTGTAGCCTACCACCACTACCTCACCAAGGTTCACCTTCTCTTCTTCGAGTACAACATTAATTCTACTGCGGTTGTTTACCCCAATCTCTTGGGACAACATTCCCACATAACTAAACAGAAGGGTTCCTCGGGGATCCACAGTAATGCTGTAATTCCCATCTAAATCGGTTACCGTACCGGTTAATGTGCCCTTAATCTGCACTGTAACACCCGGAATAGGTATTTGATCAGTAGCAGAAACAACTGTGCCGGTCACTGTATGCGTTTGTGCAAAAAGTGAAACCGCGAACAGCGTAAAAATAAAAGTCAGTAATTTTCTTTTCTTCATAACTTTTATATTGATTTTATTATAATTAAAATTCGATTCTTTCTGTGTGAATATGCAATGGAATAATATCCATTCGTAAATTTTCTAGGCTATGTTTTTCATTTTTAAAGTCTTTGTTAATAAAATGCCGGGTCTTTTCAGTTCGCGACAATGAAATTTCAAATCCTTTATCTGCTTCTATCATATGCAGATTACGTACTGATACATTATCCGAATTTCGTAAAAGCTGATTAAGTAATTGATTAAATCCGACTTTGGAATTTGTCAAAGCCCCTGATGACAAGGTTTTTACCCCCTTATCTGCCGTATGCAATAAAGGCTGTGTATCAGCTTCATCAGCTATTATGCTATCTTGATCTACAACATACTGCGAGCCGCTCTCTAAAAAGTGTACAACAATATTTTCGGCAGACAGCATAGCTTCATCTCTTTTAAATTGAGCATTCTTTGTATCAAAAATAGTCAAGGCATCTTCGCCAAATACACGAATGCGATTTTCTTTGCCATAATACACTAAGGCAGTGTTTTCATCAATCCCAAACCCAAAGCGTTGGCTTGTAGCTGCTAAAGCTGCAATAAGTCGTCCGGTTCGTGCACGCGCATGAAAATGCTGATCTACTATCCCTAAAGGGAAAAACCCAATCCCATCAGTTAATATCATGCCTTCATCCGAATCTTGATTGTGATTTACTATCCTAACACCATTTTGCAAGGCTTCAATACTCGTACCTCCCCCAATCATAGGATTACTCATGATAGCAGCTCCTGCACTGGTTCCGCCTATTACTCCTCCTCTTTTATATACTTCCCAAACAGCTTTTAGTACAGGCGATTGGTTCATGGATGCATCATACATCAATTTCATTGTGCGGGTTTGATCACCCCCGGTAAACCAAACCGCATTGCTTGAAAGAACCTGCATTTCCCATTCTTTTTGCCATGCATTGTTTGCCCAAGTCGATTCATCGATTAATAAAGTGCTGTCATCATCCTCCATGGCTATCGGAATCAAGTGAATATTTTCCGGATTGACACCAAAGCCCAGCAAGCCTAATTTGAAGTATTCAAAAGATTGTACCGGAACACCACTGGCTGAAGGGATGATGGAAAAAATAGCATCTTTCCCACCCGCCAAGCGAATATATTCTTCGAAAACATGCGCATTATCATTCTCCAAGCCCCCTCCTACAATCACCAGATTGCCTTGTGAGAATAGAATGAATGGAACAAAGCTCATTATAATCAACAGTACATATTTATGAACTTTTTTATGCATACACTGCTAGTTAAAGTTTTACAAATTTTTTAAATACATAGCGTGTAGAAAACTCTTCCTTAACGCCTAAAATATATATACCGCTTTGTAACATTGGTAAAGTCAAAGCCAATGTATTTGATTCTTCAAATCCTTGCATGACAATTCGTCCGTATGTATCAGTAATCGTCCAATCAAATGCACGCAAAGTGGTTTGTACTTGTAGTCGCTCCTCCACCGGATTACCTATAATATTTATTTTTGCGTGTGCATCGACTTCATCTACCGATAATGATTCGGTATCACCCATAATATAAGGGATTGTGTAGTCAACCATTGAAAAGGTCAAATTAAAAAAGCCGGCTGTCATTCTTGGCGTGGCATTATTCGTTCCGGTTCCGGATTGAGTCACCAAATCTGTTAATCCCCCCTCATTTCGCAATATCATTAGCGGATGCAGTCCATAACCAAATAAGGTAGTTTTTTGATCTACCGGCATCATTTTCATATAACTTTTTGATGTAAGCCAAATGCCATACCTCAATGTATCGATTGACATGGCATAAGGTACAGCAGTAGCAGCATTTTCATACATATCGGAATTAAAATACGTATTGGGCATGATAACACTGTGTCGCAGCATACCAAGGCCCGGGCTAAATGTCATCTCAGCATACCAAGACGCCAAATAATCGTAATAATTATCTACGATGGTTTTTCCGGCAAATCGGGCATCATCCCCTACAAATGCAGCAATAATCCCGGCAGTTTGCAATCTTTCTGACAAAAGATTACCGTTTGATGTATTTAAGAACCCTTTCAAATCAAGGCTTGAGTTATCCAAGAAGAGTATCTTTTTTGCCTTTTTTATCTTTTCAGCCAAAAGCTGATTGGAGCCATTGCTCACTTTCATCTCAAAAACATCCACATCACCGCTGCCAATTTGATTCAATTTTGTTGTAAATGACTGCGCAAGGTTTTGGTTATTTGTAAGCAGTAAAATAGCATCTGATGGCTCACCGCAAGAGTTAACCAAATCCTCAAGCATCCCATGATTATGAATTAATAAATTACCGCCACTTGCCAATACCGTGTAATTTCCGGATTCTTCCAGCGTATCTGTTACTAATTGATGCTCCATGGGTGCCATGGTCATCTCAGCTGTGTTAAAGTCATAGGTACAGCCTTGAATCAATTGCGTCAGCTTCATCTCAGGCTGAAGCAGCTTGTTGCCATTTAATTGGAAATCTTGCTCGAAGCTGTAAATATTGGCACAGCCGGTACCATAAACAGTTCCGATATTGTTTGAATCAACGAACATGCAACTCATGTCGTCCATTCCGATTCCAATCAGATTCACCTCATTATCAAAATTATATTTAGCCAAAAAACCAGCTAACCGAGCAAAGCGCGAGCGCTCAGAAAAGTGTGTATCAAAAAAATGACCCGGGAAAAAATCAAAGAAATCGTCAGCAAGTGTCATATAACGATTATGCGGATTTTCGATTGCTTCATACGGATATACCGTACCATTTTTAGCAGTGAAAATAACTGATGAAAGTATGTGCATGCCTGCCGAAGTACCGCCAATTGTACCACCCTGACTATAAATTACTTCTACAGCTTCTTGCAGTTTTGTGTTACGATAATATCGATAATAATCATACTGGTCTCCGCCTCTAAAAAAAATCATCTGATACGTCATCAAGCTATCATACAGTATTTGACTATCTGCGCTATCTCTCGATGCTACCGCAAACTCTTTTGCATAGCTTGCACCACAATATCGGGTCAGATATGGTGCCAGGCTACCGGTTGAAGTACCGATAACTGCAACTCTTTTACCTTCTGCAGCCAGCTTATAGGCCGGCGTGCTCCATCCATTAGGATTGTTCTTTTCTGAACCTCCTCCCACAATTAAAAAACTTCCGCTTTGTGCAAATAGCTGAAGACCAATAAATAAAAACAATAAACAGAAAAGACCAATTCTTCTCATAATTGCATCCCGTTATAAATTGCGAAGATACGGATAATCTAACCATAAAAAAACATAACTTTGAGCCAATAATTCGATTTTTATATGATTACATTATTTAAGAACGCAAATTTATATTCTCCTTATAAGGAAGGGACAAAAGACGTCTTGGTTGCTGCGAATAGCATTGTTGCCATTGCAAAAGATATTCATCTTTCAGGCAGCATGGATATACAAACCATAGATTGTGAAGGGAAATACCTTGTTCCGGGTATCATTGATGCCCATGTACATATTACAGGTGGAGGGGGAGAAGGCGGGCCTGCTAGTATGATGCCGGAATTAGATATCCAGATGATGATAGATGGAGGCGTAACCACAGTGGTGGGATGCTTGGGTACCGATGGCATCACTCGTAGTGTGGAAAGTGTGTTGATGAAAGTAAAATCAATCCGGGCAAAAGGCATGTCAGCATGGATGTATACAGGCTCATACCAAGTGCCGCCACCAAGTATCTTAGGTGATATTAAAAAAGATATTGCATTAATTGAGGAGGTAATTGGTCTAGGTGAAATAGCCATTTCAGACCATCGGTCATCTGTGCCAAGCATCGAAGAGCTGGCTAAATTAGCAGCACATAGCCGTGTTGCCGGCATGATAGGCGGCAAAGCCGGTATTGTAAATATTCATATGGGAGATGCTACAGACCCTTTCCGCCCATTACATGAAGTAGTTGCCAATAGCGAATTGGGATACAAACAATTTCTTCCTACGCATTGTAACAGAAACGCATATATTTTTGAAGATTCTAAAGAATATGGTAAACTAGGTTTTGTGGATATCACCACCAGTTCCTATCCGTATTATATGGACGAAGAAATAAAGCCGTCCATAGCACTTAAAGAGCTTCTGGAAAGCGGAGTTCCAATAGAGCATATCACCTTTACTTCCGATGCATGCGGCTCGCTTCCAAGCTTTGATCCTGTAAGCGGGAAATTAATTAAAATTGAAATGGGCTTGCCTGATTCTATTTTACGTGAAATTAAAGAAGCCGTATTAAATGAAAATATTCCATTGGAAACTGCCTTACAAGTAGCTACAAGTAATCCGGCAACAATATTAAAACTGGAAAAGAAAGGTAGAATTGGTGTGGGTTTTGATGCTGATCTCGTAGTGCTTAACAAAGACTTCAGCATACAGCATCTGATGGCAAATGGAAAGCTTATAAAATAAATGAAGGAGGGCAAAAACCCTCCTTTAAAATATATATTACGCAAACTCCCTGGCAATTTCAGCTCGAATCTTTTCGAATTCTTCAGCTGAGAACTCCAGTTTTGCTTTACTAAAGTCAATATCGTAAATGGTATTAATAGGTACCAAATGAATATGTGCATGAGGCACCTCAAGACCTATAACTGCAATTCCAATTCGTTCACAAGGGACCACCTTTTCAATAGCTAGTCCGACTTTTTTGGCAAACACCATCATATCGGCCAACTCCTTGTCAGCCATATCGAATATATAATCTGTTTCCTTTTTCGGAATCACCAGGCTATGTCCTTTAGATAAGGGATTAATATCAAGAAAGGCAAAAAACCGATCATCTTCGGCTATTTTATAACTTGGAATTTCTCCTGCAACAATTTTTGAGAAAATACTGGGCATTGTTTTAGTTTTTTATCTGGAGATATCTAAAATTTCAAATGACAACACACCTGCAGGCACTTCAATATCTGCAGTTTCACCAACTGATTTTCCCAACAAGCCTTTTGCTATTGGGGAGTTTACCGATATTTTGCCACTTTTAATGTCGGCTTCCTTTTCGGGTACAATCGTATAGGACATGGTTGACCCATTTTTCAGGTTTTTAATTTTCACCTTGGATAACAAAAGTATTTTGGAGGTATCCATTTTGGATTCATCCAATACTCTGGCCGAAATAAGCAGCTCTTGCAGTTGAGATATTTTCAATTCCAGGAGTCCTTGGGCTTCTTTTGCCGCATCATATTCCGCATTCTCAGATAAATCACCTTTATCACGAGCTTCGGCAATCATTTGCGAAATCTTAGGTCTTTCCTTAGCAATTAAATCATTCAACTCATCTTTCAGGCGTTGTAAGCCTTCTTCCGTAAAGTATTTCGTTTCTGCCATAGCATAATTTCTTTTAGACTTAACAAGTAAAAAAGACCCTTAGCATAGTAAGGGCCTTTTTCAAATACAAAAGTACGTATTTTTTAAATATCAAAAACTATTAGAAGCTAATTCGGGCTCCAATAGAGTGATTACCATTAAAGTGATCGGTAGAACGGTAGGAGTAATCAACAGAAAAAGCTGAGCCACTTTCTTTGCTCATGGGTACTTGAACAGTAAATCCAAGGCTCAAACCTTTTTGAACGTTTGTTCTGATATCTGAATCGATTTTGTCCCAAATTCCTTCTTCATAGGTATAGCCGGCGCGCAGTAACAAATAGTCTTTTAAACTAAATTCACCGCCCAATGTAACTTGGTCTTTGGTAAATGAGTTTGACGTAAAGTTACCGGCAAGGGTCAATCTGTAGTCATTCTCAAAAAAGAAATCATATCCTGTTCCAATCACCAATTGAGTAGGTAATTCGAATGCTTCTTTACGCTGTTCAAGCGTAAACTGGGTTTCTTGTCCGGGTATAAATGCACGCAGCGAAAGACCGTCTCCCGAGAATTTCATGGTGGGTCCGATATTCTTCAATGTAATACCGAAATGGATTTGCTCCAAAGCTCCGGTTACATATTGAATACCTGCATCAATTGCCAAGCCTTGCGCACTCATGTCGCTAATACTTTGGTTAATGATTTTCAGTACAAAACCCCCGTGGATACTGTTAGAAAACGACTTCGCATAGGATAATCCGATATTCATCAGACTGGGCGAGAAGTTTCCTAAACCACCATCCGGGCTTTCAGTTGTAGTAATGGGGATATCACCAAAGTTCATTGACATGATTGCAAGTCCCAATACACCCGATTCTCCTAAGCGCTGGGCAAGGCCAAAGGAAACAATATTTATATCTGTTCCTTTGAGCCAGTTGGTATGCGCAAAATTAATATCGGTTTTTTGGGTAAAAGCAAGTCCTCCGACATTACTCCAAGTTGCTTCCAATCCTTTAATGCTCGACATACCGGCATTACCCCATCCGGTACTTCTTGCCCAAGGATTTATCAGCAGCTCTGCAGCACCTGCTTGACCAGACCTGTCCTTATTTCCGGCTTTCAAACTGCCGGCTCCAATAAATAGCAGCAGGCTGAGTGCGATTAAAGATCTATATACATTATTCATCTTCATTCTTTTTTTTGGTTCGAAATTCAGCTAGTTACTAGAAGGTATTCAGGTCAATAGGACGCAGTGTACCAAACCATTTTATCACACGCTCACCTTCATCGGTCTTGATGTGAATTAAGTATATACCGCTGGCGATTGGAACACCTGCAAAGTTTTTGAGGTCCCAATCTATAGAGGTTTTAGGCTCATCTTTCTTAAATTGTCTAATCTTTGTTCCACTCATGTTATAAACGGTTACAACACAAGTTTCAGGTAAGTTAGTAATCTTAATACGGTTATCAAGCGCATTTCGCTCGTAGGCCGAATATGCATAATATGGATTCGGGACTACCGAAATCAAATCAAGGTCACTTTCCCACTTTTCAGTATTAAAGCGTTCTGCTGCCAAGTCTTTGGTCGAGAACCTGTACATAGGATAGCCATCGTTCATTGCCAGCTCGTTCGAATATATTGTATCCGGTGGCAAGTTGGAATGATATCGAGCATAAGGCTTGGCTACTCTAATTCGAATTGTTACATCGTTATCCAGCCAGTTTTGACCTTTGATCGGCATTGGCATACCTGCATACATAATCTGGCTATAAAAATAGCTCGTAATAAATGGGAACGGAGTATTAAACAAGGTATCTAACATGTTAAATGCATAATGTCCGGCATCATAGGCGGGTGAGTTGAAGTCCATATCCAACACATCCAATCTGTAATTATCATGACGCATGATATATACATAATGCTGACCACCAAATACCGGTTCTCTACTTACTTGACGGAAAATGCTCGGGTCAAGCTCATGTGGGATATCCGGATCAATTGAAGGTGGATTAAACAGCATATCGCGTCCGTTATGTGAAGAAGCATAGGAGTCTTCACCAAACATGATATTTAAACGTTCACCTGTTTCAACGTTAATGGCATATCCCGGGAACCATCCCATACCATAACCACCAATATAGTTGGGGTCATTCGGATTGTCGCTCGGAGCCATATCCATTGAAGCAGCAGGATTACCATCTTTGTCCACCGAAGGTGACTGACGTAATCCAAAGCGGTATGCATTACCTTCTGCCAGATTTCTATCCATCTGCATTTCCAATACAGGGCTTCTGGTCCATTTGGATTTATCAGCTGTTAAAACGATGTCCACACTGGCAAGTGTTTCCATCTTACTTTGTACCTTTGAGTCCTCACTAAAGGCAGGTCCTATTCTACTTTGAACGCCACCTTGTCCGTAGTTATTTCCATAACTTGTCAAGGAGTAGGGTGCCCAAGTACCACCGGCAATTTTTTCATATGCTTCAGTGGGGTCCCAAGGTCTCTCCGGATCGGATGACATCTGCCAGTCGTTCTCATAAGTACCTTGTCCGGCCTCCTGGCTCTTATAATTACCGGCACGAATCCAGTTCAACGGGGAAGCAGGTTCATCGTTATCGGCAATACCACCAAGCCAGCGTCGTGAACTGTCGGCATAATGCACGGTTGATTCAATAAAGCCGTTATTTGATGCAAGCACCCTATAAATTCTCTTGTTGTCTCCATCGTTACCTATATTATAAGGTCCCGGGAAATAAGGTTGGGTAACTTGAATTGAAATACCTCGATCAAGGAATAACTGCTCATTGCTACTTAAGGTAGTTGTATCAGACCTAAATGTTTCGCCGGTTTCCAAATCTTTCAGATACCATCTTGAAATCAATTTGCTTGCAGTATCACCACGAACTATTTCTTCACCTGTTACTTGATGTATTCTGTGATGCTGTAGCGTATCAAGCCAGAATTCATAATCAGCTCCTACCACATTCAATGGGTCGATAACCTTAATGTTTACAGGTCCTGCATTCTTTTTATATACCGCCTTGTAAGCGATGGGATAATCCGGTCCACCATATGGGTTATTCGGTCCTGCAGGTTCTTTGCTCATAATTTCTTCAACTGTTTCTTCAGTTAAATCTAATTTTCTTCCTCCATTACCATGTCCGGCTAAGCGTGTAATTTCAGGCTGATCGCCAAATTCGGAACGGAATACCACTCCATTAATGGTTTTATGAGGAATTGCAGTATATGTTTTAATATTCTTACGACCGGCAAGATAAGGTTGTTTCTGACCAAATAATCCTGCTATAACACCCGGTTCATCAGAATAAGGCATGTACTCGTTATATGCATATGCAAGAGCCAAGTAATAATATTGTTTGTGGTTTACTAACTTCACATCACCTGTTGCAAAAGCATCTTGTGTAATACGGAATGAATGTTGAATTCCGTTATCACCACCATTTACTTCTACTACCGGAACTGTTCCACCCAGTGACTCATCAAAATAATAGTTCACCAATTTTCCAATACCGTTTCTCTTGTCAAACTGTGCTACAAGGCGTACCAAGTCAGGATTTTTTAAGCTTTCAACACTTACTGTCGGGTCTTTCAGCTGGAATATCTGATATCCTTCAAAGCGATACAATGAGTCGCTACGTTCTCCGCCACGAGCCGGGTCCGGATGAGGTTGAAGGATATTGGGATCATGCTCTTCATAAGCTTCTCCGTAGTTGTTTGAAGAAGGCGAATTCGAGATGTATACGATTATCTCTCTGTCAAGCTCTTGGAATGAAAGGTCAGGAGCGTTTGGTCCGTCAATCACTTTAAAGCAGTTATCGAACAATGCTTGACATTTATCATCCACAACACGTAAAAGTTCTACGGAAGCCATTGGTCCGCCGGAGCTTGCTCTAGCCCATGGAATACCAACTGTAATATAGTTTACTGCACCGGGTTTTAGTGTAAATGGTCCTGCTGAGTGTAGGAATCGTCTGTCTTCAGGTGGGTTAGGTCCACCATTGTTTGCAGTTTCTTCCGTCCAATAGAATCCATCTTGGTTAAATCCACCGTTTGGCGGCATTCCACCTGTTCCCCAGTTACATGGGTCCGTATCGCCCGGGAACATAAAGTCACAATCAGGTCCTACTACGCCGGGGTGTCCGGGGAAAGCGTCACCACCATAAGACATGGGTTCACCTTTTTTCCATTTTCCACGGAGAATGTTATAATATTCCGGTGCTTCGTGCGGGTCGCCCAAGTCGTCCCATGAGTTATTATGGAAGAGGAAGCGACGCATTCCAAAGCGTTCGTTACCTGGAATTCCATCACCAAAGTTTACACCGTTAATACTTTCATCACACAATTGCTCAAATACGGTATCTCCATCAGCTCCGATAATAAGTCTGTATTTCGGACGGTCATAAGGCAGTGGGTCCATATAAGGTCCTTGGAAGAAGTCCACTCCAATAGCCGGTGGCTGGTCGCCATAAGCTTCCGGTTCACCACTTCCGTCAATAGCTTTACCATTGTAGCTGTATCCTAGACCACGCTGAACGTCACAGCCGACAAAGTCGTCTCGTGCATAACCTAAGTCAGGGTCTACCCATTGTGAGAAGTAGGTGTTTGTCAATTCAAATGTGGAACGGTTGATGATTTCATAACTATAGAAGGTCATGTTGTTAATTTCATCGTTGGTGGCAAATGCAAATGCTTGTGCACGCACTTCAACACCGATGGCAGCACCGTTTGTTTCTGTGTGAATGTTTCCTTTGTCATTAAATACCCACCAAATTGTTTGGTCACCTTTAATAACTTGGTCAGCCAATACCGATCCCCAAATAACTCCTTCGATACTTTCGTCCATGGTAGGAGTTTTTGTACCGCACAAGCTATTGTCGATATCATAATAGGGATAGTCACCCGCATAAGGATTATATTCACCGTCACCATCCACATCATAGAAAGGAGCTAAGTAATAGCTTTGCTTTTTTGAGATGTCTCCGTGTGCGGGCCATTCCAAAATTGCTTTCGGAATTGTATAATCATCACTTGGGATGAAGGCTCCGGTTTCGGGGTCTGTATTTGCTAAAAACTCGTCCACCATCTCACGTGTGATTTTCCAGTGTCTGTCATATTCCACGCAAGTTGCTTCATCAATGGCAGCGGTACCGTCCACGGTAAGGGGTCCTGTCCAAAAGTCGACACCCCCACTAAGACTGGTTGTAGCACCTTGACGATAACGATGTGCAGCAAGTTTTAACTGATTGTTGATGTCGAGACCACCAATCCATAATGCAGCACTAAACATGGAAGTTGCCGAACCACTTTTCGGAACGAAGTATTTTGCTCCGGTACCTCCCACAAGGTCCCACCACATATCGCCACCTGTATTGATACGAGCTCTAACATTATTAATATCCAGCCACTCGAAGCCGGCTGCCGGTGAACATCCGGCAGTAGTTTGCTTAAGTGGGTATGAGTTTTTCTTACCTTCCGGATATTCAAGCTCTCTGGCCCAGCCTAAATTGACTACCAGCAATAATGTTGTTGTAAATAACAGCGATTGAATAATATGCTTCATTGTATAAGAATTTATTTTTTTAGTCATAATTGCATCAAAGAATTTAGAAACTCAGCATAACACCCACGCGAATCTGACGTGGTGAGCTATAGTTTCCTGGATTATTTACAAAAATCTCGTACAATTCCCTAAATGCAATAGGGTCAGTTTGTGTGTTAATCTGGCGTTGCCATTCGGGCGCAGCAAGATATCCGTCGTCATCGGGGTTACCTGTTGCAGGATATACTCCAAGAACATTCTTCGTATCTAATAAGTTGAGAACCTGCAGATAAACGTTTAAGAACATTTTTCTTGCATTTTCACCTTTCTTGTTGATACTCACATCAAAGTCTTTGTCAGCACGCAAGTCCAAGCGGAATTGCCATGGCAGACGCGAGCCGTAATAGGAACCTTTCAGCAAATTACTACCACCAGTGATAGAGCTTACCACTTCACGTGCTGCAGTATAAGGAGTACCTGATCCGCCAAGTACTGTAAGTGCAAAACCGGTATTCTCCAAAACATTTAATGGAGCTTTGTCTTTCTTTTCACGACTGATTCGGGGTCCGTTATAGTCTCTGCCGGAACCATAACGATAGTCGAGCAATAAGTTAAACTGGTGACGGCGGTCCCAAGGCATTGGAATAGTAGAACGCAAGTTAGGAAGACCGGCGGCAACCAATGCGGCAGCTGTTGTAGTACTTGCACCAGTAGCATTGGCAAACTGCAAGGTATAACCGGCACGGATACGAGCGTTGTTGGTTCGACGTAAGTCGTACTCAACTGTCAATCCCTTTACAGTACCAAAGTCGAGGTTGTTAAACGAAGTATAATCTTTCGGATATGCTCCGTTAAAACGATAAATCTGAATCATATTACGCATTTCACGATAAAAACTCGTGAAGGTAAGTGATGAAGTGTTTGTAAGCTTCTGCGTAAACCCAAGTTCGTAGTCGATAGTCTGTGAAGGCTTCAGTGAGGGGTTATTCAATACATCACCAATATTTTCGAAGAAGTAATAAACCGCAGGGTTTGAGAACAAATTACTGGTAGGACGTTGTGTCAGTACGTCATAGTGTGCAAAGAACAGCGCCTCATCCGAAATGGGGAATGAGAAAGAAATACGCGGCATCACACTGATTTGCGGATCGTAGTCTTTAAATGAGCTGATATCCACATATTGTTGATTGGGGTCAACAATATAAGGAGCAATACCTGAGCCGGCATCTAACTGGCTGGGGTCTTGAATTACAGCACCATGCTCATTAAACCATGTATTCTCATGACGATATCCCAAAATACGTGAGGGGTCGTCCACTTTGTCCACATAAACAACATAGTCACTACCAATTCCGACAGGATGTTGAATGGGTTGACCTTTGATATTGGAAACTTCACCGGCAGTATATGCATTAAACAACAAATAAGGGTCTTTTAATACCTGCTGGTTTGCATCAAAACGGTCAACACGTACACCTATATTAAATATAAGGTCGCGGAAAGCGAATTTATCTTGCAAATAACCGGCCATATAAATTGGCTGGAATGCAGGAATCGGACGGGTATGAAGACCATTTTCGTCGCGTGCATTAAAGAAGTCGTCGAAGCTGGGTTTGTAGTTTAACTTATTACCCATATGGTCAAGGCCGCTATAGTTTGCATAGAAGTTACCGTTATAGAGCAATTCATCGGGGCTGAACATATCTATGTTAAACAGACGGTCAGCAGATTCGATGGTATGACGAACTCCTTTTTTATCGTAATAATCAATGGTGTTATTATTATAATCATAGGAGTCGATGATAATATAATCAAGTCCATCAACTGGCAAACCAAGCTTTTCACGCAGGCTGGCATCAAACACTCGTTGTGAATTGGCGTCATAACGGCGGTTATACATAATGGTATCCACTATACCGTCATAACTGATAACATATGGATTATCTTTATCCAACTCCATAATGTGGAAGTTGGTCAATCCACGCATATGTGACCATAAGCCTGTGGGTGCATAGCTGATTGAACGGTTATTACGCTGTTCGTACTGGAATCCGAGTTTGACTTCATGGTTTCCGATATCCATTGATCCGGCAACGTTAATGCTAAACTGGTCATTATCAACCTTACCATAACCCGACTGGTTCGCTCCGGGAGCTTGGTACAAGCCATAGAATGAGGTGGGGTTTCTACCATTCAGCAAACCACCGCCAAGTTGAATTTGGTCGAAGTTTTGGAAATGTCTTTCCGGTGTGTCGGCAAATGTGTTGTAATAGCTTGTTGTATAATTTGCAATAAGCGGGTTAATGTCATAGGGTGTCCAAGTTACGAGTGTGTCAAAGTCCCATGAGTTAAGCAACCACACATTTTCATAAGATCTACCATTTACCTCATCACTACCTAACTCGAAAGTAGGTGTCTTATATACGGTAAACTGTCCGATATATCCATAGTCGAACAAATTATCATAATGATAAGGGTCACCGTATGAGTTTGACTGACGGGTATAGTCGGCTTGAATCGAATAGTATAAGTTTTTGATGAGTGAAGCGCTTTCGCTCGAAGTGGGGAAACGTTGTGTAAATCGTCCTAAAACACGCCATGTATTGTTATCGTATACGGTATTTTTATCCCAGTTGTAGAATGAGCCTGAATAGCTGAACTGGTTACCATGTGACTTGTTGTAGGTACCACCAAAGGTAAGGTTAATTGTTTCGGTGGTTCGAATATTCAAGTTACCGGATAAGTTCACATTATAGTATGAGGAATTCATTGACCTTGCAGTAGTTGTCAAATCGGCTTTACGCACAAACTCACCATTTGGCAAGGTGCTTCCGGATCCAGTTCCTGATGGACGCAACGGATTATTTTGAAGGCTTTCCAAGGTGGCATCGCTTGCTCTATAATAGCCGTTTGATGAAATTCTTCCATCTCTTTTATAGGTCAAGTCACCGGCAATAAAATAGCCGAGCAATGCTGTAGTTTGATTTTTTCCTTTAATGAGGGGTCCTTGCATATTGAATCCCAGTCGATTATGTCCGTATGGGTCAAGGAGTTCCGATGTTTCCAACTCAATTCCGGCTCCAAAGGTACGTGATGGTCCTCTTGTGGTTACGTTGATAATACCACCGGTGGCGTCACCATACTGTGCCGGTGTTCCTCCAAGGATTACGTCTACTTGTTCAATAGCTGATTGCGGAACGCTACTACTACCGATTACACGTACGCCGTCAATATACATTGCCGTCGCATCGGATCGGGCACCGCGCACGTTTCCCCTTTCTCCGTCAGCAGAGAACACACCCCCTACTGTTGCTGCAACAGCTTCAGCAGAACGGTTGGGCATCTTCTTAATCTCTTCGGATGTTACCGAAGCACCACTGGCGGTCTGGTCTTTGGAAATCAGCGGAATTTTATAGTCAATAACCTCCACTGTTTGAAGGTCAATTGCTTGACTAATCATCACAATATCGTAGAATGTAATCTGGTTACCGGGAATTACAATTCCTCGAACGGTAACGGGATTATATCCTACGAAGGTTGCTTTGAGGTCGTAACGTCCCGGAGGGATGGGGTTGATGACATAGTTGCCATCGAAGTCGGAAGTGGCTCCTCCCACCACTGTTCCTCCGTTTTCGAGTACAATGTTGGCAAAAGCAATAGGCTCCCGGGTATCCTTCTCATAGACTTTTCCTTGTAACCTTCCTTGCTGGGCATACGCTAAAGTAAAGGAACTCAGAACGATACCCAAGGTAATTAGTAAATTTTTTAACATGCCATGTAAATTTATGTTCTACTATCAATTTCGTGCGTTAAAGGTCGGTAAAGATAAAAACTATTTCACATTAATTAACAAAAAATTTCGATTTACTGTGATTTAACATACTATCTATCTTATAATCAAACATTTAATATTCAAAAGGGCGGTTTAAAACAGCCTCAAAAATAATTGCGTCTCTCAGGTTAAAATCTTCAAAACTTTTATCACTTTCTTGCTCTTCTTCCGAACCAATTTCACCAGTTGTCATTGCATAATGCATCGCACTGTCATCCTCTATCGCATCGAGCGAAAAATAGTCTTCTCCACCAAAAGTAGTGGCAAAAGTGCCGCCAAAAGCTTTATAATTTTCGGAAATAGAGGGTTTGGGTGCACGATAGCTGGTTCCGGTGCCGAAATCAGCGGGCGTTGCGCTCCGTGGTTTGGTCCGGGTGTCAAAAGGCTTTAGTTCTTCGGTAATCTCATCCCAGTCAGCCAAAATTACAGGCTTGGATTTAGGAGTGGCAGTAGGTGGCTTTTTCGATTTAGTTCCACGAACTGCTGATGCAATTATCCAGATAAAAACAAGCAGGACAAATATAAATTCTTCCATATTTCAGGTAGTAATAATTGCTGCTAAAGTACACAAACTTCCCTAAACCACCAGCGGATTTAGTGGATTTGGGGCGGCTTTTTAAAGAAAAACACTTTAATAGCTAAAAATGAATGCGAAATTGCACAAACAAACCAGTGAAACAAGCTAAAGATTGTGGATGATTTCCAGGATTTTCTCTTTTTTTCTCCGTGAAACAGGTATTTTATCTCCATTATTTAACGTGATAACCCCTCCATCTTCACGGTTGAAATTTTGAATATAACGGGTGTTTATCAGATGCGATTTGTGGGGGCGAATGAAACTGCCACCTTCCAACATAGCCTCTACGTCTTTTAATGTTTTGCTGATTAAAAGATGCTTGCCATTGGTAAAATAAAAGTGCGTATAATAATTATCGGATTCACAGCGTAAAATGGAATCTACCTCTACAACATGTTTCTTTTCGATGGTAGAAAGGACAATCTTTTTGGATTCTACCATATTCGAGCGGATATTACTAAGCAAGACTTCAATATTTTTCAGATTACTCTTTTTTTCCTTGCTTTTGCGCACTTGTTCAACTGCATTCATCAGTTCTTCCGGCACTATAGGCTTTAATAAATAATCTAAAGCCGCGTAACGGATGGCTTTTATTGCAAACTGATCGAATGCGGTAGTAAATACCACATCAAAATCCGGAAGATCATCATGCTGAAGCAGCCTAAAGCCGCTTCCATCAGGCATTTCTATATCCAAAAACACCAAATCGGGTTTGTGTTTTATAATGGCTTCCCGTCCTTCTTGAACACCGCCCGCCTCAGCAACCACCATCACATCCGGGCAAAAGCGCTGCAACAAGCCTCGCAAGGTATCTCTCGATTTACTTTCATCTTCAACAATTACACATCTGATCATATTTCTATTGTTTTTTTTCGCTTTAAATATACATCAAAATAAAATAAGTCCCGGGTGTTAGCCCATATTTCCATGAATATGAATTTCCACCCTTGTTCCCAAAGCTGCTCCGTTTTCGTCCTTCAAGTCCGTAATCTGCACCGCATAGGTGTCTTGGGTATATTGATTTAAGATATCGAGCCTTTCACCCGTAATGAGCATACCCTTGGATTTTCTTTCGATTCCGGAATCTTGCTTGATTTGTTCCGCCTTTTCTCGACCCACCCCATTATCCTCGATTAGTACCAACAGATTATCGTCATTTTGACTGATATCAATACGTAAATAACCATTCCCGGCTTTATGCATAAGTCCATGAATAACTGCGTTTTCCACATACGGCTGAAGCAGCATAGGCGGGATTTCCAAAAAACTGTCGTCAATACTGGGATCGACTTTTATTTCAAACTCAAAATTATCATTAAATCGCAATCGTTCAATTTCTAAATACAATTGCAATGCCATTAATTCATCGCGAAGGCTTACAAAACTTTCACGTGAATTACTCAGGGTAATACGCATTAGCTTGGAAAATTTGGATAAATAATGAATGGCATTATCAATATCGTTTCTAACAATAAAACTTTGAATACTATTTAGTGAATTAAACAAAAAGTGCGGATTCATTTGCAACTGCAATGCCTTCTGTTCCAGAGCGAAAAGCTTCTTTTCAAACTCGAGGTATTTCATTTGTACTTCGTGTTTTCGTCGTATAACCCGGGTGCGCAAATGTACGATGCCGTATACGAAAAAGCCGATTAATAAAAGAGCAAGTATCCTAAACCACCAGCTTTGGTACCATGGTGGATTAATGATGATATGTAAATGAATACCTTCTTCACTCCAAAATCCGTCACTGTTCGATGCCTTTACCTTAAAAATATAATGTCCGGGACTTACATGTGCAAATTCGGCATAACGCTGTGTTGCTTTACGCTCAATCCATTCACGATTGAAGTTTTCCAGCTTATATTGGTATTTTATTCGTGCAGGATTGGAATATTCCAAGGCAGCAAACTCAAAAGAAAACACATTTTCAGAATATTGCAGCATGAGTGTATCTCCGCTCCTGAATCTTTTATTAATGGTTTCATTAAATATCTTGGTGGATGTAATTCGGACTTCGGGCATGAGGGTATTCACAAATATCTCATCCGGATCAAAGTAATTAAATCCGCTCATCCCTCCAAAAATTAAATTGCCGTTACGAAGCAATTTCCCTGCATTAAAGTTAAATTCGTTACTCTGCAAGCCGTCCGTGATATCATAATTTGTAAACATGCTTTGTTGGGGTGCAAAGCGTGTTAAGCCCCAGTTTGTAGAAAGCCAAATATGACCGTTTTTATCTTCCAAAGCTTGATATACAACATTGTTGGGCAGCCCATCACTCGTGGTCCACACTTCAAAACTTTCATTTTCAGCATCAAATCGTACTAAGCCGCTATTATATGTCCCAATCCAGAATTTATTGTCACGCGCTTGTATGATTGAAAAAAACTGATTTCTTAAGATTCCCTTTTCAGCACGAAATTCTTCGGGAATTTGATAATTTTTAAAGCTACCGTTTTCCGGATTAAATAACGAAAGCCCCTGCAAGCTGCAAACCCAAATTCGCTTTTGGCGATCTTCCAAGATATCATAAACCCGGTTTGAGGCTAAGCTGCTGCTATCTCCGGAATGATGGCGATAAACTTTAAATCGATTTGTTTCGGGCTCCATTATTCCCAAACCATTATTGGTTCCTACCAAAATATTGCCTTTGCTATCCGATTGTACAGCCAGCACAAAGTTGTCAGGCAAGCTGTGATTGTCTTCGCTTCGATGGCTAAAATGTGTATAGCGGTTCGTTTTTGGATTGTAAAGATTTAATCCGTTATTTCGGGTTGCAATCCAATAGTTTCCATCTTTATCACGGTGGATATCGCGTATGCCGTCACTTGAAATGCTGTTTTTATTTGCCGGGTCGTGCTGCAAACGTTTAATGCTTTGTTTTTGAGTATCCCAAATTTTTACGCCTTGTTCGGTACCAATCCACAGCTGACCATCTTCCCCTTCTTCAAAGCACCAAACCGAGTTAAAAGAACGTTCCTGAAATTGCTTATAATCGCCGGGATATGTTCTAAAATTGGGTGCTAAATGATTCAATTTGTTTAAGCCGTTGAAGGTGCCAACCCAAATAGTTCCCGATTTATCGGAAAATATATCAAACACCCGATTATCGCTTATTGTATAATTTTGGTTTGGATTATTGGTATAATTTACCACTGTCTTTTTGCTCATATCATAGACAAACAAACCGTGGAAAGCCGTTCCAATCCATAATTGATCTTGCTGTTGATGAATGATTTGTATTGATTTTTTATTTAGTGCAATATCATCTTGTATAAATACGGAAGGTGTATAAAAACTTTGGCTCGAAGCTTGAAAAAGTGCCATTCCGCTACGTGTTCCTACCCAAATTTTTCCATCATCATCTTTCAGTAAGGTATTTACAAAATTATCAGGCAAAGAGGTGTGATCGCCTTCTTTAGCCAGATAACGGCGGGTTTCTCCGGTTTTATGATTATAAAATATTAAGCCGTAACTTGTTGCAAGCCAATAATTTTCATCCTCATCTTGGATGATTTTATGAATATAATTCGAGCGGGTGGGATTTTCTTCATGGGTACATAAAAATTGACGAAATTCCAATGAAGCTGCATCCAAAATACTTAATCCGCCCGCCGTTGCAATCAATATATTTCCGCTTTTATCTGCAGTAATATGATTTACCCAGTTGTTAATCAGCGAATTATCATCTCCATCTATGGCAAAATAATTATCAATGCTGCCATCATCTAAATGAATGGCGTTTAAACCGTTTTCTGTACCCACCCACAATATATCGCCTTGCTGGTAAATATCGCGTATGGTTTCATTGCTTAGCCCTTGCTCACGATTAAAAGTAACAAAAGAATAGCCGTCAAAACGGTTTAATCCTTCCCAAGTACCAAACCACATAAACCCTTCGTCATCCTGAAAGATAGTATAAACCGTATTTTGACTTAATCCTTTTTCGATAATGATATTTTCAGATAAAAATCGATTGAAAAACAGGGACTCCTGTCCATTAATCGAATGAACCAATATCATCAGTACGATTAAGCATATTGTTTTAGCTTTATTCATGCAATTATATTTTGATCAATAACGCTTTCGCTTCATGGGTTTCATGAGTTTTTTATTCTTTTTTCTCGTTGCCTTCATCATTTTTTGGGTATTATCCGGCTGCATCTGATAATGTGATTTTTTCAATCGAACATAGTCTTTTTGATTTTGTTTTTCTGCCATAATAAGTACCTTTTCTGCCTTTTTACGCGTTCTGTAGGCTTTGTATTTCTTCATTGTTGCACAGCTTGTCAATGAAAAAAGCATCACCATTATAAGCAGGAAAAGACGTATAAATTTTTTCAATTTTTAATGCAGTTTTATTCGCAAGTTCATGCAAAAATACATTTTATTCCATTGCCAAAATTGTTGACTGTCATCAAATAAAACACAAGATACTACGTTTTGCTATCGTAATAATTAGCTTAACTATATTTGTAAGGTTTTCCTTTCGAATTCCCTTATCTTTGCAGTAGAATCAAATTAGCCTGCATAATTCACCAATTCATAAGGTTGACAATCAAATTTTATTGTAAGAACCTCATGAGTATTATGTTAGGAGATTTTGGTGATAATTTAAAAAAGTGAATATTATAAAATGAATTTGATTTAATTTTGGCAATTTCACACGTTATGAGTTGTTCGCGGTAGTTGCCTACAGCTTCACTGCTCAAGCCTTAAAATTTCTCAAAATTAAATTCATGAATTAAGCAGCTTAGAATTATGCATAACAAAAGCTTTTTCGGTCAATATATTAGTTTTTCGGCAGTCTTTTTTGGCTTGTTGTTTTTTATCGCTTTTGGTTTTTTGGCTTGTGAGAAAGATCCACCAAACCCCAATATCCCGGATATCTATTTAAATGTGACCATTGACCCTAATTCTACGATATATCAACCGCTTAACACAGCCGGCGGTTGGATGTATTTAACGGCTGAACCACCAAGTAGGGGCATTATTGTGCATCGTATCAGCTTAGACGAGTTTGCTGCTTTTGAACGCATGCCCCCAAATAACCCCAATCAATGTTGCAGAGGAGATATTTGCACCCGTTTGCTTGTTGATGAACATTATCCTTTTGCAAAAGATACCTGTACCGGAACGCTTTTTTCACTCCTTGACGGACATATTTTTGAAGGCGAAGGACGTTATCCCATGACACGTTACCAGGCTGAATATTTCAACGGCTTATTACGTGTTTTCAATTAAAAAGCAATAAGTCGCTCTCCACAGAACGACTTATTACATAGTGAATTACAAAATATTAATGTGGCTCATTGTCTTTTTTGCAGCAAGCCGGTAAACGTTCATACGCTTTTGGGTCAGCTTCCAATTCATCCGCATCATAACCAATTTTGGTAATTGCTTTTTTCAGCTTTTCTTTATCGGTTTTATTTGCGCGGTATTCGATAGTCAATACCTTTGTTTCATCATCGAGTGAAACCGATTTAACGCCTTTTTCAAATGCTATATTTCTCTCTAGGCGTTGCTTGCAGTCGCCACAAATTGCCGAAGTTTGAATGGTCACCTTTTCTGTTTTCGACTTTTTTGCATTTTGGGCACTCATTGTAAGTGAAGCCAACATAAAGACAAGCATAAATGAGCCGATAATAAAGTTTTTAGTGTGTTTCATGTTTCAATTGTTTATTCGATTGTATAACGTAATCCGACATAAGCTTTCGCTCCCATCAATGGTCCCCAAATCACCGATGCATCAAAATTATGGCCAAACGGATTTTCCGGATCCAATATCGGATTGTCTTGCTTATAATTTGTGAGGTTTTCACCACCCAGATACACTTCCCACTTTTTGAAATTACGTGTTATCTGTCCGTTGAGGGTAAAGAAACTGGGCGAATAGGGAGTGCTGCTGTCCGGGTCGGGTTGTGCAGCCCAATACGGGAGACTTGCTGAGCCGGTAAACAAACCGGTTAGGTCAAACTGCCATTTGACATTGGGTTTGTAGGACGCACTCAAAAGTCCTTTGTATTTATTAACCATCGGACGTTCTTTAAGTTCATTCATATACGTAACCTTTACATCGTTATAACGGAAAGCTGCTGTAAGGTCAAAGCCTTGGAATAACTCATAGTTTGCTTCGAATTGGATGCTGTTCGAAAATGAACGTCCATCAAGGTTATAAATTAAAATTTCCGCATATGTGGTTACACGGTCAATAACCACTTGATTCAAAAATGAAGTCCGGTAAATATCAAGACTGAGTGTAAGCTCCTTATTATTGATATGAATATAATTTGTTGCATTAATTCCAAAATTCCAAGCTTCTTCCATTCGCAAGGGGTCGGCACAAGCAAACATCCAATTAATTGGCTTTGAAGAAGCCATTAGCGATAGGTTTTCTGCAAGTACGCGTGCCGTACGATATCCTTTTCCGGCAGACAAACGCATAATCAAATGCTCACTAAAGGTATAACGAGCATGCAGTCGGGGTGTTACAAAAACACCATACAAATTATGATGATCCACGCGCATACCTGCTATGACATTTAATTGAGTACCATCGCTATAAGTATATTGAAAAAATGCACCCGGAACCACTTCATTCTGTAGCTGGTAAAGTTCTCCAGACGATTCAATTCGGTCATACATCAGGCTGAAGCCGGTGGTATAAGAGTGACGTGTATCTTTGATAAATGACTGAAACAACACATTTCCGTAATAAGATTGTTGTACCGCATCATAATTCCGCAAGCCATAAAAAGATGATAGTTTGTGGAAGGTAGCTTGTTGCTGAATACCCAAGCTGGTAGCCGGTCTATTAAAGATAAATCCGGTTTTCAGGAATGCTTCAAAGCGCTGATTATCAATCTGTGTACCATAATGCGATTGTTCGCTTTGCTCCACAGAATGATCAAAATCAACTTGGCCTCCTTTTCTAGTTTCACTTAAGGCTTTAATTCCAAACTGTGATTCGAAGTTTCTAGTATGGTAATCCCAGCGGTTAAATAAATTGAACTGTGTGTAGAGTGGGTCATCCAAGAAACCGTCTTTATTGCTGTCATGCTTTACGCTATTATGGCTCACATGTCCGAGCAGCATTGTTTTTAGTTTCTGTCCGGGATCCAGTCGCAGGTTGAAATTCGCTTCCGATCGTCCGGATTGTCCTTGGAACAAATTCAAGAAAAAGCGCTCACTGTCTTCCGGCTTTTTATACTCCACATTTATTTGACCCGTAATAGATTCGTAACCATTCAATACGGAGGATGTTCCTTTGGAAACTTGGATGCTTTCCATCCAGCTTCCGGGAATGAATAGCAGCCCAAAACCGTTTGCCAATCCACGCAGATTGGGCATATTTTCGCCCATCATCTGGGTATAAATACCTGCCAGTCCCAGCATTTCAATCTGCCGTGCTCCTGTTACCGCATCACTATAAGATACATCCACACTGGCACTTGTTTCAAAGCTTTCAGACAGGTTACAACAGGCAGCACGTTGTAGCTCACCCGATGTAATATTTGTCGCATTGACGGTACTTAGGCGGGAAACATAATTCGTTTTTGCACGGTTGACCACCTCCACCTCCATCAGGTCGAGTGCTTCACTCATAAAATGTATTAGCGGCTTGCCATCAGGGTGATAATGAATTGTATCGTTTGAATAACCTACAAAAGAAAACACCAAATGATGGGCATCACGTACCGCATTCAGCGAAAATGCACCCTCGGCGTCTGTAACAGCGCCTTTATGTGTTCCTTCCCAATAAATATTCACTCCGGCAAGCGGAACCGTATCTTTAGAAAAAATCTCAAATACATATCCTTCAATCTTTTGGCTGTAAACATGTGATGTAAACAGCATGGCAGCGGATATAAGCAGCCACTTAAAATATTTTGTTTTCATGGAAATTGCTTTAATCAAAAAATGAAATGAACGAAGTCCCAAATAGTGGGACAGAAAAGCTGATTAAAGCAAATGGCAAGAGATTTTTAAACGTTTAAATGCAATAATAATATCCTGCCCATTCATTAAAGGTTTTTCAACATCAACAGCATTAAATATAAGCTGCTCAACATCAAGCGATTCCGCAAATTGTTGAAACAACAAAATAAGTGGAAACAGGAATTTATCAAAACTACTTTGATTTTGCTGTTGTGGCACATCCACATCGGCATCCAAATTGATGTACGCATAAAAATCTTCACAACAAGAAGTATTGTGTAGATGCGCATCCTGATGCTCCGGATTGCCACAGCCTTCATCTTTGGCTAAGCTCTCTTCTGCCATGGCCGGCACACAACAGCTTTGGATTGCTTCGTGCTCACAGTCAATTGATTTAGAAAAAGGCAAAATAGAAGTTTCAATGGTATGAAGCTGATTGCAATAATGTGCATTCAAACCCAGTCCTACCGAACTGAATAAGATAAGGAATGCCATCTTCAGCGAAATAAATCGATATATAAATTGCAACTTCATAGTAACCGGGCAAAAATAAAATAATTTTTGCATATGATTTTTAAAAAAATCTTAAATTATTTATTTTCAACTATCTATGATTAGTTTATAGTGAAATATTTAATTCAAAAACAAATTACAAGTCATTCGTTCCGGAAAATAATATATATTTGAGCATAAATAAATTATATGACTATGGAGTATCAAATTTTACAATTTTCTGTTGAAAACGGCATTGTTTTAGTTACAATTTCTCGTCCTAAAGCTTTAAACGCATTAAACACACGTTTTTTTGAGGAGATGGATCATCTTTTTGCGCGATTTCGCGATGACGAAAGCGTCCGTGCAATGATTATCACCGGTGAAGGCAAAGCTTTTGTTGCCGGTGCCGACATCGCTGAGATGGTAAACAAAAATCCTGAAGAAGGAAGTGCATTCGGGCAACTGGGGCAAAACACCTTTAACAATATTGAACAACTTCCATTCCCTGTTATAGGCGCAATCAATGGTTTTGCTTTAGGTGGCGGTCTTGAATTGGCAATGTCCTGCGATTTCCGTATTGCTTCTACCAAAGCAAAATTTGGGCAGCCGGAAGTAAATCTGGGACTTATTCCAGGCTATGCCGGTACACAACGCTTACCCCGTTTGGCAGGGCTGGCAAACGCACTTTATCTACTCACAACTGCCGAGATGATAGGAGCCGAAGAAGCATTACGTATGGGATTGGTACAAAAAGTTACCGAGCCGGAACAGCTGATGGAAGAAACCATGCGAATTGCAAAGCTGATTGCATCAAAAGGACCTCAGGCGGTACGTAAAGTGAAATCAGTTACAAGAGCAGGTATGCAAATTGGATTTGAAGCCGGCTCAGCTGAAGAATCCAAACAATTTGGTTCGTTGTTCGGAAAAGGAAGTGAAGGTGAAGAAGGGATGAAAGCATTTTTAGAAAAAAGAAACCCAAACTGGTAAAAATTAAAAACAAATAAATTTATTCATTATGAGTTACGACGATCGTTTACAAAATGTGTCCGTCTTGGGAGCTGCCGGAAAGATGGGAAGCGGTATCTTACTGCTTACCGCACTCGAGATGGCCGACCTGAGCTTAAAACCGGAAAACAAGGACAAAACTTTTGTTTTAAATGCAATTGATTTAAGCGATAGCGGGCTAGCCGGACTAGTAGATTATCTGCGCGCCCAAGTACTAAAGACAGCCGAAAAGAAAACCATTTGGCTTCGACAAGTTTATGCCGATAGGGCAGATTTAATCGAAAATTCGGATGTGATTGAAGCATACATCCAAGATGTGATGCGCATTGTACGCCCTACAACATCCATGGAAGCAGCTTATAAATCACAATTGATTTTTGAAGCTGTAAGTGAAAACAAAGACCTAAAAGTCAAGATTTTAAGTCAGATTGATAAGAATAATTCTTTAAAACCTTGGTATTTTACCAACACCTCTTCTGTACCAATAAATATTATTGAAAAAGAAGCGGGTCTTGAAAGCCGCATATTGGGTTTTCACTTTTACAATCCCCCGGCAGTACAAAAATTGGTTGAGTTGATAGTCACCGATAAAAGCTTGCCGGAAATGAAAGAATTTGCTTTGGATTATGCCAAAGCTTTACGCAAAGTAGTTGTTCCAAGTAACGATATTGCGGGCTTCATAGGCAACGGACACTTTATGCGCGATGCACTATACGGTATCGAACAAGCATTGAAGCTGAGCCAAGAAATGCCTTTAATTCAAGCAATTTATATCGTAAATAAAATAAGCCAAGATTATCTCTGCCGCCCGATGGGCATCTTCCAGCTGATAGATTATGTGGGTATAGATGTGGTTCAATTTATCATGAAAGTGATGAATCCGTTTATGAAAGATGAAAATCTGCATTCCGAGCTACTTGACCAGATGATGGAGATAGGCGTAAAAGGCGGGCAGTTTTCAAGCGGCGCACAAAAGGATGGCTTCCTAAAGTATGAACGAACAGGTCCCGTAGCCGTTTACGACATGGAAAGTAAAAGCTATGTAGCCTTTGAAAACTTTAATACACAAGCCGACTCGTGGATGGGGGCAATGCCCGAGGGATTCCAAGCATGGAGAACAGTAATCCGCATGGGAGATAAAGATGCGCATTTTACCAAATGGTTTAATACCGTCAATCTGGCAAACAACAAAGCTTCTGTTTTTGCTATGGCATATGGCAAAAACTCGGACGCCATCGGCAGGAAATTGGTTGCAGACGGGGTAGCAAATAACGAAGAAGACGTAAATACCGTGATGCTAACCGGATTTTTCCATGCTTTTGGACCTATTAATTCCTATTTTATCTGATTTTAAAAAACTGTAATCATGAGAAAAAAGATATATATGGCTGCCGGTGCAAATACCGTATCAATGGGAACCGGCCGCAAAGAATTCAACCCTAAAAAAGAACGACCCGGTTTAGAGCATTATATCCGTGAAGCAGGGCAAGCTGTTTTAAATCAAATAAAAGATCCCGAAGCAATTGATGAGGTGGTGATAGGCAATTTCATTGCCGCACGCTTTAACAAGCAAGCCCATTTAGGTGGATTTGCTGCTACGATTCACCCGGCTTTGGAGTTTAAACCCTCCCACAGCGTGGAAGGTGCTTGTGGCTCAGGCGGCCTGGCATTGATGGCAGGAATTCGGTCCGTGTTGGCAGAAACGGCAGAAGTAGTTTTAGCATTAGGCGTAGAAGTACAAAATACCGTGAAAGCTATTTATGGAGCAGATATTTTAGCGGGAGCAGGATGGTATCAAAACAGAAAAAAAGGACATGCCTATTTCTTCCCCGGACAATTTTCGGACAGAGCCGGTGCCTATTACGAAAAATACGGATACGACTATGCCCGTAAAGGAATGGCACAATGGTTTGTAAACAGCATCGAAAATGCACGCCTTGACGAGACAGCTCAAGAATTTCACAACAATACTGCAGATTTAGAAGCTTTATACAATAAAATGGTTCCTAACGGCAAGTTTTTTGTAGACCATTTAAATGTACTGGATTGTTCCAAAGTATCAGATGGTGCATCGGGTATTATCATTGCTTCTGAAAAAGGATTGGCAAAACTGGGTATTGCAAAAGAAGATGCAGTGGAGATTGCAGGTTTTGCACAGCTTACACGTAATATTACAGAAGATCCTGCAGATCTTACCGAGCTGACCACCATTAAAAAGACGGCTGCTTTAGCCATGAAAAACGCCGGCATTGGTATTAATCAGCTGGGTACCGTGGAAACGCACGACTGTTTCAGTATTGCCGGACTGCTGGCAGTAGAAGCCTTAGGCTTAGCCGAAAAAGGAAAAGGAGCTGCTTATGTGGCTGAAGGGAAAACAGCCCGAAACGGAGAAATGCCGATGAATACCACCGGCGGACTCATTGGTTGGGGGCATCCCACAGGCGCTACCGGAGTGCATCAAGCAGTAACATTGTGGCAACAGCTGACAGGAAAAGCTGGAAATGCACAAATACAAATAACAGAAAATCGTCCCTACGGCCTTTCCATTAATATGGGTGGCGATGATGTGACAGTGGTTTCCATAGTTTATAAAAAAGCCTGATAACCAGTATTTTAAACTTGAAGTGTAATAAATTAATTTTAAATAAATAAATATGAAAAAATTTGCAGTTGTATTGGCAGGAAGCGGTGTATATGATGGTGCTGAAATTCATGAGGCTACCCTGGCAATGCTGGCAATCGATCAAGCCGGCGCAAGCTATCAATGCTTTGCACCCAATATCCCACAGCATCATGTGATAAATCATATGACAGGTGAAGAAATGCCCGAAAGCCGTAACGTACTCATTGAAGCAGCACGTATCGCTCGCGGCAACATCAAAGATTTAGCAGAATTTAAAGCAGACGATTATGATGTGCTGCTCTTCCCCGGAGGATTTGGAGCTGCCAAAAATCTTTCCACAGTAGCATTTGACGGACCAAACGCCAAGGTAAACCCGGAAGTGGAAGCCGCAGTAAAAGCAATGCATGCACAAAAGAAACCGATTGCAGCCATGTGCATTTCTCCTGTTTTCGTAGCAAAAATTCTGAAAGATGTAAATGTTACAATTGGAACAGACCAAGATACTATCGAAGCAATTGAAGCAATAGGTGCAAGCCACACCCAAACGGATCATGGGGATGTGGTATTTGATGCTGCCAACAAAGTGTTTACCACCCCTTGCTATATGCTTGAAGCACAAATTTCAGACATCTGGGATGGAGCCGCAAACTTAGTGGATTCTATCATGGAGTTTTTTGAAGAAAACGAGAAGTAGGCTACAAATCTAGCTGAAATAGTATAAAATGATGTGTATTTTCTATAGGTGGTTTCGTCCGCCGGGGCGGTCGAAACCACCTGAGTAGTACCTGCTGCCAGAGTTATGAAGCAGCACTCCCTCCCATCAGTAAGCAATAGCTTTTTGGAGAGGAATAGCTTCTGTACTTCCTAATGGAAGCATAGCGTTTATTAAAATAAGTCGGTCATAATCCTTGAGCTTGTCAATACTTATATCCGCTTCTTTGATGACTCCTTCATCTAATAATGATTGACGCCTTGTACCGTTTAAGAGATATGTTTTAGGTGTAAACAACCCATCTTGGTTTTCAAAAACCAAATTACTAAACGAGCTGTCCGTAATATATCCGTTGCAACAAATAAGAATATCGTCGCAGCCGGCTCTTTGATTAAATAAGTTGGTAATCACATCCCGGTTGTAATATTTGAATTTGTATTCCAAATGATCACAAATAACGAGTTTTAAACTTTGAATTATTCGCGGATGATAATCTTGAAGCTCAAAATGTAAAATACGGTCAGCATAAATCAGACGAAGTTTTTGCACATGATTTTGCTTTGCGTTTTTCCTTAAAATATTATTTAGTAGCTCATCGAATTGTACTTGAGCAGCACGAGCAGCTTGCTGTCCGTAATGGAATTTTATTGTATCAAAAAACCGTTGCCGATGCAAAGTTCTATTTGATATTTGCTTGTTTTCTACACGGATACTTTCAATAAATCGCATCATAACTACAAAGGGATATATATCTTTTGCATCATTTCTTGGTATTCTTGTTCGCAAAGGCTGTTAATCGTAATTCCTCCTCCGCTGCGATAAAATAATTGCTCCCCTTCTCGCTCAATAAAACGTATCAGCACTGCCGAATCCAAGGATTTTCCGTCAAAATAACCAAAAATTCCGGTATAATAGCCTCTTTTTTGTTGTTCAACAGATTTTATCAGCTTCAAACTGCTATGTTTTGGTGCACCGGATACAGAGCCTGCAGGTAATAATGATAAAATAATATCACCCAATTGAGATAAATAATTATCGGGCAGTTCGCCCATAATTTCAGAACTCATTTGCAACAATTCACCTCCACTTGTTTGAATCCGATCGATATATTTAAAACGCTTCAACCGAAGATTAGAAGCCAGCTTACTCAAATCATTTTGAATTAAATCCACAATGGTATTGTGTTCGCAATCTTCTTTATAATCTTGTAACAAAATATTTTCAGCATCTGGCAAACTTGCATCTATAGTGCCTTTCATTGGATTTGAATAAATCAATCCGTTTGAAATTTTCACAAATCGCTCAGGTGAAAATGAAATAAAATCATCATGATAACACAATCCAAACAGCGAATTTGTACGTAGAAACAACTCTTTCAATGACACATTAATCCGGATTGGAGTTTTCAAAGTGTAGTTGCACAAATAGCTGTCGCCTCGCTCAAAAGCATGCCTGATAGTTTCAAACGCCTTACAATAATCAGCTTGGCTCATCAAATCACCAATTTCCAGCTTTATTTCATTGGTAAAAGAAGATATATATATACCAGAATAATTGGCATATCCCGGACTACGAAACAAAACTTCGCTTTGCATGAATGGATTTTTAATCAAAAAGGCGTTTTCAAGCTCAAAGTCGAAACCAAACAAGAAGGGAATGGAACTCCCACCAAGCCTATTCATCTCATTTACAGTAGTATATATTTGGTTGCGACTCAAATCTTTATGCTTTTGTTTAATTAAAAAGACAAATCTATTAAAATTATATATTTGTCAGTTAAAATTAGGTCGAACTCTAGTTTATGCGAAAGATTCTACTTTTGGACCATCAGGATGCATTTATGTACAGCATGCTGCGAATGCTTGAAAAATATAAGCAAGTCGAAGTGCATCACACGCTTACTAACAAACTTGATATCAATATTTTAGATCAGTTTGATGGAGTAATTTTATCATCCGGTGCAGGCTTAGCCGAAGAAGCCGACATATTTTTAAAATGTATCGCACATTGCTTCCAAACACATAAAATTCTTGGAATTGGTTTGGGATTTCATGCCATCGTATCATTTTTTGGAGGAAGTACATTAGCCATGCCTTATATCAGACACGGGCATAAAGCAACACTCAAAATAACGGATACCAAGGATGCTTTATTAACAGATATCGACAGAAATGCACAAGTAGGAATTTATCAGGCAAGAATAATAGATAGTAGCACAATTCCTAACTGCCTAAATATAAGCTCAATGGATGAAGATCAGCAAATCATGTCGGTTTATCATGAGTCATTGCCAATTCATGGGCTCCAATTTCATCCCGAATCCATTATCACAAATTGCGGGCATCAAATAATGGAAGCTTTTGTGAACTTATGATGAAAAAACTGATTAATCCCATTTGTATTGGGGTGATAGATTAACTTTATGGTTTGTTACCTTTCTTAAAACTTATGCTTTAAGCCAAAAACCAATGCTTTATTTTCTTCTTTCGTCATTTTTCTTGATAAAAAGAACCAAAAATCAAGCATGAATGAAAGACTGACGTATGAAATAACATTCAAGTTAAATAACAAAACCAACCCCGGAGGGGTGAAACGTTAGTAATACAATCGGTGAAAAGAAACCTAAAACCCCTTAGGGGTGACACAATAACTTTTTGGTTTTGTTGGTTTTCTTATGACTTATGCATTAAGTCTGAAAACCAATGCAATACGTTCTTCTTTTCATCCTTTTTCTTGATAAAAAGGACGCAAAAATCAAGCATGAATAAACGGCCTCCCCACAAACACAAAAGCGCGTAAATCTAAGCAAGGTTGCTACGGTTGTATGGAGTTGAAACCTTGGATTTTCTATAAGTCAGTGGGCTGAACTTGGTTTTATAATATTTTTCGAACTCCATACAACCTAAAAACAGCGCCTCTAAGGCGCTGCCTTGCAAGATTTACAAGCACTTTTGTGTTTTCAGGCGGGCGCTGCCCCGTATTCATGCAGGCCCGCGCGCCCAGCCCGGTGCTGTTTTGAAGTGTTTTTAGTTTTTTATGCTTAATTAACCAAGAAGCAGGCATAAACCCCGTTCCGTAGGAACGCAACCTTTGTAAAAACTGTTGCAGCAGTTTTGCATATCGTCCTGTAGGGTAGGGTGTCCAAAATCATGTACCTAAAATCACCCTGCTTTTTTG
>CAZQBU010000011.1:0-79344 GCA_964592175.1 uncultured Lentimicrobiaceae bacterium
TTTTTATCATATTTAATTTGCTTGTAAAACGGTCAACCTATATCAGGGAATGACATAACGCACATATGAAAACACGAAACACTTAGCCTAATAACCGCCTTGAAAGCTTTCGAGGGTTCCGACATTTGATAGGAGGCGGAGCAGCGCCCAAGGGAAAGCAGAAACGCGTGCCCTCATAACCGGGTCGGGCGGGGAGGCTCGCATGTTCCGATGGTAATCGGAAGGGGAGCAGCGCCCGGGTGAATCAAATAAGTGTAGTAAATCTTATAAGGCTCCCGACATAATCGGGACCCGGAACGGTGGTCTGTTTTGAGGTTATAAGGAGTTGGAAAGATGAAGGTTAAAGCTGCTTATTTCCACTTGCTCAAGAAAAGAACGAGATAATTTTCCTTATAACCGACGCAACCTTATTTAGATTTACACACTTATTTGAGAGTGGGTTGACCCATTCATTCATGCTTGATTTTTGCGTCCTTTTTATTAAGAAAAAGGACAAACAAAGATAGTAATGCAGCGTTTTTTGGCTTAATGCATAAGCTTTAAGAAAAGCAACAAGTTATTATATCCCCCAAGCTTGGTATAAGCCAACTATACCACAACGGAAGCAATGTCAAGAAACTAGTAGAAGTTTTATTTGACGAATAGACTTATTCGATTGAATATTACTGTATGGTATTATCTGATGTAACAATTGTTCCGTCTTCGCATTTGATAATGCGTGCCGGAAATTTATAAATCAGATTATAATTATGGGTTGCCATGAGCACTGCTTTGCCTTGGCTGCTGATATTCATCAGCAAGCGCACAATTCCGTTTGATGTTTCAGGGTCTAAATTGCCGGTAGGCTCGTCGGCAAGTATGATATCCGGCTGATTCAAGAGGGCGCGGGCAATGGCAATACGTTGTTGTTCACCTCCCGATAATTGATGCGGAAGCTTATAATGCTTGGGATACATATCCACTTCTTCCAATACCTCACGAATGCGTTCCGCAATTTGTTTTTTGTCTTTCCAGCCGGTGGCTTTCAATACAAATGAAAGATTATCAAATACCGTACGGTCGTCAAGCAACTGAAAGTCCTGAAAAACAATGCCAAGCTTTCTCCTGAGAAATGGAATTTCTTTACGATGTATCTTTTTCAAGTCGAAGCCGCTTAATTTGGCTTCCCCCTCCAACACAGGTAATTCGGCATATAAAGTTTTAAGCAAGCTGGATTTGCCACTTCCGGTTTTGCCGATGATATAATAGAATTCTCCTAATTTAATTTGAAGATTTACATTGGTTAATACCAAGTTCTTACGTTGAAAAACGGACAAATTTTGTAAGTCGATGATGATGTCGTTCTGCATAACTATTTAAAAAGGAGAGTCTTATTTTGAAGACAGCACAAACATACATTTTTTTCTTTTCAATTGCGGTGTTAGTTAGCTTAATTTTTCCTTGATGAATATTGATTTTACAAGCCTGACAATCCCATTTTATGCGAATGAAAGCAGGAATTAGCCTTTTAGAATAATATAAATAATATTGTGTTTATGTTTTTTTTGTAATATTGTATGTAGAAAAAGAAATGTATTTATTAATTGCGGGCTTAATTTTTATTGGCAGATGATTGATTATAAACAGCTTAAAATATTTTGTAAGTATAATCAGCGGTTTTTCAATTCGCTTAATCTGCTAATATTATTTTTGTTTATGATTTTCATCCCACTTCATATATTTGCTGATACGGGAGAAATTATAAGCTTAAAAGCGCAATTAAGTACGGAGCCGGATTCAAAAAGAAAAGTGGATTTGCTGCTTCAGTTTTCCGAAGAAATTCAATTTAGCGACCCCGGGCAATCCTTGATAGCTGCTAATGAAGCCTATACACTTTCTGAACGTCTTAATTATCCGCAGGGGAAACTGCAATCTTATTTGCGCCTTTCCAGTTTGAACTGGGGAGTATCCGATTTTTCTGCAGCCATGGAGTATGCCAATCAAGCATTGGTATTAGCAAATAAATTGGATTTGCGTGAAGAAAAAGCCAAGTCTTTGCGTACAATTGGGGTGATATTTACTTCATTGGGCGAGCATCAAAAGAGTGCGGAATATTTCTTTGAGAGCTTGCGAATATTTGAGCAACAATCTGATTCCGACGGCATGGCAAAAGCTTACAATAGTATTGGCAATGCATATTCTGCGCAGGATGATGTAGAAAAGGCTACCGAGTATTATGGGAAGTCATTGGAAATTGCGCGCCGAAGAAATAATCCGGTGGGTATTTCAGGCGCGTTAAATAATATTGCAATGACCTATATCAATACCGGAAATTATGATGAAACCAAATTAATGCTTTTGGAGGCAGTTCGAATTAATCGTGAAATAGGAATGAAGTACTGGGAGGCGATTAATTATCTGAATCTGGGCGATATTTGTGTCAAACAAGAAATTTACGATAGCGCTTATTATTACTTTAAAGAATCAGAACAGCTATTAAAAAACCTCAATAATATTCCCATCCTTGCTCAAAATCATTTATCCATGTCAAACTATTTCATGGTACAAGAAGATTGGAGCCAAGCTACAGATTATGCCTTGCAAACCCTTGACAATGGAAAGGAACATGCTTTGCCGGAATTGGTAAAGGATGCTTCCAAAGCCTTATCCGATATTTATTTATTAACAGGTGATACCACTCAAGCCTTTCATTATTTGAAGCAGTTTCATGATTTGAAAGACAGCTTGGGTGCGCAAAATAATATTACCCGCATTGCTCAGCTTGAGTTATTACATAATTTTGATAAGCAAAACCAAGAAAGGAAATACCAAAATCAAAAGCAGCGATTTATTTACAGCTTGATTATTTTGATTATTATTTTTCTGGCTTTGGCAGGTATTTTTGTCTTGATAGCACGGCATAGAATTTCCATCAAAAATGAAGCCTTACTGCGTCAAAAGCTCTCAAATGAGCTAGAGATGAATCAAAAGGAGCTGATGCTCAGCGTGATGTCATTGATGAAAAAGAATGAGATACTTACCAATATCACTTCCAAGCTAAAGCTTGAACAGAAAAAGGCTGAGCAAGAAGAAACCAAGGTGGTGATTCGTAAAATTGTTCGCGAGCTTAAGAAAACCGGTGAGGCAGAAGTTTGGCAAGAGCTTGAAACACGCTTTAAGCAAGTGCATAGTGATTTTTATCAAAATCTTTTGGAACAACATCCCGACCTTACTCCTAACGAATTAAAGCTATGTGCGTTTATGCGGCTTAACCTTTCCACAAAAGATGTGTCGGAACTAACCGGTCAAAGGACTGCATCAATTGAAATGGCACGGTCACGTCTGCGTAAAAAACTAGGTATTTCACATTCTCAAACTTCTTTGGTTGGATATCTGTCGCATTTTTAGCATTTAACGGCTGCTAAAAGAAAATCGACCCTAAAATTCTATAACATCTTATTTATCAATTGAATACATTTTCAATGTTATGCAAATGTATAGGTGTTAATAGAATAACAATAGGCTATTGTATGGGTACTTTATTTGGCTTACCTATAAAATTAATTGCAATTTCGTTGAAAATATTTTTAGCCATGACTAAAATCAATTCGGAACACAACAAAGAGAAGAAGAGGAAAGATAGCAAGGCGACATCAGCTCCCGATGAATCTACAAACAAAGACCAACAGGAAATCAGTGAATTTCTGAAAAAGATGCAAACACGGGACAAGCTTATAAAACGTATTTTGGATAAATTAGATTCTGTTCAACAAATTAAAAAGTGATTCATATTTAAACTAAATTAATCTATTATGAAAGCAATTTTATCATTTCTTGTAGCGATTCAGCTTCTGATATTCAGCCCGATTCAGGCACAGCAAATGCGCCAGGCGGGCGAATTAAACGACAAACAATGCGAACTTCTTTTACCTGAACGCATTGGAAGCGGACAAGCTGTTTCAATCGGATTTTTGGCCAAAACCACATTGCTTCAGGCCGGCGAAGGTGTAAATCTTGTTATACGTAACGCCAATGATGAAGTGGTAGTGAATAAAGCCATCACAATGCAACCCGAAACTGTGCCCTCCCTACTGAGTGGGCTTTCAAAGGGAGTAGCAATTCAGACTGAAGGTAATTACTCGGTCTCAATCATTGGTTCGCAAGGTCAAGTACTAGATGTAAAAGATTTACTGGTTAAAAACGGAAGAGCAACCAAGAAACCGCTATTTGAAGTCTTTACCAGTTCAACTTGTGGTCCGTGTTATGGTGCAAATCAGGTATTTAATCAAACCATGATAGCAAATCCCGGCACACACAGCCTAATTAAATACCAGATGAACTGGCCCGGTGCGGGCGATCCCTATTATACTGTTGAAGGTGGTACCCGCAGAACCTATTACGGAGTAAATGCAGTACCTGATTTATATGTAAATGGAACTACAAATACTACCCCTTATGCAATCAGTCAGGCGGTTTATGAAAGTTTTCTTGGTTTGCCGACTGATTTGGATATACTTATTACCGAAGCTATCATTAATGATGATAACAATGTAACTGTAAGTGTCTCTCTCCAGGCAGAAAATGCGATTGAAGCCGGTGCAAAATTGCATCTTGCTGTAGTGGAGAAAATTACAACTGGCAATGTGGCCAGCAATGGCGAAACAGAATTTCACAATGTGATGCTGAAAATGTTGCCCAATGCGAATGGTACCAGCCTGCCTGCACTCAATCCCGGAACCCCTTATACACTAACCGAGAGTTACGATATGGATTTAACCTTTATGGAAGAGGCTCATGACCTGGCAGTCATTGCTTTTGTGCAAACGGCTAATAAAGAAGTTCTTCAAAGTGAAATGGTTGATGTGGGAGGCAGTGCCGTTGACAAATTTGATGTAACTTTCAATGTAAAAGATTCTGACGGAACAGCTGTGGAAGCTGCATTGGTTACCATTCCCGGAGTTGGTGCAAAGACAACTGGGACTGATGGTACTGCTCTTTTTCCGAACATAATTGCAGGAACTTATGACTATACTGTTACTGCCAGTGGTTTGTTCCCGGTAGAGTCAAGCTTTACAGTTGTTGATAGTGACCTAACAGTCAATATTATACTGGAAATTCCAAGCTTTTATTTTTACGAAGATTTTACGGATGCACCGCAATATGGTATTCCGGACGACTGGTTTGGAATAGTTAATTCACCGGATATGCTTTATACCTATAATGGTGTTGTTAATTTGTTTAAGCAAACTGCGGGTAACGATCCCATTTTACTTATTTCTCCACTTATTGACCTTGCACCGGCCGGTGAACTGATGTTTGATGTGGGAGCTGCTTCCTTTAACCCGGGTTTGAAATTTGGAACAATGACTGACCCCAATGATGCTTCAACCTTTGTAGAGCTCTATAGTTATACCCCGGAAACTGCAATGGAAACCATCACTATTGATGTAGCCGATATTAACGGTGGTCAAGGAGAAGTGCATCTTGTGTGGGGACACGGAGCTGTGAATAGTATGAGCTATTTCTCAATGGATGATGTGAGACTAACTTGGAAGGATGCGCCTGCCACTTATAATGTAACATTTAATGTGACGAATAGCTCAGGGACTGCAATTCCGGGAGCTATGGTTAGTTTAGAAGGTTTTGACAATCAATCTACCAATAGCAGTGGTAATACCGTATTTACGGAAGTTGATCCCGGCACATACAGCTATACTGTATTTGCAAGCGGATATAGCAGTGTGACCGGTGAAGTTACGGTTATTGACGAAAATATAACTGAAAGTGTAGTATTACCCTCGACTTCCTACTACTTCTATGAAGATTTTGATGCAGGAATTCCATCCGACTGGACAGTACACGTCACATCACCCGACTTCCTAATGCCTTCTGATGGTACCGTACTGTTCTTCCGACAAGCTAGTAGTGCTGATAATCCCATACTTCTTATTTCACCCATGATTGATATTACCCCTGCAGGTGAATTGATGTTTGATTATGGAGAAAGATTTGATAATCCTGTCTTGGCTTTTGGTACTGTAACGAATCCAAACGACCCATCCACATTTGAAATTATAGAAACATATGATCCGAGTTCAGCTTGGAATACAGCTACTATCGATGTATCAGAAATCAATGGCGGACAAGGCGATACCTATCTTGCCTGGGCATTAACGAATGCCGGTTTCTCATATTTCTATTTCGATGAAGTGATTCTTACTTTTGGTGATGCTTCACCTTCCTTCTTCTTTGACGATTTTGATTCTTATACAGCCGGCGAACAGCTTGCCTGTCAAAATCCGGAAGCCTGGACTACCTGGAGCAATGCACCCTGTAGTGATGAAGATGCCTGGGTGAGTGATGATGTTTCATTCAGCGGCAGTAATTCTGTAAAAGTTATTAATGATGTGGACCTTGTAAAAGTATTGGATAACCATACTGAAGGCGTATTTGATATTAGCTTCAAACTTTATATCCCATCAGGTAACTATGCTTATTTCAATAGCTTGCAATCGTTTAACGGTAGCAACAGCGAATGGGGCTTTGAGGGCTATTTCCCTCCGGGTGGAACAGCAAATATCAGCGCAGGCGGTGCTAATGCAGCCACTTACAGCTTTAGCTATGATACTTGGCTCGATATTCGCCTACAAGTAGACTTGAACTCCAACTGGGCTGAATATTACTATAACAACAACTTAATTCATGGCTGGCAATGGAGTCTCGGAGCTACCGGAAGCGGTAATTTGAATCAGCTTGGCGGTATCGACTTTTACGGCTGGACTGAAAGCGGTGGTACTGCACTGTTTTATTTTGACGACTTCCGTATCGATCTCGCAACACCTTTAACACCTCCTTCGAACTTTACTGCAGAAGTAATAAATGATTCGGATGTGCTCTTAAGCTGGGATGCACCCGCTGGTCCGGTAATCGCATACAATGTATATCGAGATAATGTGATTATTGCACAAGAAATTACCGAAACAACTTATACGGATGTGGGCTTGTTCCCGGGTTCATATATGTTTGACGTAAAAGCAATTTATGACGAGGGCTTATCAGGTGGTGCAGGACCTCTGGAAGTAATTATTCCGGGCGGAACAGACCGTAATTTTGTGGTATTGGAAATAGCAACAGGTACTTGGTGTGTTTACTGCCCCGGAGCCGCAATGGGAGCCGATGATTTAGTGGAGAACGGCCATGATGTAGTGGTTATAGAATATCACTCAGGTGATATCTATGAAAATAACGATTCCAAAGCGCGTATTAATTATTACGATGTAAGCGGATATCCTACTTCGGTCTTTGACGGTACTTCGAAAAAATCGGGAGGTAATGCCAATACAAGCATATATCCTACTTACTTGGAATTTTACAATACACATATCGAAAAAGTAGCATACTTTGAAATAGATGCCTTTGTGGAAAGTGTCAATACTTCAGCTACAACTTGGAAACTTAAGGTAGATGCTGAAATGGTGTATGAATTCGATAGCGATGATTTGGTATTGCATGCCGCATTAACTGAATCACATATACCTCAAACATGGTTTAATCAAACTGAAGTGAACTTTGTATGCCGTACAATGATTCCCAATTCTGATGGTACAGCACTGGATTTCTCATCTTCAAACATGCAGACTGTAGAAATAGAGTTTGAGATTCCGACTGAATATGTCATGACTAATTTAGAAGTGGTGGTATTTATCCAAGATAAAGTTTCCGGCGCGATTCATCAGGCCCAAAAGGCTGACTTTATAGTTGGTATAGATGAAGAAATGCAGGAAAGCACTTGGATCTATCCAAATCCTGCCAACGACAAGATTCAAATAAACACAAATGGTAAAAAATCCGAAATTACCATTTACGATATTCACGGTCGTTTGCTTGATTCTTTCATGCTTGATGGCATTGAAAAGACATTGGATATTTCCACTTATAAGTCCGGCTTATATCTGTTTAAGCTTTCCAATACAGAAGGCACTAAAACAGAAAAGATATTGGTGAAATAAACAATATATCCAACAACAAAAAAGAGGATGCCCGAAATTCGAGCATCCTTTTTTTGTTTTAAGTGAATTATGCAGGTTAAAATATTAGTAATCCGTATCGCTTGCAATCGCTTCGCAAATATCATAGGTATCGCTTGCAATCATTAGCTCTTCATCCGTAGGTATCACTATAACTTTTACTTTGGAATCCGGCAAGCTTACAAGCTCTTCTTTTCCTCTCGATGAAAGAGATTTTTCCACATCTACCTTAACTCCAAGGAATTCAAGGTTTTGAACAGATTTGGTACGCGTTTGGGTATCGTTTTCACCAATTCCTCCGGTAAATACAATCATATCCAAGCCTCCCATGGCGGCTGCGTATGCTCCGATATATTTACGTACACGGTAATGATACATTTCAAGTGCGATGGCAGCGCGTTCATTCCCTTCTTCTGCTGCGGCCGCAATATCGCGCATATCTGAAGAGATACCCGAAACGCCCAGCATGCCAGAGAATTTATTTACCAATGTGCTTGTGTAAGGAATACTTGTTTCTTCCTTGTCGGCAATATAAAGCAATGCACCTACGTCAAGGTCGCCACAGCGTGTACCCATCATAAGCCCTTCGATAGGCGTCATGCCCATGCTGGTATCAATTGATTTGCCGCCATCAATAGCTGCAATTGATGCACCATTGCCCAAGTGACAGGTGATAATCTTTTGGTCTTTTATATCAAGCCCCAACACTTCACAAGCACGTGCTGAAACATATTTATGGCTGGTGCCGTGAAAACCGTATCTTCTAATCTTATATTTCTCATATAAGGTATATGGGATGCCATACAAATATGCTTTTGGATCCATGGTTTGGTGGAAAGCCGTGTCAAATACCCCCACTTGAGGGATATCGGGTAGTAAGTCCTTCATGGCATAAATACCTTTTAAGTTTGGCGGGTTATGAAGAGGAGCAAGGTCCACACATTCTTCAAGCGCAGCAATTACTTCATCATTGATGTATACGCTGCCGCTAAACTTTTCGCCTGCATGCACTACACGATGGCCTACCGCATCCAGCTCATTGATATTTTTCAGGCTGCCGTATTTCTCACTAACCAATATGCCCAGCAAAAATTCAATACCTGATTGATGATCCAATATTTCACCATCAAGAACTACTTCTTTGCCGTCGTTTCTACTATGTTTTATTGCGGCTCCCTTAAGACCTATTTTATCAACCAAACCTTTTGCCAGCACATTTTGTGAAGGCATTTCAAATAATTGATATTTAATGGAAGAGCTTCCGCAGTTTAATACTATAATCTTCATTGTTTCAATCTGCTTAAATTATTTAATCACAGCGCATGTAACGGTTTGGTCAACCGGTTTTCCTGCTGAATAGTTATAAAATCCTTTTCCGGTAATCCGTCCCAAATAATTGGCGCGTACAAGGCGCTTAATAATTGGTGAAGGCTTGTATTTCTTGTCGCCAAACTCTTGGTATAAGTTTTCCATATTTCTCAATATTTTATCCAAACCTATTCTGTCAGCCATTTCAAACGGTCCGAACAAATAACCCATGCTGGCTTTTAATGCTTTGTCGATGTCTTGAACCGATGCAACACCCTCCATCAGGATATCACAAGCTTCGTTAATGGTAATAACCATCATTCTGGTGATGATATTTCCGGGTGATTCATTGAGCTTAATAACTTTTTTATTAAGCATGCCGGCAAATTTAATTACTTGATCCAGTGCTTCTTCTGAAGAGTTAAGTCCTTTAACAACTTCAATAATGGTAGCCGTATTGATGGGCAATACAAAGTTAACGCCAATGGCACGTTCGGGGCGCTTTAGCACGGTTGCTAAATCCGAAATCATCAAGGTTGCCAGATTGGATGAAATAATGGCATCTTCCCGTACTACCGCTTCAATATGCTGGAAGATCTCACGCCTTGGCTCCAAGCTGGTGCCTTTTTTACGTGAGCTAATGGCTTCAATTACAATATCGCAATCTGCTAAATCATTGTAGGAGGTAGTTCCTTTGATACGACTTAAAATAGCACGTTTTTCACTGGGAGTCAGTCCCCAGTGGTTAATAATATCATCCAGTTGTTGACCTATTTGCTCAAAAGCCTTGTCAACAGTTTCACGATCCAGGTCAAGGAAAACCACATCAATACCATATTGGCTGATGTAACGTACAATTTCTTGCCCGACAGATCCACAGCCGACAACGCCGACTTTTTGAATCATCCCTTTAGTTTGTGGTCGCTTACCCAAGCTAAAGTCTGCTAATGTTTCACTCATAATTATTTAAAATTTATCTTGAAATTTCGTTATAAAAAACTTGAATATTATTTTGTTCCGTTTGCTTGATTTACGGTGATTGCTACCAGATTGATAATATCTTCAACCGAACAACCGCGTGATAAATCATTTATTGGTGCAGCCATTCCCTGCAAAACGGGGCCAATTGCTTCGGCTCCTGCCAAACGTTGAACCAATTTGTATGAAATATTTCCCGTTTCCAATGAAGGGAATACCAACACATTGGCACGTCCTGCTATTTCCGAGCCCGGAGATTTCTTTTGCCCAATGGCACTTACAATAGCTGCATCCGCTTGAAGCTCGCCATCGATTTTTAAGTTTGGAGCCATTTCCTTTGCTAAGGCGGTTGCTTCAATAACCTTGTCGGCACGCTCGTGTGCGGCACTTCCTTTGGTGGAAAAGCTGAGCATGGCAACGCGAGGCTCAAGTCCGGCAATATCTTTTGCAGTTTGTGCAGAAGCTACTGCAATCTCGGCAAGCTCTTGTACGCTGGGGTCAGGATTTACCGCACAATCGGCAAAAACAAGTATGCCGTCATCTCCATATTCTTTGTCGGGCACTATCATGATGAAAGCCCCCGAAACAGCTGAGAAGCCTTCCTGTGTCTTTACAATTTGAAAGGCAGGACGTAATACATCACCTGTTGCGTTATTTGTACCGGCTACCTCTCCGTCTGCATCACCGTTTTTGATGAGTAATACAGCCAAATACACAGGGTCTTCAACCAATTCCATGGCTTTTTCAATGCTTAAACCCCTATGCTTACGCAATTCGAACAACATATTGGCAAAATAATCTTTGCGCTCATGCTGTTTAGGGTCAATAATTTCGGCTTTGTGGATATGCTGCAAGTCCCAATGGGAAGCGCTGGCGCAAATTTCATCTTTGTTTCCCAACAAAATTAATTTTGCATAGTCATTTTGTAAAATAACGTCAGCAGCACGTAAAATGCGCTCTTCCGTACCCTCGGGCAACACAATTCTTTTGCCGGTACCCTGAGCACGAAGTCTGATTTGATCAATAAGATTCATATTTTAGTTTAGAATAATTTATTTTAGGTTTCAAATTGCAAAAATATCGATAATTTTTGGTAAAATTGAATTCTGTTAGAAGTTTCACAAATATTCACAACAAGGTCTTATATGCACATTATCAGCATATTAGTATGTTTTTCTTCTTTATATTGATTTTAAATTACTAATTTTGCCTTTCCATAAAAATAAAGGCACCAAAAATGTCAAATATTATTGCTTTGCATAAGCTAGATAAAGAATTACAGCAGTCAGTTATTCCGGACAGTCTTCCACAGGCGTTTGACATTTCAAATCAACAAGATACTGCGTTTTATTTTTTTCCTGCCCGCATGCAGTCTGAACGATTTATCAGCAAAGACAAGAAAGGAGAAACACTTGTCAGCAGGCAAGAGCGCTCTTTGAAAAGTGGAAATGAAGCTTGGCAGGGATTTATATTGTTTGGAATATTTGCAGTAGTTGTTTTGAGTAAATATTTATATCCAAGACGCTTTTTGATGCTATTGCAGGCATCTTGGAGCAATACTTCATTGCAGCAATTAAATCGAGACTGGAACCCGACTAAAAGTTTTATCTCCTTAGTTTTCATCATTTTATATGGCTTGTCATTAACCCAGTTGGTTACTACGTCAATTGGTTCATATAGTGAGAATTCAATTTTTAGTAATCGGGAGTTTAACGAATATTTGTATGTTTTTTTGTCATTTTCGGCACTTGTTTTATTCAAATATATTCTCATATTGCTGATGGCATGGCTGTTTAACAGCGCATCAGAAGGCTTGCTCCATTTTACAAATCAAGTGGTTTTCAATTTCGTGTCTGTTTTGGTATTGCTGCCGCTTCTCTTCGTGCTTCAATATTCATTTTCCTACCCACTATTATATTTTAGCTTTGTTTTATATGGACTGGTCCAGGTTTTCAGATTGTTTCGAACAATTCGTTTTGCAGGATTAATACGGGCTATTCCTTTGCATTATTTATTTTTATATCTTTGCGCCCTTGAAATAGTGCCGCCTTTATTACTGATAAAAGCGATTGTTTTACTTACAACAGGAGTGGAATTTCATTGATAATCAGTCAGTTTAGCTGTTTGTCCGATTTCTTTCAAAAATCTTGTTTAATCAATTTTATTTGTGATAATATGGCATCAGGTGATGAACTAACGGAAAAAACTAAATTAAAATGAAGCTAAAATCAATTCTTGTTTCACAACCTCAGCCTGCTGATCTAGAGAAATCACCTTATGGCGAACTTGCCAAGAACCATAATTTGAATATTGATTTTCATAAATTTATTCAAATTGAAGGTGTTGCCGCTCGCGAATTTAGAAAAGAGCGTATCAACTTAGCTGATTATAGTGCAGTGATTTTTAGTGGACGAAATGCGGTTGACCATTACTTTAGAATGGCAAAAGAAATGCGTTTCGAGGTGCCGGAATCAATGAAATATTTTTGCTTGGCAGAGTCAACAGCTTATTATCTGCAAAAATATGTGCAATACAGAAAAAGAAAAATATTTTTTGGAAAGCAAGGTTTTGAGGACCTGATAGACTCTATGAGGAAGCATAAAGATGACCGTTATTTATTGCCTTGCTCCGATATCCATAAAGATACTATGACCGATATACTCGATGAGAATGAAATTGAGTATTCCAAAGCTGTACTTTATAAAACAGTAGCTTCAAGCTTGAAAACAGTTAAGATTGAAGACTACGATATGGTCGTGTTTTTTAGCCCTGCCGGCATTGCATCTCTGCAAAAAAACTTTCCCAAATATAAACAGGGAGATACTTATTTTGCCGGTTTTGGTGAATCAACATGTGATGCAATCCGTCAAGCCGGATTTACAGTGCATATCGAAGCGCCTACAAAAACCAGCCCTTCAATGACAATGGCTATCGATGAGTTTATTGAAACCGAACTCAAGAAAAGCCGTCGAAAATAAAGAATAAAGGCTGTTTCACTACATATATTTTCATGCCATTTCGCACATTTTTAATAAATGTGTATAAGTTTTCCTTGCAATCATTTAGCTTGCCTGATAAACTGCTTATATTTGCATACTTATACTGCAGATAGATATGACTGTTGAATTATTTATACCATGCTTCATCGACCAGTTTTACCCGGAAACAGCTATGAACATGGTGAAAGTAATGCGTAAAACCGGGGTGGAGATTGTGTATAATCCGGAACAAACCTGCTGTGGACAGATGGCATTTAACAGCGGGTTTTGGGATGAAGCCAAACGATTGGGCGAAAAATTTATTCACGACTTCCCAAATGAACGTCCCATAGTGGGACCTACTGCATCATGTACCGGATATATTCGTAATTCATTTCATGAACTTTTTCATAATACAGCAAATCACCTTCAATACAAGCGTATCATAAAGCATATCGTTGAATTGACTGATTTTTTGGTGAATCATTTGAACTACACCAATTTCGGTGCTGTGTTTCCACACAAAGTAACATATCACGATAGTTGCTCCGGGCTTCGGGAGTACGGCTTGACAAACGAGGGCAGGCTGCTGCTCTCAAAAGTACAAGGTCTTGAGCTGATTGAAATGAAAGATACCGATCAATGCTGTGGTTTTGGAGGCACTTTTTCCTTGACCAACGAAGCAATATCTGTTTCTTTGGCTGAGCAAAAGGTGCAAAATGCCATGGATACCGGAGCAGAATATATCGTTTCAACCGATTTATCTTGCCTCATGCACCTTGAAAGCTATATCAAGAAGCAAAAATTACCCTTGCAGATTATTCATATAGTTGATATACTGGCAGCAGGCTGGTAAAAAGCTGTTGAAAATTACTGTAAAATATAATAAGTCCAAGCCTCCATCTGCAGGGCTTGCCCATTTTCAATTGTAAACTGCTCCTCCGAAATTAAATCGGTATAAGTTCCGAATAGCTCGGTATTGTCAATGCGTAACTGCTGCACATTGCTAGAAAGATTAAGCAATACAAGCACTTGATTGTTCCCCTTTTGACGGATGAACGACAATACTGATTCGGGACAATTTGTTTCTACCGGAACAAGCTTCCCGCCCGAATCCGCATTCCATAAGCTTTCATTCGATTTTTTAATTTGGTTTAAACGAGTATAAAATTCAGTATATCCGTCTGTGTCTTTCCAAATGATTTGATCTTTTTCAAAAAACTCCAATCGATGACTCAATCCTACTTCTTGCCCATTGTAAATCAAGGGAAAGCCGGGAATGGTATAGCTCATTACTGCAAATGTTTTTACTGCAGCACCCAAACGCTCGAATACCGTTCCATTCCATGAGTTTTCGTCATGATTTGAAGTAAACATCATGCGAAATACCGAAGGCGCAAACACTGTGTCTTCTTTTCGGAAGTAATTCCAAATATCGTTTACGTCTTTTGTGCCTTTGGCAATGGAATTCATAATATGATGCATTTCCCATCCGTAATTTGCATCGAAAGCTTTTTGAGTTAAATCCACTTGTGCTTCATCTTCTGCCAGCATAAAAACCGGTTTTATGGCATCCAATTCCATGCGTGCTTGATCCCAAAATGCGGTTGGAACCATGCCGGCTACATCACAGCGAAAACCATCAATATTTGTTTCATTAAGCCAAAACTTCATTTCGCCTATCATGGTGTCCCATAAATCGGGATTCGACTCATATTCCAAGGCCGCAACATCCGTCCAATCATAAGGCGATATAATTTCATTATGCTCATCGCGCTTATACCATTCCGGATTCGTGCTTGTCCACGCATGATCAAATGCCGTGTGATTGGCAACCCAGTCGATTATCACCTTAAATCCTTTTTCATGTGCCTTGCTGACCAGGTTTTTGAAATCGTCCAATGTCCCAAATTCCGGATTAATGGCTGTGTAATCTTTTACAGAATAATAGCTGCCCAAGCCCCCTTTGCGCTTGATTTCGCCTATGGGATGTATGGGCATAATCCATAAAATATCTACTCCCAGCTCGTGTAATCGATCCAAATGCTCGCTAAAAGCGTTAAAGCTTCCTTCTTCACTGAATTGCCTGATATTGACTTCGTAAATAGTTGCATTTTTTGCCCAAGCAGGGCTTACTACATTCGAAAAAATGACGTTTTTTGGAGATTGCTCTTCAGCAGATTGTCTTGTGTTATTGCATGCTGAAAAGAATCCGATTGATAAAATCAATGCGATAAAAAGGATCGAAAATTTTATTGTTAACCTATTCATATTCTTGTGTTTACTTGTTTGCAAAATTATCTAATTTCAAGTTGTTGTGCTTGCCCGAACCAAACAAAACGGATATGCCATTTATTGTTGGAATCTTTCCAATAACCCGGTCGATGCTTGTGGGCATCATCGGTTAATTCTTCCAATTCCGCCCCATCCAGTTTCACTTGGCGAATATTTCGTTCTAATCCATATAGCACACATTCAATCATTCGACTTTCCGGCATACCGGGATAGCCTTCTCCTTCTTTGCTTAGTTCCAAGCTGAATTGACCATGACTAGTCTTACCTTTAAAATGTAAAAGCTCATATGCCCCTTTTTCATAACTGCCATACAATTCGCCATTGTCTTCATACATTAACTCAGAAAACTCGATGTCATAATTTGGTAGATATATGTGTAAATCAAGATATTGAGAGCTGTATTCAGTGGTGTTCCCAATTGATTTAATTCGAGGAATAATACTTCCGGATTTCACGAAAATCGGGATGCTTTCCAAAGCAGTTTGCACCTGAACTTTATTCCCTCCCATAATTTTATGCCCTGTCCAGAAGTGATACCACATCCCTTGTGGTAATTCAATATCCATACGGCTTTGCTTGGGTTCTGTTACCGGAGCTATAAGTAGGTTTCGCCCAAAATAATATGCCGAGAAGTAACTACTTAGTCGTTCATCTTCAGGATGATATATAAATAGTGGGCTGACGATAGGGGTAGCTTTTGTGCTGTTTTCCCATGCAGCGGTATAAATATATGGTAGCAGCTCATATCGTAACTTCATGAAATGGCGCACGATACGCTTGGTGGTATCATTAAAAAATATCGGTTCTGACGGAATATCTGAGCCATGTGGGCGCAAGATAGGGGTGAAGGCCGCAAACTGCAGCCAGCGTGTATACAGTTCTTCATCTTTAGTTCCGAGGGCAAATCCTCCGGCATCCGAGTGTATATAAGCTATGCCCGAAAGGCTCATATTAAGCATGGATGGCAGCTGTGCCTGTAAGCCACCCCAGCTTCGGCTTACATCTCCGCTCCAGGGTGCGATTCCGTATCGTTGGGTGCCCGCAAAGCCACTCCTGGCAAGGAAAAACAAACGCCGCTCCGGAAAGTCTTTTCGGAAATTATCGAAAATACTTTTTGCCCAATAATGCCCGTAAATATTATGTACTTCATTGGCTGAGCCCCAAATATGCATTAAATCGGCCGGATGGCTTTCAGGCTCGCCCAAATCGCCCCATAAGCCCTCAATACCAATATCAAACTGCTTCCGATATTGCTCCCATAACCATTGGGAAGCTTCGGGCTTGAAAATATCGATTAAGCTGCCGTTGCCAAAATAAAACTGCTTGTCAATATAGGATTTTCCCATTTTGTCGGTAGCTAAAATACCCAAAGAATCAGCGATTTTCCAGTTTTTTAAGCTGTCAATAATGTAAGGCTCCGAAATAGTTATGGTACGTACTCCTTTTGATTTGAAATTTGCAATCATTTCCTCGGGATTGGGCCAGCTTTGTTCCCACCAGTCGAAACGCCCAAGATGCCCCAAGATGCTGTCGCCAAACCAATAAAAGTCAATAATAATCGCGTCAATGGGAAAGTCTTCACGAATCATTTGCTCTACAATTTCCGTGGTTTCTTCTTGTGTACGATATGCCATACGCGACTGTAAATTACCAAATGCCCAACGCGGAAGCATGGGTTGCTTGCCCGTAAGCCAACTATATTGTTCAATCAAAGCAGGATAATCGTCTGAGCTGATAATATAGTAATGAATTGGTCCTGAATTAGTTCCAAACTCCAATATATCATGTGTTTTAGCACCTATGTCAAACCATGCCTTTTGAGGATTATCCACTAATAAGCTGTACTTATTGCTTGATACTAACAGCGGAATTGTATAGTTCAAATTATTGGCGCCAAACTCATATCCGTAATCCGGTCTGTTATAAAGCTCCAGATGATGTCCACGCAAATCAAGTCCACTTGCTCTGCTGCCACTTCCGTAAAAGCGCTCATCCGGCTGCATTCTAAAACGAATTCCGCTTGCTTCCGAACTGCTGAAAAAACCTTTTTCTTCTTCCAAAATAGGCTTGCCATTATTGAGATAACTGATTTTAAATGGCTGCTTTTGAACAAGTACTTGAAGCCCGGGTAAATCATAAATCAACTGATGTTCGGTTTCGGCCACAAAGGCATTTACCTTTTTGGGTTGTACCGCTACGGCATGTGAAATTTGGAAATCCAAAAACCCCTCCGGATGCCAAGAAGTTTCGATAATGCTGTCGCTAAACGGTCTTAGGACAATATCCCCTTGTTCCGTTAAAATGCGTAAATAGTTATCCTTTTGCTCGATTTCTTTAAATATCAGCTCGTCAAATAAATACTTGTTTTTTGATTTGGCAGCTGCAGTGTAGCCAAACATGGGGGCATAAATATCTGTCTCCTCCTTTGTTTTACCTACTTTAGACCCATCTTCGTTACGGAAGACAAAGGCCATCTGCCGAACATCTATATCGTCTGAAATCTTAAAGAATATCTTGGGAACAAAGCTTGTTACATATAAATTGTCTCCGGCTTTTTTCATTTCCACAGCCCTGTCAGCCGTACCCCAATTTCCTACTACGAATTTCCAATCACGCTCGTCCAAGCTGCGGTCGGTAATTAGTCCGGCATGAAAATAAATCTTTTCGTTCCAATCCGCCAAAGCGCTGTTGCCTTTGGTGGCATCATAGGTAATAGTCACTGTATCAGTGATTTTTGGCGATATAGGTCGAATAACAAGCTCTTGCGCTTGTATTGAACAAGCTGAAAATACAGCTGAGAAAAACACCAGCAGTTTACTAAGTTGCGGATATAAATTGAGTGAATAAAGCATGGATGAGGCTAATTTATTATTTCTTTAAATCGATAATGCGAGCCGACATAGCCGGAATGGATATCATACGCAATTGATCAAAAAATGTACGATATAGTATATCTGTCCCTGTAGTATATCCCTTGAGGTTTTCTGCAAACCGTTCTGTTGTAAACGTCCTGCTTTCTTTGTTATTGTTTAAAATAACCATCACCGATTCATCCTTCGTATGCCTGAAATATACATATATGCCATCCTCTGGCACATAATGCGTCATTTTGCCATGATGGATTACATTTTTGTCTTTGCGCCATTGCAGAATAGATTGGACAAAACTCAAAGCTTCTTCTTGTTCATAGCTTAGATTCGTGCGTGTAAACACATTTGTTTTGTCATTGTCCCAGCCTCCCGGAAAATCTTGTCGAATATATCCATGTCCTTCATGCTCATGACCGCTCATTAATATCTCAGTTCCGTAATAAATCTGAGGGATGCCTCTAACTGTTAATAGAAACGCCATTGCCATTTTAAACTGTGGTAAATTCTCATTTAAAGCCGTATAAATTCTGTCTGCATCATGATTGTCCGCAAAATTGATGATATGCTGTGGATTCTTGTACATAAAATCTTGGCTAAGCGATTCATAAAGTCGTGAAATACCGCTATCCCAACCGTTTGCTTCATTAAAAGCATTTGTAATGGCATACTTTAACGGGAAATCGAACACAAACTTTAATCCTGAGTCAAAGCCATCTTGATTTTTAGCACCTTCCATCCAATATGCCAGCTGCGGGGTGTTATTCAGCCATACCTCGCCAACAATTGAAAAATTGGGGTATTCATTGTAAATACTTTGAATCCATTCTTGCATAAATTTTTTGCCCGAATAGGGGTAGGTGTCCACCCTAAAGCCATCAAGATTGGCATATTCTATCCACCAAATACTGTTTTGAGTTAAATACTTGGCAACAAACTGATTGTCCTGATTTAAATCTGCCATCGTCTTATCAAACCAGCCACGAAGCATCTGTTCTTTATCGGCAGTAGCGGCATGAGGATCCAACAAAGTGCCTCCACGATAATTGGAACGTGTAAACTCGGGCCATTGGTTAATCCAATCCGCCATGGGTAAGTCATTCATCCACCAATGCTTCGTGCCAAAATGGTTGAATACCATGTCTTTAATGATTTTTAGTTCCTTTTTATGGGCTTCTTCAATCAAATTCACATAAGATTGATTATCGCCAAAGCGCGGGTCAATCTTATAAAAGTCAGTAATGGCATATCCGTGATACGAATATGAGGGCATATTGTTTTCTAAAACCGGGTTTAACCATAATGCAGTGACCCCTAATGAGTTGAAGTAATCGAGATTTTTGCGTATTCCTTCTAAATCTCCTCCATGTCGTCCATCAGGATTTGAACGGTCGGCTTTTTCGAGCATGCCGGTAATATTGTCGTTTTGCGTATTGCCGTTGGCAAAACGGTCCGGCATGAGCAAGTAAATCACATCTGTATTACCAAAACCTTGTCGTAAAGCTGAAGATTCAGCTCGCTTTTTTAATTCGTATTCTACGGAAGGATGCTTTCGCTTACCGGTTTCAAAATTTATCTTGAACTTCCCGGGTAAAATATGCGGACTTATTTCCAAATTAATGAAAAGATAATTTGAATTCTCGGGATGTACTACCTCTTTTATTTGAATGCCGGGATAATTAATTTTAGGCTCTGTATTCCCAATGTTTTTTCCATAAACCATGAGTTGTAACTCGGTATTTTTCATTCCTGCCCACCAAAAGGGAGGTTCAATGCGGTTGACCTCCTGCGATATAGACAAAAAAGGAGTAAAAATTGAAAAGAGCGTAAAAACTATTGCAAGTCTAGATGCCAAATATAAATTCTTCATGTTTAACTGTTTATGATAATCTTCGATTCAAAAGAGCGGTATAAATGGAATACGAATACACCGAAAAAGATTTGCAGGATAAAATTACAACTTATTTTCGGCAAAGAAAGGGAAAACCAAAAATGCCGATGCATTTAACTATCCTATATAGTTAAAAACCATGAAAAATGCAGATTTAGCCGCTGGAATTCAAACAGTTGCTAGGCTTCGGGCTGATAATCTGCTGAATATTTATCGAAATAACCAAAAAAGCTTATTGAAGCTTATAAATGTTTTTCAATGGCTTTTTCAAAAAATCCAATCGGTTTTATGCCAACAATTTGTTCAACTATTTCACCGTTTTTAAAAATTAATAAGCTGGGGATAGAGCGTATCCCATACTTTCCGGCTGTCGCTTGATTTTCATCCACATTTAGTTTGCCTATCTTGGCTCTACCGTCGAAGCTGTCGGCTAATTCGCTTACTATTGGCGCAATCATGCGGCAGGGAGTGCACCATGCAGCCCAGAAATCAACCAAAATCACGCCTTTTTTAATATGTGATGCAAAATTGGCATCCGTTAAGGTAATTAGTTTTACACTTTCTTGCTCGGCAGTAAAACTTGACATTTTTTTGTATTGCCTTATTCCTTTAAAAATGAAATAGAAAAAGAATAAGGCTAGCGCAATCCATAATATATTCAACATATACCCTTAATTTATTTTTGAATTGGCAAAAGTACGTAAAAACCAATAGTATTTGAGTTTGATGAAGCTGTTAAGGTGTAAATAGTTGATATTCAATATATAAATTTAATTTTGCTTGTTCTGTACTTGGGTCAAATTCATATAATAATGAGGAGTTGACACTAAACGACTTGGTTCAGTAACGAGCGACAGTCCGGTTTTTCACTGAAATCGTAAGATTTTTTGGAGATAATAAAAAGAAACAATTGTTTTTATGAAACACGCAAGACAAGTAGGTTAGCAGTGAATTATGTCAATAAAAAAAGCGCTCAACACTTTACTATTGAACGCTTTATTGTCGGAGCGGCCCGACTCGAACGGGCGACCGCTTGCACCCCATGCAAGAATGCTAGCCAACTGCACCACGCCCCGATTGCAAAATTGCGCTGCAAATATATAAAAAGATGATGACTTGAAGCAATACTTTCAAAATAAAATCTTTTTTTACTGAATTTATGTGCTTTCATTTTAACATCTACATCGTTTGATAGACTATTTTATGCCATAATGTCATAAATTTTGCGAAATTTGCAGGCTGAAAGAAAAAATTAACAAAAAATACATTGTGGCATCATTTTCGATGATACTGAAACAAACCTTAAAGTACTATGGATAAAAATATTGAAAAAGTTGAGTGTTTGATTATCGGCTCAGGTCCTGCCGGTTACACTGCGGCTATTTATGCTGCTCGTGCAGATTTAAAACCTGTAATGTATCAAGGCATGCAGCCCGGAGGTCAGCTGACCACAACTACCGAAGTAGAGAATTTCCCCGGATATCCTGCTGGAATTACCGGTACGGAAATGATGGAAGACCTTAAAGCACAAGCGGAACGTTTTGGCACGGATGTGCGTTGGGGTGTTGTAACTTCCGTTGATACAAGCAGCAGACCCTTCAAAGTAACTGCCGACGATGGAGCTGAGTTATTGGCTGAAACCCTGATTATTTCAACGGGTGCCACTGCCAAGTATTTAGGCCTTGAATCAGAAGAAAAGTTTAAAGGTGGTGGCGTTTCGGCTTGTGCCACTTGTGATGGCTTTTTCTATAAAGGAAAAAATGTGGCAGTAGTGGGTGGTGGAGATACCGCAGCTGAAGAAGCAACCTATTTGGCAAAGCTTTGTAATAAGGTGTATATGATTGTTCGTCGTGATGAGCTTCGTGCATCAAAAGCAATGCAAAACAGGGTTTTCAATACTCCAAATATTGAAGTGCTGTGGAATCATGAAACCCTTGAGCTTCAGGGCGAAGAATCCGGATTTATGAAGACTTTGAAGACAGCACGACTAATAAATAACAAAACCAAAGAAGAAAAAGTAATTGATATTGACGGTTTCTTCTTGGCAATCGGACACAAACCAAATAGCGAGCTTTTTGAAGGTGTGCTGGATATGGATGAGGTAGGTTATATTAAAACCAAACCGGACTCCACAGCTACAAATATACCCGGTATTTATGCATGCGGCGATGTGCAAGACAATGTATTTCGTCAAGCAGTTACCGCAGCCGGTACAGGCTGTATGGCAGCACTGGAAGCTGAACGCTTCTTGGCAGCACAAAATGACTAAATTCCTTATCACAATGTAATTAGAAAAAGGCTGTACTGAAATCAAGGGAACAGCCTTTTTTACTATTAATCATTTCGAAAGAATTTGTATAGCTTGTAATTTTAGGAATGTTGACGAACAAATTTTAACTTTGCTCGTTTAATGTTTAAAACAATAATATCACGGCAAAATAATAATTCGTTTTTTATGAATAAGAAAGAAGAAAAACTAATACGTAGGGCATTTAAACCTAAAACATGGAACGATATTAAAAGCCATGACTCATGGTCTGTTTTTAAAATTATGTCAGAGTTTGTGGATGGTTTTGAAAAGCTGGCACGTATCGGACCATGTGTAGCAATATTTGGTTCAGCCAGAACAGGCCCAAAACATACATATTATCGATTAACGGAAGAAATAGCATATTTACTTACGAAAAAAGGCTTCGGAATCATTACCGGCGGAGGTCCGGGAATTATGGAAGCCGGAAACAAAGGCGCACATTTTGCCGGAGGGAAATCCGTAGGTGTGAATATTCAATTGCCTTTTGAACAAGAACCTAATCCATTCATCGATCCGGATAAATATATTGAATACCAATACTTTTTTGTGCGTAAAGTGATGTTTATGCGTTACTCACAAGGATATATTATTTTACCAGGAGGATTCGGAACCTTGGATGAACTTTTTGAAGCACTTACGTTGGTCCAAACTCAAAAATTGGTGCGTTTTCCAATAGTCTTGGTAGGGAAAAAGTATTGGGGAGGCTTAATCGATTGGATAAAAGATACCGTTTTGGAAGAGCAAAATATAAGCCCTGAAGATTTAGATATTTTTAGCCTCGTGGATACTGCTGAAGAAGCAGTAGAAATTATCGATCAGTTTTATCAAAAATATGCTATAAAACCGAATTTTTAAATTTTATCTTATGCCTGTACATAATATCCCTCTTGCTATTATTCCCATCGAAGAAGACGGGTTTCACCTAATGGTGGAGGGATATATTAATGATAAGAAGGCAATGTTTTTGGTGGATACCGGTGCCTCGCGCACCGTACTTGATGTGAACAGCATTATGGATTATATTGAAAAACCGGTTTTGGAAAAGAATGAACATTTATCGACCGGTTTGGGGACCAATACGATGCCCAGTCAAGTAACTTCCATTAATAAACTTCAGTTTGGTGATTTGATAATTCAAGATTATCAGGCAGTTATCATTGATTTGAAATATGTACATCAATCATATAGCATGCTGGAGCTTCCCCTTTTTCAGGGAGTATTGGGAGGCGATATATTGAAAGGCTATAAAGCAGTTATCAATTATAAAAAGAAGGAATTGAAGCTTTATGATTGATTTATTAATCTGCCATGCTTTTTATTGAGGATCTATATTCAGAATAATACGAACTGCATTAAATTCCTTATTTTGACGAAAAAGCTCGATTCTGTCATGTAATCGGGTTTTAACTTCTTGTGTGGATTGCGTTCGTGGAAATTTCAACAAAAACTGTTTAATATACTGGTTTTTAATACGTGAAACCATTGGATATTCAGGTCCAAGTAGTTGTTTTTGAAATACTTGTCGTAGATTGACTCCTAATTCAAATGCTGCTTTATTTAGTAGATGATGGTCGCGATGTAACAATTTAATTTCGATAAGCCTGTAAAAAGGAGGATATTTGAAGCGTTCACGTATATGCATTTGCTGCTCAAAAAATGCTTCATAACTGTTTTCAACTACATATTTAAACAACTCATGCCCCGGCTGATATGTTTGAATTAACACTTTTCCACGTTTGTTTTTTCGACCTGCACGCCCGCTCACTTGTGCCATGAGTTGGTAGCTTCGTTCAAAAGCACGAAAGTCGGGGTACGATAACATATTGTCGGCATTCATAATGCCTACAATCTTTACATTGTCAAAATCCAAGCCTTTGGTAACCATCTGAGTACCAACGAGTACATCTGTTTTGCCGCTGCCAAAATTTTCCAAAATCTGTTGGAAACTGTGCTTTTTTCGAGTAGTATCTAAATCTAAGCGATCAATTTGTATTTCATCTATGATAATTCCCAATTCCTCTTCAATCTTTTCAGTTCCAAAGCCGTGCATCTTAATCGAAGTACTGCTGCAATCCGGGCACTGACTTGGGATGGGATTCGCATATCCGCAATAATGGCAGCGCAGCATATTTTGATGCTTGTGATAAATTAAGCTCACATCGCAGTTTTTGCATTGCGGAATCCAATTGCACATTTCACATTCTACACGTAAAGAAAAACCTCTTCTATTTTGAAATAAAATACTTTGCTCCTTATTGGCTTTTGCTTCCTTCAAGGCGGTAAGCAGGGGAGAGCTAAAATGGGATTTGATTGTCTTTCGTCGGGTTTCTTCGCGTAAATTGACAATTTGAATTTCAGGAAGTTCTATATTCCCGTAGCGCTCGGTTAGGGTAACATAGCCGTATTTTCCTGCCCTTGCATTAAAAAAACTTTCAAAAGAAGGAGTTGCCGAACCCAAAATTACCTTTGCATTAAATGAAGCTGCCAGCATGAGGGCTGCGTCCCGCGCATGGTATCTTGGAGCCGGATCAACCTGCTTATAGGATGAATCATGCTCTTCATCAACAATAATGAGTCCTAAATTAGAAAAGGGCAAAAACAGTGCTGAACGTGGTCCAAGTATTATTTGATATGAATCTTCATCGCCTTTTAACACACTATTCCATACTTCAACCTTTTCATTGGCGTTATAGCGCGAATGATATACTCCTATTGATTTACCGAAATATAATTTCAGACGTTCAATAATTTGGGAGGTTAACGCAATTTCGGGTAAAAGATATAATACTTGTTGCCCTTTCTGCAATGCTTCTTGGATATGCTTAATATACAACTCTGTTTTTCCACTTGAGGTGATGCCGTGAAGCAGTACGATATTATGAGTTTCAAATTGGGCTTTAATGGCATCAAAACCAACTTGCTGATGGGGAGTCAGTACGATATCGTCCGGGCTTTTTGTAGCTTCATATAAAGGCAGTCGGCTTACAATTTGCTGACGAATATGAAACACTCCTTTTGCTTCCAGAGCCTTAAGCTGGGTATTTCCTGTTTGGGCTCGCTCCAACAGTATACTGCTTGAAACTTCACGAGCAGGCTTGTGAGGGAATTGTGTTTCAGCTAAATAAACCATTAAAAGCTCCATTTGTTTGGGGGCTCTTTTGGCTAATTGATTCATTAGTTCAGCGAGCCTTTCTTCGTTTTGAAAGCTTTCGCTTAGAATTGCCACACGTTCTTTTTTCGGCTTATACTGCTCTTCAAGGCTTTCCTCCATAAGAATATAATCCTTTTCAATCATGCTTTTAATAAGCGGCATCACCTTGCTGAATCCGAGGATTTTACTTACCTCATCAAGGGATAACTTAGATTGAATTTCCAATGCCTCCGTAATCAAAAACTCATAATCGCTAAGTGAGTGGACATCAAGTTGAAAACTTGGATGCAAAACAATGGTTGAATTACTTGATAATTTTAAAGCCGAAGGCAAAGCTGCAGCCATCACATCGCCCGGATGCGCCATATAATAACGATGAATCCACATCCAAAAATCTAAATGACGTATGTCAAGAATAGGACGTTCATCTAACACATCTAAAATATACTTTACGGTTTTATAAGCTGGTACGCGTTCATGTATTTCATAAACTAAACCTGCATATATCTTTTTCGATCCAAACTGAACAATTACACGTTGTCCAATAGCAATCTGATTTTCAAGCTGTTTGGGGATTCGATAGCTGAAAAGACCGGCTACGGGTACAGGCAATAATATATCGGCAAAAAAGGTAGTGTATTCGGACATGCGCTATGCTTCAGGACAAAAACTGGATTTTTTGTTACATTGGACAAACGGTAAAACCCAATAAGATATTTTAATGTGATAAAACCAAACTACTTCCGATAAGCTGATCGTAAATTGTACCGGGTTGATTATAATAGAATAGTATTAAATACTCGTTTAAGGTGTCCCAATGATTTCCTTCAGTAAGCTCTGTCGATGCACCAAGCTCTCCCGGCTCTTGAATGGCATACATATAATTATAATAGCCTTGTTTCAAAAACATGGATAGCTGATATCCTCTTAGTGCATGATTGTAGCCCATTTTGTTATTCTGATTTAACAAGCCGTCATTTAAACCTCCGATGATATACATTTCTCCATGTGTTAATGGAGCCTCATAGCTTAAAAAGAATTCAACCCATGCATAATCACCTTCTATATCCGTTTCTTGGTCATGTCGTGCTTGAATATATTTTCTTCCAAACAAATCTTGCTCCGAATGGTACGCCTTTCGATGCCTGCGTTCATCTTTCCATAAACGTACGGTATAATAATCAGGCTCAACAAATATTTTTTCAATCCGCTCCGACTGATATTTAAAGCTTTTTATGTCAAAGTTACGCCATTGATTTGCGCCTTCAAATACTGTTTCATTATCATATTCATAAGTAAGCTTATCATTGTACACATGACTTGGCGCAATACCGATTTTGGCATTATCCCAACGGTTATTTTGCAGTATCGTCAGCTGAAATGATTGCTGAGGCTTTCCGGCAAAAAATCCGCGTGCATGTATCTCCACATCAACTTGTTGAGCAACATATGAATTGGAAGGATTACGCGGATGCTGGGGAATTGAAGCTCCAATGCGAATCTTCGGGTCAACAACCATGAAACGACGTGTGAGTAAAATATTTTCTGCACTTAAGTCCTCATCATATACCACCAATAGATAATTTCCTGACAGCTTTGGACGCATATCTGATGAAGGAAACTTCAGCTCGTGATGCACATAAGGCGTAAGGGTGTTAAGCGAAAACCTGAAATCGTTTATTCGATCATCTTCATAACCCTCCAAATATTCTACCGGCTTTAATTGAGACGCTTGCCAATCATGAGTGCAATGAATGAGCGTATAATGGTAAATATATGCCATATCACCCAATACATCAAATTTCAGTACCAACGATTTTGAATCATTGAGCATGAGAATAGGATACTGCAAGGCTTCCTTTTCAGGATACAACTGTACACTTTGTACGTTTTCCTGATAAACTTTGTCTACAAAGTCAAATGGATAATCGTTTGCAAACAAAGTTTGACTAAACAGCAGCAAGCCGGAAAAAAGAAAAATAAATGGTGTTTTCATGATGTTTAATTCGATAAAACAATAAGCCAAATTACAAAATTCCTTGTAATTCCAATCAATTCATTAATTTTACCCAGCAAACTTTTTGCCAAGATTGATGTAAATCAATTTTAACTGTGATTTTAAATAATCATTACAAAGAATAATTTTTTTGTAATTTGACTTTGAAGTCAAAACTAAATTTGTTTCTTTGCATAATATTTAAATATTTATCAAGGTAGATATGTCAAACGTTATTAAAATTAAGAAAGGCTTGAATATCAAATTGATAGGCGATGCCGAAAAAACCATTAAGGAACTTTCGACAGATCAATATGCCATCAAACCAACTGATTTCATTGGAGTAATACCTCGAATGCTGGTAAAAGAAGGCGATGCTGTAAAGGCAGGTACCCCTCTTTTTATGGATAAAAACCGTGAAGACCTTATATTTACATCACCGGTAAGCGGAACTGTAAAAGAAATCAAACGCGGTGCAAAGCGCTTATTGCTCGAGGTAAAAATTACTGCTGATAATCAAAATGATGCAATTGATTTTGGAAAGGCTGATCCAAAAACTCTGACAGCCGAGGCTATTATTGAAAAACTGCTGCAAAGCGGAGTTTGGGCATTTATCAGACAACGTCCCTATTCGGTTATTGCCAATCCTGCTGACAAGCCTAAAGCAATATTTATCTCTACATTTGATACTTCTCCATTAGCTCCTGACAATGATTTCATCATAAATGGAAATGGAGATGATTTTCAAACCGGCATTGATGCGTTGGCAAAACTGACGGAAGGGAAAATACATTTGAACTTGGAAGCTGATACAGCCCATTCAAAAGTGTTTACAAATGCTAAAGGAGTACAGTTGAATCAATTCTCGGGTCCTCATCCCACCGGAAATGTTGGAGTACAGATTAGCAGAATTGACCCTATAAACAAGGGTGATATTGTTTGGTATCTGTATCCGCAAGACGTGCTTACAATTGGCCGTTTATTTAATAAAGGCTTTTACGATTCAACCCGAGTGTTGGCACTTACAGGCTCAGAGTTAAATGAACGTATTTATGTAAAAACAAAAATTGGAGCCAATATCGAAGCCTTGGTGAAAAACAATACTACTGATGTAAATAAACGCTATATCAGTGGCAACGTACTTACCGGAACAAAGGTGGAGCTTGACGGTTTTATGAGTTTTTATCATACGCAGCTCACCGTGATACCCGAAGGAGATTATTATGAATTTTTAGGTTGGGCACTGCCCGGATTTAAAAAATTCAGCTTGTCACGAAGCTACCCGGCATTCCTATTTAAAAACAGGAAGTATCGCTTGGATACCAATGTGCGTAGTGGTGAAAGAGCCTATGTAATGACCGGACAATTTGAAAAAGTATTCCCATTCGATATTTATCCTTTACAGCTTATCAAAGCTATTCTTTTTGAAGACATTGACCTGATGGAAAACCTCGGAATTTATGAAGTGGATGAAGAAGACTTTGCACTTTGCGAAGTAATTGATACATCCAAAACCGATATTCAGGCAACTGTTCGTAAAGGATTGGATCTGATGCGTAAGGAAATGAGTTAATTAACACAATGTAATATAAGCAATGAAAGTTTTAAGAGATTTTCTTGACAAACAAAAACCACATTTTTCAAAAGGAGGACGTTTTGAAAAATTGCATTCAACTTTTGATGCATTTGAAACCTTTTTGTTTGTTCCGAACACGGTTACTTCCAGTGGTGCACACATACGGGATGCCATCGATATGAAGCGTACAATGACGGTAGTTATTATTGCCGTGATACCTGCGCTTTTGTTTGGAATCTGGAACGTAGGCTATCAGCACTTTGTTTCCCACAATATGGGCTATGACTTTTGGCCAATGTTTGGATACGGTTTGATGAAGGTGTTGCCAATCATTATCGTGTCTTATGTCGTAGGGCTTGGAATCGAATTTGTATTTGCCCAAATGCGTGGGCACGAAGTGAACGAAGGCTTCCTGGTTTCAGGTATCCTTATTCCTTTGGTTTTACCACCGGATGTGCCATTATGGATGGTGGCACTGGCCACAGCTTTTGCCGTGATTATCGGAAAAGAAGTATTTGGTGGAACAGGAATGAATATCCTAAACCCTGCGCTAACAGCACGAGCCTTTATGTTTTTTGCATATCCGAGCGAAATGTCGGGAGATAAGATTTGGATAGCCGAAAAAGCAGATGCATTTTCCGGTGCCACGCCGCTCGGACATTTACTTGTTAATGATGTGGATAAACTGCCTACCGACTGGTCAATGTTTTTAGGTACCATCCCCGGAAGTATAGGTGAAACATCCACATTGGCAATATTGTTAGGCGCTTTGGTATTGGTTGTTACCGGTATTGGAAGCCTGCGTATTATGCTGTCAGTAGTTGGTGGCGGGCTGATAATGGGCTGGCTGTTCAACCTATGGGGTGCAAACGATTATATGAACATCCCGGCTTATCAGCATCTGCTGATGGGAGGCTTTGCGTTTGGAACTGTATTTATGGCTACCGACCCGGTTACTGCTTCACAAACCGGAAGAGGAAAAATATTTTATGGCCTACTGATAGGTATCTTGGCAGTACTCATACGTGTGTTTAATCCCGCATATCCTGAAGGGATGATGCTTGCTATCTTATTGATGAACGTATTTGCACCGCTAATCGACCATATGGTAGTGCAAAACAATATCAAAAAACGATTAAAACGAGCCAAAACAGCTCTATCATAATTTGAACACGAAAAACTATTAATCATGTATAGTAATTCATATATAATAAAATATGCGGCCATTATGGTGATTATCGTTGCAGCATTATTATCGTCTGCAGCTATGTTGCTAAAGCCGATGCAAGACCGTAATGAAGCCGTCGACCAGATGCAGAGTATACTGAGTGCAGCCGGCTTTAAAGGAGTGAACGCTTCAAACGCAATTGAAATGTTTAACGAAAATGTTACCAATATGGTCGTAATCGATCAAGAAGGTAATGTGGTAGAAGATTATACGGATGATGTAAAAGAAAATTCACGTGCGTTTAAAATTGACCTGAAAGAACAATTGTATAATAAAGGTCAAGGCAATCCTTTTGAGCTTCCATTATATATTATGGAGAGAGACCAGAAAAAAATATATATCGTACCGCTACGAGGAGCAGGTTTGTGGGGACCGGTATGGGGAAATGTGGCATTAAAAGATGATTATAAAACTGTGGTAGGTGTAAAATTTGGACATAAATCCGAAACACCCGGATTAGGAGCCGAAATTGAAACCCCGATTTTTGAAGATCAGTTTCCCGGAAAAATGATTTTTGACGATACCGGTAAATTCACATCCATACAAGTGATTAAAAGCGGAGTAGCCAGCCTGCCGGCCGACTTGCAACGCCATAATGTGGATGCAATATCCGGTGGAACAATTACAAGTAATGGAGTAGGCGACATGCTACGGAATGTGTTAGAAAGTTATGAACCTTATTTCAAAAAACAAAATTAAGCCATGAGTGTAAAACAGGAAAAAGAACCGTTGTTCTCGGCAAAAAACCGAAAATTAATTACAAATCCGCTTAGCCTTGATAACCCGATTACGGTTCAGGTGCTCGGAATTTGTTCCGCCTTGGCAGTAACCGCAAAACTGAAACCAGCATTCGTAATGGCTGTTTCCGTTACTGTTGTTACCATGTTTGCAAACCTGATTATATCATTCATGCGTAACAGTATCCCCCCACGAATTCGAATTATTGTTCAACTTGTTGTAATTGCCACACTAGTAATTTTAGTTGACCAAGTGCTGAAAGCATTTGTTTATGACGTAAGTAAACAACTCTCCGTATTCGTTGGACTTATTATTACAAACTGTATCCTCATGGGACGCCTCGAAGCATTTGCTATGAGCAACAAACCATGGCCTTCATTGCTGGATGGATTCGGAAATGGACTTGGATACGGTGTTATATTGATAATCTTAGGCTTCGTTAGGGAACTGTTTGGTTCAGGTACCGTTTGGGGCTATTCCGTAATACCAAATGCTGTTTATGACTTTGGTTATGTAAATAACGGATTTATGATTTTACCTCCCATGGCATTGATTATAGTGGGAATTATTATTTGGATTCAACGTAGTAAAAATCCAGAACTGATTGAAGACTAATAACATAATTAAACCGGAATACTATGCAAGAGTTTTTTAATATATTCGTTAAGTCGATTTTTGTTGATAATATGGTTTTTGCCTACTTCCTTGGTATGTGCTCATACCTGGCAGTGTCAAAAACAGTACAAACATCGGCAGGACTTGGAATTGCGGTAGTTTTTGTATTAGCCATCACAGTTCCATTGGATTATATGCTCGATAAATATATACTGAGACCAGGAGCATTGGTTTGGCTGGATAAAGGCTTTGCCGATGTAGACCTCAGCTTCTTGAGCTTTATTTTGTTTATTGCCATCATTGCATCCCTTGTTCAACTGGTAGAGATGGTGATAGAAAAGTTTAGTCCCGCCCTATATTCTTCGCTGGGAATCTTCTTGCCTCTTATTGCAGTAAACTGTGCAATTTTGGGAGGTTCGCTATTTATGCAAGAAAGAGATTACCAAAACGTGGGTGAAGCAACTGCTTTTGGATTAGGATCCGGAATTGGCTGGTTCCTTGCAATCGTTGCTATAGCTGCCATTAGAGAGAAGATACGTTATTCAAAAGTCCCGGCACCCTTGCGCGGTCTGGGGATAACCTTTATTATTACAGGCCTCATGGGAATTGCCTTTATGAGCTTCCTGGGTATTAAATTATAACTGAATGTTTAATATAATCACGTAAGACAATGATACTGCAATTGACAGGAATAGGAACAGTCGTTCTGATAAGTATAGTTTTCTTTCTTGTAACAATCTTACTGCTGGTAGGACTGCTACTATTTGCACGCAGCAAACTTGTTCCGCAAGGAAAAATAAAAATTACAATCAATGATGAAAAAGAACTCGAAGTAGAGCCCGGTTCATCATTGCTTTCTACACTTTCCAATAATAAGATTTATTTACCTTCAGCTTGTGGAGGCGGTGGTACTTGTGCAATGTGTAAATGCCAAGTGGTTGATGGAGGAGGAACTATTCTCCCAACAGAAAAAGGATATTTCTCAAGGAAAGAACAACAAGATAACTGGCGCTTAAGCTGTCAGGTGAAAGTGCGGGAAGACATGAAAATAAATGTTCCTCCGGAAGTGTTTGGTATTAAAAAATGGGAGTGTGAAGTGGTTTCAAACCGCAATGTGGCAACCTTTATTAAAGAATTTGTTGTGAAGCTGCCAGAAGGTGAACGCCTTGATTTCCAGTCAGGTGGATACATTCAGATTGATGTGCCAAAAGTGGAAGTCGACTTCAGTAAAGATATTGAGGTAGAAGAGCAATATAGAGATGAATGGGATAAATTCAATATCTGGAGCTTGAAGATGAAAAATACCGAAGAGCAGTTTAGAGCTTATTCGATGGCAAACCATCCTGCCGAAGGAAATATTGTAATGTTGAATATTCGTATTGCAACACCTCCATGGGATAGAAAAACCAATAGCTTTATGAAGGTGAATCCCGGAGTTTGCTCATCCTATATCTTCTCGCTCAAACCCGGCGATAAAGTAATGGTTTCAGGCCCTTATGGTGAATTCCATATCAAGCCGACACAAAGAGAAATGATGTTTATTGGTGGTGGTGCCGGAATGGCGCCGATGCGCTCACACCTCTTCCACCTCTTCCATACCGAAAAGACTGAACGTAAAACCACATTCTGGTACGGTGGACGCTCAAGAAGAGAGTTGTTCTATATGGAAGACTTTGAAGATATTCAAGAAAAGTTCCCGAATTTTGAATTTAATGTGGCTTTATCCGAGCCGAAAGAAGAAGATAATTGGGATGGCTATACCGGATTTATACATCAAGTAATTCTGGATAATTACTTGAAAAATCACCCCGAGCCGGAAGAAATAGAATATTACCTCTGTGGACCTCCAATGATGAATGCAGCTATATTTAAGATGCTCGATGACCTTGGAGTCCCACCGGAAATGATTGCTTTCGACGACTTCGGAGGATAATACACTGAAATTTACTTTAAAAACCGGTTATTTAAACCGGTTTTTTTATTTTTGAATGGAAATTTAAATTCGAATGAAGATTTATCAGAAGTTGGCAATCTTATTATTGCTTGTAGGACTTACTGCCTGCAATCAATCGAAATTGTCACGTGTCATATTTAGTGGAACAGCTCAAGGGACCTATTATGCCATCACATATTATGATGCCCATAACCGTAATCTGCAACAAGAAGTAGATTCCATTTTTCAAATGGTGGATAATTCCTTATCACTCTGGCAAGAACAATCTATATTATCAAAGATAAACCGTGGTGATACCAGTGTCCAGCCTGATAAAATATTTATTGATAATTTCCTGCTATCCAAAGAAATAAGTAAGCTTACCCAAGGCTATTTCGATATCACAATTGCACCACTTGCCAAAGCATGGGGCTTCCACCGAAAAAATCGAGTGGAAATGACTGAAAAGCAAATTGACAGCCTCAGGGAATTGGTCGACTATACGAAAGTGCGGCTTCTAGATGCTAAACTAATCAAGGATGACCCACGCATAAGCTTTGATTTTAATGCGGTAGCGCCCGGATATACGGTAGATTTAATCGGAGATTACTTTATAAAAATGGGCATCCAGCATTTCTTGATTGACTTAGGCGGTGAAATTTGGGCCTATGGTAACAAACCGGATGGCAGTAAATGGAGGGTTGCTATCGAAAGTCCTTCGCCGGATAAAAATAGTGATCGCAGCATTGATGTGATTTTAGCTTTGGAAAATCAGTCTGTGGCTACCTCGGGAAGTTACAGAAATTATTTTGAAAAAGATGGAAAACGCTTCTCACATGCCATCGATCCGGTTACAGCTTATCCCGTTGAGCATAATTTGTTGAGCGTAACAGTATTAGCGGAAAATACTGCTGTTGCTGACGCACTCGCAACAGCTTTTCTGGTAATGGGAATGGAAAAGTCGCAAAGTGTTTTAAAGAGACTTCCCGGCGTTGAAGCTTATTTTGTATACTGGACGGATGATGGACATGCCGCCTATGCAACAGACGGGATGCAACAATTTTTTGTTGAATAAAACTAGTCGATCAACTCTACAATCGCTTCTGTTTCTTTGCCTTCGTATAATTCCCTGATTACCACATTAACAAATTGATTTTTTTGTAATCCTTTGGCTTTTAAGCGTAAGGGGATATAATTTTCACCATAACCTCTTGCCGTGCCATCTGACAATATGCGCTCAATCAACATGCGTTGGGGCTTGCCAATCATGGATGTATAGTATTGCTTTTTGTTGCTCTCAGATATATCGCGTATGATGCGGCTTCGCTGGTTTTTGACCTTCTCGCTTAGATGGTCTAGCATTCGCTCTGCACGTGTGCCAGTCCTTATTGAATATTTAAAAGTGTGTATATGACTAAATGCCAGGTTTTTTGCCATTTCAACACTTTGTTCAAATTCTTCTTCCGTTTCACCCGGGAAGCCAACGATAATATCGGTGGTGAGATTGAAGTCGGGATAAAGGGAACGTAACTTTTCTGCCATTTGTTGAAATTGTTTGGCAGTGTACATGCGGCGCATCTTTAGTAAAATACTTTCAGCTCCACTTTGCAAACATAAATGCAGATGGGGTGTCAGCTTGGGATGCTTAAATAATTCAAAAAAACGCTCGCTAAACCCATCAGGCTCAATAGATGAGATGCGTACTCTGAAATCGCCTTCAATCTCCAAGATGTTTTCTACCAGCTTTTCAAATGTAATATCTCCGTCTTTATAACGTCCAATATTCACGCCTGTCAGCACCACCTCTTTGAAGCCGTGATTTACAACCTCGCGTATGTTTTGATATATTTCTTCTGCAGCTCTGCTCGTAGCTCTTCCTCGTACTTTCGGGATAATACAAAATGTGCAGAAATTATCACATCCATCTTGTATTTTTATCATGCTGCGTGTATGAAAGGTTTTATAAGCTGCTTCATAGCTGAATAAATCCTTGTCAAAACCTTCCGGATCTGCTGCATCACCTCTAAAATGGTTCTCAATAATGCTGTAAATCTGTGATTTGCGTTCATTGTCTACGACAAAATCAATTGATTTGGTTTCGAGCAAGGATTGTTTGTAATTATTAGCCATACAGCCTGTTACAACCACCAAGGCTTCTTCATTTCTTTTACGGGCTTGGCTGATTGTCTGCTTCGATTTTTGGTCGCTTTGATTAGTAACCGTACAAGTATTCACAATATATATATCGGCTTCCTCATTGAAATCAACCAATTGATAGCTTCCTTTATGAAAGCGTGAAGCCAAGGCGTCTGTCTCGTATTGATTTAGTCGACAGCCTAAGGTTTTAAATGCGATTTTCTTCATGTGATATAGCAGATTGAGTAGTTTGGGGAATAAGCTGTCCCTCTATGGAAAGTGGTGTCGCCGCACTGATGGTGACTTCAACAAATTGACCAATTAGGGCTTGATTATCCGATTTAAATCGGACAACCAATTTGCCTTCGGTGAGTGCAGAAAGAAATCCGCTTTTGCGGTCTTTGCCTCGTACAAGTACTTTAAGTGTTTTTCCTATCAGTGATTGATTATATGCTAACGAATGCTTTGTTAACTCAGCCGTTAATTTATGGTAGCGTTCTTTTTTTACTTCTTTTGGAACATCATCTTCCCAACGTGAACTTGCTGCACCCGGCCGAACACTATATTGCGCGATATATGCCATATTGTATTGAAATTCTTCCATCGCCTTTCGCGTATTCTCAAATTGTTCATCTGTTTCACCCGTAAATCCTACAATAATGTCGGTGAAAATAGTTGCATCCGGCAATAATCGGCGTATCGTATGTATGATGTGGCGATATTTGTCTAAATTGTGTTTTCGGTTCATGCGTAGCAATACCCCATTATCCCCTGATTGGATAGGTAAATGAATTTGTTTTGCCAAAACAGGATATGCGGCAATAACCTCGATAACTTCATCGGTCATATCGCGTGGATGCGGTGAAGTGAAATACACCCAAAATTCCTTTCCGCTTTGTAAACCGTATTCTCCAATCTGCCTCAATAATTCAGGGAATGATAGTTCATCTCCTTTTTTATCAAGACCGTATGAATTCACATTTTGCCCCAATAATGTGATGGACTTAAAGTCCTTGTCCACCAGTCGTTTCAATTCATCCATTATCTCGCTCGAAGGGCGTGAAACCTCCCTGCCTCTTGTATAAGGTACGGCACAAAAAGTGCAAAATTTGTCACATCCGTTTTGAATAGGGATAAAAGCCTCAAAATTTGAAGTGTAAGTGGGCTCTACTTGCCAAAATTCATCAATGCCAATTGCGGGATTCATTTTTAAACCGTTCATCGCCTTGGCGGGCATCTCAGCAGTTTTTAATAATGTTTGGGGCTTCACGGGCACTTCAGTATGCTCAAGTGTATCGAAATCAGGGTGCTGCAATCCTGCTGGCGTAACTATTCCGTATTGGCGAATCATATCCGGCAAATCGGGTAACTCACTCATTGGAAATACTAGATCAAAAAGCTTTAAAAATCGTTCTTTATCTGATGGTAAGATGCAGCCGGAAACAAAGGTAATCAAGTTTTGACGGTTTTTCATTTTGTTCCATTTGGCAATGCGGGAATAGACTTTATCAATCGCTTTTTGCCGTACGGAACAAGCAATGATTCCTAGTAGATTTGCTTCGTTTTCATTTTCCGTTTCACTGAATCCCATTTTATGTAATACAGTTCTAACACGCTCTGTATCAGAAAGATTCATTTGACATCCAAGAGGAATGAGATGGTATTTCATTTTTTGTAGTAGCTAAATTAGTATCAATCAAAAATAAACTTCAGCATGCACTTGCTCGGCAGGCACAGCTTGTTGTTCCAAAATTTCAAAAACTTCATTTATCATATTGAAATTACCGCAAAGATAGCAATGCGTTGACGGGTCGACCGGATTATCTCGTAAATAATTGGTTACACGGCCATGAAAATCTCCATTTGTATCGGCGGTGCTGCACACAATATGCCTGTCAGTTTGATAATCTCCCTTATCGTATGCTTCCCACGCGTGGCGTACGCCATGAAGAAGTGTATAATCCAGATTTGGATAACTTCGCGTGATGCTGTGAAAGGGAGCTATTCCTGTACCCGTTGCAATAAATAAAAAGCGTGAATCGGGAATCAGCTCCGGCTTTAATGCAAAAAATCCCAAAGGACCTTCCAGCTGCACATAATCTGATGACTGAAGCATCTTGAGCTGCTTACTTACAAGACCTTCGTCAACTTCCTTGACTAAAATCTCAAAGAAATCATCTTGTTCACTGCTGTAAATCGAGTATTCACGGTTGTGAAGACTTCCTGCTTTACCTAGCAATACATGTTGACCGGCAATAAAATCTAGATGCCGACGGTCAAAACGCAATACATAGGCAGATGATGTAAGATGCCGTATAGAAATTACTTTGTGCAAATTGTCAGAATGCAGCATGTGATTACTGGTTTATATATGCTGAATAAACAAGAAAACAGCCCACTTGTTTTTGAATCGACAAAAATAAATAAATTTATGGTATGTGAATCATATTGAATATCAGCCTAAATTTTGATTCTGCACGGTTTTATGGATAAAATTTACTATATGATATAATTAATGTCTTTATGTTGCTGCTATAGCTGTTATGATGTTTTTCAGTACTTTTACACACATATTTTTAGTGTATGTCAGCTTTTGAAACCTTTTTTACCATTTTAAACCCGGCTCTCGAAGAACGAGAACTGGTCCGATTGACATTAAGTAAGCCTCGTAGGAAGTCAGACGAATTGCGACGGCTTATTATTAAACCTGTAATGCTAAAAGCGGGCTTTCGATATAATTTTCAATTGCAGTATCTGCAGAGGGATGAATCCCATAACTTTAAAATTGATGAAACACGAGCTAAGATTCATGATTTATTAAGTAATCACTTCCTTGAAGCTAATCTTTTTACCGGGCAGCATCATTTTACACTTATTACAAATAAAAAAGGAAATTCACGCTTGAATGAAGTAGTGCTCGATACGCCTTTAGTAGCTGATTTACAGCATGAACGGATTAAAAAGAGAAAAATAAATTCTGCCGCAGCCCATTGGTTTGACTTAGGCCTTATAGATAAGCATGGAAAGCTGAAAGCTGTCATGCAGCATAAATTTAAACAGATAAATAAATACATTGAAATGCTTGAACCCATGTTGAAAGCATTAAATAATAAAAACTTTCTTCGGATTGTTGATATGGGGGCGGGTAAAGGATATTTGACTTTTGCTTTATACGAATATTTAAGTTCGAATTCTGAAATTGATTTTGAACTTATAGGGGTGGAGCAACGTCGAGACATTGTGGATGAGGTACAAGCAATTGTCAAAAAATATGGCTATAAGCAATTACATTTTGTTGAAGGCAGTATTGCTGATTATCAGATGGTTGATCCCGATGTGTTGATTGCATTACACGCATGTGATACTGCTACTGACGATGCCATAGCTGCAGGAATTTTACATAATGCAGCACTGATAGTGTGTGCTCCGTGCTGCCATAAGCAGATTCGAAGAGAAATGGAGGCAGCAACACAGGATTTTCCGGTAATACAATACGGGATTTTACTTGAGCGCCAAGCCGAAATGATTACAGATACCATACGTGCCCTTATCATGGAGAAATATGGATACAAAAGCCAAATTCAAGAGTTTATAGAAGCCGAACATACGCCAAAAAATATACTTCTGAGCGGAGTAAAAACCAATCAAATACAAAATATTGCTGAAATTGACGAAAAAATACAAAAGCTGAAAGCACAATTTGGCATACGTACTCACTTTTTAGAACTTGCTTTGGAAAAACAAAAGAATAAGGTTTAAATCAATGATATACAAGGTGTTAAAATTATTATTCTCGTTTAATTTTCCTAAACAAATTTAACATTTTCTGTATTTAACTAAAATTTAACGTGGTTAAACAGAACATTTTGAGAAAATAAGAGTTAAAGATGCTATAATCTTAATAAAAACAAATTTATGCAACACAACAAGTATTATTCGAAAGCATTTTTAATGCTTATTTCAATTTCTATGATTGCTTTAATTGCTACATCATGTAAAAAGGACGATGATTCAGGTCCTTCAAATGCTGCTGAGGGAACAATTGTAGCCAAAGTGGATGGAAACAGTGTAACTACCATGGCAATGACTACCATGGCAACAAGGGCTGCGGGTTCATTGGTTATACAAGGGAATACGGCAGGTACATCCAGTGAGGCTTTTACATTGACTTTAATCGGCTATGATGGTGTCGGTACGTATCCTTTAAACGGTTCCTTATCAATTGGAAATGTGGCTACTTATATTAAAACCATAGTGGATACATCCAACCCTACAAATCCCGATGCACAGACATGGATGGCTCCTTATGATACAACTGAAGTAGGGGAGATAAAAGTTACCGAAGAGACTGCTACACACGTGAAAGGAACATTCCACTTCAAAGGATTTAACAGTGTGAGTAATTCTTATGTTGAAGTAAAGGACGGCTCGTTCAATGTAAAGTTCAACCAATAAATAGATTTTGATTCTTACTTTGAGACGGGAGCAATACTGTTTTTGCTTCCGTTTTTTTTGTATCAGGTGAATACTTCTTAATTCTGTGTAAATGTATTGGTACTCAGTAAAATATGCTAAATAGAAGCATAAAATAGTTTCCTGCTATTTATTAAGAATCTTTCTTTATAAGTGGTTCAATGTTTATTTATTAACAATAAATTGTGAGGTTTTTGAAAAAGGTTTAACTTAGCGGTATTAATTTATGAATCACTTTTATATATAAATTATTATGGAAAATATTGATTGGAAAAATCTACCATTTGGTTATTTCAAAACCGATTACAATGCACGTTGTTATTACCGTAATGGCAAGTGGGGTGAGATAGAAGTTTGCTCTTCGGAATACATTAGTATTCACATGGCAGCCACTGCTTTACACTATGGCCAAGAAGCTTTTGAAGGGATGAAAGCTTTTCGCGGTAAGGATGGTAAAGTACGTTTATTCCGCTGGATGGATAATGCGAAACGTTTTCAGGATTCAGCCAATGGCATTATGATGGCTCCTGTGCCGGAGGAAATATTCTTTGCTGCCATTGAAAAAGCCGTAAGTCTAAATGCGCGTTTTATTCCGCCATATGGCACCGGCGCTTCACTTTACATTCGTCCCTTGTTATTTGGTTCCGGTCCCCAAGTTGGAGTACGTCCCGCAACCGAATATTTATTCCTTGTATTTGTAACTCCCGTAGGACCATATTTCAAGGAAGGATTTAATCCTGTAGCCATTGAGCTTGTGCATGATTATGACCGTGCAGCTCCACAAGGTACCGGACATATTAAAGTTGGAGGAAACTATGCAGCAAGCTTGCGCCCGGCAGTACGTGCAGCAGGCGACGGATATTCATCCGTGCTCTTCCTCGATGCAAAAGAGAAGAAGTATATTGACGAGGCAGGTCCTGCTAACTTCTTTGGAATAAAGAATAATACCTATATCACACCTGCATCCCAAACTATTTTACCTTCAATCACAAATAAGAGCATAGAGGTAATCGCACAAGATTTGGGCCTTAAGGTAGAAAGACGTCCCGTTCCGGTGGAAGAACTGGAGACATTTGATGAGGTAGGCGCTTGCGGTACCGCAGCAATTATTTCACCTATTGGAAAAATTGTGGATAGAGAAACCAAAAAAGTATATGAATACGGGAAAACTGCCGGACCTATCTCCACTAAGATTTATACTACCTTACGTGGTATACAAGAAGGGGAAATTGAAGACAAACATAATTGGACTACTGTTCTGGAAGGAATATAGTTTAGTAACTATTGGTAATGGGAAAGCAGCTTTTAGAGCTGCTTTTTTTAATGGGTTTTTGTCCTGACTTCGACACTGGGACACCCTAAATGAGATTTCCCCAAAAATCATCCTTAAACAGTTTTTCTATAATTTTGTGTTCAGGAGTCAAAAACATGTTTTTCTCTACAATCCTGCCGGTTCCTGGCAGACGAATCCTTAATGTACTTATGGTCTTGGCAATGGCTAAAGCCTTATCTACGCTTATGGCAAATCCTTCTTGCTTCAGGATTCTTTCTAGTTCCTTATACATTTTGTAAGCTACAAAGCATATGCTTACATGGGCTTCGATTCTGCGAGGCGTAAAATGGAACATAGGCCGTATCTGAAGCGTTCCCTTTGTTACCCTAAATGCCTTTTCTATTATCCATAGACTGTTGTATTGCTCATAGACTTGCTCTGGCGATAACAAGGTATTGGTAATGTAACCTTTTAGACCATCCCACTTTTTATCTTCCTCTATCTTTTGATAATTGATTTCTACCTTGACATTTTCAGAGATAACCAAAAACTTGTTATAACCTCGTTTATTGACCTGATCTTTAGTCAGTTTTCATTCTTAAAGTCTTTTTCCAAGCGCCTTATCCCTTTTTCTCTGTTATATTCATCTTTCTTTGCACGTTTTAGTGAATAGTCGACAATCAAGCGCTTCCCTTCCTTTTTGTATTCATTGTAAACCCCCGTCTCTTTTTTTAGGGATAAAATCCAATCTTTGATTGTTCTTGATTCGTTTTTTATCCTTGCACCAATAATATATTGATATCCCTGAGCCTCTAGCAAGGTCAGGTTATCCTTATTCATCAATCCAGAATCCGCCACAATAACAAAGTTCTTCAGCTTGAACCGTTGAACAAAGTCCTCTAAAATTGGTAACATAGTCCAGCCCTCATATTGTGAACCATTAAAAAGCGAATAAGAAAGTGGATATCCATCCTTGCTTACTAACAGCCCGAGTACAACTTGAGAGCGATCATGTTTCCCATCTTTTGAAAACCCCTTTTCACGTAGTTCATCTTGTTGCTCAGTCTCAAAATATAATGTGGTAACATCATAAAACAACAATCCAATGTTGTTTTTCAAGATTTTTCGGGTATGGTCAACACTTATCCGTTGTATCTGCTCCTGTTGGGTATTGTAAAGCTTATCCAGATACCGGTATATCTTTTCCAATTTGATGTCTTCATTAAAATAGGATTTCAGATATTCTACTGTTGCGGATTTGCTCAAGGGTTGGCTCAAACGGGCTATCGACAGATATCGCAAAATCTCATCGTCTATTTGATTAAAACCAATCCTATCGTAAACTCGGCTCAATACTAATTCGGTGCCATTTATAAGGATGTTCTCAATATTGGAAAGCAGGTTCTCCATGAGCTCTTCTTCCTCGACCCTAGCTGCGTGTTGTTCAAATAGGTCCTCTCCTTTAACACGGTCTAAAATCCATTTTTTTCCTTGCGCAAATAGAAAATCGACAGTCTCAGAATCTGAACTGCTCCCCAAGGTTTTTAAAACTCGATACTTCCCAGAACTCTTATCGATAACTTGGACGCTTATAACCCCACTCGGATTTGTCTTCTTTCTTACAAACATTAGCTAAATATAGCTCATTTTTAGCCCTGGGACACCCAAATAAAAACATAATTATAGCTAATACACTGGAAGTCACTTAATTAAAAATAAAAGAAATTTAAAGTGTCGAAGTCAGGAAGAAGGGGAAATTGAAGACAAACATAATTGGACTACTGTTCTGGAAGGAATATAGTTTAGTAACTATTGGTAATGGGAAAGCAGCTTTTAGAGCTGCTTTTTTTAATGGGTTTTTGTCATTTCCTTAGGAACGGCAATAATAAAGTTTGCAACACCATGTTTCTCTTCCGGAATTTGAATGGGCTGTTCTGTTTCTACCGTAGATATTGTAAGGATCTTTAGATCTGGATTTAATCGATGTAGATACCATAAAATGCCTTCAAAATTATCGCTATGATACGCACCATTATAGTGGATAAATATTTTGCCGGACTTAAAATGTTGATGGATGAACCATGCCATGGTTGCATCCTTCACCGCTTGTGCCTTAGGAAAGTTTTCAGCTGATTGGGTGTGATTGCTCCCGTCCATCATTTTTAACATATTCTGATATCCCGGCAAATTGGCGTCATAATCGATTGGCAACGGAGCTATCCATGATTTTTCTTTTGTACTTAAACTGTCCAGCACTACAAAACCTTGGCGAAATACCATGGATGCGTAACGCCTTGGGATATTAGTAGCAATAAATGGAAGATGATTTTCCTTTGCAAAATTAACTAATGGCTCAATATCGGTTTTGTAGTTTGGCCATAGTCGGGCTGACTTTTTTAAGCTGTCTTGATTAATTTCATCTGCTAAATATTGATTCAATGCTTCCTGATTATCAGCTTCAAACATTTCGGCACCCATGATGATATGCCCTTTATTTGCAGTATGTAAATCTCGGCTTAACTCATATTGAAGCCAATGACTGATGGGATTATTATGCAATTCGCCAAAAAATACCACATCTGCTTTGGCAGCTTCTTTAAGCAAGCGTTGGTATTTTACTTTTTTTGCTTTCTGATTGAATAACAAATAAGCCGGTTTGTCCGAACGAAATGCGCTGAAAAGAATCACGATTAGAAATATGGATGCGAGTTTTAAATTGGATCTCATGAGTTATATTTTATTAAATAATCATCAAGAAATGAAAAGGGGAGTAGCATATTTACACTTTCCACCATCATAATGACACCGGTTTCGCCTTGCATGATAACCTTCATTGGTTTTCCTGCTTTATTCTCAAATTCTGCCATCACTTGTCGGCATGAACCACAAGGTGTAATGGGCTCATTAATAATGGTTTCCTCTCCACGTACTGTCACTGCAATTGCTTCAATATCTTGTTCGGGGAAATTGGAATTGGCATAGAATAGTGCTACGCGTTCAGCACAAAGACCGGATGGATATGCTGCATTTTCCTGGTTGCTGCCTGAAATTATTTCACCGTTATTTAAACGTACGGCGGCACCAACTCGAAACTTGCTGTATGGAGCATAAGCACGGGCAGTAGCGGCATGTGCATGCTGCAATAATTTGGCATCATCAGGATGAAGCTCCAGCTCCGAATCTAAGTAGTGAACTTCTAATGTATATTGTTTTTTTGCCATGATGAACTCATATTAAAATCAAAGGTACTATTTTTTGCTTTTATTTGAGCGTTTTATGGAATTATCGGCTATATGTTGACCCCGGCAAGCAAGTAAAAAGAAGCTGTTAAAGAAAGCGTATAATGTGAGCCCTGCCTGCGATTCAATAGTGTCTTCGCTCAACATGGAAAGCAAAATGATACTAATGAAAACAAAATAACGATAATCGAGGTATCTCTTTTGGTGAAATATCGGGTAGAATAAAATGAACATAAACCACAAAAAACCAAAAACACCAAATGCAATAAAAATAGATAAATATTGGTTGTGTGATCGCCAGCGCCACCTGTCTTGTAGCGGACTTTCGGTTTGTTCGTATGCCGATTTAAACGCTTGGGGCAAGTCGCCTGTCCCTACACCAATCCAGAAATTTTCTTTTATAAGTACCAAAGAAGTTTTGACAAACTCAATTCGTTGCATTACCGAACTACCGTTAGGGTCATTGCGATTTGCATATTGATAATAACCCATCAGTATTTTCGAAATGCGGGTGCGGATACCCGGATTTTCAATATAATGCATATTGGCAATGCCTTTCTCAATATGGCGAATGTCTTTTTCTGAAAGCTCGGCCACTCCTTCCGCATCTTTCCGTAAATCCTTTGAAGCCAAATAGCGTATAATGGTATGTTTAATATAATGCCCTGCTTCGTCCTGCCCGTAAAACTCAAATTCACTGCGGCGATTCCATGCTTCTGCTAACTCTTCCTCCGCAATGTATAAACCGGTATAATGACCATCTTCAATGATGAAATTAATGGTGTCATGAACGTACGGATTGCCTGCCGCCGTGAATTTATCTAATGTCTCCCAATTTACCTTTTCAGGTATCATCAAGGATTTTGAGATGCTGCCAATATGATAAATAAATGCTGCAGGTATACCGATTAAAAACACAATTAATAACACACGAACCGATGGACGAGTCATATTTAGTGCCAGCCACAGTAATAATAACGCACTGATTACTACCAAGCTTAGTAAGCCAATCGCCGATTCGAGGAGAATAATGAAACTGACAAACCAAATTGCAGCTGCTACCATTAGTAGTGTTAACCAAAGGGGTAGAGGGTGATGGTTTTTAAGAAAATAAATAATCAGAAAGAACGAAAATACAATTGATAAGCTAAAACGTACCGAACTGATAAAAATAGAAATCTGGCGAATATCGGAGAAATCTTGTTTTAAGTAAGTAAATATGCTGAACATACTACCTGCAAACACAGCCAGTATATAAAAAATCAATAAAATATTTGTTTTTCGCTTATTCAATGCCGGCATTGAACTAAAAATCAGAGGAAGTAATAATAACGGTATTTTAGTTCGCAAATCTTTCAGAGCATATGCAAAATCAGTTGTATGTACCAAACCGATTAGGTGCAGAAGGAATAATGATGCAACGAGTACGGCAATTTTGTTTGTTAAGAAAACCTTGGTCTTACTGATAAAATTTTTCGCTAAATAGCCAAAGAAATAGCTTATGGGCTTTAGCAGTTTCTGAATCCCCGAAGATTCTAAAAAAAGTGTTTTTATATTTTTATAGCCAATACCATCTGTGAGCCAGATATATAACAACATAAATTGCGCTACACTCATTCCAAATTTTGATAACGGAATGCTGATAGCCAATAAAACCAGAGCTACCAGATAAGCGTCAATTTGTTGTGATTTTGACATGAGCTTTAGTGCTTATTTTTTCGCTTGTTGGAATACTTCCGAATATTTCTTGGGGTTTTGTAATATATCCAACGCACTTTCCAGTTCGATATCGCCTTTCATCGCGCTGATAATCTTGCCTTTTTGATAATAATAGCGAGAAACGATTTCAACCCGAAGCAATTGTTCGATTTCGTTCCTATGTAGCATGAAATCTTTTTCCTTAATGGTTTCCAATTCACTTTTTAGCGATTCCAAATGCGCTGATACTGCTTCTAAATAATGCTCTTCTTCAGCTATTTTACATAAGTCTGTAATAATCCGCTCGCTTTCAGTAGTATAGCTGAATCCTTCTGTTTTGATGAAATTCAAAAAGTCTGCAAATATTTCATCCGTAATTTCAAATTCTTCTGCAGAAGCTATCTCTGCATGTTCGCGTGCAAATTTATTGGCATATCGGAAGATATGGTTGCCGGTATATAAGTTTGCACTTACCGGACTGAATTCTATCGGATCGATTAGGATATCGGGGGTAATCCCACCGTTGTCATACACCAATCTACCGCCTCTGGTTTTAAAAGTCGACACCAATGAATCTGCTTTTTTGCCGCCGTTTTCGTCCTTATGGCTATAATCAATAGCTTGTATACATCTACCGCTGGGAATATAATATTTGGCGACGGTAATTTTCATTTGGCTGTTGTATGTCAAAGGCACCACGTTTTGTACCAATCCTTTGCCAAAAGTTTTTTGACCTACTACCACCGCTCTATCCAAATCTTGTAAGGCGCCGGCAACAATTTCACTGGCAGAAGCACTGGCTTCATTCACTAAAATTACTAGAGGCATTTCCAAGTCAAATGGAGTTTGTCGTGTACGATGAATAGTGGAGCGCTCCGGTGCTTTACCACGTGTTGAAACAATAAGCTCTCCTCTTTCCACGAATAAATTAGCAATATCAACTGCTTCATTTAGTAAACCGCCGCCATTTCCACGTAAATCAATAATCAAACCTTTGAGTGGTTTTTCGTCTTTCATTTCTTTGATTACTTCTTTCACTTCAGCGGAAGCTTTTTGTGTAAAACCGGATAATCGTAAATAGCCTATATCACCTTCTAAAATTGTTTGATAGGGGATATTGTCAATGCGTACTTTTTCTCTGGTGAGCTCTTTATCAATTGGCTTTTCAACTTCTTCTCGCTTTATTTTTAAACGTAAGTTCGAGCCAGGTGTTCCTTTCAGTAACTCACTAATTTCAGATACGGTTTTGTCTTTTACATCCAAACCGTTGATTTCTAATATGAGGTCTCCGGCTATTAACCCTGCCTTATGAGCAGGAAATCCCTCATATGGTTCAGTAATATGCGCATATTCATCTGCTTTTTGAATCAATGCACCTATTCCACCATATTCTCCGGTAGTCATCATGCGCACATCTTCCACCTGTGACTCGGGAATGAAAACCGTATATGGGTCAAGCTTTTCCAACATGGCATTAATCGCGGTTTCTGTCAGCTCTCCCGGTTTAATATCATCCACATAATTCAGGTTTAACTCCTTCAAAATGGCATTATAAATATCAAGGTTCTTGGATATTTCAAAATTATGTTGGCTCTGCCCGAAAGAAAGTTGCGGGCCTCCGTGAAAAATCAGTAAAAAAACTAAAAACAGGTAAAAATTCTTTTTCATATTATGATTTAATTTTATTCAATCTACAGGATCATAGCCGCTGCCACCCCATGGATGACAGGACGAAATTCTTTTTACGGCTTTCCATCCACCCTTTAGCGCTCCGTATTTTTTTATTGCCTCTACACTATAAACTGAACATGTCGGTGTATAACGACACGACCTACCTATATAAGGAGATAGTGTGTACTGATATATTCGAATGAAAAATATCAGAATTTTTGCCGGAATGCTACGAATGAACTTCATGCTGATTTAGCAAACGTAATATAATAGTATTTATTTTATGGTGTACAACAGCACTTTCGGTAAGCTGTTTGGCAGTATAAACCAGTGCAATTTGAATTTGTTTATTTTGCCCGGAATAATAAGCCGTCAACGGTTGCTTTTGTGTTCGCCAAGCCTCCCTAACAAGGCGCCTCACGCGATTTCTATCCACAGCCCGCTTGATGTTTTTTTTGCTTACGGAAATAAATAGCGAAACATCAGCAGTATCTTTATGTTTCTGCGCATCAACCAGATAAATTACTTTAAATGGATAGACAAAAAATGACTCCCCGTTTTTAAAGAGATTATCGATTAGCTTTTTAGACCTCAGACGTTCTTGACGACTAAGAGAAAACCCAACTGTATCAGCTTTCGCACACATATTTACAAAGATACATTGATTTGAGATTCACTCAACTAAATAATTATCGCTTTGTGTTATTATTTGAAGAGGGTATTTGTTGTCAAACCAATGCCTTTAGTTGCTTTTTACCAAAAATACCCATGTTTGTTGCGGTATTTCTTCTTGTAAATGCCAAAAACTGAAATAAAACACATGAAAAAGTCAAAAAGCTTGCTTTATAAAAGGAAAAAAGTAGTAACATTGCATTGTTAATTTAAAATGGTTTATATCAGTTAGTTAAACTATGGAACTTACGGGCTTTTTCGTGGCTTATTTAGGCGGAGATTCCGGGCTTAATGTTAGTTTATTTAATTTTTTGAGTTTAAATTAATTCCCCCCCTCTTGTAATATTTTTAAGACATAAAATATTTTATTCAATTAAGTTTAATTTTTTATCAAAAACCGTAAAACTATTCAAATGAAACCGGTGCAGAAGAAAACACATCATCGTGACTTTACAGAAAATGATGAATTAATCAGAAAACCAGTTAAAAAAGTTCAAAACAAACGAGAACGAAAACCTACTATATACGAAGCTCTTGAAGATGAAGAAGAGCTAGATTTGGATTTGTTCAATTTTGAAGATGATTTTATCGATGATGATGAAGATTTCTAATTAGAATTCAAAGATGATTTAATGATTAAAAGCCGGCTTAGACCGGCTTTTATATTTTCATGGAGATAAATCTCCTAAAATGTTGCTTCGAAATAAGTTGTATCAGTCAACTTTTACATGAATGCCGCTATTTCCTGTCCGGCAGATATTGAAACTTTCGTTCGGTAAGATAAGCCCATACTGCCACGATAATAATTACCGCTACAGTATAATACACAAAGCTCGGTACCGGAACCGGGTCGCCTGCAGCATATGAGTGCAAGCCCGACAAATAATAATTCACGCCAAAATAGGTCATGATAACCGAGCTGAAGCCAACTAATGTCAATAAACTAAAGCTGTAATCCGTTTTTACGCCAGGCATATAAGAAAGGTGTGCAATAAAGGTGTACACTAAAATTGTTACCAATGCCCAAGTTTCTTTAGGGTCCCATCCCCAATAACGCCCCCAAGACTCATTAGCCCATACACCGCCAAGGAAAGTTCCTATAGTCAACAAATACAATCCGATGATGACAGAACGTTCATTAATGTAATTCAGCTCTTTGATGCGCTGCTGCAGCATGCTAAAGTTTTTCGGCTTCTTTAAAATCATTAACAGTAAGTTGAAAAAGCCTAATAAGGCTGCCAAAGCAAGAAAACCGTAACTTGCCGTAATAACTGAAACGTGAATGGTTAACCAATACGACTTCAGTACGGGCACTAAATTGGTGATTTCAGGATCCATCCATGAGAGATGTGCCACCATTAATATTATGGATGCCAATATGGATGTGGCAGCAATCGTCATTTGTGATTTTCTGGCAAAGATAAGTCCGGCCAATACCGTGACCCAGCCGATATAAATCATTGATTCATAGCCATTGCTCCAAGGTGCACGACCTGCAATATACCAGCGGAGAGCCAATCCAAAAGTTTGTAGGGCAAAAAAGACAATGATTAGTACATAAAATACTTTCAGGCTTTTATTAATCCATTTCTTTTCATTAAAGAGATTGCTGAAAACCAATATTAACATGATTACACCAACCAAGCCAAAGTAGTTTCCAAGACGGTCGAAAATCATCATGTTATTGTACAATAATTCAGCTTTTATCTTCCCCTCTCCGGGGAATATATCCGCTCCTATCTTTCGTTGGTAGGCTTTCATGCCATTGAGCAGTTCTTCGGCTTGTTCAATATTATTACTTGCCAAGCTCGATAAGTAATAGGGGATAATATCTGCTACAAAAGCTGAATCTTCTGCTTTTATTCCTTCGACATTTTGTCCGGGAATAAACCATGGATTATGTGAATCACGTGGGTCGGGAAGTATTTTTAATAAGCCGCCTGTATAAACTAAATAAGAAATGTTTACACGCTCGTCTACTGCAATTACGTCATTGTCAAATTTACTACGTTCGGCAGGCTTTTTTGCATAGGCTTGGCTCACAAGATCTCGTAAGCGATAGCCTCCACCTTCATTCGTGAAATCAAGCATATCGGTAAATGAGGCATGCCCACCTGATAAGCCCAGGTATTTTTTCAACTCAGGATGCGAAACTTTTATCATTTTAACCATTTGCCATTTTTCAGGCTCCAGCTGCATCCCCAATAATACCTGATCCGGATTCATGCCGTTAAAACTGGTTTTTCGGGCAATCTTTCGGAGCATCTCACTTGACAGCGTGTTGATGGGCTTTAAACGACCGTCATGGTCCTGCACCAACAAACTTCCAAACTGCTTGGCATGTGCTTTATCAATTACTGTTAAGCTTGCCGGGTCAACACTATGATGGCTGTGCCCTTGTGCATAGATGCTGCCTGAAAGTGTAAGAGATATCAGTAGTAATAAAACGCTTTTCTTATTGGTTTTTAATAAGCGCCCAAGAAGTGCAAAACGTGTATGACGTGCAATAATGGCTAAAAACATCCCTAATGTCATAAAGAAATAACCGATATAAGTTATCCAAGTGCCGGCTGCATCCTTGTTAACACTCAATATAGTGCCTTTTTCATCCGAGTCATAGGATGATTGGAAAAAACGATAACCCCTATAGTTTAATACATTATTCATAAAGATACGATATGGTCTGTGGACATTATTGCTTTCGTCAACCAGAATTACATCGCTGGCATAAGATGCCGGACTGTTGGAGCCGGGATACCTTTCAAGATCAAACTTTACCAGCTCGATGCCAAATGGCAGATGAAGTGTTTTCGCACCATAATTTAGATCTACGTTTACTCCGTTTATTTCAAAAGAACTGGTTTCACCGGTATAACCTTTACCACCACGCAAGCCAATTTGCTTTTTCTCCCCACCTGATGATACTTCGACTATCAATGCATCCATAAAATGCAAGTCCTTTCCCTGATACGTGGTGAAGTCGACTTTGCCGTTTTCATATATATCTGATAAAACAATGCGATAATCTTCAAAGCTGTATAAATTACGCAGCTCAAACGGATGCCATTCACCGGCAGTGAGCGTATCGGATTCGCCACCGGACATGCTCATTGTGTAAATGTCATTGGGTGCATTAAAACGTAATTTCCCGTCTTGAAAGCTAATATTAAATGCTGTAGGATCAAAGGCTTGGTCAAATAAATAGTTCACACCCATAAAGTTACGCTGATCGCCTTGCTTAATAATAAGGTTGTTTCTGCCGCTATTGTTAGCCGATACCACCATAATTATATATGGATCACCTTCACCGGCTTCTCCTCGTACCAATACTTCTTGTGCATTGGGGACATAACGTAGTGACCGAAATTTAACCTTTGTACCATCAACTGTTTTACTGTCTTTATAAGCTTTTTGAGAAAGTGTGGACATAATAACCGATTTCTCGATATACTCTTTTTTCGTTCCCTTATGGAGCTCGGCCATCACATAAGTGTGATCAGATAACATACTGTGCTTGGTGTCACCCTCACGTATGTTCATAATACCTTCGTATCCGATATATCGGGTAACGCCTGCGCCGATAAGTATAAGAATAAAGGAAGTGTGAAACATGAAAAGTGACCACTTCTTCCTATTTAACATCTTGTATTTGAATATATTGGCTATAAGGTTGATGCCAAGAAGCACTAATAGTACCTCAAACCAAGTGGCATTATATACAACAGCTTTAGCTCCTTCCGTTCCAAAATCATTTTCAATGAAAGTAGCAGCGCCAATAGCGATTGCAAAAATCACTACCAAAAAACCCATTACTTCCATGGAAAACAAAAAGTTTAAAATTCTCTTCATTGTGTTGAACAAATTATTAATGATTGTAATAATGAAAGTTCAAAAATACGGGAAAACCTTTTGTAGCATCGAAAATAGTTGGTTATTAGACCGAAATCCATGTTAAAAAAGCTTAACTGGAATAAAATCTGCTAATTACTAATGGTTTGTAGCTTCGATTCAGATAGGTAATGTGCCCTTATCAACCCGGCATAATTCAGTGCTTTTTCATCCACGGGACAAAAAAGCAAGCTGAAACCTGATAGGCTTTGTCGGTGTATTAACCGCTAATAATACGTAGTTTGGCAAATTTCAGCAGCAGTTGTTTATTTCCGATTCCATTAAAATAAACAGTGGCTTTTTTGTTTGGTCCACTGCCTTCAATTTGTATTATTTTACCTTTCCCGAATTTTTGATGTTCCACCATCATGCCATTTTGTATTTCATCTGCTCCGGCATGCTCAAAATCCGTTGTAGTTTCATTTGTAACGCTACTTAGCCTTTTTAATTTAGCAGGATGAATACCCGGTTTTGCAGCTTCCGTTTTGCCAAAGCGAGGCATAGCTGTGCTGCTTCTTTTTGGAGTTTCAATAAAAGCCGGATCAATTTCTTCAATAAAACGTGATGGCTCTGCTAAACTAAGGTTCCCCCATCTGTAACGGCTTTCGGCATAACTGATGGTAACTTTTTCTTGGGCACGTGTCAGCGCAACATAAAACAGACGTCTTTCTTCTTCCAATTCAGCTCTTGTGCCCAACGATTGTACGGAAGGGAACAGATTTTCCTCCAGCCCGACTATAAATACATACGGAAACTCCAAGCCTTTTGCAGCATGAATGGTCATTAAACTGACAAAGTCCGCATCTTCATCTTCCTTTTTATCAGCATCGGTTAATAATGCTACATCCTGCATAAAGTGTACGAGCGACCGCGCCGGAATGCCTTCTTCGCCAAGCTCTTCGGGCTCCGGATCACGCTCCGCAAATTCCATGATGGCATTTAAAAGCTCCTCAATATTCTCAATGCGGTTTACGGCTTCAAGTGTGTCTTCCGACTTTAATTCATTGATGATGCCGCTAGATTTGGTGATATGTTGTGCTAACTCAAACGCATTTTTACTATCAATTTGTACTGTGAAACTCCGTATCATAGTCGCAAAATTTTGCAATCTTTGAATTGTTCCACTATTAAAAATATCTAAGCTTGTATCCGACTCGGAAATCAATTCCCAAATGCTTTTTTTGTTTTCATTGCTTAAAACCTGAAGTCTTTCAATAGTGGTTTTGCCAATGCCTCTTGCCGGATAATTGATAATGCGCAAAAGCGCTTCCTCATCATTTGGATTTACGACAAGGCGGAAATAAGCCAATAAATCCTTCACTTCTTTCCGACTATAAAACGAAAGGCCTCCATATATCTTATAAGGTATAGCTTGGCGGCGAAGCGCTTCTTCAATCGAGCGCGATTGCGCATTGGTCCGATATAAAATTGCAAAGCTGTTATTTGGCAATTGTTTCGACATTTTATAGCCAAAAATTGCATTTGCCACCAAAGTGCCTTCTTCTCCATCTGAGGTGCCACGGATAAGTCCGATTAACTCGCCTTCCGGATTTTCTGTCCAAACAAGCTTGTGAATCTGATCTTTGTTATTTTTAATGACCGTATTCGCAGCTTCAACTATTGTTTTGGTAGAACGATAATTTTGCTCGAGGCGGAATAATTTGTAATCCGAATAATCCTTTTTGAAGTTTAAAATGTTTTGAATATTTGCCCCTCTAAAACCATAAATGCTTTGAGCATCATCACCAACCACTGTCAGATTTTCGTATAAAGCTGCCAGCTGCTGCACAATAAGATATTGGGCGTGGTTGGTATCTTGATATTCATCTACTAATATATATTTGAAACGGTGCTGGTACTTATGCAATACCTCCGGGAAGTCCCTAAACAACAGATTGGTATTAAATAAAAGGTCATCAAAATCCATTGCATCGGCACGCTTTAAGCGGGCGTTATATGTTCGGTATATCTCGCCTGTCAAAGGTCGACCTGCGGAGGAATCGGCTGCTTGAATTTCTTGATTGCTTATATAGTCGAGCGGTGAAAACAAATTTGATTTGGCATTGGAGATTCGATGTAATAAATAGGAGGGCTTATACACTTTTGAATCAAGCTGTAATTCAGTAAGGATATTTTTTAAAAGCCGCTTGGAATCATCCGTATCATATATGGTGTAGTTTGCCGGATATCCCAAATGATGTCCTTCCATCCGTAAAATTTTGGCAAATACCGAGTGAAATGTACCCATCCATACATTTCGTCCGCTGCTATCCCCAATCAGCTGCATCACCCGCTCCTTCATCTCTTTCGCAGCTTTGTTTGTAAAAGTAAGTGCTAAAATGCTGAAAGGATCAACGCCTTGCTGCAGTAAATATGCAATCCGATAAGTTAATGCGCGTGTTTTGCCTGCACCTGCTCCGGCAATCACCATCATGGGACCTTCCGTATGGATTACAGCCTCTCTTTGCGCATCATTTAGTTGTAAAAGTAAGTCTGACACCTGAAAATTGAATTTTTTAAACCGCAAATCTACAGTAAATTTTAGCTATTTTCACCTTAAACTAATTTTGAGAGCATTATTTAATAGATTAAAGTGTGCTGTCAAATTCTTTTTCAATGATTTATATATATCTGATTACTAGTTCTTTAGTTAGCGAATTGATAGTATTAAACTTGATTTTAATTAAAATAAATAGAAAATAAATAAAATATCGCTTGTAGATTTGAAAAATATTTCTACCTTTGCAGCCCCAATTCATTTTGAGTTGGAAGATATTGGAAACGATATAGTTAAAAGGAATCTGAAAAGTTAAACCGTTATAGATTCCTGACGCAGATGCCCGGATTTGAAAAATAATTATGTTTCAGCGTTGGTTTGTAAAGCTAAAACGAAGCTTTCCCTCCTTTTGAACTATCTCCCCAGTACATTAAAAAAAAATATTGTTCATTCAATAAATTGTTCTATTTTTGCGCTCCCAAATTTTTGGAGTTCAAACGGATATAAATTAAACAGTTTAAAATGCCTACAATTCAGCAATTAGTGCGTAAGGGTCGCAAAAGACTGGTTGAAAAGAGTAAGTCTCCTGCCCTTGACTCATGTCCACAACGTCGTGGCGTGTGCGTTCGTGTATATACCACGACTCCTAAAAAGCCTAACTCCGCCATGCGTAAAGTAGCGAGAGTGCGCTTGACAAATATGAAGGAAGTAAACGCATACATCCCCGGCGAAGGACATAACTTGCAGGAACACTCTATTGTTATGATTCGCGGTGGTCGTGTGAAGGACTTACCAGGTGTACGTTATCACATTATTCGTGGTGCATTGGATACCGCCGGCGTTGAAGGAAGAAAACAAAGACGGTCAAAATACGGTACCAAACGCCCGAAAAAGTAAATAAGTAAAATAAAGTTCACTATTACAAGAAATAGTTAGCAATGAGAAAAGCTAAACCTAAAAAAAGAATTATCCTTCCCGATCCAAAATTTAATGATGTTTTGGTGACTAAGTTTGTAAATAACATGATGCTGGAAGGAAAGAAAAATTTGGCATATACCATCTTCTATGATGCTATGGAAATTGTTGGTAACAGAACCAATGAAGATAGCCTCGAAGTGTGGAAAAAAGCACTTGCTAATGTGACACCTGCAGTAGAAGTACGCAGCCGTCGTATTGGTGGAGCAACATTCCAGATTCCGACAGAAATTCCTGCAAACAGAAAAATGTCAATCGGTATGAAAAACTTAATCGGATTTGCCCGAAGAAGACATGAAAAATCGATGGGACAAAAACTGGCAGCAGAAATTCTGGCAGCATATAAAGAAGAAGGTGCCGCATTTAAAAGAAAAGAAGATATTCATAGAATGGCTGAAGCAAATAAAGCATTCTCACACTTCAGATTCTAATTAAAAACTAAGAAGATTATAACTAAGTAATGTCATTAAACGCTAAGACACATACAAACCTCAGACTTACCCGCAATATTGGTATTATGGCCCATATTGATGCGGGTAAAACCACTACTACGGAACGTATTCTGTATTATACAGGACGTAGTCATAAGCTGGGTGAGGTGCATGAAGGCTCTGCTACCATGGACTGGATGGTACAAGAGCAGGAGCGTGGCATTACAATTACCTCTGCAGCTACTACCGTTTTTTGGACACATAATAACGAGCAGTACAAAATCAATATCATCGACACGCCCGGACACGTGGACTTTACCGTTGAGGTAGAGCGCTCTTTACGTGTGTTGGACGGTGCTGTTGCTTTGTTCTGTGCTGTGGGTGGTGTTGAACCACAATCCGAAACAGTTTGGCGTCAAGCAGATAAATATAAAGTACCGCGACTCTGTTTTGTGAACAAAATGGATAGAAGCGGTGCCGACTTCTACGGAGTGGTGAATCAAATAAAAGACAGATTGGGAGCAAACCCAATTCCTTTGCAGATTCCCATTGGTGAAGAAGATACTTTTAGAGGGGTTGTTGACCTTATTACTAATAAAGCATATGTTTGGGACGACAGCACCAAAGGAATGGTGATGACTGAGACCGAAATACCTGCTGATTTGGTTGAACTGGTTGAAGAATACCGCCTAAAGCTGATCGAAAACGTTGCCGAAGAAAGTGATGAACTGTTGGAAAAGTTTATGGACGATCCAAACTCTATCACCGAAGAGGAAATGATAACTCAAATCAGAAAGGCAACTGTCGAAATGAGAATTGCACCCGTACTTTGCGGAGCCTCATTTAAAAATAAAGGAGTGCAAATGCTGTTAAACGGAATTACACAGTATTTGCCAAGTCCGTTGGATGTAGATGCAGTGGAAGGAATTAATCCTAAAACTGAAAAAGAAGAAATACGTAAAGTAGATCCTAACGAACCATTCGCAGCACTTGCATTTAAAATTGCCACTGACCCATTTGTAGGCCGAATCGCGTTTTTCAGAGTGTATAGTGGTACATTGGAATCAGGTTCATACGTATTTAATAGTGCAACAGGTAAAAAAGAACGAATCTCCAGAATAATGCAGATGCTTGCAAATAAGCAAAATCCATTGGAGCGCATACAAGCCGGAGATATTGGAGCCGCAGTCGGATTTAAAACCATTCGGACCGGAGATACCCTGTGTGACGAATCAAAACCGATTATCCTTGAAGCTATTACATTCCCCGAGCCTGTGATTAGCATTTCAATTGAGCCAAAAACCCAAGCAGATATGGATAAAATGACCTTGGCGTTGGCGAAATTGGCAGAAGAAGATCCTACTTTTAAAGTGATTATCGATAAAGATTCGGGACAAACCGTGATTTCGGGTATGGGTGAACTCCATCTTGAAGTTTTGGTGGATCGCTTGAGAAGAGAATTTCATGTAGATTGTAATCAAGGTCGTCCACAAGTGGCATACAAAGAAGCCTTAACCGGATTTGCTACTCATAAAGAAGTATATAAGCGTCAAAGTGGAGGACGTGGTAAATTTGCAGATATTCAGTTTGAAATAGGACCTGCAGATGAAAATGTCAGCGGACTGCAATTTGTTGATGAGGTTAAAGGTGGTAATATCCCACGTGAATATATGCCTGCAATCCAAAAAGGATTTAAAGAAGCAATGACAAACGGTGTATTAGCCGGATATCAACTTGATAGCATGAAAGTGCGCCTCCTTGACGGATCATATCATACTGTTGACTCCGACTCCTTATCATTTGAAATTGCTGCAAAAATTGCATTTAAGACAGCAGCTGCAAAAGCTCAACCGGTTATTCTGGAACCCATCATGAAAGTTGAAGTTCATACACCGGATGATTATCTTGGAGAGATAACCGGAGACCTTAACAAAAGACGTGCTGTTTTAAGAGAAGTTACTGCCAAAATAGGTTCGCAACTTATAAAAGCAGACGTGCCTCTTTCCGAAATGTTTGGATATGTTACCGTATTGCGGACATTAAGCTCCGGTAGAGCAACTTCGAGCATGGAATTTAGTCATTATCAGCAAGCTCCGGATAATATAGCCGAAGCAGTTATAAATAAAGCAAAAGGAATTATAAATTAGAGTATCATTCATAATTATTCAATAACGTGAGCCAGAGAATAAGAATTAAATTAAAGTCGTACGATCATAATCTCGTTGATAAATCTGCCGAGAAGATTGTTAAAACCGTTAAAACGACTGGTGCTGTGGTAAGTGGTCCAATTCCATTACCAACAGATAAAAAGATTTATACTGTGTTGCGTTCAACTTTTGTTCATAAAAAGTCGAGAGAGCAATTCGAACTATCATCGTACAAACGTTTGCTGGACATCTACAGCTCCACATCGCAAACAATTGATGCCTTGATGAAACTCGAATTACCCAGTGGTGTTGAAGTTGAGATTAAAGTGTAACGAAACAGTTATTGAACAAATAAAAGATCCAGATCATGTCAGGAATATTAGGAAGAAAGATTGGGATGACCAGCATTTTTGATGAGGAAGGAAGAAACCTGCCGGTAACTGTTATCGAAGCAGGCCCTTGTGTTGTCACCCAAATCAAAACAGTGGAAAGCGATGGCTACGATGCCGTACAGCTTGCATACGCCGATAAAAAGGAAAAGAACACAAGCAAAGCGATGATTGGCCATTTTAAAAAAGCCAATACGAGCCCAAAACGTATCGTATCTGAATTTACACGCTTTGAAAAAGGCAATCGTAAAGGCATTGGTGAATTGGTTACCGTTGACGTATTTATTGAAGGAGAATATATTGACGTTGTTGGTGTATCAAAAGGAAAAGGATTCCAAGGCGTTGTAAAACGTCATGGTTTTGCCGGGGTAGGTGAAACATCTCACGGACACGGTGGTGTTTCCAGAAAGCCGGGTTCAATCGGCAACTCTGCAACCCCCGCACGTGTTTTTAAAGGCACTAAATTGCCCGGTAGAATGGGAAGACAACGTGTGAAAGCAATTAACTTGCAAATAATTAAGATTATACCTGAAAAGAACCTATTAGTTGTAAAAGGTGCTGTTCCGGGTCCGAAAAACGGTTATTTAAAAATAGAAAGATGGAGTTAAAAGTTCATAAAATCAGTGGAGAACCAACTGAAAAAACTGTTCAGTTGAATGATGAAATCTTTGGTATTGACCCAAACGATCATGCAATTTATCTTGATGTAAAGCAATATCTTGCAAATCAACGTCAAGGAACGCATAAAACAAAAGAACGCAGCGAGGTTTCAGGTAGCACACGTAAGATTAAGCGTCAAAAAGGAACCGGTACTGCAAGAGCAGGAAGTATTAAATCTCCCTTGTTCGTTGGTGGTGGTCGTACATTTGGACCGAGCCCACGCGACTACAGATTTAAACTGAATAAGAAAGTAAAAAGACTGGCACGCAAATCAGCATTGTCATACAAAGCACAAGGGCAAGAAATTGTGGTTTTGGAAGATTTTAGCTTTGATAATCCAAAAACCAAACAATTTGTACAGCTGTTGAATGCATTTCAAACCGAAGGCAAGAAAAACCTGTTTATTATGAATAGCGTTGAACCTTATGTCATCTTATCGGCAAGAAACATACAACGTACCAAAGTGGTGACAGCAAAAAGCGTAAATACCTATGATTTGATGAATGCAAACAAGGTGTTTTTTGTTGAAAGTGCCATTAATACTTTAGAAACAATTCTAGGATAGTAAAACCTTATAATCGAGATACAAAATGAATATCATCAAAAAACCGATTATTACGGAAAAAATGACCGCTATTGGAGAAGAACTGCAGCAATACGGTTTTATCGTCGATAAGCGGGCAAATAAGCTTCAAATTAAACAAGCCATAAAGGAACTGTATGGTGTTGAAGTGTTAACGGTGAACACAATGAACTATCCCGGAAAGCGTAAATCACGCTTTACCAAAACGGGCATTGTAGCCGGGAAAACACCAGCTTTTAAGAAAGCAGTTGTTACTTTGGCAGAAGGCGAAACAATTGATTTTTTCAGCAACATTTAGATTGAGATAAATGGCTATTAGAAAACTTAAACCCACAACCCCCGGTCAACGCTTTAAAGTAATTAGTGCGTTTGACGAAATTACCACCAGCACACCTGAAAAGACGTTGCTGGCCCCCGCTAAAAGTAGTGGTGGACGTAATAATAAAGGAAAAATGACCGTCAGGAATATTGGGGGTGGTCATAAAAGAAGATATAGAATCATCGATTTTAAACGCGATAAGGATGGCATCCCCGCAATAGTAAAATCAATAGAATATGATCCAAACCGCTCAGCACGTATTGCGCTGCTGTTCTATGCCGATGGTGAAAAACGTTATATTGATGCACCCCATGGCCTTAAGGTTGGTCAGGAAATTGTTTCAGGAAAAGGAGCAGCTCCCGCAGTAGGGAATACACTTTTCTTAAGCGAAATCCCATTCGGTACTGTAATTCATAATATCGAATTGAACCCCGGTCAAGGTGGAAAAATGGCACGTAGCGCTGGCTCCTATGCACAATTGATGTCGCGCGATGGTAAGTATGCCATTCTGAAAATGCCCTCCGGTGAAACTCGAATGATATTACAAGCTTGTAAAGCTACAGTAGGTATGGTATCAAATACCGAGCATAACCTCGAAAGATCCGGAAAAGCTGGTCGCTCAAGATGGTTAGGGAAACGTCCACGTACACGTGGTGTTGCCATGAACCCCGTAGATCACCCAATGGGTGGTGGTGAAGGTAAAGCCTCCGGTGGACAACCACGGTCAAGAACAGGATTGCCCGCAAAAGGATATAAAACGAGAAATAAGAAGAAAGCTTCCTCGAAATATATCATTGATAGAAGAAAATAATAGGTTAACTAGGCAGAAATAAGCATTATTATGAGTCGTTCGCTAAAAAAAGGTCCATATATACATTACAAACTCGAAAGAAAAGTAATGAAAAATGTTGAATCCAATAAAAAAACGGTTATCAAAACCTGGTCAAGGGCTTCGATAATATCACCCGATTTTGTTGGACAGACCATTGCCGTGCACAACGGAAATAAATTCATCCCGGTATATATTACAGAAAATATGGTTGGACATAAATTAGGAGAATTTGCGCCAACACGTATCTTCCGCGGACATGCCGGTAATAGAAAAGATAAAGGTAGAAAATAAAGAAAGCTAGAAAATGGGAGCAAGAAAACGAATAAAATCAGAACAGCGTAAAGAAGCACGTAAGACACAATATTTGGCTTCCTTGCGTAATGTGCCTACATCGCCTCGGAAAATGCGCCTTGTTGCTGATATGATTAGAGGTGAAAATGTTGAAACAGCACTTTTTGCTTTACAGCATTCTCCAAAAGAAGCCTCGAAACGTATGTATAGCTTGTTGCGCTCAGCAATTGCTAACTGGGAAGCTAAAAATGAAGGTCAAACAGTAGATTTTAATAATCTTTATGTTAAAGAAGTATTTGTGGATGGTGGCAGCATGCTGAAGAGAATACAGCCTGCTCCTCAAGGAAGAGCACACCGAATTCGCAAACGCTCAAATCACGTTACCATGGTATTGGATACCAGAATAACTGCTGAACAATAAAAAAGAAAGATCAAATTCATATAAGTATAATTGAATGGGACAAAAAACGAATCCGATAGGACTTAGGTTAGGAATCATCAAAGGATGGGATTCCAACTGGTATGGTGGCCGTAAGTTTGCCGATAAACTTGTTGAAGATGACAAGATTAGAAAGTATCTCAACGCACGTTTAAGCAAAGCCGGAATCTCAAAAATAAATATTGAGCGCTCCTTGAAATTAGTTACCGTAACTATTTCAACCGCTCGACCAGGAATGATTATTGGTAAAGCCGGACAAGAAGTCGATAAGTTAAAAGAAGAATTAAAAAAGCTTACCGGAAAAGAAGTACAAATTAATATCAGTGAAATTAAACGCCCTGAATTAGACGCATACATTGTGGCTTCCACGATTGCAAAACAAATTGAAGGACGTATTTCATTCCGTAGAGCTATTAAAACAGCCATCGCATCAAGTATGCGTGTGGGTGCAGAAGGTATTAAAGTGATGATTTCCGGACGTGTTGGCGGAGCAGAAATGGCTCGTCGCGAAACATATAAAGAAGGAAGAATTCCTTTGCATACTTTACGTGCCGATATTGATTATGCGCTCGTAGAAGCTCATACCACTTACGGTCGTATTGGAATTAAAGTATGGATTTGTAAAGGCGAAATTTATGGTAAACCCGAATTAGTACCCAGTACTGTTGGAGGTGGTCCCAAAAAGCAAGGTGGTCCCGGAAAACACGGTTCATCACGCCGCAGAGATAGGAATAAATAAATTAAGTCAAATAATAAGATCAAGTAACAATGTTACAGCCAAGAAAGACCAAGTTCAGAAGACACCAGAAAGGAAGGATGAAAGGTATGTCCATGCGTGGAAACCAATTAGCCTTTGGTACTTTTGGAATTAAAGCTTTAGAAGATGCCTGGATTACAGGACGTCAAATAGAAGCAGCCCGTCAGGCAGTTACCCGTTATATGAAACGTGAAGGTCAAATATGGATTAGAGTTTTCCCCGATAAACCTATTACCAAAAAGCCTTTGGAAGTACGTATGGGTAAAGGAAAAGGATCACCTGAATATTTCGTTGCTCCCGTTACACCGGGCCGAATTATTTTTGAAGCTGAAGGAGTACCTTTGGAAGTTGCACGTGAAGCCTTACGACTGGCCGCACAGAAATTACCCGTATTAACAAAATTCGTTGTCAGAAGAGACTACGTAGAAGATAAATAGTAGAGTCATGAAACAGGAAGTAATTAGAGAGCTTAGTACGGCTGATTTGTACGAACAGCTTGAACAACAGCGCATGCAGTTGTTGAAGATGAAAATGAATCATGCCGTTTCACCCCTTGAAAATCCAAATAAGATCAAGGCGTACAGACGTACAATAGCCAGAATCCTGACCGAACTCAAAAAACGGCAGATGGAAACAGTTGAACATACTAATATTAATAACTGATGGAAACAAGAAGATTACGCAAAGAAAGAACCGGTATTGTAACAAGCAACAAAATGGACAAATCCATTACGGTTGAGATTCAACGACGCGTGAAGCATCCCATCTATGGTAAATTTGTCAAAAAATCAAGCCGATTTATGGCTCACGACGAAAATAACGAATGCAATATTGGCGATACTGTTCGCATAGTCGAAACACGCCCATTGAGCAAGAATAAATGTTGGAGATTAGTTGAAATAATCGAAAGGGCTAAGTAAAATGATACAGCAAGAATCAAGATGTGGTGTAGCCGATAATAGCGGCGCCAAAGAAGTGTTGTGCATCCGCGTGCTCGGCGGTACAGGAAAACGTTATGCACGCATAGGCGATAAAATTGTCGTGAGCGTGAAAAGTGCAATCCCCGGAGGAACCATAAAAAAAGGTACCGTGGTAAAAGCAGTTGTTGTACGTACAAAAAAAGAAACACGTCGAACAGACGGCTCCTATATTCGCTTTGACGATAATGCAGTCGTATTGCTTAATACAGCCGGTGAAATGATGGGAACCCGTATTTTTGGGCCCGTTGCTAGAGAACTGCGTGAAAAACAGTTTATGAAAATTGTATCACTCGCTCCGGAAGTATTGTAAACATTAAACGAAGATGACCATGGTGAAATTACATATCAAAAAAGGAGATACCGTTGTGGTTACAGCCGGCGATCATAAAGGCGAACAAGGGAAAGTGCTCTTGGTAAACGTGGCAAAACAAACTGCTATCGTTGAAGGAGTAAACCTTGTGTCAAAACATACGAGGCCGAATACTGAAAACCCAAAAGGTGGAATAGTAAAAAAAGAAGCACCTATTCATGTTTCTAACCTCATGATAGTTGATGGAAAAGGTAAACCAACAAGAATAGGAAGAAAAAGAGACGAAAAAACCGGTCAACCGGTACGTTATTCAAAAAAATCAGGGGAGGTTATTAAGTAATGAGTTATCAGCCCAAATTAAAAGTTCAGTATAAGAACGAAATCGTGCCTGCTCTTACAAAACAGTTTAATTATCACACTGTGATGCAGGTTCCACGCTTAGTAAAAATATCTCTTAACCAAGGTATTGGAGCGGCGCTAGTAGATAAAAAACTCATCGAGTTCGGTATTGAAGAAATGACCGCCATTACTGGTCAAAGAGCTGTACCGACGATTTCGAAACGTGACGTTTCTAACTTTAAGCTACGTCGTGGAAACCCCATCGGGGTACGCGTAACCTTAAGAGGAAACATAATGTACGAATTCCTTGAAAGATTAGTGGCAGTGGCACTCCCGCGTGTTCGTGACTTTAGAGGAATTAACGATAAAGGATTCGATGGCAGAGGAAATTATAGCTTCGGTGTTAGCGAGCAGATTATATTCCCTGAAATCGATATCGATAAAGTGAATAAAATCAACGGGATGGATATCACATTTGTCACTACGGCAAATACAGATGCAGAAGCATTGGCATTACTTAAAGAGTTTGGCCTTCCGTTCAAAAATCAAAAAAAGGAATAAAGCATGGCAAAAGAGTCAATAAAAGCGCGTGAGCGTAAAAGACAAAAAATGGTTGAAAAATATGCAGCCAAACGTGCAGCACTGAAAGCAGCCGGTGATTATGAAGGCTTACAACGTATCCCCAAAAATGCTTCTCCGGTGCGTTTGCACAATAGATGTCAGCTTACAGGACGCCCAAAAGGATATATGAGACAGTTTGGTATTTCACGTATTAACTTTAGAGAAATGGCTCTAAAAGGACTGATACCGGGTGTTAAAAAAGCTAGTTGGTAACTTTAAATCGTGTATTAAGAATGAATACGGATCCTATTGCAGATTTTTTGACACGCATAAGAAATGGTGTCATGGCAAAACATAGAGTAGTTGAAATACCTGCTTCAAACCTAAAAAAGGAAATGACAAGAATCCTGTTTGAAAAAGGCTATATCTTAAACTACAAATTTGAAGATAACGAGGTGCAAGGAGTTATTAAAATAGCTCTGAAATATCATCCCGTAACAAAAGTTCCGGCAATACGAACTTTGGAACGTGTTTCTAAGCCCGGATTAAGAAAATACGTGAATGCAAGAGAACTGCCACGTGTGCTTAACGGCCTCGGCATAGCTATCATATCAACCTCAGATGGCCTTATGACCGACAAAGAAGCCAGACGGATGAATGTGGGTGGCGAAGTGTTGTGTTATATCAGTTAAAAAAGGAGATTAAGCAATGTCAAGAATAGGAAAACTCCCCATTACAGTCCCGGCCGGTGTTGAAGTTTCAGTGGCTGAAGGCAATGTTGTTACTGTGAAAGGTAAACTGGGAGAATTACAACAACAATTTGATGATTCAGTAACAATAAAACAAGAAGGTTCGGAGATAACGCTCGACAGAATATCTGAAGCCATTCCGCATAAAGCTAAACACGGATTATACCGCTCACTACTTAATAATATGGTGGTAGGCGTAAGTGAAGGATTTACCGTGGTGCAAGAATTAGTTGGAGTGGGATATAAAGCCGAAGCAAAAGGTCAATTGTTAGAACTTGCACTCGGTTTTTCACATAGTATATTTTTCGAACTGCCTGAAGAAATTAAAGTTGAAACAGTTACCGAAAGAGGAAAGAATCCTCTTATTAAAATGACGTCCATCGACAAGCAATTGTTAGGACAAGTAGCTGCTAAAATTCGGTCACTGCGTAAACCCGAACCCTATAAAGGTAAGGGAGTTAAATTCCAAGGCGAAGTATTACGTACAAAAGCCGGAAAAACTGCTGCTAAAGGTAGCTAATCATTAAATAATAAGTTTGATTATTAGGCGCAAAATAAATAGAAATGGCCAAAAAGAATAAAAAAGTACAAAGAAGACTCAGTATTAAAAAAAGAATCCGAAAAATTGTTAACGGAACAGCCGAAAGGCCCAGACTGACTGTCTTTAGAAGTAATAAGCAAATCTATGCTCAATTGATTGATGATACAACCGGTACCACATTGGTTTCCGCCTCATCAATGGATAAAAGCCTGGCTGATAAAAGTGGTACTAAAATAGAACAGGCCAAATTGGTTGGCCAACTAGTCGCCGAAAAAGCCTTGGCTGCCGGAATTGAAACGGTCGTGTTCGACAGAAATGGTTATTTGTATCACGGTAGAGTTAAATCACTTGCTGATGCTACACGTGAAGGTGGATTAAAATTTTAGAGAATTATGTCAGAAGTAAACGTAAAAAGAGTAAAATCCAGCGAAATCGAGTTTAAAGATCGATTGGTAAGCATCAAGCGTGTTACAAAAGTTACAAAAGGTGGACGTACCTTTAGTTTCTCCGCTATCGTTGTAGTTGGTAACGAAAACGGAGTGGTAGGTTATGGACTTGGTAAAGCAAAAGAAGTAACATCCGCTATTTCAAAAGGAATTGATGATGCAAAGAAAAATCTTATTAAAGTACCTGTGCTTAAAGGTACGATTCCTCACGAACAGTACGGTAAATATAGTGGAGCTGTAGTGTTTCTTAAACCCGCAAGTGAAGGTACGGGAGTTATTGCAGGAGGTTCCATGCGTGCCGTATTAGAAAGTGTAGGGATTAAAGACGTACTTGCAAAATCAAAAGGCTCCTCAAACCCACACTCTGTTGTGAAAGCAACTTTTGACGCGTTAACAAAATTACGTGATGCGTATACCGTTGCAGAAATTAGAGGTGTAGATTTAGATACGGTTTTTAACGGATAAAGCTTGAAAGAAAATGAAGAAAGTAAAAATAACACAGATAAAAAGTGGGATTGGCAGACCAAAACGCCAAAAAGCCACATTAGAAGCTTTAGGGTTTAAAAGACTAAATCAAACACTTGAAGTGGAATTGTCTCCCGCAGTGGAAGGAATGATTCAGTCAGTAAAACATTTGCTTCGGGTTGAAGAGTTATAGAAAGTTTTATAAATCAGGAAATTATAATAACAATGGATTTAACGAATCTAAAACCGGCTAAAGGCTCAGTAAAAACGAGAAAACGTATAGGACGTGGAGAAGGATCCGGACGTGGTGGAACTTCCACACGCGGTCATAAAGGCGCAGGCCAACGCTCAGGTACATCAAAGAAAAGAGGCTTTGAAGGAGGTCAAATGCCTTTGGCAAGAAGATTGCCTAAGTTCGGCTTTAAAAATATTAATAGAAAAGAATATAAAGCAATAAACCTGTCAACTTTGCAACGACTGGTTGATGAACATAATGTCGATACATTAAATCAGGAAATGCTTTATAATTTTGGGGTAGTTGGCAAAAATGACCTATACAAAGTATTGGCAAAAGGTGAACTGAAAGCAAAGCTTGAAGTACATGCCCATGGTTTTTCTGCTTCGGCTATTAAAGCAATTGAAGCAGCAGGTGGTAATGCTGTAAAACTATAACCGGATGAAAAAATTATTTGAAACTTTACGTAATATCAATAAAATTCAGGAGTTAAGGCAACGAATCTTGTATACGATTGCCATTGTCCTGATTTACAGACTTGGATCATACGTAGTATTACCCGGTGTGGACCCGAATAGCTTGGCTAATCTGCACCAACAAGCAAGCGGCGGATTGCTCGGATTGTTAGACATGTTCTCTGGCGGTGCATTCTCGAATGCCTCCATCTTCGCCTTAGGAATTATGCCATACATCTCCGCATCGATCGTTATTCAGCTGCTTGGAATGGCAATTCCGTATTTCCAGCGCCTGCAACGAGAAGGTGAAAGCGGTCGTCGTAAGATTAACCAAATAACACGCTACTTAACCGTAGCTATCGTAGCTTTACAAGCTCCGGCTTATTTGGGTAATATTATAGGACAGCTGCCGAATGAAGGGATTACACCCTTTGACCCGTCAATATCCTCACCATCTGTATTCTTCTGGGTATCAAATACAATTATCCTTATTGCCGGTACCCTCTTCGTGATGTGGCTTGGTGAACGAATTACTGATAAGGGAATCGGAAACGGTATTTCACTCATCATTATGATTGGAATTATAGCCCGTCTGCCATTTGCCTTATTCGCCGAGTTCTTCTCACGTATGGAGCAGCAAGGTGGTGGATTGGTATTCTTCCTTATCGAAATTGCAGCACTGGTCATGATTATTTTATTGACAATTCTGCTTGTACAAGGAACAAGAAGAGTGCCGGTACAATATGCAAAACGGATTGTTGGTAATAAACAGTACGGTGGAGTACGTCAGTATATTCCGTTGAAAGTGAATGCAGCAGGTGTAATGCCGATCATTTTTGCGCAAGCAATAATGTTCTTGCCTGCAACAATTGTAGGATATGCTTCTTCCGAATCACTTTCGGGATTTGCAGCTGCCTTCAATAATATCAATGGATTTTGGTATAATCTGGTATTCTTTATATTGATTGTGTTGTTTACATACTTCTACACCGCAATCACTATTAATCCAAGCCAGATGGCTGATGACATGAAAAAGAATGGCGGTTTTATCCCCGGTGTAAAGCCAGGAAAGAGAACAGCCGAATATCTGGATACGATATTATCACGTATAACATTGCCCGGATCAATATTTTTAGGTATCGTTGCAATATTACCCGCAATTGTTAGCCGACTAGGTGTAAGCAATGCGTTTGCACACTTCTACGGAGGTACCTCATTATTGATTTTGGTTGGTGTGGTATTGGATACATTGCAGCAAATTGAAAGTTATTTGCTCATGCGTCATTACGACGGACTTACAAAGTCAGGCAGAATCAAAGGACGTGGTTCGGCCATGAATATGGGTTAATGTTTGATTTGGCTTCAGAATGATCTACCGTAAGACTGAGGAAGAAATCGAACTTCAACGAGAAAGTTCTTTGCTTGTTGGCAAAACATTGGCCGAGGTGGCACGACATATTAAGCCTGGTATTACCACCTTGGAGCTGGATAAGATTGCTGAGACTTTTATCAGAGATCATAATGCCGTACCCGGATTTAAAGGATACGGCGGATTTCCGGGAAGCCTTTGCATATCGCTAAACGATGAAGTCGTACACGGCATACCGGCAAACAATGTTTTAAAAGATGGAGATGTGGTTTCCGTCGACTGCGGCGTATTAAAGAATGGCTTTTATGGCGATTCGGCATACACCTTTACAGTTGGCGAAGTTTCGCAAGAAATTAAACTGCTGCTTGAGCGTACCAAACAATCGCTTTATGTTGGAATAGAAAATGCGGTGGAAGGGAAGCGGGTAGGAGATATAGGAAATGCAATTCAAAGCTTTATCGAGCCATTTGGATACGGTATTGTTCGCGAACTTGTTGGACACGGTGTTGGACGACAATTGCATGAAAAACCGGAAGTGCCAAATTACGGACGTAAAGGAACCGGACCGAAATTAGTTGTCGGCATGGTTATTGCAATAGAACCTATGGTAAACCTTGGTATGCGTCATGTTTCGCAGGATGACGACGGATGGACCATTAGAACGGTAGATAAGCTCCCGTCAGCTCATTTTGAGCATACGGTAGCTGTTGGAAAAGATAAAGCAGATATATTATCAAGCTTCGAATTAATTGAAGCAGTATTAAAGAAAAGGAATGGATAGTTTATGGCAAAACAATTGTCGATAGAACAAGACGGAACAGTAATTGAATCATTGGGAAATGCAATGTTTAGAGTGGAATTGGAAAACGGGCATACATTAATTGCCCATATTTCGGGTAAAATGCGTATGCACTATATAAAAATACTGCCCGGAGACCGAGTGAAACTCGAACTATCTCCTTATGATTTAACTAAAGGCCGTATAACATTCAGATATAAATCGTAAAAAGATTAAAATAATAAACTACAGTAAACGCTGTAAACGAAAAGAAAAGTCATGAAAGTTAGAGCATCAGTTAAGAAAAGATCAGCCGACTGCAAAATTGTACGTCGTAAAGGCAGATTATACGTTATAAATAAGAAAAATCCAAGATTTAAACAAAGACAAGGATAAGCTTCATAAATTATTAATAATTACACTATGGCTAGAATTGCTGGGGTTGATATCCCTAATAATAAAAGAGGTGAAATTTCCCTTACTTATATCTTCGGTATAGGCCGGAGCTCTGCTCAGAATATATTGGCTCAAGCCGGTGTTGACAAAGACAAAAAAGTTCAAGACTGGACAGACGACGAGCAAAATAATATTCGTACGGTAATTGCCGATCAGTTTAAGGTAGAAGGGGAGTTGCGTAGTGAGGTACAGATGAATATCAAGCGATTAATGGATATTGGTTGCTATCGTGGTGTTCGTCATCGTGTTGGACTACCACTTAGAGGACAAAGCACTAAAAACAACGCTCGAACAAGAAAAGGTCGTAAAAAGACCGTTGCAAATAAAAAGAAGGCAACTAAATAAGCTAGTTGTCGGATCATATAAATTGAGTAATAATTTACATCTATTATGGCAAAAAGTACCAGAACAGTTAAGAAACGTGTTGTTAAGGTTGACGCCTACGGTAAAGCATTTATCAAGGCATCCTTTAACAATATCATAATTTCTTTAACGAACAGCAGCGGGCAGGTAATTTCCTGGGCCTCAGCTGGAAAAATGGGTTTCAGAGGCTCAAAGAAAAACACCCCATACGCCGCACAAATGGCAGCTGAAGAGTGTTCGAAAACAGCTTATGACCTAGGATTGAGAAAAGTGAAGGTTTATGTAAAAGGACCCGGAGCAGGTCGTGAATCTGCTATTCGTTCAATCCATTCTTCGGGGATCGAAGTGACGGAAATTAATGACGTGACACCATTGCCACATAATGGTTGCCGCCCCCCAAAACGTAGAAGAGTGTAATAGAAACGATTGATTAATTTAAAAGATTACGAAAATGGCTAGATATATAGGTCCTAAATCAAAAATAGCACGCAAATTTGGAGAACCCATCTACGGTCCCGACCGTTACTTTGAAAAGAAAAACTACCCCCCGGGACAGCATGGAAGTTCTAGAAGAAGAAAAAAATTATCAGAGTATGGCTTACAGCTTCAAGAAAAGCAAAAAGCCAAATATACTTACGGTATTTTGGAACGTCAGTTCCGAATCCTATTTGATAAAGCAGTGAAACAAAAAGGGATTACAGGTGAAAACTTGTTGCAACTTATTGAATCACGCTTGGATAATACCGTATATCGTCTTGGAATTGCTCCCACACGGAATGCTGCACGTCAGCTTGTAAGCCATAGACACATTAGTGTAAATGGTAATGTGGTGAATATTCCTTCCTACCTGCTTAAAGCAGGAGATATCGTCGGTGTTCGCGAACGCTCAAAAAGCTTGGAGGTTATTGCTAATTCCATCGAAGGAAGAACAGTACCTTACTCATGGCTAGAATGGGACGGCGAAAAAATGACCGGCAAATTCTTGAATTATCCTGCACGTGAGGATATTCCGGAAACAATTAAAGAACAGTTGATCGTTGAATTGTACTCCAAGTAAAATTTAATGAATCATAACCTGGTAGCATTTCAAAAAAATTCTAAATTTCAATTATGGCAATTTTAGCGTTTCAAAAACCTGATAAGGTATTCATGGTGGAATCGGATAACCAGAAAGGCGTTTTCGAATTTCGCCCATTGGAACCAGGTTTCGGCATGACAATAGGCAATGCGTTACGAAGAATACTGCTTTCCTCACTCGAAGGCTTTGCAATTACTTCAATAAAAATAGAAGGTGTATTACACGAGTTCTCTACCATTGAAGGCGTTGTGGAAGATGTGGCAGATATTGTTCTGAACCTAAAAAAAGTGCGATTTAAACAGCAAATTGCTTCTGAAGAATCCGAAAAGGTAACCATCATTATCGGTGATCAAGAGCAGTTTAAAGCAGGAGATATGAATAAATTCCTGTCCGTATTTCAAGTGCTGAATACCGATCAGATTATTTGTAATATGGAGTCCTCCGTAAAATTAAGTATGGAAATTACAATCAATAAAGGACGTGGATATGTCCCGGCTGATGAAAATAAAGTACTTAATGCTCCGCTCGGTACTATAGCAATTGACTCCATTCATACCCCAATAAAAAACGTCAAATATTATATTGAAGACTTTAGGGTTGAACAAAAAACCGACTACGAGAAACTGATTATCGAGTTAGTTACCGACGGATCCATTCATCCAAAAGATGCATTGAAAGAGGCTGCAAAAATTCTCATTATGCACTTTATGCTGTTTTCTGATGAAAAGATTACCGTGGATACAGATGAAAAATCAGTTGCGGAAGAATTTGATGAAAACACCTTGCATGTTAGACAAGTACTTAAAACCAAGCTCGTTGACCTTGACCTTTCAGTTCGCGCACTGAATTGTTTGAAAGCTGCCGACGTGGAAACACTTGGCGACTTAGTTACTTACAATAAAAACGATTTATTGAAATTTAGAAACTTTGGAAAGAAATCCCTTGCCGAATTGGAAGAAATGGTAAAAGGAAAAGGCTTAGAATTTGGAATGAATATTAGCAAGTACAAATTAGAAAAGGAATAATAGAGTAATGAGACACAATAAAAAATTCAATCATCTCAGTCGAACAAGCAGCCATCGTAAAGCAATGCTTGCTAATATGTCTGCTTCACTGATAAAGCATAAAAGAATTAATACGACGTTGGCAAAAGCGAAAGCATTACGGCCTTATATTGAACCTATTATCACCAAATCAAAAAATGATACCACGCATTCACGTCGTGTGGTATTTAGTTTGGTACAAGATAAATATGCCGTAGCAGAGCTTTTTAGAGAGGTTGCACCAAAAGTTGCAGACCGCCCGGGCGGATACACTCGTATCATTAAACTAGGTACACGCCTTGGTGATAATGCTGAAATGGCAATGATCGAATTAGTTGATTTCAACGAAAATCTGCTTAGCGAAAAAGCAACCAGAAAAGCCAAGACCACTCGTCGTGGCGGTGCTAGAAGAGCAGCAGAAAAAACTGAGGAAACTGTAGCCGAGAAAGAAACAGTTGAAGAAGTAAAAGCGGAAGCAACTGAAGAGGTAAAAGCTGAAGCAAAGGTGGAACAAACTGCTGAAACAGAAGTTGAACCACAAGCTGGCGAAGAACCTAAAGAAACAGAATAATACGAAACAGTAAATCCTGTTTTTTGAAAAAATAAATATAAAGGATACCCCTGATAAAGGTCGTATCCTTTTTTTATTATCATTAAATCGTATCTTTGTACAAACATTTTTAATTGAAAACAATGAGTCATATTGTAAACATTCATGCCCGTCAGATATTAGATTCAAGGGGCAATCCGACAGTTGAAGTAGATGTAATAACCGAAAACGGTGTGTTGGGACGCGCTGCTGTTCCTTCAGGCGCTTCAACCGGAGCTCACGAAGCAGTAGAATTACGCGATGGCGATAAAAGTCAATACCTTGGTAAAAGCGTGATGCAAGCCGTTAATAATGTAAATGATATTATTGCAGATGAAATGCACGGCTATTTTATTACCGATCAGGCCGAAATTGATGCACGCTTAATTGAACTGGATGGCACACCAAATAAAGCAAAACTTGGTGCAAATGCTATTCTTGGCGTTTCGCTTGCAGTAGCACATGCCGCTGCTGTAGAAACAAATCAGCCCTTATTCCGTTATATCGGTGGGGTAGGAGCAAACACCTTGCCAATACCCATGATGAATATCATCAACGGAGGTTCACATGCCGATAACAGCATTGATTTCCAGGAATTTATGATTATGCCCGTTGGAGCAGAATCATTTACACAAGCTATCCGCATGGGAGCAGAAGTATTCCATAACCTAAGCTTGGTGCTGAAAAAAGCCGGTTATTCCACTAATGTGGGAGATGAAGGTGGTTTTGCACCAAACTTGAAATCAAATGAAGAAGCTGTACAAGTTATACTGCAAGCAATCGAAAAAGCAGGCTATAAGCCCGGAATTGACATCTTCCTTTCCTTAGACCCCGCCTCTACCGAATATTATTTGCCTGAAGAAAATGTATACCATCTCCATAAATCAAGTGGAGAAAAATTAACGCCTTCAGAAATGGTAGATTATTGGAATAACTGGGTGAAAAAATATCCCATTATATCCATCGAAGATGGTATGGCAGAAGATGATTGGGCAGGCTGGAAACTGATGACTGAAACAATGGGCGATAAAGTACAATTAGTTGGAGATGACCTTTTCGTTACCAATACAAAACGTTTAGCCGAAGGAATTCAGAAGCAAGTTGCCAACTCTATTTTGGTAAAAGTCAATCAAATTGGTACTTTAACCGAAACAATTGAAGCGGTTCAATTGGCATACAAACACCATTATACCGCTGTGATGAGCCACAGATCTGGAGAAACTGAAGATACCACAATCGCTGACCTCGCTGTTGCTTTAAATACCGGTCTTATAAAAACAGGATCGGCAAGTCGTACCGATAGAATTGCAAAATACAATCAGTTGCTGCGAATTGAAGAAATACTTGGATCCGGTGCCAAATATCTGGGCAAGGATTTTAGATATGCAAAATAGATTGCGTGAAAACTTGATAAAAAATCCGGCTGAATAAGCCGGATTTTTTTTGCTGTGCACGTTATAATGTATAAATACTTCTAAATTTAAAAATATTTATACATTTGTATCATTAAATCAAAAAACAAAAAAAATGTAATCTTATTTGGAATTGTAGCATTAAGTGTACTCTTTGCTTCTTGCAAAAAAGAAGAGAACTATAGTTGCGATCCTGAGGTAAATGAATGGGTCAAAACATATAAAAATAAGTTCGCTGAAGTTACACGCGAGCAATTAGTCACATTACTTGTTAAATATCAGAGCGTTATTTTTTAATCATTAACATCGCAAACGATTATTGCCCTTCACCAGCTGGCGGTTGTAATCAAATATATGACTGTGGATTGTTAAGCCAATCTAAATGCAAAGGGGTATGTCCTGAAATAGCAGATTAAGAATTAACTTTAACCACCATTATTTTACTAATAAAAAAGCAAATATTTATCTATGAAATATATTATTGCCTACTCAATAGTGTTAATCGGTGTTTTCTTATATGGCGACTTTAACCTCGTTCTTAGAGCATGTCTGGTTTTCGGATTTCTTAGTTACTTTCCTTTAAATCATTTTAAGAAAAATGATAAAAATTATTTGTATCTTCTTTTGTTATTGGTTCCTTCTATCGCATTGTTTATTTCAAGTTTTCGATTCAAAGTTGCACTTACCATCAAACCTGTATTATTGTGGACTGCTGTTGTTGTTTTAGGCGCTTTGTTGAGGTATTTATATGACTTATTAAAGATCAAGCCGGTTTATAAAAAAGCGCTGCTGGGTAGTTTTGTTATGTTGTTGATCATTCCATTATATAGAAAGTTGGGCGAAGGAACTTATGCTGTAATGGCTTTACTTACATATATAATTGCAGGCTTCCTTACAATTAAAGCACAAAGCAAAAATTTTTACATTTCTTTAGCATTACTTTTTGGCCCTTACCTTCTAATACATTTATTAGATGCGATTTTGAATGAATCAATACAAGGGTTTTTACTCATTTTGCCAATATTTGTGTTGTCGTTACTTTTTGTAATATTTCTTTTCTTTACCAATAAGATGATTATTGCAACTACAAAAAGGATGGTACTGCTTTTTATTGCTATTATATTGCTTCCGTTGATATGGATATCACAAGAAAATTACTCGAATTGGTTGTATTCCCAAAATAATCGGCGAATGCTGAAGAATCATTTTCAGTTTACTACATCAACTGATAATCAACTGGTAGAATCTTCTTCAAACAAAATAAGTGTTTTCCTTTTTACATCAGCGTATTGTGTGAATTGCAGAAAGGAATATCCTTATTTTTCTAACTTGGCTAAAAAGTATTCCGCCAATGATGAAATCGGTTTCTATGGAATCTTTCTGTGCCTTAAAGAGATAGATACTCTTTATTACAATAAATTAATAAAGCAAGAATTTGAATTTACATGGGCTATGGCCCATGATAGTAGAAAAGTTTATGATAATCTAGGGGGAGATGGTGTGCCTGTCCTACTAATACTTGATAATGAAGACAATGTCTTATACAATGGCTATTGCCATCTAAGGCCATGGATTTTTATTAATTCTCCTGAATTCATTATTAAGCGCGCAATTAAGAATAAATGATGCTCTACCGGTAGTTTATCATTGTTGTCCGAGAAAAAACGCAGATTTTACCGATTGGAAAAAAATATTGCTCAATTATCCTTGATATTTAACTACCGAAATGGAGTGGCAAAACAGTTTAGGCTATTTTACACAAGCAATTTGTATTCTTCTACTTTTTCAGAAACTTTCCTGTAATCACCCCTTCTTCCGAAATCAGCTTCACAAAATATGCCCCGGAAGATAATCCCGAAATATCCACGACCATTTGCTGTTCAGTGACAGCTCGATGTATGAGCTGCTGCCCGTTTAGATTAAATATGGTCAGATAAGTGTTATTTTGTGGGCTGGGATATTCAATAGTAATTGTGTTGGCAGCAGGATTGGGAAAGAAACTAAGTGAAGATTGGATATTTAATTCACCGACAGATAAAATACAGGCGTCTTCCACTTCTTCTTGGCTGTTGCAATCTGTTGCATTGTCATGGATTTTTATAGTACCATTTGGCGCTGCAAGGTAATCGCAAATGCTCCGGGCTACACAGTCTGATAAAGAAGAATTCTCATATATCTGTAATGCGGTGATTGTGCTTGCATTGATATTCTCCAACCCCTTCAGGCTGGTCAGGGCATTGTTTAACCTAATATAAATATTTCCATCGATTGAAGTCAAATTACTCAGTCCTGTCAGGCTGGTCAAAGCGCCGTTATCAGAAATAGCAAGAAATTCACCGACGGAAGTAAGTGCTTCCAACCCCGTCAGACTGGTAAGCGCATTATTGTGTGTAACCGTAAACCAACCTCCGATGGAAGTTAGATTATCCAATCCCGTCAGGCTGGTCAGATAATAGTTGCTACCAATATCGAAATTACCCCCAACGGACGTCAGATTCTCCAGCCCCGTCAGGCTGGTCAGAGCAGAGTTCTGCAAAACAAGAAAATACCCCCCGATGGAAGTCAGATTATTAAGCCCTGTCAAGCTGGTCAGCGCATCATTAGTGCTAATAGAAAGCCGATCCCCGATGGAAGTTAGATTTTCTAATCCTGTCAGGCTTTGCAGATGATGTTCCTGGTAAATAACAAGACTACCCCCAATGGAAGTTAAATTATCCAACCCTGTCATGCTGGTCAGGGCAGAGTAACTACCTATATCTAAATTGCCCCCAATGGAATTCAGATTCTCTACTCCCGTCAGGCTGGTCAGCGCATCATTACCCCACATTTTTAAATCACCTCCGATAGAATTCAGTTTCTCCAATCCAATCAGGTTGGGCAGATTATAGTTCAATTCAATAAAAAGACTACCCCCGATGGAAGTAAGATTCTCTAATCCCGTCAGGCTGGTCAGATAATAGTTACCACCAATATCTAAATTACCCCCAATGGATGTCAGATTATCCAGTCCCGTTAGCTTGGTCAGGGGAAGGTTGTAATGATAATAAAGACTACCCCCGACGGAAGTAAGATACTCTAATCCCGTTAAACTGGTCAGGGCATGGTTCCCATCAAAATAAAGACCGCCCCCTATGGAAGTCAGATTATCTAATCCCGTCAGGCTAGTCAGGGCATCATTGTGTTTAATTTCAAGATATCCTTTGATGGTAGTCAATACACTCAATCCATTCAGGTTTGTAATATCAAAATTCCCTTTGATTGTGACATCTCCCTCAATCTCCGTACAATCCGGGTAATTAGTTTGGAAATTATCAATCTGTGCTTGGCTGGTGAATTCAATGCCATCAGGCAAGCAGCTTGAGCAAGGCTGAGCGGTCTGTGCCATTACGCCGCTTCCAAAAAGCAATGCAATTAAAATGATATAAATGTTTTTCATTGGTTTTGGTATTTTGTGTAAGATCACATAATTATTTTGAATAAGCTGTTATAATATCTTTAAGGAATCACTTCCAGTATGCTTAAGAATATTTGCTGTAAAAAGAACTTATTTAATGTTTTGACTATCAATTAGACGAATCCCTTTTGGGACTCCAAATGTAAGGTTTTTTTTAAAGAGTGTCAAGAGTATTTGATTTCCATATTTTTAGAAGAGAATTTCTTTAAACTAGCGTTAAAGCTGCCTGTAAGGGGGCTGAAAACACAAATATATTGGCTGGCTCTAACTTGATATGCACCAGCTATTTTTGTGTTTCCTCCATGCACTGAAAGAATTGAGGCTGATCATGATTAATAAATTCATTTTTTCTTCAAAAATAAAGGATTGATAATCAGTCAATTGTAAAATAGTTTAAAAATAATTCAATTTTATTTAGCAAAAGACTTGCTCATTCAAAAATAAGTATTACTTTTGCACTCCCAATTCACGATGAAGATT